>JANQLS010000007.1 GCA_028280485.1 Planctomycetota bacterium
TCCATAGTCCCCAGTTCCAGGAAAATAGAAAAGAGGCTCGTCGACAACGTGTCCGAGAGGATTTCCCGCTCCGAGAGGAAGCATACTCAGCTCTTTTTCTTTCTTGAGAGTCCAAAAACTCCATCGAGCTCTTTCAGCTTCCGATGAAGTTCGTCAATTCTTTTAGATCAAAGTTTTAGGAGCCTGACTTAGTAGAACTCGCCGAACTTTTCATTCCGGCGACGTAAACCCAGACCTCGAAAAACTTAAAACTCATATATAAAAACAAGGCTGTGATGACGGAGATCTTTAATCCGTCCTTCCAAACCTTGGCGATCACTACCGTTCCAATCAGGAACAAGAAAACCCCGACAAAACTGCCGAGCATCATCTCGCGCATGACCGCAGCTTGACTCGCGTTCGCTTGTCGTCTCACACAAAGTTTTCCGACTCCGATCGCCAACAGGCCAAATCCAACGCCTAACAAGTAAGCGTAAAACCCGGTTTCTCCTTGCCAGCTGTGAATTCCGTATCCAGCGAGAGGCAGGGCGATCAAAAGCAGAACGAAGTAAATCCACCATTTAGGTGCACTCGGTTCCGGCTGAGGTTCAGTTGAGTCATGCCCTGAACCATCATTCTCTTCGACTGAAGGTGAAGGTTGTGCTGGTTCTGACATAACGAGCTCAGCTCGCTTTTAAGTAATGAACTGGAAAGCTAAGGTTTACTTGGTGGTTCACAGTCTTCAGTAGTACTGTCTTCAGCTTCAGACGATGAGGGCTTAGATCCTTCTTCGTCTTCCTCACTCTTCTTCTTAATAGAGTCAGGATAAAGATCTCTATACGTCATAAAGAGCGCTGTTCCGAAGCCGTAAACCAAACCGAGCAAAGTGAAGAGAACCTTCGTTCCCAACCACTTGTCTAAGTAGATCCCTCCAAAAAGCGGAAGAAAGATCGCCAGAACAAACTGAATACCTAATGTGGAGTACTTCATGTACCCCCCAACCTTTTTGGTATTCTCTAATCGCTTTAATTGTTCTGGAGACTTTTGTTCACCCCGGATTTGTTCATCTGGTGGTTCACCAGATTTTCCAGACTTGGAAGTGATCGTTTTAGCTCGCCAGTTTCGAGTTCAAGCGTGGACTATCCCAGCTCGAAAGCCCGTCTTTAAACCCTTAAAAAAAGAGCTGTTTGGAGGGGATTTACAAGCTGATCAAGGGGACTTCAAAAGTCCCGATAAATCGAATCAAGCAGGGTTTTTAGCAGGTCTATCCCCAGGTTTCAACCGTGAATAAGCATTCATAATTCGGTTTTGCGAAATTTCTCGGGGTGGGCTCTCAAGCAGTTAACTACAAATCGGATCGGAGGAAGAAGAAGAGCAAAAATATGCGGAAAATAAAGGGATTTTTACTATATAAAGGGGAAGTAAAGATCATTTCTGCGACGATTTGCCACGCCTCAATACAACCCTCTTTGACGGACTCAGAATGACCTCTTCCATCACCACTGAATCTCGACATTGCAGCACATCTAATATAGCCCGAGCAACATCCTCACATTCGAGGGCATTTTCGGGTTCGTCGCCGGGTTGAATGGTGAGCCCTTCAAAGAATGGGCTACGAGTGGGCCCCGGGAGAAGACAAGAAACTCGAATGCCTAATTTCGAAACTTCTTCTCGTAAAGCTTGAGTGAATCCGCGAAGGGCAAATTTGCTGGCGCAGTAAACCGCCCCTTCACGTTTACCGTATAAAGCAGCTTCAGAGGCGATGTAGATGAGATTCCCGCCCCCCTTCTTTTTCATCTCCGGCAAGGCCTGCTTGGTCAGGTAGGCGTGCGAAGTAAAGTTGAGCTCCATCAAAGAAGTGATGTCTTCGAATGAAAACTGTTCTAAATGCCCAAACTTTCCCCGGCCGGCGTTAAAGATAATCGTTTCAGCTTCTGCGACTTGAGATTGCAGCTCCCCCTTCAATCGAGTTTTAAATAACTTCAAATCGGCGAGGTCGACTTCCTGAACTTGAAAATTCTCATGCTCAAAATCCGTCTTCGAGAAATCGCGAGCCCAAGCGATCACCTTGTAACCTTCAGCGATCAGCAACTTCGCAGTAGCGAGTCCGATTCCGGAGCTTCCTCCGGTGATGAGAGCGTTGTGTTTCTTACTCATATATTTATTGTAGCCCAATTCGCCAGAATTTGGGTGTGAACACTAAAAAGCGCTCTTTTAGTAGTAGGCTCGCTCCGCGAGTCGTATGAAACGAGTCGAATTAATTTGTCCTTATTGGTGTGAAAAACAAATCGGCATGGTTCGGAAGATTAATCCCCTCGCTAGCGCTTCGGGCTAGTTAATAACGATTTCGTTTTTCACAATCCTTTACTAGCCCGAAGCGCTAGCGAGGGGATTTTCTCTATCACAAACGATATGGATTTTGAGTATTAGCGAAAACTTAGGAGAGACGCTTCTTGAGCCCTATCTATCCTCAATCGACCCAGGGCGTTGTCCTGGGCTATAAAGTAGCGGGCCTTCAGTCCTTGGGCTGATTGTAGCCAACCATTTAAAAACCTTTTCGTATATTAACTAGCCCGAAGCGCTAGCGAGGGTGGGCAAAGTACCAAATTAGACGAAACTGTTGTTCAAACTCTGTTTGATTTTAAAACTGATTCGCTCCGACGGCACACAGCGTGTGCCTACTACTCTGAACGACTCTTCCCATCACACGGAAAAAACCGTGCCCGCGAAATGTGCTCAAGAATCTTCTCCTCGCAGAAAGATTCTAATTCTTCCTGCAAGCGATCCTGATAGCTCACCAATCCATCCCGTTCTTCCAGACCGAATGCGAAAAGAGGATTCTCAGGAAACAACCGATCTAGCTTCTTATAAGTGCTTTTCGGCAAGCGAAAGGATCCTAAACTGACGGAATGAACTTGATCCGCTCGAATCGTTGAAAAGACTTTTTCAAAGAGTTGTTCGTAATGCTGTTGCCACTGGTCACTGTAGATCAAGGGATCGAACCTCAGCCCGACCGGCCAACCTTTTTCTTGGAGTTTTCGTGCTGCATCCAATCGGCGTTCCAAGCGAGGAACATCCTCTTCTAAGGCTTCCCCCACCACCTCATTACTCAAACTAAAAGCGATGACGACATTGGAAAGCGGCTCTCGCTTAAGCAATGAATCGATCTTCGTGCTTTTGGTGCGAAGTTCTAAAAAACTCTCTGATCGCCCTTCAAAGAAAGGAATAAACTCTTCGGCAAAGTGGGTCAGGGGTTCTAAGGCCAAACTATCGCAATCGTAGCCAGAAAAGAAGGTGCATTCCTCTCCTGAGTTTTCTTCGATAATTTTTTCTAAGCCCTCAAAGAATAATTCGTAATTCACAAACAAAACCAAGTGAGCCGAGCGATACATCCCCTGAAGAAAACAATAGCGACAGTCGTATACACAGTTGAGGAGATGCGAGAAGTAATAATTCCTATCCGTTCCAATACCGTAACCGCGCGGTGTTTCTAGTACTGTTTCCCCATGCTTCTCAGCGAGGATCAAAGCTGGACGTTGCTTTTGCAGTCTAAAGTCTTGAGCGTTTCGATTGAAGACTTCGCCGTAACGTGAACAGGGGATGATTCGCGATCGAGGGTAGCGACTCAAAATAGATTGAGTGCGCGGATGCTCTCGAACCGCATCTTCGACGTAGATCAATTCGAACATGAATTAGCCCACCTTCGAATCCAACTGGGCATAATCCGGCGCAGCCACGGAAGCTAATGATTCCTCAAGTGAAGCTATGATTTTTTTGCTTTTCAAATCTTCACCCTGAAATTGGAATTCAGGACTCAACACCAAAAGGTGCCGAGTTAGAGTCTTGAGCCTTCTCTTTTCGCTGACGGTAAAGTGGGCTTTTTCAATGAGTGAATGATAAAGAGGATTCGCCTCGATGCGCTGATTGAGATAGGTAATCACCTCTCTCCCGATCTCTATACATCCGTCGATGGCATTTAAGTTTTGCTGAACGAGTTCTTCTATACGTTGGGGAGTCAATTGGTCCGCCGAAGACTCAGCATTATCTGAAACCACTTTCAATGAATGAATACATTCAGCCGTTTGAAACCGACTGGCGACACTAAAGAACCCGAAAGCTTCCATATCGACGGCAAAGCGATCAGGAAGGTTTTCACTGGGTGAATCAACCGACAGTAATTCATAACTCGGTAAAGGGATTTCGAACGGAAACGATGGGTAGAACGATCTCTGAGTTGCAGAATCGACAATCTTGTGCGCTAAAAACGCTTCTCCTAACTCACTCTCTTTGCGACCCGCGATTCCCGCATTGAGCCAAAAGCAGGGATCGGGATCTTCTTCCGTTCGTTGAGCCCAACCCGCAAGCCAAGCACACGCTCCTCCGGAAGCCACTTTTCCGATGCCACTCTGAACCAAGCGCACGCCATCACCCTCGTAGATACGATACCCCGGTGAAGTGGAGACCACTTTCAATTTCAAGTGCTCGATCAAAGGGCGAGCTTCAGGGGCTAAGGCAACGACGAGGTGGATCATAGTAGTCTAGGGTAGTAGGCACACGCTGTGTGCCGTTTGGTGGTCGGCTCATCCCGTAAGCCGAAACAGTTCTGGATTCAGATGAAGCTCTAAATGGGTTAATTTAGCAATCGATGCGACCTATTTTATTAAGTTAACTCCCCTTAAATAATGATTTCGCTTCGACGGCACACAGCGTGTGCCTACTACCATCAAAATCTCAATACCAATACTCTCGCATATCGTTATACTATTTCCCTTTCGATAATCACAAATTCAAATCTTACTAAAAGCTCAGCTCGACTATGAAGATCACCGACTTTCGTACCATCCCGATGGGAACCCCCTGGCGTAATGTTTCTTACTTGATCCTCGAAACCGATACCGGATTAATCGGCTTAGGAGAATCTCGCATCGTCGGTAAAACCCATACCGTCTTGGAATACCTGCGTGATGTTAAACGCCATATCATCGGTCACGACCCTCACGATATCGAAGATCTCTACCGAAGGCTCACCCTTCTCGATTTTGGAAAACCCGGCGAAGTGGTGATGACGGGCTTGGCGATGGTCGAACTCGCCTGTTGGGATTTGATCGGTAAAGCCTGTAACCAACCCGTCTATAAACTGCTCGGGGGAAAAGTACGAGACAAGGTTCCAGCTTATGCCAATGGTTGGTACCGAGTAGAGCGCGATCCTCAGGCCTTCGCTGAAGCAGCGAAAAAAGTAGTCGATCGGGGCTACATCGGAATGAAATTCGATCCCTTCGGCAATGGGGATCTCGAATTGACCCGAGAAGAACTCAAGATCTCCATTCAAATCATCGAAGCGGTACGTGAAGCCGTAGGGCCTGACATTCAATTGTTTATTGAAATGCACGGTCGGTTCGCCGCGCATCAGGCTCTCGAAATTGCGAAGAAGATCGAACACATCAACCCAAGTTGGCTCGAAGAGCCTTGCCGCCCCAATGACCTCGATGGACTCGCTCGAGTACGCCAAGGCACTTATCTACCGATCGCAACCGGGGAACGTCTTTACGGTGCACCCGATTTTCGCCCCTTCTTTGGGCTCAATGCCATCGACATCATCCAACCCGACATCACTCAATGCGGTGGAATTTTAGAAGTGAAAAAAATCGCCTCGACCGCCGAATCGCACGGGGTCATGGTCGCTCCGCATAATGTTGGAGGCATCGTCAGCACGATGGCCGCCCTTCATCTCATGTTCACCCTTAGGAACGGAAAGATCCTCGAACACTTCAACGATTTCGTTGATCAAGAAGTGCAGCAAGCCGGAACGGGATACCCGACCGTCGTCGATGGCCACTTCAGCCTGCCCGATAAACCCGGTTGGGGAGTGGAATTAGATGAAGATTTCATCAAAGCCCATCCGCCCGGAAATGATGGCGATGTGATCCAAGATCCCGGCCTCGACATGTTCAGAAAAGCTGACTGGAACATGCGGCAAGATACTTAAGGGAATTCCCCCCATAAAATTCCTAACAAATTTTTCATGAACCCCAGGGGTGAGACATTTTGTTCGCTTGTTTCCTGATGATGGAAACCGGTATACTGAAAAGTCACACGTAGTCCATCTCGCCAGAGATTGGGACGATTACACCTTGAAGTTTACCCCGCCCAAATTCTGGCGAATTTGGCTCCACGCGCGCGCAATTCACCATCGACAGGAGTAAGAAATGAAACGTTCCGTTGTGATCACGAGTATCGCTCTATTAATGGCAGCGTTTGTCTGCCAATTCTTCATCTCTCCTCAGCTCACCGTTTTAGCTGACAAAAAAGAAGAGAAGAAAGAAGGGGAGAAGAAAAAAGAAGGCAAAAAGAAAAAGAGAAAACCAGCGGGACCGAGCGGCCCAAAAGTTTTAGCGGCAGCGAATAAGTTCTTAGAATCACTTACTGAAGAACAAAAGAAAGTTGCCCTTTTCGAATTGAATGACAATGAGCGTACAAATTGGCACTTCATCCCCCGAACTCGAAAAGGTTTGGCTTTGAAAGCGATGAAGAAAAAGCAACAACGGTTGGCCTTAGCTCTTTTGAGATCTTCGATGAGTGGCCCTGGCTTCAAAAAGGCAGAACAAACTCGCCAATTAGAAGCCGTCCTCTTTAAAATCGAAGGCCCTCGCCCCAATCGTAGCTTCACTCGTGACACCGAGCTCTATCACATTTCTATTTTCGGGACTCCCTCTGAAAAAGGAAAATGGGGCTGGAGATACGAAGGTCACCACCTGAGTCTCAATTTTAGCTTAGAAGATGGCAAGCTCAGTTCAGCAACTCCACTTTTCTTTGGTATCAACCCCGCTCAAGTTCCTGACGAAGAAAAATTCGGGAAGCAACGCGGTTTGAGAGTTTTAGGTAAACTGGAAGATGCGATCACCGCATTGGGCGCCTCTCTCAACGACGACCAAAAGAAAGCTATTTTGGGTAAAGGTGACCCTGAAGAAGTCAAAGAAACCACCAAGGCTAAATACGAAGCTGATCTTCCAAAGGGTTTAGCCGCCAAGGCGATGGATAAAAAACAAAAGAAACTTCTACGAACCATCATCACCGAACACACCCGCAACCTTCCTGCTGACGTTCAAAAAGAACTTTTAAACGGCATCAAAGAAGGCGGAAACAATAAAGTTCAAATCGCATGGCGAGGGAGCTTAGATACAAAAGCCGGTCACTCGTTCCTCGTCTACGGACCGACCTTTATCATCTCTTACGCGAACTTCCAAAATAACGCGAAACATATTCACACAGGCTTTAGGGCTCGTAGTGGTGAGTTTGGGCTGAAGTGATGAATGATGGTAGTAGGCACACGCCTTGTGCCGTCTTTATAAAAGATTGAATTATTACCAAAAAAAAGAGGTTACTCCATTCGAGTGACCTCTTTTTTTTATTTTAGTCGGCTCACCCCATAAGCTGGGCCAGATGAACGACCCAACCTGCTATTAGGTTTATATTCAAACCAAGGTGAATCCATTTTAAAACCATTTATCTCCCAAGGCGACCCAGGGCGTTGCCCTGGGCTATGAAGTTACGGGCTTACAGCCCTTAGATGTTTGTATCCATCCATTTAAGAATCAATTCAAATTTAACTAGCCCGAAGCGCTAGCATGGGGGGCTGATTCGCTAATTAAAGCTGAAATGTTTTTCACTTTCTTTCTGAATATAGAATAATTTTGCTTCGACGGCACACTGCGTGTGCCTACTACCATCTGCGTGCGGACTACTTTGCAATTACCCCCAATTCCGAAATCGAAGCCCAAGGGCCGCCGTTGACTTCGGAGAGGATTTTTAATTTCACGTAGCGACCGTTGCGAACTTCGAATTGGACCTCTTGCGATTTTCGATCCTTTTTGAAGGTTGCTTTAACCGGTTGTCCTTCAAAGGCGTCCTTAGAGTCGCTGATATAAAACTCACAATCCTTGATAGCTCCGTTCCAACCATTATCTTGACGGGCGAGATAACGGAAGCCTTTAATCTTTCGGCTCTGCCCCAAGTCGAGAATCAACTCGTGAGGATGCTTCTCGGGCTCACCCGCAAAGCGGGTGTGCCAATGAGTGCGAGGATTTCCATCGATCGCATGACGAGCGAGCTTATTATTCACTTTAGATTCACTAGATACTTTGACGATCTTGATTTGATCCCTAGCTAAAAGCCCTCTTTTCGTTAAACGAAAGACTTTACCTTTTCTCGGTCTCGATCCCATCCCTTTAGCCCGACGATCTTTTTCGTGGAGTTCGGTGGAATGAAAAATTCCCTCGCGAACCGGCTCGTGGGCTTCTTCGGCAAAGGCGAGCATCTGTTTCAATATTTGAGCTTGCTCTTTCGAAACATCCCTTGTTTCTGAAATATCTTTACTGAGATCGTAAAGTTCCCAGGGAGAATTTTGTTTCGGACGAACGGCTTTCCAGTTCTTCATTCGAACAGCCGTTTGTGAACCCAATTCCCAGTAGAGGTATTTATGTTGTGCTTGCTTCCTGCCAACAACTTCTTCACCTAAAAGCTCGGGGACGATGGAAATCCCCGTAATGTCTGATGGAACTTTTGCCTTCGCGAATTCCGCAACCGTTGGCAGGACATCGGGAAAATACCAGAGGTGATCACTCAAGCGACCCGCTTTTATTTTCCCGGGCCAACGCACCATCATGGGAATTCTCAATCCACCCTCATAAAGCCTTCCCTTATGGCCTCTAAACTCGACTCCCGTTTTGGGATGAACATTGGGTCCGTGAAAGCCGCGGGGATGTTCTTTACTTTTAAAGTAATCGTTCCCACCATTATCCCCGCAGAAAAAGACCACGGTGTTCTCGGTGAGCTTCAATTCCTCAAGAAGATCTAAAATTCCACCCACCTGACGATCCAAAAGCGTAACTAACGCTGCGTAATTGATAGCTTCGGGATGCCAATCTTTATCTTTATACAATTGAAAAGCAGGGTCTTCCTTCGGAACATCAAACATTCCATGGGGAGGAGTGAAGGGAAGGTAAGCGAAAAAAGGCTGATCTTTATTTTTACGAATGAACTTCTTTGCTTCTTCGTAGATGACATACTGAGAGTAAGTTTTTCCGGTACGACCGCCCTTGTTCCCTTCGAGGACAAGCTCTTCACTGTTTTTAATGAGGTAAGGTGGGTAGTAAGTATGAGCGTGAACTTGATCGTAGTAACCGATAAAGGTATCGAAGCCGTGCTTCTCAGGCACTCCCGTTGATCCTCGTCCCCCACAGCCCCATTTCCCGAAGCCACCCGTTGCGTATCCCTTCTTTTTGAGAACAGAGGCGATTGTTTCTTCCCCTTCTCGCAAGGGAGTTCCTCCTCCATTCGATCGAACAGAAGTTCTTCCGCTGTGCTTCCCCGTCATCAAAACGCAACGAGTAGGTGCACAAACTGAAGATCCCGCCAAGCCCTGAGTGAATCGAACCCCTTCCGATGCTAACTTATCAATTCGAGGAGTTTTCAGATAGGGATGCCCCATACATGAAAGTTCGTAGTAACCCAATTCGTCGGCCATGATGTAAACGATGTTGGGAGGAGAGTCTTTGGCGAACGAAAGCGTAGGAGTCATAAATGTGAATGCGATCAGCAAGCCAACACTCACCGTGAGATACTTAGAAATTTTCATACGAAGGAATCCAATGATGACATTTTAAGTTGAATTTAATGTAATGAACCGGAATCAATACCCCTCGCTAGCGCTTCGGGCTAGCTAATGACACGAGAGTATTTTAACTAGCCCGAAGCGCTAGCGAGGGGTAACTTAAAAATCTAGTTAGTTAAAGCACTCCCCGATCCCCCATACTCCCATAATATTCCCCTTACTTCTATGTTTTCGGAAGATAAACAAAACTCGCCCCCGAACAAATCACCAACTAAAATAGTAAGTAAAGTCATTTCTTGAACTTGGAGTTTTCCCCCGTCCAGTTTAATACGGGTGAATGAAGGCCTCATCGAACTGGGATAGGCAAATCGAGGAATTGAGTGGTAAACTAATATGAGGGAATAACAAACGAGATGGGGTTAACACTTCCAAAACACTAAGTTTTTTAGATCGGTTTTTTTTGATCGGCCTGAGATTGTCGGCCCAAGTTCGTCGACATAGAGTTCGAATGGCTTCAACCGAGAACAAAAAACTTAACGAAAACCGAACTCATAATTATTGAGGTACGAGAATGAGTGAAAGTGGAAATAATCCCGATCCCAATAAAGATGACATTTCCCCTTTTGATCAATTCTCTAAGAGTCTAGAGGAAACTCTTCAAAACTCCCAGGATCCCGCCTGCATTCCTCAAGATCACTCCTTAAGGCACTATTTCCGTCAAGCCACGCGAAGAGCCTTCAGTAAGTACGCCGCCCTCCATCATCCAGAAATCGAACGTCACATCGCTGAAGAGGTTTTAGGTGACTTTGTACATATGGATCGTATCTATCGATTAAAAAACGAAGACGGGCAACGGCTTACTGATATAACGGACATGGCGATCGAGAAACATCGTTCCGCCGAGCAAAGTGGAATTGAACGCGATCTTGAAGTTCACCAACACGTAGGTGATTACGCCCTATTTATGGCGGGACTCTTCCCCGAGTTCATCGAACCCAAAAAGAACAAAGCAGAGAAGCCTCTCCTTGCTTACGTCGGCTCGATACTAAAATCGCTCAACGGGCCCAAAGATTATTATATCGTCGAGGGATCCAGTGCGTACTCCCATGTTTCTCATCTCTACAAACGACTCGATCCAAATAAAAGCGGCATCTTCCATCGTTTAGCCAGTCGCTTCGATGAGTACTTAGAAGTCTTAAGCACCATCAGAGTCTTACTCGCTGAACCCACCGCCGATGGTCCTCAAGGCGAGATTATTGTGTAGGCTTTGGTCGAACATCTTTAAAGCACTCTCACCCAAACTCTGACGAGTTTGGCTACAAATACCTCTCAATCTTTAGGAGTGCGCAAGCCGTAGGCTTGCTTGCACGATGGAGTGGCCTGTAGCCGCGACCATCATTACGGGGGAGTGCGCAAGCCGTAGGCTTGCTTGCACGATGGAGCGGCCGATAGCCGCGACCATTATTACTGCTCAGTACCCCACCACCGCCCCATCCTTGCGATTATCCGATCCACCGTAATACGTAAACGATCCATCCTTGTTCTTTTTGATCAAGATCGCTTGGTAACCGCCATACGAACCAACCCGGTGTTTCACATCGTGACCTAAGGCCCGCAATTGAGCTCGAACATTCTCAGGAATTCCCGACTCGACATGTACTGATCCTCGGTACTCGGCAATTCGCGGCGCCTCTCCCATCTCCTGAGGGTTCATTCCGAAGAGAATATGATTTAAAAGAACCTGAGTATGACCCTGCGGTTGAAAGTCCCCTCCCATGACTCCGAACGACATGTAGGGCTCACCCTTCTTCGTCACGAAGCCGGGGATAATGGTATGGAAAGGTAATTTGTTGGGCTCCACCTTATTCAGGTGATTGGGATCTAAGGAGAACAACGCACCTCGATTTTGTAGGCAGATCCCCGTTCCCGGAACCACCACATGCGATCCAAATCCATGAAAGATGGAATTGATAAAAGAAACCACGTTTCCTTCCGAATCGGCGGTCGTCAAATAAACGGTATCGTGACTTTCTGCTAGAACCGACTTGGGATGCTTCGAAGCGCGATGCATTTCAATTCTCTTACGAATCTTTGTCGCATACTCTTTTGAAATGAGCGTTTTAATGGGCAGCTCTTGAATCGTGGGATCGGCGATATAAGTATCTCGATCCGCAAAGGCATATTTTTTAGCCTCTAAATAAAGATGAAGGTACTCCGGCGAATTGTGTCCCATCGATTTGAGATCGTAAGCCTCAAGAATGTTGAGCATCTGAAGTGCTGTAATCCCCTGACCATTCGGGGGAAGCTCCCAGACATCGTAGCCTTTGAAGTTCGTACTCACCGGTTCGACCCAAAGGGACTTATGATTCGCCAGGTCGACCTCATCGATTAAGCTTCCCTTTTCTTTCAAACATTGAGCAATCTTCTTCGCGATCTCCCCCTTATAGAATGCATCGCTCCCACCCTCAGCGAGAATTCTTAGAGTCTTTGCGAAATCGGGCTGCTTAAAGATTTCACCGATGCGAGGCGTGCGATACTCATTCCCCTCTTTAATGAGATAGGTATTCGCAAAATCAGGATCCGATTTAAATCTAACGTGCCCTCGCCACCCACTGGCGATGATTTCGCTCACCGGAAATCCTTTTTCTGCGTAACGAATCGCATCTCGAAGAACTTCCTTTAAGGGCAACTTCCCGTACTTTTCATGGAGGCTCACCCAGCCATCGAAGGCTCCCGGCACAGTAACCGCATCGGCAGAGTAAAGAGGAATCTTCTTATAGCCCTTGTCCGTAAAGTGCTTTAAGGTCGCGTGACGTGATGACCGGCCACTCCCATTGAGCCCTACCAATTTTTTATCCTTCGCGATCCAAGCGATGGAGTACATGTCTCCCCCGATGCCCGTTGACATCGGCTCGACCACGTTTAAAGCTGCCGCCGTAGCGACTGCCGCGTCAATCGCATTTCCCCCACGCTTCAAGACATCGAGTCCCGCTTGTGCCGCTAAAGGCTGGCTGGTTGCGACCATCCCTTCGGTGGCGATCACCATCGATCGTGTCGAATTCGTTAGGTTGGTTGGTCGATCAAATCCTTGACCCAAAATTCCCGCTCCGATTAAAACGATTGAACAAAACGTATTCACAACACTTCGTCTTTCTGACTGAGTCGTATAGAGCTCGCCCTAAAGTTAATTTTAGAATTTCACAGCATAAGTTCGTTGACAATATTCCCCATAGTTTGTCATGAACTGAAAAGGATTTCACCTTCATTCTAAGTGAAGCTTGAATCGCAGTGAATCTTGTGAGTCAATGAAAGCGGCGCTCCTGGTGGTAGGCTCTCCTACCACCACCATCCATCCCCCAATAAAGACATTGGACAGAGTTCATGAAACGATCAACTCCGATTGCGCTCGCTGCTTTTAGCTTTCTTCTCAGTTTTCTTCCTTCAACTCTATTAGCTCAATCCTTACTTAAAATGGGAAAGCCCTTTCCGAATCTCACCTTTCAAGATTTGAACGGAAATCCAGTTGAGAGTCTCAGCAAATACCGAGGAAAGAAAATTCTCCTCCTCAACTTTGCTTCTTGGTGAGTGGGCTGCCGAAGTCATGTGCCCGGGTGGCACAAAAAAACGCTCCAGCTTCAAAAAGAAGGCAAATTGCAAATCGTCGGTTTGATCCAGGAACAACATCCTGACCGTTGCCAGCTCTTCATGCAGTGGAAACAACTCGACTGGCCGGTCCTCGTCGATTCCTTGAATCTATTGGGATTGAGTGCCGTGCCGATCAATATGTTGGTGGATGAGCACGGGATTCTTCGTTCGAAGCGGGCCTCGGCTAAGGATCTTGAAGCGTTTATTGATACGAATTATGAGGCTCCCTCTGTAAACACAAAACCGCCAGTTAAACTCTCCCTCGCCGAGAGTAAAAAAAGAGCAGTACGCGGCTCGCGAAACGCTGAAGCCTGGCTCCAGTACGGCGACCTCCTATTCCTTAATAGTCATGAAAAACCGGAGCGATTAACTACTGCTATCACGGCTTACAACATAGTGAATCAAATTAAAGACACTCCCGAAGCCTGGTTTCGAAAAGGGGTTGCTTTCCGGAGGCGATTCGAATCTCCATCACGCCAAAAAGATGATTTTCAAAATGCTGTTCGCTGTTGGGGAAAAGCTCTCAGTCTCCGCCCCAACCAGTATATATGGCGAAGAAGAATTCAACAGTACGGCCCGCGATTGCAAAAACCCTACGCCTTTTATGATTGGATTCGAGAAGCCCGAAAAGACATCGAAAAGCGGGGAGAAAAACCTCACGTACTTCGAGTTGAACCTCGAGGTGCCGAATTGGCTCATCCCAGTAAAAAATTCGATACCAAAGAACCGGAACAAAAATCCCCAGATCCCGAAGGAAAAATCAAGTTAGACTCCAAGCTATTAATTCAAACTGAAATCACCGTGGCCCCCCACAAAATCGAACCCGGGAAATCCGTGAGAGTGCATTTGAACTTCAAACCGAATGCAAAACAAAAGGCTCACTGGAATAACGAAGCGGGATTGATGGAGCTTTGGGTTGAACCGACGAGTGAACTCAAAGTCAGTCGTAAGCTCACACAATTTACTGGCCCTCAAAAAGCCATAAGCGATGAAAATCGGAAATTAGAGTTCGAAGTTCAACTGAGTAATGATGCCAGAGCCATAAGAAGGTGGGAGCTCAAAGCCTACATCCTCTATTACGTCTGTGAAGATGTGAACGGGATCTGTCAGTACTTGAGGCAGAACATCACCATTCCTTTAAACTAACTGGCTCATAGTAGTCGGCTCATAGTAGTCCGCACGCTCCGCGTGCGGATTGTAGTCGGCTCACCCCGTGAGCCGGGGCAGCAAAAGTCTAATATGGGTTGCCATCATTTCATTCCTAACCCCTCGCTAGCGCTTCGGGCTAGTTAAGGTTTCTTTAATATGAAATTGTTCTTAACTAGCTCTAAGCGCTAGCGAGGGGATGATTCTTCTAAGCAACACCGTTTTGTTTTTCACACCAAACTGAACTAGATAAGTCAATTCGTTTCATACGGCTCGCGAAGCGAGCCTACTACTATGGCCAATCCCCAAAGAAGTAAACTCAAAACCACCCTCTTATGGCTTCCCGCTCTATTTGGATTCCTTTGGACCGTGCTGCCGATTCCAGCCGGATGGGTAGAATCCATCTACTCTCAAGGCATCTATCCCCTGATAACTTCAATATTAGTTCCGCTCACTAAAATCACTTCTTATGTTTTAGCTTTACCCTTCCTCGCCATTTTACTTCTCACCGTTTTGATCTATTCGATTCGAAATTGGAAATACCATAGAAAATCTGAAACTTCAAAATGGAAGGCATTCCTAAAGGGTAATCTTGGAATCATCTGGTTGTTCTCCCTCGTTTACTTTCTATTTCTATTGTTGTGGGGAGCCAATTATCGACGCGTTCCAATTCATGAAATGCTCCACCTGGAAGAGAGAAACCTTACCGACCAGCAAATCCGTCAATTTAGTGAGAAGGTGGTTGAGACCTTAAATGCTAACTATATCCCAAAGGGGAATCGCAAAGAAAGCCCAGCAATTCAATCGTTGATCGCTTCATATGAGAAGGAATTTGGCGCCTGGAAACTTCCTTACCCAACCTTGTCGAACGAGATAAAAAGACTTCCTAAAGGCACTCTCATCGCCTTCGGAACCTCTGGTATGTACTTCCCCTTCACCTTTGAACCCCTGGTGGATGGAGCACTGCCCTCGGTTGCTTACATCTATGTCAGCGCTCACGAATTAGCTCATGTCGCGGGTGTTGCCCACGAAGGTGAAGCTGATTTTTTAGCTATCCTTACCGGCTTAAAAGCGAAAAATTCCTACGCCCGATATTCCTGTCTCCTGAAGCTCTATATGAAGCTCCGAAATGAACTTCCGAAAAACATTCGCACAAAAATGGACAACCGCCTCCGTCCACAAGTCGCTCAAGATATCAAAGAAATCTACGACGCCTACCAAGTTCATGAGGTTAAAAAACTCTCGAATATTCAAGGCGCGGTCTACGACACCCACCTGAAGCTTCAGGGCTTAGAGCAGGGAATCAACGACTATTCCCGCGCTATTAAATTCTTGTATTCAGCCCACGAAAAAGGGCTATTTAGTGTCGAATTTAAAGATTAGTAGTTACTATTTACTCGCTCTGAAATCCTCTCCTTTGATAGAGGAGATGGTAGACTGTAGTAGTAGGCTCGCTCCGCGAGTCGTACTTCTTTACTCTCCAAAGCCAATTCGAAGTTTTAGAAATGCTGAACTCAAAGACTAAGCATTTTGGTTAATTCAACAATTTGTCTAAGTTAAACTTTACTGCTCCGTACGACTCGCGGAGCGAGCCTACTACTATGAACTCCCCAGTGCCCCATTTTAAAAATCTAACTTGGATTTTTTCATTCACTCTAATGAGCTTGACGGTTGGAATGGCCCCAACCATCATCGGTGCTGAGAATTTCACAAAAGACATCCTCCCCTTCATCAAATCGCATTGCGTGAGTTGTCACGACAAAGACAAGCAGAAGGGTGATCTTCGCTTAGATACCCTCAAGCCGCCGACCAAAAGTAAACGCACGGCAACTTCCAGCAAAAACCAAGAAGTCATCGCTACTTGGGCTACAGTGTTAGAACGCATGGAAGCCGGGGAAATGCCTCCCGAAAAAGCTCCTCAACCCAGCTCAGAGGCCAAAGCAAAAATCATCCGATGGATTAAAGGGGAGTTAGAGCGATCAGCCCTTCTCGCCACGCCTCCACCCACCGTTCGAAGATTGAATCGAACCGAGTACGAAAATACGGTTCGCGATATTTTATCCATCGATATCCAACTCAAAGATCTTTTGCCCGAAGACAGCTTAGCTCATGGCTTTGACACCGTGGGTGAAGGATTAAGTATTTCATCCGTTCTATTAGAGCAGTACCTGGAAACGGCACAGTTAGCCCTCGATAAAGCCCTCGTTGAGGGACCCCGCCCAAAAACCATCAAAGAACGCTTCTCCTACAAAGGAGAAAGGATGATCCAAAGGAATCCTCAGATTTTCCTTCAACGAAGAGATGGGGTGGTGATCTTTGACTCGAATTACACGCCGACAGCTCTCAAGCAATTTCGAGCCCCCACCGCGGGTCGTTACAAATTTCGAGTTTCAGCGACTCCCTACCAATCGACAAAGCCATTGATCCTGCGTGCCTACGGTGGAGATCTCATTCCTCGCGATGGTGCGAGCCATCTGATCGGGCACTATGAACTCCCGGCCGGACAACCCACCATCGTTGAATTCGAAGATACGCTGGAAGAGAACGGAACGATCAAAGTCGCCCCCTACAAAACCGGCTTTGGCCTGAGAAAGGTAGGAGCCTCCAACTACAAGGACCCGGGATTGTTGGTTCACTGGATTGAAGTCGAAGGTCCCGTTATCGAAGCTTGGCCCCCCGCAAGTCACCGAGAATTGATCGGCAATGTCGATCTCAATCGACGAGGGTACCGAGAGATCAATAAGATCCTCCTGAACTTTCAATCGAAAGCCTTCAGACGTCCTGTCTCCATCAGTCAGGTCGCCCCCTACTACAACTTAGTCAAAAAAAGATTGTCTGAAGGGCGGGATATGAAATCGGCCCTTCGCGCAGGGCTCACTGCCATTTTATGTTCGCCTGAGTTTCTCCTGATCAACCCTCGCTTTAAAAACGGAAAGCCTGCTAATAAACCGGGCCCCTTGGATGGTTACAGTATCGCTACTCGCCTGAGCTACCTCTTTTGGAGCACGTCCCCAGACCGAGAACTCCTCGACTTAGCCAGAAAGAAAAAACTCACTCAGTCGAAAACGCTCAAAGAACAAGTAGAGCGCATGCTCAACCATCCCAAGGCCGAGAACTTCACCAAAAATTTTGTGGGTCAGTGGTTGAAGCTCAACGACATCGACTTCACCTCGCCCGACGAAAAACTCTACCCGGAATTCGATGAACTCCTGAAGTACTCGATGGTGAAAGAAACTGAATTGTTCTTTGAAGATCTTCTTAAGAACGACCTCAGCTTACTCAACTTCGTCGATTCTGATTTCATCTTCGTGAATGAACGCTTAGCGGATCACTACGGATTGAATACTCAGAAAAAAGGATCAGCATCCATCCATGGTCTCCAGTTTCAAAAATACAAGCTCCCTCCCCTCAGTATAAGAGGTGGAGTGTTAACCCAAGCGAGTATCCTCAAGGTCACCGCCAACGGAACCAGCACTTCACCGGTAATGCGGGGCTTGTGGGTCAATGAAAACATCTTAGGTGTTAAGATCCCACCCCCACCTGCGAATGTCGGGGCCGTCGAGCCTGACATCCGAGGGGCGTCAACCATTCGTACTCAGTTAGAAAAACATCGAACCATCGCCACCTGCCGAAGCTGCCACCAAAAAATCGATCCACCGGGTTTCGCCCTCGAAAGCTTCGATGTCATCGGTGGCTACCGTCAAAACTACCGTTCTTTAGGCCAAGGTAAGCGCCTCGACCTCTTGGTGAATCACCGTAGGGTCACCTATCGAAAAGGTCCCTTAGTGAATCCCACCGGAAAAACTCCCAAGGGTCAAAGATTTCGAGACATCCGCGATCTGAAAAAAATCTACCTCAAAAATCCCGAACAGATCGCCACTACGATCACAGAAAAACTTTTAGTCTATTCTTTGGGGCGAGGCATCCATCCCTCGGATCAAAGCGAGATCAAAAAAATTGTTAACTCCGTCAAAAGAAAGAAGTACGGCTTTAGAACGTTGATTCATGAGATCGTTCAAAGCCCTCTCTTTTTAGAACGCTAATTCCCTGCAATAGCCAAGCTCACTATGAGTCATTCAAAAAAGAACACAACGAGAAGAAACTTCCTCAAAGGCGCCGGTGTAGCTTTAGCATTACCGTGGTTCGAATCGATCACCGTGGGAACCAACGGGGTCTTAGAAGCGTCCATCAAAAAAGAACCTCCCAAGCGCTTGCTCATGATCGCTTCGGGTTTGGGCTTTCACGCTCCTTACTTCTTTCCTCAAGATACCGGCAAAGGTTACAAGCCGAGCCCCTACTTAAAACTTTTAGAAGAGTTTAAAGATCAACTCACGGTATATTCAGGCCTCTCCCATCCCGGAGTCGATGGCGGTCACGCTGCGGAAGCCTCCTTTTTAACAGCGGCTCCGCATCCAAATTCCAGTAGCTTCAAAAACACCATCAGTGTCGATCAGGTCGCAGCTGAACGAATGGGAAGCTTAACCCGATTCTCTTCCTTAGTGTTTTCTACTGGCGGAAACAGTTTGTCATGGAGTCGAGGCGGAGTGAGGATCCCCGCTTCCAATCGGCCTTCAAGAATCTACGCCAAGTTATTCCTGGAGGGTTCGCAGAAAGACATCCAAGAACAAGTTGAAAAGATTCGCGATGGAAAGAGCATCTTAGACACCGTTTTAGGGCAAACTAAAAAACTTAAGGGGAAGGTGGGTAATCAAGATCGCGACACCCTTGAAGAGTACACTCAATCGGTTCGCGAGTTAGAAAAACGCTTAACCTTAAACGAGAACTGGGTCCACAAACCCAAACCGAGAGTTGACTATAAACAACCTCGAGACATCTCTAACCGCGCTGATTTCGTAGGTAAAACAAAAATCTTATTCGACCTTGTTCACTTGGCGATCCAAACGGATTCTTCCCGTTTGATCACCGTCTTTATCAACAGCATGAACAAAGTCCCCCCGATCAAGGGAGTCTCTACTGACTGGCACAACCTTTCCCATCACGGGAAGGATCCCGACAAGATCGAACAGTTAAAAATCATCGAAGTCGAAAAGATCAAACTCTTCAATGAACTCTTAAAGAAGCTCTCGACTTCAAGAGAAAGTGGCAAAACCCTCTTAGATCAAACGATGGTTTTGTTAGGAAGCAACCTGGGGAACGCCAGCAGCCACGATACCAAAAACCTTCCGATCCTCTTAGCCGGCGGAGATTTCAAACACGGTGAGCACAAAGCTTTCGACAAAACCAAAAACACCCCACTCTGCAATCTCTACGTCACCATGCTCCAAAAACTCGGCCTCGAAATCGACTCCTTCGCTTCCAGCACGGGCACCTTGTAGTCCGTAGTAGTAGGCTCGCTCCGCGAGTCGTACGAAGCGAAACTGCTTTATCGATCATGTAAATCTTAAATAACAACATCGCTTCGCTGAACTATCCTCCCCGCGAAGATCCCTCGCTAAAGCTTCGGGCTTGGAAGGTTGGTGAATTCAATTAAGGCAATTCGATGATAAGCGCGATGCCTTTATCACCATTTTTGTTTTACAGGCGAATCAAGTCCCCCAAGCCCGAAGCTTTAGCGAGGGATAAATAAAACGCCTATCAAATTTAAAAATTAATCTGCACAGATATTACTCCTGAAAAAATGTCAGCACATTGTTGACTCACTCCTCTCCCTCAACCCACGGTGACGCCCCAACAATCAACGAAACCAACTCCTCTTCCTCAGGAATCGAATCCACCGAATATTCGATCGACCCCATAATCGAACCCATGATTTCCATGAATTCCTTCTCAGTCTTCGTATTAATTAAAATTCCTTGACCTATGCCCGTTTTAAAATCCGTCACTTGAACTGTGTAATTTCTTCTTTGAGAATTTCCGAGGTAGGGCCTTTCCTTCATTTCTTCAATATAAAAATCCCAGTTGGATCTACTGCTGGTTCGGTAAATTCTCTTAGTGGATTTCATTCGCATTTCTTTGATCCTTAGATTTACAAAATGAAATTCAATCTCCTCCATGGGCCAAAATAATAAGTCCCAAGTGGATTTGGGCGTCGTATCCATCACCTGCGCAATCAACGAACTGGGATCCGCTCTCATTCCTCTTTCTTTGAGTTGGCGATCAGTGCCTTTATCGAATTTATAATCATCTAAATTTCCGGGCATCATTAAAGAAAGCTCAGAACCTCCTCGACCCAACTTAATATTGACAGTGGCACTGTTTCTTCCAGCTTGTTGAATATTCAATTCATCCCCCACCAACCTAAATCTTACGTACCCCAAATCGATGCGCTGCCCCTTCTGTGAATCGAATTTCAGATCTAACGACTCGACTTTAAAATCAGTGAAATAATTTGCTGGGAATTGATTGATAAAGGATCGATATTTAACAAGTTGAATGATTCGTGGTGACAAGAACAGCAAGATGACGAAAAATATAAGCAGCGATATTTTTTTCTTTGAGAGTTTCTTCATTTTAAAAATCATTCTGAATCGTTAAGTGCCTTTAACGATTCAGAAGCGTTAATGAAAAAGGGGCAATTGAAATAGCACTATCATATGTTTATTTAAGCACTCTCTATAATTTTCACTCGTCTCGTTTCATACGGCTCGCGGAGCGAGCCTACGACTAAAGCCGGCTACTTCAACCACAAAATCAAACTCCCCGCTACTCCCGCCATCGTCGCGTAGTATAAAAAACAAACCAAGGTCTTTCGTATGACGAGACCTTCCTTTCCCACCATCCCTGCGACCGCACTCGCCGCCACGACGTTGTGCACACAAATAGTGTTTCCGGCTGCACCTCCCACAGCCTGTAACGCCACGATCCAGGTGGGATCCACTCCGATGCGATCTCCCATTCCGAATTGAAAGAGAGAAAACATCATGTTGCTCACCGTGTTACTACCGGCTACGAACGCACCGATCCCGCCGATGAAGGGAGCGAATAAAGACCAAGTACCTCCCGCGATCGCCGCCACGCCATCGGCTAAGGCGATCGGCATCTCTTCGTAACCCGCCGCGCCTCCCCCCGATTTGAGAAAAACTTGCACCATAGGAACGGTAAACACCAAGGCAACGGAGGCCTTCAATGTCGTTTTAAAAGATTTCCCCCACGCCCGACTGTAATTCTCCCACTTCATTTGGTGGATAAAAAATACGAGGATCGTCACAAAGATAAACACCGCACCCGGAACATAAAGGGGCATAAAATCTGCGATTTCAGTACCAAAAAGCTCAGGCGTCTTGATAACTCGTGCTTTCAACCAAGTCGTTAAAGGCTTGTACACTCGAGTTAAAACGAGCAACCCTCCCACCAAAATGTAAGGCAGCCACGCTCGTAGCATCCCGATCTTATTCTTCTCGCCATCCTCTTCTTTTAAACTTATCGATCCCAACCACTCTTCGTCCCAGCGATCTCGCGCTTCAAAGTCCCACGCTTCGCTTCGCGGAGGAACGAGGAATCCTTTCTTCGCCGCTGTCACAACGATCGCCAAGCCCACGAGCCCTCCGATGAGCGATGGAAACTCAGGTCCTAAAAAATAAGCGACTAAGATATACGGTACGATCATCGCCAAGGCGGAGAACATCGCAAATTTCCAAACTTGAAGACCTTCTTTAACCGTTCGATTCTTCCCGAAAAACCGTGTCATCATACAAACGACTAAAAGTGGAATGAAGATACCGGCGATGCCATGTAAAACCGCAACCTTCGTCGCGATTAACGGGAGGAATTCACTCCACTCGGTGATGCCTTGAGCACTCAAGTATTTTTGAACCACGGGCTGGGCGGCCTCAACTGAAGATCCTTCTGAGAGCCCATTGTTCACCCCGACCAAGATCGGCGTCCCCACGGCTCCGAAGGAAACGGGTGTACATTGAATCATCATGCCGGCAATCACGGCCGCTAATGCCGGAAACCCCAAGCCGACCAATAAGGGAACAGCGACTGCCGCTGGAGCCCCGAAACCTGCCGCTCCTTCGATAAACGATCCGAACAACCACGCGATGATGATGACCTGTACGCGACGGTCGGGTGAGATATCGGTGAAACCCCTTCGTATCGTTTTGAGAGCCCCACTTTCTTCTAATGTATTCAGTAAGAGGATCGCCCCAAAGATGATGTAGAGAAGCGTCAGCGCGATCACTAATCCATTCACGGATGCCGCAGCGACTTTAGCTCCCGGAACTTCCCACACCCAAAGAGCCAAACTTCCACACACGATATAACAAAGGGGCATCGCTCGACTTGCCGGCCACCTCAGCCCCACTAAAAAAAATGCAACGGTGGCGATCGGAAGGAGGGATAGAAGAGCTAAGACACTTGGAGGCATGATGAATACTTTGGCTTCGGTTTCTCTTTATTAATTTTTTGCCTCGCCAGCGACTCGGTCCGTCGACGCAAATTTTTGAATCATCATAGGTTAACTTTCATCTCAGTAACAGCGTAAGCTCACCGAATCCGAAGACTCTTCCCAATTCTCAATCGCTCCCCAATTTTCCCTTCCTCTTTCGGGTTTCAGGGGGTATAAATTAAAGGCGAACAGATGTTCGCCCTTGGGTTTGGTTTACTCCACTGGGTTTACTCCACTGGGTTTAATTCACTGGGTTTAATTCACTGGGTTCACTTGCGTTCATACGTTCATCCCGGAAAGAGAAACAGCATGCACGAAGAAGCTATCGACGAACCTCTCTCCAAAGTTTATGTGGTCTTCGAAGAAGGAAAAATTCGCCCGATCGCCCTTTTGTGGTCGCAGCGTCGCTATCGCGTTCAACGCGTCAACTCAGATTGGGTCGACCGCTCTTTGCGTCCCCATCGGCACGGCTTTTCATTGACAACCGAAAGCGGAGAAATATTCCAAGTCAGCTACGAAGACGGCAACCCCGTCTGGCGCCTCGACTATATTCTAACAGAGTAGCCCGCAGTAATGATGGTCGCTTCGCTCCTTCGTGCAAGTTCTCTTCGCTCACGCACTCACTAAAGGAAGAACAAAATTCCTAACTATAAGTAGCCCGCACGTTGTAGTCCGCACGCTCCGCGTGCGGCCCGAAGTAAAAACGTTTTTGCTTCTAGTAACAACGGGAAAAACATTTCAGCTTTACCTCAACAGCCAATCCCCCTCAACGCCTTAACTATCCCGAAGCGCTAGCGAGGGGACGAAACGTTGAGTTGATATCAAATAGCTTCAATCTACGTGACGTAGATATGATTCAGTCCCACTAATAAACAACCTTAATGCTGACCCATTCTTTCCCCCGTCAACACCTTGACCTCATCAACGTTCAAGCAAAAATGAAAGACCATCAAAACCGCCATTGCCCAAGGGCTGTAAGCCCGCAGAGTAGTCCGCACGCTCCGCGTGCGGCCAAAACAAAAACGCTCTATCAATCCGAGAAAACGAAACAAACACAACCAACCCCTGCTAACCCATTCTCCCTCTCACTAACGCTTCAGCCCCATCAACATTGAGACATCAAAACCCTTAACTAGCCCGAAGCGTTAGCAAGGGCCAAATCGCTCCAACTGACGATTTTGTTCTTAAAATGAAACCGACTCAAAATCATGTAAATGCTTCGTACGGCTCAAAGGTCGAGCCGGCCACTACAAAACCATGACCACCAAACCACCTCCATCCACCTCAACTCCAAGCTCTTCAATGCCAGCCGCCTTCGAAACCCCCGTGCTTCACATCGACATCGATGCCTTCTTTGCTTCGATCGAAAAACTTCGTAATCCCCGCTTAAGCCAACAGCCGGTCGCGGTCGGCACGGGAGTCATCGCCTCGTGTTGTTACGTCGCGCGCCAGTTCGGGCTTTATGCGGGGATGCCTTTAGGTGAAGCGCGAAGACGTTGCCGATCGCTCATCATCTTAGAGGGGCACTACGCGATCTATCGTTGCTTCGCTGAAGAAGTGTTCAGTCGCTGCCAAGAGATCGCACCTTCGGTCGAGTCTTACTTAGACGAAGCCTTCTGTGACCTCAACGGCACCCAACGGTTGACCGACTGGAGCGAAGCTCGTTTAAAAAAATTCCAGGCGCGAGTCAAAAAGGAAGTGGGCTTAGACATCTCCTTGGGCTTAGGTCCCAACCGGATGGTCGCCCAAATGGCTTCCAAAAGCGCCAAGCCCGCCGGCGCTCGCTTAGTGTTACCCGAGCAAATCGAAACATTCATCAAAGATCTCCCCATTCGCTCTCTGCCGGGAGTCGGCTCAAAAACAGAAAAACTTTTGAAAAAGCTCAACATAAAAACCATCGGAAGCCTTCGACTCTTAGACCGAACATCGTTAAAGGCTATGCTGGGACAAGTAGGAGAAGTTCTTTACGAACGGTGTCGGGGACGAGACACGCGCATCATCTCCACGCGTGAAATCCCGCGTTCCATCAGTCGCGAAACCAGCTTCCACCAAGAGACCACCGATGCGCACGAAATCGAGGGCATGATTCACTACTTGAGTGAGCGCGCCGGAAACACTATGAGAAAGTTAGGTTTATCGTGTCGAAAGATCGGCGTCAAAATTCGTACGGCTGATTTTCGGGGGGAACAAACGGCGACTCGCTTAAAAGCGCCCACCAACATCGATGCCGAAATTTTTGTCGAAGCTCTAACCCGCTACCGTCGTCTTCACAAGCGGCGGGTCGCCTTACGCCTGGTAGGAATTACCTTGCTCGATTTAGTGCCCGAGAGTTCGACGATCGCCTTAGATCTTTTCGAACCATCGCCCGAGGAGGTCTTAGCGAATCTAAAAGCAGATTCAAATTCGCGAAGCCAACCCTCTCTCCACGGTGAACATCTTGGGGAGGAGCACAGAGAAGAGGAAGCTGAGGAAGCCTGGCAAGCCCCTGAGGTTGAAAACTTACTGGAGCACGCCTCGCAAGTCGCTCGAAGCAAAGCGCGCGCGAGTCAGTTGTGTACGAGCTTAGATGAAATTCGCGAACGCTACGGCCATTCTTCAGTCTTATCGGGTCAATCGATCGGTCTCTTAGGTCAACTCCCCCAAGACGTCAACGGCTTCATCCTGAGAACCCCGTGCCTAACGAGGTAATAGTAAAAGAACGTTCAACATCAAACTAAAACCTTCTTTGAACCTTAAATACGGTTTACACCAGGGAAGCCCGAACCTTTAGGAAGTGCGTAAGCTGAAAGCTTACTTGCACGAAAAAGCGCCAGTTCACTTGTCAACATTTCAAGCCCGAAGTGTAAACGAGGGTTAGGCGCCAATTCATTCAAAAGCGCCAACTCATTCAAGGCGTAGCGTCAGCGTTCAACATCAAACTATAAACGCTCAACAAAACCCTACTTCTCCCGCTCCCCATCCCCTCTACCAGCGGGCACCGCCTTAACCCGAACTCGAGCCCGATCCCCTTCATCCTTGGGCAAACCTTGGTTCACTCCTTGGCGAAGCTCCTCAGAGCTTAAAGTCGTGATCGGCGAACCGGGGGTCGATTCTTTCGCCATCGCCGAGATTCTTGCCAGTCGTCGACTCGCAGTCCCCCGAACCAGAATGCTGGGATCTTCTCGGCTCGTATTTAAAATGGCGTTCTGAACTTGAATATCATTTCCAGCGTGGGTCACCAAATTACGTACGGATTGCTGTCTCAATCTTTCGTTTTGCTCAAAAGACATCATTTCGAGCAAGGGTTGCTTGAGCTCAGGAATAGAAGACTCTGAGATCTGAGACAAAATCTTAACGCGCATGCCCGGATCTAAAGTGGTGTCTTGGGCGACGGAAAGAATCGGCATCACGACTTGACGTTCTTGCTCTTCGTTGGCGTAATGTAATAAGCCGTCAAGCCCGCCCTTTTTCCAATGAGCTAAAATGCGTTGCTTGCGTTCTTCTTCAGAAATCGAGGGATCGAAGATCGGGGCGTAACGTTCATGGGCGGCGCGCTCCCTCATTCGGCGCTCTCCCTCGTGAACCAACCGGGCAATATGTTCAGAGCTCTCTAAAGTCGCTAACCGTTTCTCTAATCTTTGTACGGGGTCGAGTGTTTCCTCTTCCGAACCTTCATCGCCCGAAGAACCTTCCGCTTTGCCCCCAGATCTTCCCGATGACGATTGCGAAGCTTGTGCCTTTAAAAGTGTGGAATCCACTTCGAGACGCTCGACTCGCTTACCGATCGATTCGACTTGAGTGACGATCTTATTTACGTTTTCAGCAATCCCCGAATCTTGGCTGAGGGCCTCTTCTTGATTCGAGCTGAACACCGAATAAGAAGCCAAGACCAAGGCCAACAACGAAGCACTGATGCAAATTGAAAAGGCGACTCGTTCCATCACAACGATCCTTTCGACCAAATATCACTTGGAAACAGGGCACAAAACAAGCCTCTGGGGCGAACAGCGAGTTCGCCTTTAGCTGTTTCCACCGTCGACAACCGCCCCCAACAAAACTTCAATGGGGCTTAGCCCAAGGAAGCCTTCGAGCCCATTCTAAGGCAACCACCGACATTCACACAACGCGCTTCTTTCCTCAAGATCTTATTTTTGAAGGCCTTAGGCCACTCCTTAAAAGAGCCTTGGAAAGAATATTAAGGGCTCTTTTCATCTAATACAGCCAACATAAAGCCAAAGAGTGCCAAGTTTTTTCTAGTTTTGAGAAAAAGAATTTGAAAGGCGAACAATTGTTCGCTATAAACATTCTTCCCGCGAACAAGTGTTCGCTTTCGAGTTCAGCTCCAAATTACTGGACTCCAAATTACTGGGCTCCAATTACTGCGCCCAGCTACTGGAACCCAACGACTCGATCAAGGGCCTGAGTTTAGTCCTTAGAAGAAGAAGCTGAAAAAGAATCTGTGAAGGAACCTGCAAACGCTCAGCAGGATTCGAAGAGAAATAAGTCTTACCGATCGTACTGCTCGCCTCATCCCTACCAAGAAAGATTGCTTCCTTTAATGTCATCGTTACGGTCAACGTCCCTCAACTCAGCAACTTCACCCATGGCCTCAAGCCCTGACAACTTGAACGCCAAAGACCTGGTCGCCCCCAGAGTCAAAAGTTGCTACTCACTCGAAAAGGGAACAATGACACTCGAAAAAATCGTCAGCCGCGCGGCCTTACTCGGCTTACCCGCCTTGGCCTTAACCGACGATGACAATCTCTACGGCGCAGTCACTTTCTATCGCTTAGCCAAAGCTAAAGGAATCCATCCGATCATCGGCGTCGAGCTGAGTCTTCCGAATGCAGCTCTCTCTGAAGACGATTCCAAAGAAGAGCCGAAAGAAGATGATGATGATAGAAGAGGCAAAAGAAGCATCGTCCTCTTAGCCAAAAACCAATTGGGGTACGAAAACCTTTGTCACCTGATCACCCTAAAAAAATTAGGACCCAGTAACAAAGAGAGCGCCCAAAAAAATGGTGTGGAAAATGACACGGAAAATGACACGGAACTGCGCTGGCCTCAAGACTTCTTAGAACACTCCGCCGGGTTACTGGTTTTATGCGACTCCCCCTCAACGCTTAAGCCTATAGTCGACCATCTCAACCGACTCAAAAAAGATCAGGCCCAGATAGATCAGGCCCAGAAAGATCAGGCCAAAAAGACTCAGAAGCAAGCAAAGACCAAAAGTAAAACAGTAACAAACAAGGCAGCAACCAACAAAGGGCCCCAGCTCACCCGATCCGACTTACGCTTGCTGTGGGTACAACCAGGAGAAGGTCACGATCACCAAAGTCGTGAAGTCGAACTCTTTGAAGCTTCTAAAAAATGGAAGATCCCCCTGATCGCCGATCCCTACATCGCCTTCTTAGATCCCGAAGATCACGATCTCCATCGCCTGAAATTAGCGATCAGCAACAACACTTGGTTCGACCGCGTGTCTTCTAAAATTAAACAGAGTAAAGACTCTAGCAGCGGTTCGGTTGGCAAGCCAGACAATAGCGCACTCCCTCGAATCGAGTGCCTGTCAAAATCCCGCTACTTCCCCAGCCCACGTCAATGGCGTGAGCGTTTTAAAAATTACCCGAAGGCTTTGATCGAAGCCCAACGGTTGATTCAACTGTGTCAGTTAGATTTAACTCGAGAACAACCCATTTTCCCAAATGGAAGTCTCCAATCTCGACTCACCGCCTCTCGCGCTTCAGAACTCCTAAGTGTTACCTCCCAGAAGGTCCCTTCTAAAAAACACAGTTCTATCGACCCTCATTCTACTGACTCTCCACTAGTAGAGTGCCGTTCAGTCGACAGAAAAGACGTTCCAAGCACGATCCCTTCTCCAAACTTGGGTCAGCCCGCTCTCTCTCTCTCCACTTCTTTTCCCCCGGGTGGGCCCAAGCCATTCTTCTCCACTCTCTTCCCCATCGGTGAGTCGAGCTCTGCATCTAATCCTCTCCAGATTAGCAAAGACAGCGATTTGGAAACTTCCACTGCGGCTGGCGGTCGGGAGGGATGTCCCTTCACCCTCCTGACTAGCCAAGCCTTTTCGGGTCTCTACCGACGCAATCATAAAATTTCCCCCCAACACTTGAGTCGCCTCACTTACGAGCTCGACATCATTCAACGCTTGGGGTTCACCACTTACTTTTTAATCGTAGGCGATATCGTCCTCAGAGCGAGACAACGTGGTATTGAGGTCATCGGACGCGGGTCGGGCGCTAGTTCTCTGGTGGCGTACGCCCTCGGAGTCACCAACGTCGACCCGATCACCTACGGTTTACACTTCGAACGCTTCCTTCACGAAGGGCGCAAAGTCGACCTCCCGGATGTCGACATCGATCTCTGTTGGATTCGCCGCGACGAAGTCATCGACGATGTCTACGAAGCCTACGGACACGAAAAGGTGGCGATGATCTCCACTCACGTCACGTTTCAACCGCGCTCCGCTTTTCGCGAAACGCTTAAAGCCTTCGGCCTTTCCGTCGACAGCGTCAACCGCCTCAGCAAGTTCTTACCGTCGAGTTTCGGTCCTTCTTCGTTGAGTCTTCCACAGTCACACCAAGAAGCACGCCAAGAAGCACGCCAAGAAGCACACCAACAAGGCTCCGAAGAAGAAGGCTCCGAGTCGATCTCGCACCACGACAACAGGGCCTACGAGAAGGCACAGGAAAGAGCATCGTTAGTGGGCGCGCCATTGACCGATGGAAACACGACTAAAAAAAAACTCCTCTTCTCGCAAACTCCATTCGAGATGCGCTCCATTCATCTCAATCGTGGGTTGCGAAATCTCGAGCCCTGGACGGGCAAGCTCCAGCCTCGGCTAACAGGTCACATACAGAGTCCAATTCTAAGAGACCCAAAAGTCGAAACTTTAATCTCGTCCCCTCCCAAGCAAAAAGCCAAGCAAAAAATTTGGGCGAAGGCTCCGCGCGTCACTTCGATTCCCTCGTCGAAGACGATGCCCTCTCTCTACTTCAGGGGAAGTCCTACGAGTTGGCTCTGTCCCTCGCCGAGCAGCTCTTGGGGCTTCCCCATCATCTTTCGATCCATCCTGGGGGCATCGTCATCGCCGATCGAGAAATCGATGCTTACGTCCCCCTCGAAAAAGCAGCGAAGGGTCTCATCGTCACCCAGTACGACATGTACTCGATCGAAGAAGTCGGCCTGGTCAAGATCGACCTCTTGGGCAATCGCTGCCTAACCGAGATCCAAGAAACTTTAGAGTGGGTCAGTGGACGCGAGCCCACTTGGGCTTCCCACGATCGATCCTTCAAGAAGTCATCTCAGAGTTCATCCCAGTCCTCATCCCGCACTTCCTCTCTGAGCAACCTTTCACCTCAAGCGAGTCCCCTACCCTCCAATTTCTCGCTTCAAGCGATCCCCGATCACGATGAGAAAACCGCTCGACTCTTAGAGACGGGAGAAACCCTGGGCTGCTTTCAGTTAGAGAGCCCGGCGATGCGGCAACTCTTAAGGCAACTCCGCGTTCAAAACGTGAAAGACTGCATCGCCGCCGTCGCCTTGATTCGCCCCGGTCCGGCGGAGGGAGGGATGAAAGAAAAATATATCCGCCGTTCGCGGGGTCTCGAACCCATCGACTTTCTTCACCCCAGTTTAAAAAAAGTTTTAGAGCCCAACTTCGGCATCATTCTCTACGAAGAAGATGTGATGCAGGTCATCTCCGTCTTAACCCAAAAGACTTTAGCCGAAGCCGACGAACTGCGCTCGGCCATCAAAAAATGTAAAGCTCCCGAAGAACTCTTAGAGTTAGAAAACGATTTTGTCGGCAAAGCCATCACCAATGGCTTGCCTCCCAGCTTAGCCTTAGAAGCTTGGAACGATCTACAACGCTTCGCCAGTTACTGCTTCAATAAAGCTCACGCTTCGGGTTACGGCCTTCTCGCTTATCAATCCGCTTACTTAAAAGCTCACTATCCCGTCGAATTCACCTGCGCTCTCCTCAACCATCACGCGGGTATGTACAGTAAACGCACCTTGATCGAAGAAGCACGCCGCTTGGGAGTGACAATCTTACCGCCTTGCGTCAATCACTCTTCTCGCACGCATCGAGTGGAAAACTACAGTCCAAGTCTTCACTCAACAAAGAACGACGTCAGTAAAAAGCCGTGCATTGATAACGGCTGTACTGAAGGTGACGATGCCAAAGGCAAGAGTGCCAAAGGTAGGAATGTCAAAGGTAGCGGCGTTGAAGTTCACGAGACTGAAGGCGACGGTGTTGAAAACGGAAGTGTCGAAGGTAGCAATGTTGAAGAGAAGGGCGCCGAAAAGAATCAGGCCAAAAGGATTCAGGCCAGAAAAAATCAGGCCGGGAATCAGGCCGGGAATCAGGAAAAGGCCGAAAGCTCTTCACATCAAGACAATCAAAAGGATTCGAATTCGCGACCGGTATTTTCAAAAGCCGTTCGCTTAGCTCTCACTCAAATCAAAGGGCTCTCGCGGCAGAGTATCACGCGTATTTTAAAAGAGCGCCCCTTCGCTTCCCTCAACGACTTGATCCGTCGCACCAACATCCCCCGGCGCGAATTAGAGGCTCTCATCTTAGTGGGCGCCTTAGACTTCACCGGCCAGCTCCGCCCTCAGTTGATCTGGGAGTTAGAAACCACGCATAAAAGTCAGCGCGATCGCGGTGAACTCTCTCTCTTTACCGGGCTCAGCCCTGAAGATCTTCAGAGGGATTCCTCCTCCTCTTCCAAGGTACCACCCTCCAAGGCTGGCTCTTCAAAGGCACCGTCTTCAAATACGCCGTCATCGAATACGACATCTTCAGATGCAGGTTCTTCAAAGGCTACCTCTTCCGGTACGAGTTCCTCATCTCCAAGTCCTTCAGAAGGAGCACTACCAGCGGGTGATCCTCTGTGGAATCCCGAATACCCCGACCTTCCCGATTACACCGACCTCTATCGTTTAGTCTGTGAACTGCGTTACTTAGATCTCAATGTCAGCCAACATCCCTTCAAGGTGCTTTTAGACTTACCCGACTTTCAAGGGCGCGTCTTCGCTCGGGCTTTCAGTACCTTAGACCCTGAGCGCCGGGTTCAAGCGGGTCAATTCGTTCGGGTCGCGGGTTTGATGGCCGCTCGTCGACGCACGCCCACTAAGACCGGGCAATCGATGCAGTTTTTAACTTTAGAAGATGAAACAGGCTTGGTCGAAGCCACCCTCTTCCCCCGTGAGTACAAACGCTACGCCGCTCTCCTCCGCGGCCTCGGCCCCTTCGTCGCCGAAGGCACCGTCGACGACACCTACGGCTCATTGACCCTAAGCGTAAAAAAACTAAAGAAGGTCAACGTCGAAACCCTCAGCGAGCAGTAGTCCGCACGCTCCGCGTGCGGTCTTACCAACAAGCCCCAATCGTTTCAAATACAAAAGAAAACTCCTCCCCAACAAAACCGCCCTCAAAATTCGCCTGAGATTCAAACCCGCAAAGCAAGTAAGTGACTAAGCCGCAATGGGATCCTAATCAATAAAACTCATTAACTAGCCCGAAGCGTGAGCGAGGGGACAAAACGTAGAGTTAGTCTTGAATAACTTGAACCTACGTACTGTGGATAAGATTCAATCTGGATATTAACCAGTCTTAATGTCGATCTATTCTTTATCCCTCGCCAGCGCTTCGAACTATTTAAGTGTCCGTTCAAATATCAAATTATTCTTAGGCGAGTAAAGAATTTAAAAAATTAACAACCTCTCCGCGTGCGGTCTTCCTAACAAGCCCCAATCGTTTCAAATACAAAAGAAAACTCCTCCCCAACAAAACCGCCCTCAAAATTCGCCTTAGATTCAAACCCGCAAAGCAAGTAAGTGTCTAAGCCGCAATGGGATTCCTAATCAATAAAACCCCATCAATTAGCCGAAGAGCAAGCGACGGGATGCCTCAGCGTGTTGAACTCGCCTTTGGCCTGTTTCTTATGGATAGCTCAGACATTTAGCCTCTACCCACGGAGGACCTTAGCTCTGCCCCGTCGCTTACGCTCCGGGCTAGTTAATCTTGGTAATTAAATCTTGAATATGAATTTTAGAATCACCGGAAACTCATGACTCACAACCACAAGGCGCAGAGCGAAGCGCCGCACGGAATCAAAAGAGACCAAACCCAACAAGACTGAGCTTGCAGACAATACCCCTGACTAAAACATGCCAAGGGCTGAAAGCCCGCCATACCTTAGCCCAGGGCAGAGCGAAGCGCCGCCCTGGGTTAAAGAATCAGAATATATCGAGCCCTGTAAGGGCGAAAACAACTTACTTACCAGACAAGTAAATCCGAAGGCTTACTACTCTCACTCTAAATGCCATAACCACAGTGAAGCCTAAAGTTTCACACCTGATTCAGTAATCGCAACATCGCCCGGGCGATGTTAGGAAAATAATTTTAATAACGAAAACGTTTTAATCATCACCATGTAAAAAGGAACTAAAAGTGTTTTTTAGAGTAAATCCACTTATAATGATTCTTGTGGTTTGGTTTCTAAAGCTTGCTGGGAGTTGGGGCGCCGGTGAATAGCGCTATGAATGAGCACTGTAAATAAGCACCCTGAATTTGCACGGTGAAATACCACGGTGAATTTTTACTTTGAACGATCATTGTGAACTTACACTGAAAACTGGATCTCAGAACGAACCCGAAGAATTAGCTCTCCAGTTCAGTCCTTTATACTCAAATGAAATTTCCCGCTACAACCGCCATAACTAAGAGCTAATCTTTATTTATCTGGGTCCAACACAACGCTCTGAAAACTGTTCCATTTGGGTCTAAATTTTAATTTCTTGTCGAATTGAAAAACGAATTCTATGGTCAAGAAACTCTTCCTCCTCATAATTCTTTTGCTGAGCACTGAAATCAGTGTGGCTCGCGAAGGACCCAATGTGGAATTTCGTGCTTATGGCCGCAGAAGTAATGATTACCTGGGTCAAGCCTTTGATGTCATCGATGACATCGACAAAGATGGCTACCCCGACATCGCTTGCATTGTCAGCATGAATACAAGGGGAGAAAGGAATGGCGAAATCATCGTCTATTCCGCAAAAAAGAGTAAGCCCATCTACAACTTAAATGGAACTAAAAGTCTCCCATTTGCAGGCGCCCGAATCATAACCTATGTCGATGTCAACAACGATTCCTACCGTGAATTCATCACCGTAAATTCATACGGCCAAATCACTGTTCATTCAGGGAAAAATGGAAGGGTCTTATATTCGCACAGGCCGATTCCATCGCTACGATCAATTGTATCGACGGTTTTAATTCAAAAGGATTCTGACAATGATGGGTTTCCTGAACTCGTAGTGGGCTGGAGCGCTTACACAGAACGGAATTTTTTGGATTTTAGCGATTTCAATCAATTCTGGGGCTTGGTTGGTAAGTTTAATCCAGTTCAAAACAAAGTCTTTTGGACTCAAAAAGGAAATGATCAAATAAATTTATTTGGAGATAACGCTCAACTATATCCTGATATCACCGGCGATCTAGTTAAAGAAATTTTGGTTACGGGTTTAATTGAGCGTAAATTTCAAACATTTCGAATTCTGAATGGATCTACCGGAGAAACCCTAAAAACTTTATTCTTCTCACGAGAGTATTCCTTTTGGTCACAAACATTGAAACCCTTGTCTGACATAAACGGTAATGGATTCTCTGATTTTATCATTGGAGCGGACCGAACAAAATACAGCCCTATTCCTAACGGAAGAGGAGTAACTTTTGTATTAGAGGGCAGCACTCTCCAACCGATTCGTACTCATGAAGGAGTCAATCATGGCAATGATGATGGCTTACTATCTTATAGCGGAGATAATCTCGGAAATCGTATCTTAGTCCTTGAAGATTATACCGGGGATGGCGTATGTGATTACGCATTAGCAACAATTAATATCGACAACATTGCGCTGACTCCAGATGCGCCTAGCCTGACTCTTTACGATGGCAAACACGGAACTCCAATCTCCATATTTAAAGCTAATGGAAACTCAAATTACTTTTTTGAAGAGATGAAACCGTACCCCGACTGGGATGGTGATTCCATCCCCGAGCTTTTAATTGGAAGCCCCAACGGTCAAGATTCAGGCCACCGAGCAGACGCTGGTGAATTGAGAATAGTCAGATCCAAAATCACTTCCCCGGCTTTCAGAAGAGGAGATGTCGATCAAAACGGAACGATTGAAGTTCCCGATGGAATTAAAATTTTAGAGTACTTATTCTTAGGAAGCTTTGACCCTCCCTGCTTAAAGGCCTTAGATAGCAATGAAGATTATAGGATTCGTCCCAATGATGCCGGAATCATTTGGACTTACCTTTTTAAAGACAGCCATTACCTAGCGCCTCCTTACAATGACTGCATTCCTGAGACGACCATCAACTTCTACCTCGATGATAGCTTCCTTGATTGCGAAGAAAGTAATTGCACTCCTTAATCAATGTAAACGACCGGTTTAGCAACTCAGATGTTCAATCTTTACTCACTTGTTCCGACAGACAGCAACAAACTCACAAAAGAATAATTGATCGTCAGTAGGATCAAAGCCACAAGAAAGTCCCGGTGCTGGAATTTCTTGGGGATTCCCTAAAAATTGAAAAGATAGGGAATAAATGGCATCCGTGAGATCCACATTTCCGTCATCGTTCACATCAGCAGCATCTGAGCAAACGAGATGACCCTTTCCATTGAAAAACAATTCGAGTATGAACAAAGGGTCAGAAATATTATGAAGACCATCACTATTAGCATCCCCACGGAGGAATTTTCTTTGAATAAATTTATCAAATTGTTCGCGGCTTAGATCCAAAGATTGCTCAATATTAGTAATTGCACTCCTTTGATCATTGGTTGGATTTGAATTCAATAAAATCTGGGTTAGAACTTCAATTACGGCGGAGGATATTTCTTCAATCGTAGTTGGAGGAAATGCAAAGGCTCGTGATGCACCATCATTCATATGATTCGTCAGGAAAAAATTGTAGAAACCTTTCTCGAAAAATTCCGTTGTAAATTCCCGAACTTCTTTATCTGTTGTTAGTGACCTAGCATCAGCAAAAATATTCCAAATCGCATTCGCAACAACTTCACGGTACGGTTCAATGGTATCATTGTTCCCTAAATCGGAAATGTCGTAGGCGTGAGGGCCTGCAGTGCGTCCAAAGTCAATGTAGCCGAACTTAGGAATCTCTTGCTTGATGGCCGCCAAGGCATCGGTGAATCCTTCTAAGGTAGAGTTTTCACCAAAGATCGGATTGTTAAATTTACCCTCATTGATCAAGCATCGCCCTCGACCTTCTCCGGGAGGATCGTCTGGATTGGGAATAACAACGAGACCGTTTCGGAATCCACAATCGGAAACAAAGCCTTGAAGGGCACCGGTGAGTTGGAAGATCATGTGGTGGGCAACTTCATGATTGATGATTGTTGGAGTGAGAGGTTGTTCGAATTGAGGACCTGCTGGCGGGGGAATATCCCGATTGAGATTAATAATCATTACTGGTAGGCAAGCGATTCCCCGTTTCTCTTTAGGAAAATAATGCAGAGTGAATTCTTCCTCGACAATGGGATCACCGTCAAAAGCTCTACCAGTAGTGTTTAGATCCAATGGAATATTGTGCCTGAGTTGATCTCGATCTTCTTCCAGTGCTGAATACAAACTCTTATCAAATTGAACAGCATGATGGTAAGCCATATAATAACCAGAACTGGTAATCAACTTATCTTTGTTTAATTGATAGACAGCCCTTCCACTTAATAACTTATCCGGCTCATTTTTTACAAACTGTACTTCCTTTCGGAGCTTAAGATTTCGGCAACTGTGCATCACCCTCACCGTTGGCTCGTAATTTAATACGGCTCCAGGATCATGCTGTTCCCCATCCTCGATGAGTTCACCGTTCTCATCGAATATTCCGACAGCGCACATTTCACCTGCGAAACCTCTCTCCGTTTCAAACCAAAGCTCCTCCTTACAACGGCCGTATAAAAGTAATGCTGTAATCTCAGAAACTAACTCATTCTCTCCCGTTTCTTCATTAAAGACCGGCCTTCCATCATCAATCAAATCGACAACCCCATGCTCATCAGTTTTTCCCTGAGTGGTGATACCCTTCACTGTAATATCTGGCAAACTAGTAAGCTCAAGTTCATTAAAATCGAAGGGAGTGACAAAAAGGTAATTGGGATCGGAGGGGTCTTGAGTGGGAGTGAAGGCTTGGATACTCGCTTCGATGAGTCCAGATTCAAATCGGAATTCGCGCACCTCGAATTGATCGAGAGTGACTCCATCGATCAGCATTTCACCCATAGGATTTTCGGGATGATCGAATTTAATTCTCCAAATAGGCAAAACCTCATCCAAACTATGATTGGGGAAGATGTACTGCTTTTCAATATCCAGAATTTCTTCGCCATATCGTTCTTTAACCAACTCTACCGCTGGTTCGTAGGATTCAAAGGGAACGGCTGGCGATAAGTCTTCTCTCAGTAAAAAGGATTTAATGTGAACTAGATTCCCATTACTTCGGTTGAAAACAAATCGAATGTTGGCACCTCGAACGTAAATGTCGCCAAACTTCTGCCGGTAAGAAACCAATACAAAATATTTGAAACTTTTTACGTAAGGGGCACTCAGTTGTTCTCGAGTCACTCCAAAAAAGTCAGAGTATTGATCGATAAAGGTTGCAACCGATTCAGCGATATCCTGGGAACCTTGATTCGTAGATATCACTTGGAGCTGTGAGGATTGAATAAAATTGAAATCATTCTTAGGGAGAATTAACCGTGGAGTTCTCAGTAATTGATCCCAGTAAATTTTAAACGTATCTGAATGATCAAGAAGAAATGCACCATCAGCTTCAACGGGCGGCGCTTGAGGTTCAAGAGGGGTGGCTTCAGAGATTGGGATTCGACCGTCGTAATCGTAAAGACGATTCAGGTCCACCTCGTGCGAGTGAAGAACTTGCTGACTCGCAGCTAAAGCCAAGAGACAAATAAAAATACTAAAGGAGATGACAGATTTAAAGTGATTCATAGAGCCCCCCTCAAGGCAAATTAGAACAACTTATTGTTACCCATTTGACTGCAACAACTGCTTGGAGCATTTGAATAAAGGTCGCGTCGACCTTTATTTGACAGTAACTAACTCGAAATAAAAGACACAACGAAACACAATCTGAAGAACTTGATTTCACGAATCCGTTCTCAGATGCCAGAAACAAATTTTATTCACTTGTCGAAGCACAAAGGTTTCGAGATTGGAGATTTATTAATGTCGATCAACCGAGGAAGGATATCCCAACTCGATGGTTATTCGTAGACCCAAAACCATTTGCCAACCATGGGTACGATAACCAAGGGCTAACTGCATCATCAAACAAGACCCTCGATGATTTTCTCTCTTAGAATGTATAAATCAGGGTAAGCTAAAGGAGAGAGAACAGCCCAAACTTTAACCTTTCGAAGGAACACTTTACTAAACTATAAATATTTCTCAAGCAGAAAGTCGATCAAATCAGCAATTCCTGTCAATTGTCATGAGTGTTATAATTATGGATTGCTTCGATTTAATTAATGCGGGACTGAAATTTCACGAATCCTTTCGGTACAGTGAGGCCATGCCTTACTTCCAGGATGCCCTTAAATCTCATCCTAACTGCCCTTGCGCGATCTACAATGTCGCGAATACTTGGCACAACATGGGTGAAAATAAAAAATCAAAATCGTTGCTACACAAATTCTTAGCGACTAAAGATCAAATCTTAAAGGAGGGTTGCCCAGAATCTCACGAACCGGTGGAATCATTTAAATTAGTTGCCTATTTTTTATTGTTTCATGTCACCCTAGCGATAACGAAATCATTTGAACAAGCAGAACCTTATGCCATCGAACATTTAAATAAAAGGCGACGAGGCTTGCTCTCGGTATGGAGCAAAAGAGAAGTCTTAAAACAAATAAAGCAGGCCCAAAAGGAGTTTGGGACATCTCCTGAGTAATAGAAATAGAAGAATCGATTTGCGCTTGGAAAGAGTGGATACCCGGCGGGCCGTAAAATTAAAATGGATTAGGAGAGTCAGAGTGCGGCCATGTGGTAGCCTCGGTATTTGGACCGTAATTCCAAGCCCGAAGTGTCAACGAGGGAAGGGAGTGATTTCGTTTTATAGAGTTGATTGATTTTATGAAGGGGCGTCAACGTGGAATGACGGTGGGGATTCGTCGGCTCAAACCAACTTGCATTATTTTAAATTGAATGTCGGCACTCGCTGACGCTTCGCGCTTGGAATGTGGGTGCTCGTGCTTGGGTGATTGAAAATATTGGATGGGATAGGTGAGTCGAGAAGGCCGCAGGCGGAGCCTGCGGACTACATTGCGTGACCTAGCCTTCCTCGAAGAAGGCGCCGTGGAGGGCTTGCAAGCCGGCTTCCATTTGGGCGAGGGCGACGACGCAAGTGATCATCAAATTCGAGGTACTGATGAGGTCGATGTTGATGTTGGCTTCGGCGAGGGTTTTAAACACTTGGGCGGCGACGCCGGGCTCACGGGCGATGCCTTCACCGACGACGCTAATGGTGGCGACTTCGGTATCGATCACCACTTCTTGGCCGCCGACTTTTTGAATTAAGTCTTCGGCCACTGTTCGCAATCGGGGCACGTCTTCATCGCTGATGATGAAGGTGATATCGTTGGTACCTTCGTGACTCTGAGCCTGAACGATGAAGTGAATGTTCACGCCTAAAGCACCGATGGTCTCAAAGAGCTTGGCAGCGATACCCGGTTGATCGGGCACGCGATCGAATGAAATCTTGGCGACTTTATCATTGTGGGGAACTCCCCTAACGACCACTTGTTCCATCGAACCGAACTCCTTTTGAGCGAATTCTCTTGTACAGACCCACGTACCGGGAGTCTCTTGTTGACTCAAACCCACCATGAAGGGAACTTTGTATTTGCGTGCGATCTCTACCGAACGCGAATGTAAGACTCGAGCCCCTAAGACCGCCATCTCAAGCATCTCATCGTAACTACACCACTCGATCTTTTTAGCCCCGGAAACCAATCGAGGGTCAGCGGTGTAAATACCATCGACATCGGTCAAGATCTCGCAGCGATCCGCATTCAATCCTACCGCTAAAGCAACGGCGCTGGTATCGGATCCCCCTCGACCTAAGGTCGTAATTTCAAGTGCTGGGGAAACGCCTTGGAATCCGGCAATCACGGCGACTTGCCCGGCCTCTAAGGCTTTGAGGATTCGCCCGCCTTGAACTTCTTGAATGCGCGCGCGGGTGTGAGCGTCGTCGGTTCTCATTCCGGCTTGTAAACCGGTGAATGACCTCGAAGGCACGCCCAACTCGCAGATCGCCATCGATAGTAAAGAGCTTGAGATGATCTCCCCGGCGTGAAGCAACATATCCATTTCCCGGGGCGTGGGGAGATCGGTGATTTGTTTAGACAGCCCCACCAACTCATCCGTTGTCTTTCCCATCGCAGAAACCACCACCGCAACGGCATGGCCTTCACGGTGACACCGCGCCACGCGTTCGGCCACCCTTTTGATGTGATCGACCGAAGCGACGGAGCTGCCTCCGTACTTTTGAACTAAGATGGTTTGATCCAAACTTTTCGTTTCGGTCATGGGTGGTTACGGGTGAAATCAACTACAGGATGAATGTTGGATGCAATGGAAGTCTTGAGAGGGTCACGATCACTCGAAGTACTTCAAACCGATGTAATCAGGAGCTAAAACTTTATACTCGGCTTGATCGCCCATGCTGGTGATGGTTTCCACCCCGATTTGGCCGAGGTAAGGACCCTGTCCTTTAGTGAACGCGGCGACCGAAGGACCCGCCCCACTGATGAAGGCACCTAAACAGGCCCGCTCTCGATTGAGACGCGTGATGGTTTCTCCCATCGGAGGGAACAAGGTAGCCCGCCGGTTTTGGTGAAGCTGATCTTGGACTCCCTGAATCAAAAGTTCTTTTCGATTCAAAAACAATCCCGTCAACAACAAGCCTAAGCGTTGAAGGTTGAAGATGGCTTCGGCTCTTGAGATCGATAAAGGTAAGACTTCACGAGCCTTTTGAGTGGAAAGCTCTTTGTCAGGGATGATCGCCACGATCTCTAAGCCTTCGGGAATTCTTAAACTGTTGGTCACCAGCTCTTCGTCGATGATCGCACTGACGGTCAAACCACCGAGAACGGCCGCTGTGACGTTATCCGGGTGCCCTTCCGCTTTACACGCAGCATCTAATACGATTTGACGTTCAGGAGGAGTCCCTCGCTTCAACCATTCGCCGATACTGATTCCCGCCACGATCGCCGCTGAACTCGACCCGAAGCCTCGCGTCAGAGGAATGTCACTGTGAACTTTCAGATTCAATCCCATCGGCATCGCATCGCCAGCGTGTTCGGCGATATACCGATAGATCATGTTGGTATGATCGGTAGCAATCTTTTCGGCGTCTCTCCCGGTGATTTCAATATTTAAGCCTTCACCCCCAGGAGTGGCTTCAACGGTTAAATACATTTGAACAGCTAAGCCAACAGTGTCGAAACCCGAACCTAAGTTTGCCGTCGATGCGGGCACTCGAACTTTCATGCGGTGGCGAGCACTTCGAGACATCAGGATTGGACCTCCCTCAGTACGGCCTCGAATTCAGCTTTAACTTTCACTGGTTCTTGAGCGAAGGTGATCGCTCGTTCGGGATCTTTCAAGCCGTGCCCCGTTAAAGTGCAAGTGATGACCGAACCGTTTTTAACCTTACCTTCTGAAGCGGCTTTCACCAATCCGGCAACCGAAGCTGCGGAGGCAGGCTCACAGAAGACTCCTTCGTGACTGGCGAGGAATTTATACTGTTCGAGGATTTCATCGTCGGTGACTTTATCGATCGTTCCACCGGAAGCATCGCGAGCTTCTTCGGCTTTCTTCCAACTGGCAGGATTACCGATACGAATCGCGGTGGCGATCGTCTCGGGATTTTCGATGACTTTCCCTTCGACGATAGGTGCCGAACCCGCAGCTTGATAACCCATCATTTGAGGAAGCTTGTTCGAACGCCCATTGTCTTTGAAAACATTAAACCCTGCCCAGTAAGCGGTGATGTTTCCGGCGTTACCGACGGGAATAAAGTGATAGTCGGGCGCCTCGCCTAAGTCGTCGATGATTTCCCAGGCGGCGGTCTTTTGACCATCGATCCTGAAGGGGTTCAGTGAATTCACCAAAGTCAATCCCGCTTCCTCCGAAGCTCGAACGACCATCTTTAAGGCTTCATCGAAATTCCCTTCGATCGCGATTACTCTGGCGCCGTGCATAACCGCTTGAGCCAGTTTCCCCATCGCGATATTACCATCGGGAATCACGACAAAACATTTCAATCCAGCACGCGCTGCGTAAGCCGCAGCCGAAGCAGAAGTGTTTCCCGTCGACGCGCAGATAACGCCTTGGCTTCCCGCTTCAACGGCTTTGGAAATGGCCATCGTCATCCCCCGATCTTTAAAGGAACCGGTAGGATTAGTGCCGTCGTATTTAAGGTAAACCGTGGCTTCTAATGAATGCTCTTCTTTTAAGTGCTTCTCTAAGTTGGAAGCTCTTAACAGAGGAGTTGTCCCTTCCATCAAACTCACGATGGGAGTCGCCTCCGTTACCGGGAGGAATTCTTTGTATCTTTCAATTTGGGGAATCAAACGTGGTTCACTCATGGCTTATTCCTGAATCCGAATATGGGTGAATCCTTGTTCGACGAGCCCGGCCTTTTTCAGCTCTTCGAGACCATCGGTGAGAATCTTATCTTTACAAGTATGCGTGATGATAATCACAGGCACGGTATGCCCCATCTGAGCCTCGGGTTGATTGATCGATCGAATACTGATGTTGTGCATTCCGAAAAATGATGTGATTCGACCTAAAACCCCGGGGTTGTCTTTCACTTCGAGGCGAATGTAGTGAGGCAGTTCGACATCCCCAACGGGAACGAGCTCAGGAACATTGAGGCCGTGAGGATTTCCGCCTTCGCGTTCGCCTCGCGAAGCCCGAAGGACATCCGCGACGATGCTCGAAGCAGTCGGCAAAGATCCAGCACCCTTTCCCATCACCGACATGCGACCCACCGCATCGCCAACGAGGGAAACGGCGTTGTATTCATCTCGCGCTTGAGCGAGGAGATCGTTTTCAGGAACGAGAGTAGGATGCACTCGCATTTCCCAAGCCCCAGTACCGTGTTGTTTGAGAGTACCCACCATTTTGATGGCGTAGCCGAGGTCTCGAGCGAAGGTGAAGTCACTCGAAGTGATCTCTTGAATTCCTTCAGAGTAAATACACTCGATCGGAACATGAGACCCGGTGATTATTCCTGCTAACAGGGCGAGCTTATGAGCAGCGTCGCCTCCCGAAACATCCAAAGTGGGATCAGCTTCGGCAAAGCCTTTCTCTTGAGCAAGCTTCAATGCGGTTTCGTAATCGAGACCTTCCTCTTCCATCTGAGTCAGAATGAAATTACAAGTTCCGTTGAGGATGGCGGAAAGAGAGGTGATTCCGTTAGCGATCAATCCGTTCTGAAGCATCTCGATGATCGGAATCGCTGCTGCGACCGATGCCTCGTAGAACACACGTTGATTTTGGCTTAAAGCCGTTTGGAAGATGTCTTTACCGTGGACTGCGAGTACGGCCTTATTGGCAGTGACGACATCTTTCCCATTTTCTAAGGCTTTGAGAATCCACTTGCGAGGTTCATCGACTCCACCCGCAACCTCGACGAGGAGATCGATCTCGGGATCTTCGAGGATCTCATCGGGGTTATCGGTCAGGAGATCACTGATCTCCCCGAAACCAGAAAGGTAGGGACGTGATCGAGAGGTATCGCGAACGGCGATCTTCTTCACTTCGATAGCTCGACCAAGGCGGCGGACCAGGGTAGATTCTCTGCGATGGAGAAGCTCGAGAACTCCGCTTCCTACTGTTCCCAAGCCGATCATCCCCAGACGGTAAGGTTGTTCGTTCATGATTCAATTGCCTGAAGACTGTTCCTATCAGGGCTTTTAACACTAAGGATAAAGAAGACAAAAGATGGGGATCTTATCACGCCTTTGGGGTTGAGATCTGCATCCAAGAAGAAAACATTAGAAGTAAAGTCGACCCGGAGCCCGATTCGTCGGAACCGATTAGAACTTAGATCCCCCAAAGTGAGTCACAATTCCCGTTTATGCCATTATATCCATCGGAGAATTTCTTGAAGATCTCGTCGTTAAAACCGCAAAAATCCCACTCGAAATGAAAAGGAAGACATCGAGAGCTGAACTTTCCACAAGTTGTTCAATTCCCAAGTTCATGTTCAGATAATAGGATTCAGCAGCATCAAAATCTCCCCAAGTTATTGACCTAACTTATTAGGTTGAAAGAAATAAAAGCGCCCATTTGAGGGTGCAAATTCAGCGCAGGGATTCCATGCTCGTCAATGCGCTTCACAGGCAGAATTAATTAACGGCATTTCTTAAAAATTTTTTACCCCCAGGAAATGACCTAAACCTAAATATATTCACAAATAAAAGTTGCGGGCCCCCTTATCAGAACCAATAATCCAATTATCCGGGCTGGCTCATCTCACCCTACCCTATTCCAACCCTACCCTTTCGACCCAAACAACCCCGAGCCAGTCCGGTCCTTTTTATACGCGGAGCCTATAAAAAGGACTTCATCAATATTGGTCGCGACTATCGGTCGCTCCATCGTGCAAGCGAACCTTCGGTTCGCGCACTCCTAAAGGGGGACGATACCAATAATAAAGACGGTTGTTATTTAATGGTCGCCGCACTGTAATGATGATAGCGGCTTCCGGCCGCTCCTTGCGGCTCCATCGTGCAAGCGAGCCTTCAGTTCGCGCACTCCTAAAGGGATTCTGCTTTTCTATTTAAACTAATGCTATAGTCACCTAGTAGTCGTCTCGCTCCGCGAGGCGATTCCTGACTCACCTAAGCCATTTCAATTCTATATTCAATCCAAGCAGGATGACCCGCATTTCAAGCGCGAAGCGTTAGCGAGTGCCGAGGCTTCGTTCAAAATGAATATTCTATTTGGCCGACGAAGCCCATCTTCATTCCGCGCTAACGCTACCTCTTAAATCCATCGACGTTTTAAAACGCAAGCACGCCCAACCCTCGTTGACACTTCGGGCTTGAAATTTAATCCACCTTCATTCCGCGCTAACGCTACCCCTTAAATCCATCTGCGCTTTAATACCCAATCACGCCCAACCCTCGTTGACACTTCGGGCTTGAAATACGGCTCGAAGGTCGAGCCTACAATCTACTTTTTCTTCCCAATCACAAACAACGAATTCGCACTCGTAATATATAAACAACCTTGGTGAACGGTAGGAACACTCCATATCGGAGCATCGAGATCAAAATAGGTAAGGTGCTTCTTTTCTTTCTTGGCTTCAAAAATATTCACGACCCCATCTTCGTCGGCGACGTAAAGCTGGTCACCCGCCAACACTAATCCTCCCCACACTCCGGCGAGCACATCGTGCTCCCAGTAATGCTTTCCCGTTTGAGCATCGATACAATGAACGATGCCATTGTAATCCGCGGCAAAAAGCAAATTGTTCTGAATCACCGGTGTAGCAACAATTCGACCTACGTTTCGATTCACCCAAATCTGTCTTCGCCCGGTCACATCCCCCGATCCTTTGGGATCGATGGCAAACAAGGCTCCCTGGCCTTGGCCGTGAGTGGGATCCTGCCCCATCGAGAGATAGACCTTCCCATCGTAGAACACGGGGCAAGCGATGATGTTGTTTTTTAATTGGAGCCCTCGGATGTCTCCACTGGTATGCCAAACGGCGTCCTTAGGATTACCATTAAATCTCCAGATCTCTCTCCCGGTCGAGGCCTCAAGGGCGTAAAGCCAACCATCACCACCACCAAAAAAAGCTAAATCTCTTCCCTTCACCTTCGCAACCGAAGGGCTGCTCCATTGGCCATGCATCACATTGGGACTGGGCCCCACGATCTGCCAAGCGACGCGTCCATTCTTTTTATGCACTCCAATAAAACTGGGAGCACGGGGAGCCGGAATATTGGTATGAGACTCATCAACTCCGTTGGAAGTACACACCATCAAAAGATCCCCGACACTTGTCACCGAACAGTTCGCCGCTTCGTGAACAAAAACCCCCAATTGAGAAACGAGGTCGAGCTGCCAAATTAAATCAGCGGCCAAATTGGATTTAAACGGTTCATTTTTGATTTCACCATCGTTCTCGTCATCGTAAAAACCCTCAGTATCGAGACATCGCAGCTGCCCTTGCCCATCGATGTAGAAAAGGCGATCCCCCTCAACCAAAGGCGAGCTACTCGTCACGGGAAGAAGGAGCTTTTGAAGGCTGTTCCTTCTAAGAGGAGAACTGTCTTGCCAAAGAAACGTTCCGTCGTCTTCTTTGAAGGCCATCAAAACTCCTCGCCGCCCCTTCACTTTTCGATTACGAGGATTTTCATTACTCGTCCCGACAAAAACTTTTCCTCCACTGACGATGGGGCAACCGTAAGTTTCATCTCCCAAGCGTCGAGTCCAGCGCAGAGACTTTCTACCCTCTTTGATCCAATCGACGTTGACTCCTCCCTCGAAAACATTATTGCGATAGGGGGTCTTCCCTAACATGGCGGGCAAGCCACTCTCCTTTTTTCGTTCCACCCTCACTGTCGATCCTGGCTTGGGTTTCACGGGTTTAGAATCAACAGTTGAATCAAAATGAATGGAAGTCTTAAGAGGCTCTACCTTTTGCTTCGTAATTTGACTAAGTGCCCAAGAGGCTTCCGTCGTGAAGGCCGGATACTGGCGAGCTTTGTTGAGTATTGGAATTGCTTCTTGAGCGTGCTCCCCCATTCGACCGAGTGCTCCGATAGCGCAAATTCTGACGTGCCGATCTGAATCCCAAAGAGCTTTGATCAATTGGGGGATGCTCGCTCGAGCTTGGGGGCCGATCGAGGCGATAGCTTCGGCTGCACATCGCCGGACCACCGAATCATCATCTTCTAAGGCCGTGATCAAATCCTTAGTGGCTTCGTGGGCTTTAGGCCCGATCGCACCTAAGGCCCCCGCCGCCATCGCTCTCGTGAGGGGATAACGTGAATGGAGCGCTCGACTCAAATCTTTAACAGCACTAAAGGCATGCTCTTTCATCATCGCCAGGGCCCGTCCAGCTTCCATGGAGACATAAGGATCATCGTCTCTTAACAAACGAGCTAAGCGGGGAATCGCTTGGCGTCCTTCACTCCCTAAGTTTCTCAGCGCGGAAACGGCTTCGTATCGAGTATTCGCGTTAGTGTCTTTGAGCCTCAGAATGAGATAGGGAACCGAATCCTTCCCAATTCGTGAAAGGATAGCTGTCGCTTCTTTCCGAACTTTTTCTCGACCAGACTTGAGAAGGTAGGCAGTTAAGGGAACAGCCGCTTTCTTGCCTTCGATGAGCTGAGAAATCGCTAAACGGCGATCTTTTCGATCTTTTGAGGCAAGGCGGTCAGCCCAATACCCCACACTTCGCCCCAGGAACTCAGGTTTTTCACTCATGATGCCAAGTTCGGCGACTTGGGCTTGGAGCCCCCAACACGGAATCAACCCGAGAATCAAAACAGAAACAAGGTGATAGTTCTTCATACTCACTCGATTGGATTGCTAACAGCTACTTTTGACACTAACAAGCGCAACTCTCATTTAAGTTTCCCCTGACTCTGTCCCCAGACTGTCATCACGAATAGGTGGTTGTGCGATAAAAAGGATTAGATCTCAGGCTTGAAAGAGGAAAAGGTCGCCTCTTCTACTGGCTGGTGACAATCGAGATACGTCGCAAGCAAGACTCTATAAGCAAAATAATTAAAACGACTTACATCACCCCCGCATCAAAACAGCAGCTTGGAAAACTTTGTGAAAAAAAGATCTTTCTAAATAGAATTCGAGCCCCGTGATCGAGGTGTTAGGATGGAGGTAAGACATGAAATCAAACGAGTTAAGAGATTCTTAGTTTAAATGTATTTCTTAATGAACCTTGCTTTCTTCAACAATCCAAACCATTAATCGAAAACAGGTGAATTACTGGCTTCGACTTTCGTCTACAAAGCAGAATCGCCTTCGATTTTTAAATAATCTGGATTTTTTCACGAAAATCTTCACTCCTTGCAACTTACTTACAAAAGGAGATTATTTTTGTAAGATCTGAGTTCCTACGACGTACATAGAAGTAAGGACTCACGAGAAAAGAACAAGAAAACTCGATTCAGGTTCACAAAGTTAGGAATTACTCCTTTTAGCTCTCGATGACAGATCCGAGACAAAGCCTTCATAAAATCTGAATCATACAATTAGATCTTCCCGGGCCAGCTCATCTCACCCTACCCTATCCCAACCCTACCCTTTCGACCCAAACAACCCCGAGCTGGCCCGTTCTTTTATAATTGGGCCAAGCCCAATTATAAAAGAACCGCATCATTAGGGTCGCAGCTATCGGCTGCTCCATCGTGCAAGCGAACCTTCGGTTCGCGCACTCCTAAAGATTGGGGCCAAGCCCAATTATAAAAGAACCGCATCATTAGGGTCGCAGCTATCGGCTGCTCCATCGTGCAAGCTGGTTTCACCAGCGCACTCCTAAAGAGGTTTGGCTTTTTCCGTTTAAACTGAGCCTAAAGCTTCAAGTTCACATTTATTCGTAACTTCACTTCTAATGGTTAAATGGGGCGAAGCCCATTAAAAAAGAACCGCATCCCTAATGGTCGCGGCTATCGGCCGCTCCTGACTCTCCTAATTCATTCCAAATCTATATTCCCAACCAAGCAGGATGACCCGCATTCCAAGCGCGAAGCATTAGCGAGTGCCCGATGTTCTGCTTTAAATGAATCTTCTCTTCTGACGAAAAAGCCCACCTTCATTCCGCGCTAAGGCTACCCATTAAATCCATCAGCGCTTTAATACCCAATCACGCCCAACCCTCGTTGACACTTCGGGCTTGAAATTCAATCCACCCTCATTTCAAGCGCGAAGCGTTAGCGAGTGCCCAATGTTCTGCTCTAAATAAATATTCTCTTCTGACGAAAAAGCCCACCTTCATTCCGCGCTAACGCTACCCATTAAATCCATCAGCGCTTTAATACCCAATCACGCCCAACCCTCGTTGACACTTCGGGCTTGAAATACGGCTCGAAGGTCGAGCCTACCACTAAGACCACAGTTCGGGCTTAAAATCATGTTTCTACTTTAAACGAAACGAATTTTCGATCTCTTGATAAACTTCTTTGAAGGTGGGAACGGGCAAACTCAACGGCCCCTGATCGGTGAATGAAGGCTCATCTTCGTGGAGAGGGCCATCTTGAACCCACAAAGAATGGATGCCATGCTGTTTGGCGGGTTCGATGTCACAGTGATAGGAATCACCGATGAAAAGTATTTCTTTGGGCTCCACTCCTGCCAACTCAATCGCTCGTTCGAAGATCTTGGGATGAGGTTTTTCGAATCCGACTTCGTAGGAGATCACCTGCACGTCGAAATAAGAATTTAAACCGAGGGCTTCAAGAGTTCCCGGAAGCCGACTGTCCCAATTAGAAAAAACGCCGAGTCGAATCCCCTGAGCCTCTAAACTCTCAAATGTCTCGATAGCGGATTCCGCGACCCGCCAAGAATCAACATGACTAAATCGCTCGTAGAGATTCTCAAAGACCGAGTCGATAGCTCCCTCGGGTGCTAAACCCGAAAAGCTCTCACTAACGATCGTTCTCCACTCTTCTTTTAAGCCGGCATCATCGCAAACAAATCCCGAATCCAATCGTCGCTGGGCCCCGGCTTTCCACGCGCGCTTAAATTGTTCTTCAATTCTTTCTACGCTCACGTCGAACCCGATTCGTGCCATCGCTTCACTGTAGATCGTTCCCACTGAGGGACGAACGGTGAGGATCGTTCCACCTACATCGAAATAAACAAATTTGATTAAAGGCTTCATGGGAAACCTCCAACTTCATTCTGGCGAAGGGTTCAAAGTAAAAAAACACCGGCCTATCCCTTCGAGCGGGACGGGCCGGTGACTTTTTAAAATTTCAATTTTGAATCACGAGAGATCAAAGATTGTTATCCGTATAGATCGTGGTGAGGTTGACAGCTCGTTGCTTTCCATCATCGGATTCTTCGATGACAAACTCGTAAATGGGAGTGTATCGATCGGACTCTAAGGCTTCTTGATCATCGACTTCACTGACGTGGAAGAAGACTTCGTAGGGAATGAGACCATCTTCTTCAAATTCATAGTACCTTAAAAAACCGAATCCTTTTTCGGAGTTGTATCGTACGACATGACCTCGAAGAACATCATCTTCTTCAGAAGGGAGCAAGCCAGGAATCAGGAACCCATTAGTGTAAACATCGGCGGTTGAGGCGAGGCGAGTACTGACGCTTTGGAATGCTAAAACTTCGACTCGAGTTCCAAAATTTTGAACGATATCAACGAGGCGAGCGAAATCTCCATCCCCGGTAAGAAGGAGCAAGCGGTCTAAATGTCGAGCTTGCTGAATGACATCCAAAGCCATATCCATATCCACATTGGCTTTGATGAGAGTTTCTCCATTTTCCCCCGTGTATTTTGCAATCGGGATCACCAATACTTTAAAACCACATTGCCGCAGTCGTTTGTGATAATTGGTAATTTTATTGCGGTACTCAAAGTCGTCCTTTTTTCTTTCACGGTCTTCACAGAGGTAGGCATTGGCACGAAGGACGGAACCTTGCATTTCGGCATAGCGGTACAAAACATCGTAACGAATTCCGTATCCGCCGTTCATCATGATATTGAGACTATCAACGTAAATGCCGGTCTTTAAATCTTGCATAGGATTCAATAAGGTCTACTAAAAAGGTGGATCATGGCTCTCAATCAAATATCTCTAATAGTCATAGATGAGGTGAGGATTATAAAAGATAGAAAACTAGAAACGGACGTTTCGATTAAAAGGGCCCCGAGATCAAACGCCTATTTTCTCTTCGATTCAGTTTTATAAAGAACTTGAGTGACTCGCCGTCAATAAACTTACTCTGAATGAACCCACTCTGAAAGAATGACGCGTCGAGCCTTAAAGACTATCTATCTAAAATAAACCTTTCCAAGAACAATCGATACCTGGCTTGAGAGACAAGATATAAAACAGGGTAACTTCCACATCGCTCAATCAGACGACAGCTCTCTCCCCCCCACTTGAAGGAACAATAGCCGCAGGGGAAAACTGAATTAGTAGTTAATTCCAACACTCCACTCAGAGTTCACAATGTTGCCAGCTTGTAAACTTCGAGCTCACCAAAAATAGAAAAACCTTAAAGCCTTTCTTCCTGGTGAATCCTTGAATTAACTCTAAGTTCAAAACCCTAAGAAAACCCAATTAACTTTAAAGATCGATAGAAAGGGGTGATCTCTGGTCGACCAGGTTTTAGAGAATAGGCTCTAAAGCTTTCCTCTTAAGACTAGGGTCTTGATCGTATGAATCGCTGAACAAACGTCCTAATTTCTCACAGATCCCGGTATTGTCAATTAGGACTTTTCCTATAATCCTTTTTTTATCCTAAAAAGTGTTAAGGGAATCCTCCCCGGGCTTAAACCCAGCACTTAAATTCAGCACCCGATCTCTTTCGACGATCTGTATGAAATAGAGTATGCAATAACAATCATTCCTTAGCTTTGTGGGAACGGTTGAATCCAGGTTTTGCCGAGCTTATTTCTTTCGAATGAAACGCGTAAGAAATACGAAAAGTTAGAAAGTTCAATTTCACTTCTTTAAGGACTAGAGTAAGATTGGCCCAGCAATATTTATCGAGACTTCCTGAATTATTTCTGCCTATTTTAGAGGTTCTATAAGAAGGCCTAACTCAGCGCCTTCTGGGGTCATCCTCCGGATCCATACAAGATTCATTATGATCCGGCTCGATGGTGATTATAGATTCATTTTAAATGTGAATAATTCCCCGATTCACTCTGTTGGCGTACGATTTGTGGAAGCTTTGAAGTGAAGAACGAGAACAAAAGAAGAGAATTGAAACCCCGGGCGCTTCGACACAATTAATTAGTTTCTATCCATCCAGTCCCATCGGGCAACACAACCATCGGCCTATACTCCCTTGGCGATGCTCCCATGGGAAATACCGATCCATACTGATTAATTTTACTTCCAAGGATTTATCTAGCGCGAGATGAACTCTTGCCAAAACGAGGAAATAGGAAAGCCCATCTGGGGTTCTTATTTGTCTTCAAATCTGAGATAAGTCTTTAAGAGAACTCTTTTCGAAATGCCTTAGCAAATCCTCAATTCTCTCGGTTTCTGTCAAGCGGATTCCATTAAAGACAAGAGAACGTTCTCGGAGTGTCGAGTCAAAAGAAAAGAAGTAATCGAAAGTAACGTGATCAATAGACAAACCAGAATCACCATTAGGAGAGGATTAAGGATTGGCAAATATCGGATAGAGGCCCTGATTGCCGAAGGGGGCTTCAGCCAAGTTTGGCGAGTGAGAGATTTATTAGAACAGAGATCCCTGGCTCTAAAAATCCCCAACCGATTCTTCCCCGGCTCCCATGAAGAGGAAGAGCTTTTAGAGGAAATTCGACTTGGCGCGCGACTCGACCATCCCAACATCCTGCGGATTAAAAATGCTGAACGCGTCGATGGGATCATCGTGATCGCCACCGACCTCGCCCAGGAATCCCTCGAAGAACGCCTCACCCGTCGGATGAGCACCACTTTAGCTCATTCGTTCATGCAGCAATTGTTTGAAGGCTTAGCCTACGCTCATAGCCATCGCATTATCCACCGTGATTTAAAGCCCTCCAATCTTCTGATTTTCCCTGGCAACATTTTAAAGATCACCGACTTTGGGCTCGCGAAAAAAGTTCGACACAGCATGATCTCTGCCACCGGCTCGGGCACCCTTCAGTACATCGCACCCGAACAAGCTCACGGCTACCCTTGCTTCGCCTCTGATGTCTTCTCATCTGGGCTCATCGCCCATCAACTCATGACTGGGAAATTGCCCAAATGGCCTTTCCAGTGGCCCTTCGCTGGATTCGAGACCCTCGAGAGAAAAGCCCCCCAGGAACTGATCAGCATCATTCAGAAGGCCACTCACCCTAAGCACTCAGCCAGGTATCGAAACGCCCAGGAGCTTTTATTCGCATACCAAAAAGCTTCGCCGAGTATTGAAAAGTTCAATAAACAGCTCTCCATCCATCGATCCTCTCTCCTGAGGACCGACGCCAAAAAAGTTAAAGAGCTGAAATTTAAAGGTTTTTTAAAGCGATCTCAGAGATCCCTCCACCTCTACTTCGAGTGTCCCGAATGTCAAGGGCCCATCTCGGAGCACATGTCTTGCTGCCCTTGGTGCGGACTGAACGAGATTTCTTTTAGTGAACATACCGACTTCCCCTGTTATTGTGATCGGTGTCACCACGGGCTTTTAGATGAGTGGAAGTACTGTCCCTGGTGTTGGGGCCCCGGATTTGAGGACGCCTCGGGAAGAGTGTCCCCCAATCCCCGCTACGATCACACCTGCCAGCACTGCAATAATCCCCTGATGCAGGGGATGAAATACTGTCCCTGGTGTCATACCAAACAGAAGGGAGGCACGGACGTGGCCTCCCTGATAGAATGTTGCCAAAAATGCGGAGGGTCGGTCGCCCAAGGATACTGGGAAAATTGCCCGTGGTGTGGCTCGAAACTTCCTCAACTCCATAACTGAAGTAATTAAGGATTCATTTTGAAGATTGCAGTTTTCTCCGATGTTCATGGAAACTTAGATGCTTTAAAGGCAGTCTTAGCCGATATCGAATCGCAAAAAGTTGACGAAGTGATCTGCTTGGGAGACACGGTGGGCTATGGAGCCAATTCTGCTGAGTGTTTAGACCTGGTCCTCGAGAAATCAGACCTTGTTCTGGGGGGAAACCATGAATGGGCCATCTCAGAAGAAGGTAATACCGACGATTTCCACGATATGGCGGCTAAGGCAGTGAGGGTGGCTCAAAAGCAACTTTTAGAATTCGGTACTCCTGAACAAATTAAGAATAGGAAAGCTTTTCTTCGTAACTTGAAATACTCGTGTGATTTTAATGGCCGACATTACGTACACGGATCTCCCGCCAATCCGATCTGGGACTATATCTTGCCATCGTATTTCGAATCCGAATGGGATGAGAAGCATATCGAAGGCCTCTTTAAAACCTTCGATCGATTTTGCTTTTGCGGTCACTCCCATTGCCCTTGCATCATTACGAACGACTTCGCCTGTGCCTGGCCGAACCAGCAAGGAGATGAGTTCGAATTGCATCCCGATGGCAGCTTTCTTATCAATGTCGGATCCGTCGGCCAACCTCGCGATGGTGATCCCAGAGCTTGTTACGTCATCTTAGAAAACGATACCGACCTAGCCTTCAGAAGAATTCCTTACGACATTGAATCCGCCCAAAAGAAGATTTTAGAAACCGATGGACTCCATCCCTTCCTTGCCGCGAGACTGACGGAAGGTAACTGAAATCTCAATGTGATCCTTTGAAGTAGTAATCCTTTTTATTCGAACAACTTAGAATCCTTCGCCTCGACTTTGAGCTCGAAGATTGGGCCTTGATCTCAAGCGAATCATCACTAAAAGTGAACTCGAACATAGCGATGACATCGCTTGTACTTTAGAATCACCTATTCAATCCCGGGCGCTCAAAAAAGTGTTTCCTACAAGAATGATCACAGATGATGATTCCTGAGGCACACCTCCTTCAGGTCAATTACGAAGGTCTTGTCCTTCCCTACACATCAGAGGTATCGTAGCTTGAAGTGCTGAGATGGAATCCAGATGTCCATCCTCAAACCATGGCAGATGAGAACGTGGCTTACGATACCGAGAGAAATGAAAATAGAATAGTCAGTGCCCCCTGACGAAAAAGTTATGAACCTCACCTTTTTATTAGCACGGAATGGCTTTAGGTCTTCCTTCCTTTACAGTTTTTTGCTGGTTGTATGTACATCGGTAACTTCTCTGTCAGGAGCAGATCGTTTCTTTTTCGAAGATGCCGACTTAGCTGAAGGAAGTACTCAAAATACAATCGAGTTTAAAATTGAACACGACTCTGCTTTATCCAGTTTCGTGAGTCGATTTGAATACGATCCCAATGTGATCGACATCGCGGAGGTCTCAAATATAGGTACGGATTTCGAAACAGCTTTCTTTTATCACAGCGATGTCGACCCCGCCTCTGGAGTCGTCGTCATCGCAGCGATCATCGACATCATTAACAATGAACTCGACATACCAGCCGGGACTCACTTGGGTGGAAACCTCATTGTCGATGTCTTAGGCCTCGAAGGTCAGTCGATTAACTTAGACTTAAAAGATTCACCCTCCGGAACGACCAACTTTGCTCAGAATCCTAATCATTTTGAAAATCATTACTGGACACCCGGGGAAGAGGGCACTCAAGTCCTTCCCGTCCTCATCGATAAACAGTTCACCATCGGCCCCCCCGACAATGGAAACCCAGTAGAGCCCGATATTCGAGTCACTCCGACTTCAATCAGCTTTATTCCCATCTTCGAAGGAAGTTCCGAGAATCAGAGTTTAGAGATTCGAAATGATGGCTTGTTACCCCTGACGATTTCAGAAATCGATTTATCCCCCGGGTCCGCTTCAGAGTTTCAGCTTTCAAGCCTCCCCCAACTCCCTTTCGTCTTAGGTCCACAAGCGACTCACAACATTCAAGTCACTTTCGCTCCCCTCTCAGAGGGTGCTTTCAATGGGACCATCGAAATCGACAGCGACGATCCGGATACGAGTACCGCACAAGTTCCTCTGGTCGGTTCCGGACTAGCTGCTTTAGAGCCCGATATTTCGGTTGCTCCCTTGGATCTTACCTTCCCATTAACTCCGGCGGGTGAAAACCAAAGTCAGAATGTCACGATCACTAACAACGGCAACCAAGAGCTCATCGTCAACAACCTTGAGCTCTCCCAGAATTCTGATCCGGAATTTCAGTTGATACCCCCCCCGTCGCTCCCCTTGTTGATCGCTCCTTCTAACTCCATCGATATTCAGGTGCAATTCACCCCATCGGGTGAAGGGACTTTTAACGGCACGCTTTTTATCGACAGCGATGATCCGGACTCCAGCTCGATTCAAGTCCAAATACAGGGATCGGGCTTCGTTCCTTTGGTGCCCAACATCCAGGTGAATCCTTCGAGCTACACTTTTCCGACGACGGATATCGGCAACACCGAGAACCAAACACTCACGATCAACAATCTTGGTAACCATCAGTTGACAGTCACTACGATCGAACTTTCACAAAGCTCTGATCCCGAATTTCAACTGAGCCAAGTTCCACCCTTGCCACTCATTGTTCCTCCGCAAAGTTTTGAAAACATTCAAGTGGATTTCACTCCGACGGCGGTGGGAACTTTTAATGGAAGTGTCACCATCGAAAGTGACGACCCTGATTCAGCTTCCGTGCAAGTAGATGTATCGGGATCGGGATCTGTTCCCCTGATACCCGACATTCAAGTTACCCCTTTAGATCTCAACTTCCCGCTAACTCCAGCCGGGGAAACTCAAATCCAAGCGGTCACGATAACCAACACTGGAAATCAGGATCTTATCGTCAACACGATAGAACTCTCTCAGAGTTCCGATCCGGAATTTCTACTGCAAAATTCTCCCTCAGTTCCCTTATCGATCACTCCGCAGAATTCCATTGAATTTCAAGTGGAATTCACCCCTTCGGGTGAAGCGACATTTAACGGGACTCTTGTTATTAATAGCAATGACCCTGACACCAGTTCGGTTCAGGTCCCGATAGAAGGCTCTGGTTTTGTACCCCTATTCCCCAACATTTTAGTAAATCCCTCGAGCCATACTTTCTCTACCACGCTCATCGGGAACACAGTGAGCCAAACTCTCACGATCAATAACCTGGGTAACCAGCAATTGACGGTCAGTACGATCGCACTTTCAGCGGGCTCGGATCCCGACTTTCAATTGAGCCAAGTTCCTTCATTGCCACTGGTTATTCCATCTCAAGATTTTCAAACGATTCAGGTGGATTTCACGCCAACCGGAGTGGGAACTTTTAATGGAAGCGTCACCATCGAAAGCGATGACCCGGATTCACCATCGGTTCAAATTGACGTGATGGGATCGGGATCGGTTCCTGTGGTTCCTGATATTCAGGTATCCCTCTCTGAGATAACCTTTCCAAGCACTTTGAGAGGTGAGATTCAAAGTCAATCGATTTCAATTACCAACACGGGTACCGGAGAATTAGAGATCGAAAATTTAGAAATTGGTGGCTCAACCAATTTTTGGTTAGGTTTTGAAAATGAGCTCCTGTTTCCTCCAGAACAATCAACCCCACCGAACACTCCCATTCAAATTGCCCCCCAGGAAGATTTTACATTTTCAGTTTTTTACACCTCGTGTGAAGCTGACTCCGACCAGGGAACTTTAACTATTCAAAGTAATGACCCGGATGAACAAGGGTTAGAAATTGAAATCATAGGTACTCGCTTCGAATTAACTCCTCAAAGCAGTTTCGTACCCTACGAGACAATTCAAGACATCTTCAGTAGTCGATGCTTCGGCTGCCATGACGGAAATGTTGGGGGTAATAATGGGCAGCTCAAGCTGAGTGAAAAAGTCAGCTATGGAAATCTCGTCGGAACTCAAAGTCTTCTTATTCAGGATTCAATCGTTAGACCTTTTGAGCCCGAAAACAGCTATCTCTATGAAAAAATGATATGCAACTATCCTGGTGTCGGCATTCTGATGCCACCCACTGGGTTAGCCAATTCCACGGATCAACAAGCTATTTACGATTGGATCGCAAGCGGCGCCCCCGCACCGATCCTACCTCCCGGCCCTCTGTTTAAACTCAACCTTGATGGCAATATCGAAGACTCAGTTGGCAACGCGAATGCGGTCAACATCAATCCTTTAGAGAGCTCCGATAATCGCTTTGAAGTCCCCGACTCTGCCTACCGGTTTACCGGGGGCCAACTCAGGAGTGATTTGATTTTTAATGAGGTAGGACGCCTCCCCATCACTCGCGGTGACTTCACTTTCAGCTTCTGGTTCAAAGCACCATCGACTGGGCCGAATGAGCAGCAAACTCTATTTGAATGCTCTCACGGGACTTCCCTGGGAGTAGTCCCTCGAGTCGTCCTCACATTTAACCCCTCTACCTCCATACTGAGACTGAGAAGAGGAAGCCAAGCGAGTTTGCTTTCAGGCTCCGCCAGGAACAATTATTGGCACCACGTACTTCTCTCAAAACTCAATGATCAACTCGCTCTTTATGTCGATGGGGTGCGAGTGGGACAAGCCGAAGACTCGGATGCCTTCGGCGGTGCCTACACGATCGGTGGAGATGCCAATCTTCAAAATCGATACAGAGGTTTTATCGATGACGTTCAGTACTCAGCCGGAGGATTGTCGGGAGACATCTTGACGGCTCTTTCAACTGAAGGTCCGACCGCTTACCTCCACCCGATTCCAAGTGAAGGATTGAAAGCTGCCCAAACCGGTCAGAGCTTAGATGCACTCGTCATGAATGTTCAAGCGAGCGGCACGAACGCCCGCCCCAGCACCCTCGATTTAAGATTGATGGATGTGACCGGGGACGGTCAAGCCAATGGATTCTCCTTTATCAATAATCCTCGACTCATTTTTAAGGCGAACTCCGGCCAAGAACTCGTCGCTGGAAGTTTTACGACTCAAGTCATCAGCTCGAATCGTTGGGACCTCAGCCTTGAAGAAAATGACAACTTTAATTGGCCCTCAGGTGAAGCCGGAGAACTCCGAGTTCGGTTCGACATCAATGGATTCGCACCATTAGGAAGGCAGATCCAAGTTTCGCTCGATGATCCTGAAGATCTTCAATTCGAATCCTCCGATTCGGTCTCAGTATTTGTTTCATCCCCGTGGCCCGAATCTTCACCCGTTTATTCGGGAGCGACTTATGAACTCTTCGATGAGTCTCCGCCTGAGATCCAAATCAACTTACCTCCTGAACCTGAACCGTTTACCGTCACAGCTCCGGCTACAGATGTCATCCTCCACGAACTCACTCTACCGGGTACTCCCTCGCGATCGCTTCGAGTACAAGAGATCACTTACACCACTGGAGACGGCGTCGACTTCACTCGTTTGGAAAATCCCCGTTTAGCCGCTGATCTCAACTCTGATGGCACTTTTGAAAGTTCAGAAACGATCCCCGTCAGTTCTCAGGATGAAGATTTAGGTCGCATTACCTTCAGTCCTCCCAGTCATTGGCTTATTCCCGCTGGAGGATCATTAGATATTGTTCTCGTGGGTGATATCACTTCTGAAGAAACAGAGCAGAGTGTCTTCGTGCCATATTCCATCCCCAAAGTTCCGCTCATCGGAATAGGAGCGATGTTACTTATGGGGCTACTGGTGCTCGTTCGATGGACTCGAATAGAATGGCGCCTCCCCAAATTAGAGCCCATCGCATTGAGGATGGCTTGCTTAGTCCTTTTAAGTTGCTTCTTACTGGTTATTGATACCAGTTGTAAAAGTGGAGGGGGCGGCAGTTCATCTTCAGGTCCTGTGGGCGGCACGACTCCTAGCCCAAGCGCGACGATGCAACTCGGCATTTTAAATGCCAACGACTTAAGGCTCGTCGATACCACGAATGGCTTCGAAGCCACGCTCAATAACTTTCCTGCAGATGGGATACCAGGGCCGGTGGTGACGCTGGAGTAGTCCGCACGTTCCACGTGCGGCCTTTTTGACACTCCCACATTTCAAGCGCGAAGCGTTAGCGAGTGCCGACGTTCAGTTCTAAGTAAATGCAGGTCTCTTAGTCGACAAAACCCATTATTCTTCCGCGCCAGCACTCCCCCTTTAGTTCAAAAGGGCTTTAAAATTAATTCACGCCCAACCCTCGTTGACACTTCGGGCTTGAAATAACGGCTTCTGACTCGCCTCTTCAGTTTCAGAATTATTTATCACCCAAGCAGGAGGATTCGCTTTTCAAGCGCGAAGCGTTAGCGAGTGCCGACGTTCCGTTTTAAATTAATGCAGGTTTCTTAGTCGACGAAACCCATTATTCTTCCGCGCTAGCGCTCCCCCTTTAGTTCAAAAGGGCTTTAAAATTAATTCACGCCCAACCCTCGTTAACACTTCGGGCTTGAAATGACGGCTCGTTGACACTTCGGGCTTGAAATCCTGCTATCAATCCACCTTCACCCGCTTCACCAAATCGTAGCGTTCCCCGGACTTTAAACCTAGGGGATAGGTTGCATTCGGGTTCTTTTTATCTAAGAAGAATGTTTTATGACTTCCTACCACCTCGGCAATCGAACCTTGAACCACGATAGCCGTCGACTCATCGATTCCAATTCCGAGAATCTGAGGGAAGCGTTCGATCACTGTTTTGAGATCCTTTAATCGCCTGCGTTGAGTGAAGTGTTGATCGACGGCCGCACCCCTCAAGAAGCCCAAACCCTGCTCGTAACCTTCAGCCATCATGTCCCAGTTCCCCAAAGGGTTTCCGCGGACCATATACTCGGCTTGAATCGAGGCTCCCGCTGAGCTGCCTCCGATAACCCCTCCTCTTTCAAGAACCTTATGGAGCAGTTTTTCGGCTTGAGTCCCCAGGTAAGTGTCAACGAGTCGCCATTGACGCCCGCCCCCAAACCATATTCCCTTCGCCTCTTTAAGCCTCTTTAACACTTCAGGGGAATCGGCATCTCCGGGTTTTCTCACATCGATGACATGAACATTCTTAGCACCGGCGTTTTGAAACATTTTGGTGTCGTAGGATCCCGTTCGAATCGGCCCGCCTGCAGCCGTGGGAATGACGATGATCGATGAGTCGGGTCCACCGGCTTCTTTAATAAAGCGGTGAACTGCTGATCGAGGGACTCCACCCCCGCCCACGATGATCAAAGTGCCGTTTTTCAATTGAGGATTCGCCATCTCTTGACTGGGAAAGGCAATCTTTTTTGATCGGACTCGAGAGGCTCGCCGCAACGCTGTCCAGTCGATCACTTCAGAAGCCTTAGCTTTGAACTCAAGACTCTTACGCTTATTGGAGGCTGGAAGTATGACTGTCGCTGTTCCCTTACCCAAAACTTGAATTCGACGCCCCACCACCCACAGGGCGGTTTGTTCGTCGATGCCGATTCCCACTTTCGTTTTATTTTTTTCGACAGCTAATCGGAGTCTATGGATCCGATTTCTCTCCGTGAAATGTTGATCGATAATCGCGTCAGGAAGAAGATTGAATCCGGTACTCATCTTGGGCTCTGATTTTCCACCATGAATCATCGTTTGGCACTGAATCGCCGCTCCCGCAGAGGTCCCTCCGATGATGCCACCGCGGGTGAGAACTTTGAGAAGTTCTTTTTCGACGAGAGTCCCTTGATACAAGTTCGCTAGTCGAGATTGTTGCCCCCCACCGATCCACACATGGCTCGCTTGGGTTAAGACTTTGACTAATTTTTCCTGATTTGCTTGCTCTTTCGATTCGACGTGCAAGACCTCAACCTGCTTAAAACCTTTGTCTTGCCAATAAGATTTGATTTTTTCTTCATCAAACTTTTTTGAGGCTGAAGGAATCACCACCAAAGAACGATTTTCAAGCTTGGAAGACTTTCGGAAAGCTTCGTGGATCGACTCGGTGAGGTTTCCTCCTCCACAGAGCAACAGCGAACCTGATATCCCTTGGGGATTTTGAACGAGAGGTTCAGCGGTTGTTGGAACAGGTGAGAAGAAGAAGAGTAGGAGGGTGAGTGAGGTACAAATAAAACAATTGAAGGTTCGGTGGGTCATCATGGGGATGAAGAATCGCTTCCTTGTTTTTGGAGAGCCCGGTTGGCTTCAAAGATAACTTTTAAAAATCCCTTCTTGGTTTCGTAATGGGGATCTTCCTGATTCAAACTCTGAACGTCTTTATAGACGGAGGCGATCCCGCCATCGTCTTCACGATCTTGGGCTAGACGTTCGAGTTTAAGCTCCAGTTCTAAAAGTTCTTTGTTCGCTTTGTCTAATCGTTTTTGAAGAATTTCTACCTTCTTTTGAAGTTCCGCTTCTCGTTCCGAGGCGGGAACGGGCGGCTGGACTTCCTCTACTTCATCTTTTTGAGGCTGAGCGATGGGACGATTTAAGACCTTCTGCACCTCGAGCATCAGATCGGCATCGAGTTTTTTCGATCCATCAGCAGGTTGCTGGGCGAGAGATTTCTCCAGGACTTTACTGATTTCCTCTTCGATGAAATTTCGCAGGTTTTTTAGGGAGATCGCTTTGATCTTTCGGAGCCCACTCCGGTTGAGTCGATCGACTTCAAAGGTCTGGCTGCGCTGCCCAATTTTACTTTGGATGTCCTCACTTCCACTTTCCTGAGAGGAGGATTGCTTTCCCTCAGCAAAAGATTCCTGTGAATGATGATGCGAAGCTCCGTTCTCGGCTGAAGGATCAGGAGAACTCGAATCTTGGTTTGGATCTAAAAATTCTGGTTTCGATGAAACCATGACTCAATCTGCCAATCCCGCTATAAAATGGTACGCCGAGTGAGGAAAACAACTCGGAATCTAATTTAGAAAGTAGAAAGAAAACCCTTTTTGCCTCAATAAACCTAAATTCCATTGTGACACACAAGCCCTCGGATCGCGGCCAGATTATGGAAAAATCATGGGCAAATCAGCTCAGAATCTGCCCTGAAACGGCAGGTAAAAGATCTAAGAATCCGATGAGCACGAAAGCTATCGTGATTAAGAGATCTACAGATCGGATCCAAGTGCGCCTGGGATTATCGTTTCCAACAATTCCGATAAAATCACTGTTCAGTGGCGAGAAAAATCAATAGAATCCTTCCTTACCTCATCGTGAAGAAAAATTCGAAGAAAAGTTAGTAGAAGAGTGAAACTATGATCCTCTCGGACTCCACCATCAAAAGCATGATGCAAGATGGCACTTTAGCCATCGATCCCTTGGGCAAAAACTCGATTCAACCCGCCTCGGTAGATTGCACTCTGGGCCGCGAATATTTGGTCATCGACGAAAACAACATGGATGTTCTGACTCTAAAAACAGAACTCAAATACCGTCGATTAGAAAACGATTGGATCACTCTCCCCCCTCATTCCTTCATTTTGGCAACCACCCGAGAGTATGTGAAACTTCCCGATGATCTGACCGCATTCGTCGAAGGACGAAGTTCGATCGGACGCATGGGACTCTTCATTCAAAACGCGGGTTGGGTGGATCCCGGCTTCGAAGGTCGCATCACCCTAGAGCTCTATAACGCTAACTCCCTCCCGATCCGCCTGGAGAGTGGCCGCCGAATCTGCCAGTTGGTCTTTTGCAAAATGGATCAAATCGCAGATAAACCTTATCGCGGGAAGTACCAAGGACAAGAATCCACTACCGGCAGCCGGATATTCGCCGACGAGGATGCTGGCGACAATAGCGAGTAAGATCTTTCGCGATATCTCCCGAGCTTTACTTGAGTTCTGGGCTTAGATTGGCCAAAATAGTAGGGAATGTCCCATCGATCCCTTGAACACCAAACCTTCTCCAGATTTAGGAAAAGGCTCAGGTGAAGTCTCGTCGATCGGTATTGACCCGTGAGAACTCCCCTAGAGTTCAACACCACCCACAACTTTTAAATTGAGATTGCGAAAGAGCTATGCTGACTCCTGACCAGGTGATGGATAACTATTTCCTCGAAGCTCGTTGTATGCTCATCGAGGTCGCCGCAACATTAGATCGTTATGATCGTGCAGTAGAGAATTCAGATAATCCTCCTGCTTCCGACGAACGTCTCGCCAAACTCTACTCGTCCCTGTCGATCCTGGCCGATCAAAGCGGTCCCGCCAACCGATCCGAACGAGTCTTGAACCACTTTTCACTCCCCACTGATTGAAAATAACGAGAGAATCCCATGCAAATCATTCAACCGCATTATCACGGAATTGCTCGAACGGCCCAAGATTATGAACGGATGGCAATGTCAGGAGTCGTTGCAGTCGCCGAACCCGCCTTCTGGGCTGGTTTCGATCGAAAGTATCCCGAAACGTTCATCGATTACTTCCATCAGATCAGCGATTTCGAACCGACGCGAGCTGCTGAGTACGGCATCCGTCACTTCTGCTGGGTTGCCGTCAATCCCAAAGAAGCTGAAAACACCGAACTAAGTCGCGAAGTCCTCAAGGAGATGCCCCAATTCTTTGAAAAACCAACAGTTTTGGGTATTGGTGAAATCGGTCTCCACAAGTCGACTCCCAATGAATGCGAAATCTTTGCTGAACACGTTCAATTGGCCTTGGATCACGATCAATTGATTCTGATTCACACCCCTCACTTGGAAGATAAGGTTACGGGGACGAAAAGGATCTTAGAAATCTTGCGAGATTTCCCCGTGGATCCCGACCGCGTCTGGATCGATCACGCCGAAGAGCACACGATCAAGATGATCCAAGATGAAGGCTACTGGACGGGCTTCACCCTCTATCCGATCACTAAATGCTCACCTAAGCGCGCTTGCGACATGGTCGAGATTTATGGTCATGAACGTCTGTTGATCAACAGTTCAGCTGACTGGGGACCGAGTGATCCCTTCACCCTCCAAGAATGTGTCGTCGAGTACCGTCGCCGCGGTAATTCGCTGCAACAAGCCATCGAGGTCTTCTACAACAACCCCGTTCGCTTCTTGGCTCAAAATCCCAAGTTCGATATCCCCTTGGTTCGAGTCGAAGAAATACACGAGGATTCGGCCTCGCCCGTCTAGTTTTTTTAAGTAGAAACAAGGCCCTTCGGGCTTGTTTCTACCGTTACGGCAATTCTAAGAATTGCCTTCACTCCGCCGAACATTGGCTAAGAAGCCAACATTCGCGGCCGAGTTGATTCCAACTCGGCATAGTTTCAGTTTTGAAACTAATGTTTAAGTAGAAACAAGGCCCTTCGGGCTTGTTTCTACCGTTACGGCAATTCTATGAATTGCCTTCACTCCGCCGAATATTGGCTAAGAAGCCAACCCAATAATGATGGAACAAAGACTAAAAGCCTTTGTTCGTGCCCGAGTTGATTCCAACTTGGCTTAGTTTCAGTTTTGAAACTGAACTTAAATCAGATGACTGAACAGAAAAAAGAAAAAGCCCGGATTGGAGTCTTAACAATCTCCGACCGGGCTTCGAGCGGTGAATACGAGGACCTGAGTGGCCCCGCCATCGAAAGTTATCTCAACGACGTCCTCACGAGTCCCTTCGAGACCTCTATTCGGGTCATCCCTGACGAACTGGATCTCATCGAAAAAACACTTCGCCAACTCTGCGATGAAGAAAATTGTGATTTAGTTGTCACCACTGGGGGAACCGGACCGGCCCCTAGAGACGTTACTCCTGAAGCCACTGAGGCTGTGTGTGAGAAAGTGCTCCCCGGATTTGGAGAGCTGATGCGGCAAGTTTCATTAGAAAAAGTGCCCACAGCCATCCTGAGTCGGCAACTTGCCGGTACGCGAGGAAGCACGCTCATCGTCAACCTCCCCGGTAAGCCTAAGGCGATCCACGAGTGTCTCGATGCAGTTTTTCCGGCGATTCCCTACTGCCTCGATTTAATCAACGCGGCTTATATCACCACGAATGACTCGAGGGTAAAAGCCTTTCGACCGGGCTCAAAATAAACCCTAAAACAAGTCTAATTAAGACTTTACCCTCTTGTTCCGAAAAGGTTTGGGCCGCCGTTTTTCTTCAGCTGCCCCAGTCTTCATGATGGATTTTCCCCATTTCAAAGGTTAATATGGGGGACTTGTATTTACTGACCCTGAATGAATTTACCCCCAAATTCAAAAACCAAGACTAAAAGTAGTATCAGGAAGCACATGTCTCAATCCGACGGGAAGGCCTCGACCCTTCCTCAGGACAGCTCGAAGCACTCTAAGCCCGCATCTGGAAATCCCTTACCCGATGTAGCCAGCGAGACGACTCCCAGGATCAAAGGAACCTTGGATCGCGTTGGCATGTCGGGTATCGAAGTGGCCTTAATAGAAGCCTCACCGGATGGTACCCTCACCCGCATCCCGGCTAGAATTGACGCCTACGTCAGCCTAGACCAGCCGGAGGTGAAGGGCATCCACATGTCGAGACTCTTCCTGAAGCTTCAAGACACTCTTCTCTCTGAAGCTTTCAGTCCGAAGGTAGCCAGAGGTCTCTTGACCGAATTTCTTGATTCTCACCAAGGGCTCAGCAATACCAGCTCGCTGAAAGTTCAATACGAGCACCTCGTTTTGCGCGACTCGCTATTGAGCGCCAACAAAGCCTGGCGGCTCTACCCCATCTGTGTCGACGGGCGCCTCCACGATGGGGAGTGTCGGTTAGAGTTGGAAGTGAAAGTTTCCTACTCCAGTACTTGTCCCTGCTCGGCGGCATTGTCGAGGAAGCTCACTCAAGAAAAATTTGAGGATGAGTTCGGGGGAACCGACTTGGTGAATTTTGATAAGGTTAAAGAATGGTTGGGGACTCGTGAATCTTTGGGGGGAACTCCTCACAGTCAACGAAGCCAAAGCTCAGTTCGAGTCGTCTTAGAATCAGGAGCGGAATCCTTCCCGATCGACACTTTGATCGAGACGATCGAGAACGCATTAGGAACTCCCGTTCAGGCCGCCGTCAAGCGCGCTGACGAAGCCGAGTTTGCTCGCCTCAATGCGATCAACCTGATGTTTTGTGAAGATGCTGCTCGGCGCATCAAAGCCGGGATCGACAATTTGGAAGGTATCACCGACTACCGCATCGAATCGAGCCACTTAGAGAGCCTCCACCCTCACGATGCAGTTGCTATCGTCACTCGCGGAGTACCCGGGGGCCTAATACCCTAGGCTACAAGATGAGCGATCTCACCCTTAAAGAAGCTCAAGAACGCGTCGACAAATGGATTCAAACCATCGGCGTTCGTTATTTTTCCGAACTCACCAATTTAGCTCAGCTGATGGAAGAAGTCGGAGAACTCTCCCGCATCATCTCCCGAACCTACGGGGAACAGAGCTTTAAAAGTTCAGACGAAAAATACAACCTTTCCGATGAGATGGCCGACGTTTTGTTCGTGTTGATCTGCTTAGCGAATCAAACTGGCGTCGATCTCAACGAAGCTCTAATTCGAAATATAGAAAAGAAAACCCAAAGAGATAAAGATCGCCATAAGAACAACAAGAAGCTTGCGAGTGACGAGACGGAAGAATCATGAAAGTTTTACTCTACGGCACGGATCCCGTTGATGCCCAGCTCGCACAAAAAATGGGGCAAGTCTTCATCGTGATCGCTGAAGATGGTGAAAAAAAAGAATACGGACCCTGGGATTGTAATTTTATGAAGCTCGTCGATGCCGATGAGGAAGAGCGGGCGTTATTAGCCAAAGCTGGGTTTAATTTATTGCCGGCGTAGCCTACGAAAAAAATTAAAAAATTCTTTTAACTAGCCCGAAGCGCTAGCGAGGGGAATTTAACCCTCGCTAGCGCTTCGGGCTAGTTAAGGGCGAGTAATTATTACAATTGAAACTTATCCCGGCGGCCAGGTCATCGCCCGGCCCGCCATGATGTGAAGGTGCAAATGGAACACCGACTGCCCGGCGCTTTCTCCGTTGTTGACGATCAGACGAAAAGCATCTCCGACCCCTTCACTTCGAGCGATCTCCCCCGCTTTTACCATCAAGTGCCCTAAGAGCGATTGATCCTCAGGCTCGGCATCGGCGAGTTTAACGATCGGTTTTTTGGGGATTAACAAAATGTGAGTGGGCGCCTGAGGAGCGATATCCCTAAATGCGAGGCAGAGATCGTCTTCGTAAACGATGTCTGCCGGAATTTCTTTTGCGATAATTTTTGAAAAGATCGTTTCAGCCATCGGGACTTCATCCTTCAACATTGTTTTTAGAACTAATTATATTTGCGCGGGATCACGCAAATCACGAAGAAAGACCTTTGGTCTTTTTTCCATCAACACCTGTCATAGGCTAAAAGCCAATGTTTAGTGGAACGACGTTGCAGCCTTTCAAGGTTATGCCAAGAGCATAGGTAGAACTGCTTGGAGCGTTTGTAAAGGTCGGAACGACCTTTATTTCTACAGACACTAATTAACCTTCTGATAACCAACGAGCGGCGTCGCGAGCGTAGTAAGTGAGAATCATATCGGCACCCGCTCGACGAATTCCGACGAGACTTTCTAATGCGACTTTTTTCTCGTCGAGCCAACCACTTTGACTCGCGGCTTTGATCATGAGGTATTCCCCACTCACTTGGTAGGCAGCCACGGGAAGAGTCGTCGCTTCTCGCACTCGTTTGATAATATCGAGGTAGGGTCCCGCCGGCTTGACCATCAACATGTCGGCTCCTTCATTTTCATCGAGGTCAACTTCTCGAAGAGCCTCCCGCGCATTGGCAGGATCCATTTGATAGGTCTTCTTATCTCCGCTTCGAGGCTGAGAGTCTAAAGCTCCGCGGAAAGGACCGTAGTAAGCCGATGCGTATTTAGCGGTATAGGAAAGAATTGAAACTTCTTCGAAGCCATTGGCATCGAGAACGCTCCGAATCGCCCCCACTCGACCATCCATCATGTCGCTCGGCGCAATGATGTCAGCTCCCGCTTCGGCTTGACAGAGGGCTTGTTGAGTTAAAACATCGATGGTTTCATCGTTTAATATGCGCCCATCGGGGCTAAGGATGCCGTCGTGCCCGTCACTCGAATAAGGATCTAAGGCGACATCGGTAATGACGACTGCGTCAGGAACTTCAGCTTTGATCGCCTGAATTGCCCGAGGGATGAGTCCATCAGGATTGAAGGCTTCGTCGCCCGTTGAATTTTTCTGTTCATCGGGGATCTTCGGGAAAAGGACGAAGGCTCCGATGCCTTCAGATTTCGCCTTTTGAATCTCGGAAACGAGTCCCTTCACGCAAAACCGAAATTGCCCCGGGAGACTGTCGAGAGGCTCATCCTGGGAGTCTTCGTGCAAGAATAGCGGGTAGATAAGCCGGTCGGCACTCAGATCCGTCTCGCGACACAGGTTTCGGATGACGGCTGACTTACGGTTTCGGCGCGGACGTTCTAAATCGGGAAAATCGGAAGCATCGATCATAGTGATCCACAGGGGAAGAAGAATTCAATTTAGAGGCTGGAGCACATTTCATCCATCCAGCCATGGTGCTTTTCGTTTGTCGCTCCACTAAAGTTTAGCCGAGCTGGGCTAAATTTTAATGGCTCTAATCCATGAAGCTCGCTATTTTAGCCAGATTCAGAATGAGTTCCATGCTTGTTCAAAGTTTCTCCGGATCCCTTACTGCAAAAGAGATCCTCTCACACATCGGATAACCAACCGTACAATTCAGTTTATGACGGATTCTCAAGCCCCCCACAATCCTTCTGAAGATGCCTTCGAAGACTTCGCTGAGCTCTACGAACTCACCCATCGGGGTAAGAACGATGATTTAGGCCTTTATTTAGAAGCAGTTCAGCAAATTGATTCTGAAGGGGATCCCATCCTCGAAATCGGATGTGGGACGGGCCGAGTCACTTTTGAGCTCGCCAAGATGGGACGTCCGGTCGTAGGAGTGGATCTCTCCGCCAACATGCTCAGAATCGCGAAGCGGAAACTGGATGAGCTTCCGGAGGAAATCCAAACCAGAATCGAGCTTCACGAACAAGACATGGTGAAACTGGATCTCAAAGGACAAAAATTTCCTCTCATTCTCATGCCCTTCGCTGAGTTGGCTCACGTGCCCACAAGAAAGCAGCACGAAGAAACTCTGGCCAGAATCTTTTCCCACCTCCAACCCGGTGGCCGGCTGATTCTCAGTATGAGTAATTGGGATGCGAAAGAAACCCGCATCCATTACGACGCGACTCGAAAGACGGGATTCGGTCCTTCGATGCCCCTCACCTTTGAGGGAATCTTCGACGACGAAGAAAACGATCGTTGGATCCATCGCTACATCGCTCGAGGTTACGATCCTTCGCAGCAGATGGCTCTCCACGCCTATGTTCATGAAGTCACCGACCGCGACGGAAAAATGATTGCCAAAAAGACTCACTTGATTCCCATCCGGTATATCTTCCGGTATGAAATGGAACTGCTTTTAGAAAACGCGGGATTTGAAATTGAAGATCTTTTTGGGTACTACGATAAGAGTCCTTTTCAGTACAACTCGAAAAGGATGATTTTTGTTGCAACTAAACCCCGTTCATAACTGAAGAGAACTCCATGCCTGACCTGACCCTCGAAGAACTCCAAGAAAATTTTGAACTCTTAGGTGACTGGGAACAACGGTTTCATTACATCTTAGATCTAGGAAAAAAGCTTCCCCCCTTGCCCGAGGAAGTGATGACCGAAGAGAATAAGGTTAAGGGATGCCAGGCTTCAGTGTGGTTGATTCATAAAATCAGTGATGACACTCCGCCGATCGTCACCATCGAAGCTGACAGCGATGCTTTCATGGTCAAGGGCCTCATTGCGATCGTTCAGATTATCTTTTCAGGTAAAACCCCCGCCGAGATCTTAGCGGTCGATGTGCAATCGACATTTTCGACTCTTGGATTAGAGCAACACCTCAGCCCCACAAGAAGAAATGGATTACACGCGATGGTGAAGTTGATTCGAGAGACCGCGGAGCGGTTGTAGGTTGGAGTCCGCACGCTCAGCATGCGGTCTTCTTGACAACCATCAAACGTTTAAAGTTAGTAATTAATTTTTTCAGTACGACACACCCGAGTCCCAAATTCAGAGTGAAGACTCGAGTAAATTCTCACAAAACATATAAACGCTCATCCCCGTAGCGAGGAAGGCCGCACGCTGAGCGTGCGGACTACCTTAACCCCAATCCCAATTCCTTCTTACAATAAGCAACACTCTGCTCGAGGTCGAATTTCTGTTGGGCTTGCTCGGCTTCTTTACCGTTACCACCAGGGCGGCCCTCAGGTAGTTTATAGGGTTTACCTTTTTTGGCTAAAGCGACATAACGAGCGAACTCATGGGCTCGAGCTTTAGGGAAGGGCTTCCAAAAATCGGGCTCTAAAAACGCAGCTTCGTTGGCCCACTTATAAGAAATGATTTCTAAAACGAAGGGAGCCTTAGGGCAAACTTCTTTGAAGAGTTTGACGTAAGCTTCCCAGTCGACAACTCCTTGACCCATATTCGCCCACATCGCCTTGGCTCCTCTTCCGGTTTCCCACAAGGCAGTGTCTCGGATTCCAGCGGATAATACGTGAGGGCCGAGTATTCTTAAATTCTCAACGGGATCTTCAAGAGTCCAAGTCGCATTACCCGCATCGACGGTGGCGCCGACAAAAGATGTTCCAGCGGCTTTAATTAATTCAACCAGTTCCCAGGCTTGTAAGTCACCCGCGTGGTTTTCGACTGCGAATTTGACTCCGAGGTCTTCAGCTTCTGATTGAACGGCTTTTAAAACTTTTACGGTCTCTTCGATGTGAGGGTAGATTCCGCCATCGCCACGGCGATCACGACGACTGCCTAAATAACATCGGGCCACGTTCGAGCCAATTTTCTTGGCTGTACGAATGAGTTTTCGCGCGTGATCTACCGCTTTTCCATCACGCTTCTCATTATAGGATCCCGAGGTGGGACAGATGCTTCCCGTACCGGCATGGAGTTCGATGCCCGCTGCTTTGCCGAGATCTTTGATCTTGGTGAGATAACCGTCTTCAAAACTTTCATAAACACGAAGGTCCGACATCAAAAGGGTGTCGACCTTTAAACTCTTAGCGTACGCGATGAGCTGCGGTGCTTTCCAATTGAGCGCTCGAATCGAGAAGTTATCGAAACCCAATTTGATTTTCCCCTTCGCCATTGGCGTGGGTTGACTGGCAGAACTCAGCTCAGGAGTTAAGCCGATGGCTCCCATTGCGGCAACTGAGCCCAAAAAGGAACGACGAGGAAGTTGAGATTGGAGGAGGGAGGGAGATTCAGACGTCTTCTTCATGGATTTCATGCCAAAAATTCAAACGGGGATCGAGAACGTGTCCAGTAAAAAGTTCAGTGCTCAATAGCGTGGGGCTGAATAGCGAGAACTTTATTTTCATACAAACCACAATTTTCAATCTAAACGAGGTCTCAGGTCAAGACGCTCTTGATGAATTCCTGGAGAATATCGAAGTTCAGGCGGTCGAGCGGAGGTTCACGACAATATCCGCGGGCTTATGGTTTAAAAAATAACATTTTCCCTTTATAGTTCAGGGCTTCCATCGATGGAGAGATCCAACTGAAATTCGATCCTGTTTTCGATCCATCGGTAGCCAACGAATGATCCTTTGATTTTCAATAGGAGTTAGATGGATGGCCTCTTCACCTCAGGCACGCATCTGTGCAGGCATTCCAGCGTTAAATAATACCCTCTTCTGGCGGATTCAATTCCTGGTAGGAGATCCCGTTGCGTACCTTGAAATTCCTAAGGATGGAACCATCCATCGCGTCTTGATCCTTCGAGACATCGAAATGGATCGAGCGAAACAAAAAGCCAATGTGGATCAAGTGGCTTGCCCGGCCCACTTTCCTCCCGAAGGCGGTTTGTCGGGTGATCGAGAAACCGCTACCGCTCAATCGGCCGCCGAGTGCTTGAAACGTGAAGGAATCCAACGAGTCATCGCTGATCGCTCCCTTCCCTTTATCTACGCACAAATACTCAAAGATGCCGGAATCGAAGTTCAGTGTGACCTCGATTTATGGGTGAGCGACCGTCGACAGAAAACTCAAGAAGAAGTGCAGCTCCTTCAAGAAGCCCAAACGATGACCGAAGGAGCGATGGAATACGCTTGTCATTTGATCGCATCCAGCTCAGTCAACGACGAAGGGATTCTCCTTCACGACGATGAAATCTTAACCGCAGAACGAGTTCGTCAAGCCATCGATCACTGGCTACTCGACCGTAATTATTCGAATCCCAGTTCGATCATCGCATGTGGGCCCATCGGTGCTGATTGTCACGACCTGGGCTCGGGTCCCCTCAAGACCGGAGTCCCCGTCATCGTCGATATCTTTCCTCAAAACAAAGCCACCAAGTACAACGGCGATTGCACTCGAACGGTCGTTCACGGAACGATCCCAGAAGCGGTCTCTCACATGCACCAGCATGTCGTGCTAGCAAAAAAGGCGGGAGAAGCTGCAACCCAAGCGGGAGTCACAGGAGAGAGCGTACATGTAGCTACGACTCAAGTTCTTCTCGATGCCGGATTTTCACGAGGCTTGCCGACGGAGAACGATCCCCTCGACTACTGTGCGATGACGCACGGTACGGGGCACGGCATCGGTTTAGAAGTTCACGAACCGCCTCTTTTAGATTTTAAGGGTCCCGAACTTTTAGTCGGGGATGCTCTAACGATTGAACCGGGATTGTATCGGCGCGACTTAGGTGGTGTTCGAGTTGAAGATATGGTCGTCGTGACCGATGATGGCTGTATCAACCTCAATAAACTCCAAGAAGGATTGACCTGGGCCTAAGCTCTCATTAATTCCCCCATAATATGAAAACGAGAAGTCGACTGTTCTCCAACAACCTCCATCTTCTGATTCTGTTCGTCAGCATTTTTCTGAGTTCATGCAAGAGTGTCAATGATTCCCAACCAGAGGAAAGCTCTTCGACGTCTCCCCCCAACATCATTTTGATCATGGCGGATGACATCGGAATTGAAGGCTTAGGTTCTTACGGAGGATTGAGCTACAAAACTCCGCGCTTAGATCGGCTCGCCGATCAGGGGATACGCTTCACTCACGCCTACTCCCAACCCTTGTGCACCAATACTCGCATCCAATTGATGACAGGGCTTCACAACAATAAGAACTGGAAAGCCTTTGGGATCCTCGACCCCAAGGCTAAAACGATCGGTCACTATTTATCCGAAGCCGGTTACAAATCTTGCATCGCAGGGAAATGGCAACTTCAAAGTTACGATCCACCCGACTACCCCGGTTCAGAAAAACGCCGTGGCACGGGGATGCATCCCAAAGATGCGGGCTTCGATTCTTACAGCCTCTTCCATTCCCTTCATACCGAAGACAAAGGTTCTCGTTACGCCGACCCGACCTATCTTGAAAATGGTAAGCTCATCGACAACGTCAAAGGGAAGTACGGCCCTGACCTTTGGGTCGATCACATCAACGACTTCATGGAGAAAAATCAAAAGGATCCCTTCTTTGTGTACTACCCCATGGCCTTACCCCACTGGCCGATGGTACCCAGCCCGTTGAGCGCCGAATGGAAAGATCCATCGCTGAGGAACCATGAAGATACTCGCCACTTTAAGTCGATGGTCGAGTATATGGATTTCCTTGTCGGTCGAATCGAGGATAAAGTCGAAGCCTTAGGTTTAACCGAGAACACGGTGATCCTCTTTTATTCTGACAATGGCACTCACTTGAAGATCACCTCCCAAACGCAAAACGGTCCCATTAAGGGTGGGAAGGGATTAACTACCGATGCGGGGACTCGAGTTCCCTTGATCGTTAAATGGCCCCAAAAGATTAAACCAGGCGTGAGCGATGCGTTGGTCGATTCAACCGACTTCATCCCCACACTTTTAGATCTCGCTCAAAAACCTTTAGCCGCTGAGCACAAGTTAGATGGAAAGAGCTTCCATTCCACTCTGCTGGGAAGTAAGGATCATCAACGAGAATGGGTCTATTGCTTCTACGACCCTCGCCCGGGCTGGGATAAAGATCAGTTCACGGAGTTAGTCTTTGTGAGAGACCGACGCTACAAACTTTATGATGATGGTCGTCTCTACGATATTCAAAACGATGTCTTAGAAGAAAACGCGATCTTACCCTCACAGGATACCGGAAGTACGCGACAGGTGAGATCCAAGCTCTATGCCTTGTTGAGAGAGAACGAGGTGAAGTGAGAGGGCCGACGAGAATTTTGAAATTCAGTTTTCGTTTGGAGACCTCATTCGAGTGAGGTGAGAGATTTTAAGGCGTCTTTCGACCCATCTCTGGCAAGATTGGTTACTTCAGGGTCATTTCCTCCTTAAAATGATGGTACTTTATTAGCTTGAATGTCGCTCAAGTATTATGAAGAGAGGTCCATCATGATTAAGTTAAAAGTCCAGCTACATTTATTTTCCCTACTTAGCGTTTTCAGCGCTGCTCTACTAGCTCCCTCTGTAACTGAAGCTCAAGTTCTCCCCAAGCTTGAGATTCTTCAGTCCCACGATTGGTTAGACAATCAGGATTTCGACTGGTACATCGAAAACATCCCCTTTCTCGATACCCCCAACGATGACCTCGACACCACCTGGCTCTACCGTTGGGACATGATGACAAAACATATCATTTACGGCTCCCCTGAACACGGTTACGCTTCGACTGAATTTATCGACCGTCCTCCCTGGGCGGGTACCTACGGAACGATCGTTTGCCCACTCGGATTTCAACTTTATGACATGCGCTGGTTTCGAAACCCTCGCTACGTTCGTGATTACGCCGAGTATTGGTTTAAGGTTCCCGGCGCCCAAGCTCATCGTTATAGCACTTGGATCTCGGATTCGGTCTGGGCGATTGAAAAGGTGTGGCCGGATGATGAGTTCACTCTCGGCCTCCTCGATGACTTAGTCAATAATTACAATCAGTGGGAACGCCAACATTGGCACAAAGAACGTCAAATGTTTTGGCAGCACGGGATGGCCGATGGGATGGAAACCAACATCAATAGCCGGCAAACTAAAAATTGGTTCAGCGGAGCCCCAGGATTTCGCCCCACCTTGAATAGTTACCTCTATGCCGATGCCCTCGCGATTTCTCACATTGCGAAAAGGGCAAAGAAACCGGAACTCTCTAAGGAATATTTGGAAAAAGCCCAACACTTAAAAAAGCAAATTCAAAAGTATCTTTGGGATCCCAAGCGTGAATTCTTTTTCCATATGTTTCGCGACACGGAAACCCATCGCAACTTTACGATCAAAGCGGGAACTCTAACCCACCAAACAGGAGAGTTTGCGGGCTCGCCTCACGGAAGAGAACTCATCGGATATATCCCCTGGCAATTCAACATCCCGGAAGCGAAACACGATGTCGCCTGGAAGTTTTTAATGAATCCCGATGTCTTTTTCGCAAAACGAGGCCCTACGGTAACCGAGAGAAAAGATCCTCTCTTTCGCATCTCCCCCAACTGTTGTGTGTGGAGCGGAAACTCCTGGCCTTTCGCAACGGGTCAAACCCTTAAAGCTTTAGCCAATGTGCTTCAATCACGATCGAAGCTTCCTATCAGTAAAAAAGATTACTTCAAGATATTAGACATCTATTCACTCACACACCGAAAAGATGGCAAACCCTATATCGCTGAAGCTTGCCATCCCGATACCGGTTCGTGGAAAGGCCACGATCATTACAATCACAGTGAACATTACTTCCATTCAACCTTTATCGATTTAATCGTCACGGGATTGGTCGGCCTCATTCCCTCCGCCGAAAACAAAATCGAAATGAAACCTCTCATCCCCGACGACTGGAACTACTTTTGCATGGATGGGGTGGAGTACAAAGGTCATTCCCTGACCATCATCTGGGACAAAACTGGAGAAAAATATAAAAAGGGAAAGGGCTTGATCATCCTTTCAAGCGGCAAAGAAATCTACCGCCAAGATTCCCTAGAGCCCTTCCAAAGCGAACTTCAACCCCAGCTTGAAAAGGCTCGGCGTGAACCGCCTGATCTCTACAACTTTGCGGTTAACAATTCGTTTAAAAGCTGGCCGCGAGTTTTAGCATCCAGTTTTGATTATCGCTATCCCCCCTACAAGATGATCGACGGTCAATTTTGGTACTTGGAAAGCCCTCCCAATCGTTGGCAACCTCGGGTCGACGATGCTTCACCCTATTTCGGTGTCGACTTCGGATTGGAACGTGAAGTGAGTGAGGTAAAGATTTATCTCCTCGATGGTATCGCTGATATCAAAACCCCAAAATCATTTAGCATCGAAGTGTTTAAAGCGGGGAAATGGGCTTCAGTTAAAAACAAAGGTCCTAAAACCTTGAAGGGGAGAACGGCGAATACCTTCAGCTTCGAAAATTTAAAAACTCAAAAAATTAGAGTTAGAATCGCTCCCCAAGAAAATTCTAAAGTGGCTATCAGTGAATTAGAAGTTTGGGGCCCTGGTCAACTCCCCTTCAAGCAACCAGAATCCAAATCGGTCAACTTAGCCGCCGGGGCTTCGATAAAAGCTTCGACCTTTAATCATCCCGATCCTCCAGCTAAGGCGATCGATGGCATCATTAACTATGACCTCAACGGAGGTCCCAATCGCTGGGCAACGGAACGTCGTCCGAATGATGTCCCTGCAGAAAAATTAGGGAGCGATTGGCTTGAAATAGAGTTTAAAGAAGAGACCACTTTCAGTGAAGTGAGGCTTCACTTTTGCCGAAGTCGTTGGGGAATGGGCTCACCGACTCAATTTGAAATCCAAATTCCGGCTGGAGATAGTTGGCAGAAAGTTAAGAATCAAACTCGATATCCCAAATTACCGCAGGATGAAACCATCAATGTGATTCAATTCCCCGCGGTTAAAAGCAAGAAAGTCCGCCTGCTGGTCTACCATGGAAAAGGCAAGCCTGTGACCGCATTGAGTGAACTTGAAATCCTAAATCCATCTTGACAGCAAAATATGAACATCCCTAAATTTAAAATTCTGACCTTCCTCGTTCTCAGCTTGAGCTTAAGTATAACGAACTTTGCTCAAGACCACTCAAAAGAACACGAAGTTAATATCATTAAAGATCTCTCTTATGCCAAGGGAGACAATCCTCGACAACAGCTGGATCTGTTCCTCCCTAAAATTGACGAGGGAAATCAAAAAACTCTACCCGTGATCGTCTACATTCACGGAGGGGCTTGGCGATCGGGCGAGAAAAGTCGAGGCTACAACAAACTCAGAAAATTTGTTTCAGCGGGTCAGTATGCCGGAGTCACCATCAACTATCGTTTGAGCCAAGAAGCCAAGTGGCCCGCTCAATTGCATGACTGTAAGGCTGCGATTCGTTGGATCCGAGCGAACGCAAAGAAATACAACTTAGATCCCAATAAAATTGCTGTATGGGGAAGTTCAGCGGGTGGGCATCTGGTCGCTATGTTGGGAGTGACTTCTAAAGTTGCAGTCGATCTTGAAGGCAAGGTCGGCCCTCATACCGATCAAAAGAGTGATGTCACTTGCGTCGTCAATTTCTTCGGGCCAAGCGATTTCTTAAAGATGAACGACTTCCCCAGTCGGATAGACCACGATTCTCCACGATCTCCGGAATCTCAACTCATCGGAGGAGCCATCCAGGAGAATAAAGAAAAAGTTGCGACCGCCAATCCCCTGACTTATATCTCTTCTCAAGCGGCCCCTTCTTTGATTGTACATGGAACCAAGGACCCTTTAGTTCCTTTCAATCAATCAGAAATTCTTTACAAAAAACTAAAAGCCCACAAGGTCGAGGTGGAACTCCATGCCGTCAAAGATGGCGGTCATGGTTTTAGAGATCGAGAAGTCAACCGAAAGGTCGCTGCCTTCATTAAAACGCATCTGATCGATCGCAAGTCGCCTAAGGAAAAACCCAATGTACTCTTCATCGCCGTCGATGATCTCAACCACTGGATCGGTCATCTCAAACGCAACCCTCAAACGATAACTCCGAATCTAGACCGCCTCGCTTCCTGGGGTGTAAGCTTTGAACGGGCTTATTGTATTGCCCCGGCTTGCAATCCTTCCCGCGCCGCATTGATGTCAGGGATGCGTCCTTCAACAACAGGAATCTACCTAAATCCCAATCCCTACAAGCCCTATATTCGTCCCGAGCAAACTTTGAACTCTCACTTCAGAGCGAACGGATACTATGTAGCGGGTGCTGGGAAAATCTATCACGGAGGAGGTGGACGTCGGGAAGAGTGGGATGATTATGGGTCCCAAAAAGGAGTCACAAAAAGCTTAGGTGCCCACAAACGAGGAGGCGTGGGTAAACTTGCTTGGGCCCAATTAAAGGGTGGAGATGATCAGGTCAAGGACTACCACACTGTGAGTTATTGCTTAGAACAACTCAACCGTAAGCACGATAAACCCTTTTTCTTAGCCTGTGGGATCTTCAGACCGCATCTTCCTTGGAATGTACCCAAGAAATACTTCGACCTCCATCCCTTAGATAAAATCAAACTCCCCCCTTACCAAAAAGATGATTTAGAAGATCTACCTCCCGCTGGAGTCAAGATGGCGAGACCTCAAGGAGATCACGCTCAAGTTTTAAAAGCGGATCATTGGAAAGAACTGATTCGAGCTTACCTCGCTTCAGTCTCGTATGCCGATGCTCAGTTGGGTCGACTCCTGGATGGAATTGAAAAATCATCCTACAAAGATAACACTGTGATCGTCTTATGGGGAGATCACGGTTGGCACTTAGGAGAAAAGCATCACTGGAGAAAATTTGCTCTTTGGGAAGAAGCTACCCGGGCGCCCTTAATTTGGGTCGCCCCCGGGGTCACTCCTAAAAATGTAACTTCAAAACGGACCGTCGATTTTCTTTCTATCTATCCTACACTCTGTGACCTCACCCAACTCCCCAAGCCCACTCATGTGGAGGGGGCCTCTATTCTTACGCTGTTAAAAAATCCAAACGCTCCTTGGGATCGCCCCGCGATGACGACGCACGGATTTAAAAACCATTCTCTTCGAACTCAGAAATGGCGCTACATTCGTTACGCCAACGGCGACGAAGAACTTTACGATCATGAAAAAGATCCCTACGAATGGCAAAACCTGGCTTCCCTCCCTCAGTATGCTGAAGTCAAAAATAAATTGGGGAAATGGCTCCCAAAGAAGGATCAGCCCGAAGTGGAAAGAAAGAATCCGAACAAGAAGAATCAAAAAAATAAGAAGAGAAGGAAGAAGGCGGCTCAGTAAGCCCGAAATGAAATGAAAACATTCACTCTTGGCGCTGCCCAATGCCGATCCCTTCGAGGAAATTTAAAAGCGAATCTCGCCGAACATTTAAAGTTTATCGAAGTCGCTCGAGAAAACGGTGTCAATCTACTCGTATTCCCAGAGCTTTCGCTTACAGGTTACGAATTAGATTTAGGCGTCAAATATCAGATGAAACTCGAAGACTCTCGACTGGCTCCACTGAGTGAAGCGGCTAAGAACGAACAAATGCATCTCCTGGTGGGCGGCCCTCTCGATGTGGGAGAACCTACACCTCAAATCGGCCAATTCATTTTTAGCCCAACAAGCCGAGATAGCTATTCAAAGATTCACGTACATTCGAGCGAACTCCCCTACTTTTCAGCGGGAGAGTCAGGGAAAGAATATTCCTTCGATGGTATTAAAATGGGATTGAGTATCTGCAGGGATTGCAGTTTCGAAAGTCACGCTCAAAATGCGGCTGATTACGGTGCTCAGTTTTATCTATCGAGCACTATGAAAATCCCCGAAGAGCATTTGGACTACATTGAAAAACTCAAGGCCTACGCTAAAGCCTTTAAAATGGTCACCCTCAGCGCGAATTACGCAGGAAGTTCTGGCGGCGAAATTTCAGCCGGCAAAAGCGCGATTTGGAATATCGATGGCCAGACTCTGGCACAGGCTCAAGATAACTCGCGATGTTTAGTACTCGCAAAATTTGAGGCTGATAGAGTTGAGGGGAAGGTTGTTTCTATTTAACAATGAATTTAACTCGAGATAATTCTTCCTATCTTTACCTCGAAGGATATTGTTGAAGGTCGTATAAGCAATTGGTGCAAGTTGAACATTACGATCCCACCAAGGGCTGAAAGCCCTTTACTTCATAGCCCAGGGCAGAGCGAAGCGTCGCCCTGGGTTTTGGGAATCCTCAACATTGAGCCCTGTAAGGGCGTCACTCAACTTTTAGTGTTATGAGTGCATCTAAATTTTAAAGCTCACCTTGCCCGGGCAAGGTGAGCTTTAATTTTTCAATTTGTTCTAGATCCACACAAATTATTTTCCCCAGCGACGGTATGGTATTTCTTGGCGCTCTAAGTTTGTGTCGAGGAATCAGCCTCTTTTTGACGATTCCTTGACAATTGACCTAAGGTGAGTAGTACACTCGACTTCATGAGTGCGCTTCCTCCATCTCCACAATCTCAAGATTCGTTGAAAACACCGAGTTCATTAGATGAGAAAAACAATTCATCAAACTCGCGAACTTCGAGTCTCCAGGAAGCCCTTCCCGGTTTAAATCGCCGGCCTATAAAACTCAAAAAAAAATCCCGCAAGCCGATATTGAAAAGTTCGGTCACTATCTTTTGGGCTTGCGTCTTTTTACTCGTGGGAACCGTGGGCGCCATCAGCCTAGGAATCCATCAGCTACAAAGCATTCTCACTTCAACTGAAAAGATGGTCGAGGTCGAAGCGACCTCTAACGCTCTTCGAACGGCTCAAGTTTTAAAAAAATATTTATCGAGTCCTGACTGTTTAAAAATAATACCTGAAGAGTATCTATTTACGATCGAGAAGGGGCGCCTCTCGGTACCTCCTGAAGTGGAATGGTTGAGTACTCCGGAAAATTTAGATTTACCCGACACTTTCCCAAAAGAAGTACGCGATGAACTTCAACTAGCTCGGGAAGCAGAGTACATTCACAAAGATTTTGATCGCTCATTAACCCTTCTTCTCAAGGCAAAATCTTCTCCACAGATCGAATCGCTCCAAAAAGCGTGGCTCTTACTCAATGCAGCCAATCTGGCAAACCGCAGAAATCGGCAAGCCGCCCGAGATTCTTGCTTAAAGGAATTGACCGATCTAAAAATTGATTGGAAGCTCAGGCAAAAGACGATCGGAAAGCCCGTGGATCAAATTTTAGCGGGTTGGCTTCTGTTGATATTGGAGTCCCAAACTCCAATCCCCTCCCTCTTCTTAGAAACCTTTCCCAAGATGAGCGCTAACCTAGCTGGAGGCTTAATCGAGAGTGCACAAAATATTCAATTAGGGCTCAATGAAGAACTCTTTCAAAAACTTAGCGAACAACAGAATCAAATCTCACAAAAGCGAGCTCGACTCAGACAAGTCAAAGCCATCGTCCCGATCCTTCTGAATTGGCGAAATACAATTCCCCGGGACCTCTCCGGTGATTTAGTTTTTTACTTTCCGAATTCAATTTCACACGGCAAGGGGGCCTGGATTCCCCCAGATGTCATCCTCAACCAACTCAAGGAATTTCGAAAGAGCGATCCGATTGCCTTCCCCGCCAGCGGAAAACTTTCTTTAGAGAACTCTTCTGATCCTTTGAGCACTTCCATTCAAGTCGTTTCGTCAATTTCAGTTATACCCGACTTTAAAAACCGAATCGAACGTCCCTCAAAAAATTGGATCACCGCATCTTTGATCACCTTAGCTTTATTTTTAGGCTTAGGCACTTTCCTATCCCTTCGAGCTCTCAATCAAGAACGCTGGGCCAACCAAGCTCGCTCCGATTTCTTAACAGCCGTAACCCATGAACTAAAAACTCCCCTGTCTTCTATTCGTCTCTTAACGGAAATTCTGAGCGAAAAAGAATCGAATAAACCGAATCCCGCTAACGACCAAAGGATGGGTCCCCCAAAAGATACAAGTAACAAACTTCAAATGGATCGCTTAGCGGCGGAAACGGCGAGACTCTCACTCTTAGTCGATAACGTCTTAGATTTAGGAAGACTCGAGCGAGGAGAACGAGGTTATGACCTTCAACCGCAAGACTTCAATATGTTAGTCAAGGAGGCGATACACCTTTACTCTCCGATTGCCCGTAGAGATGGCATGGAGATTCACCTCGACTTAAGTTCGGAACAGATGATCCTACCGCTCGATAAAACTTCGATCATTCAGCTACTTCTAAACTTATTTGAAAATGCCCGTAGGTACGCTGAAGAGGGAAAATATTTAGGAATACGAACGGTTTCAGATCCGGAGAAATTTAGGGTGTACATCGAAGACCGCGGCCCCGGAATCCCTCTCGAAGAACGAGAGTCTATTTTCAAAAAATTCACTAAAGGGTATCAAGCCGCTCAAGGAGGAAATCCCGGAGTAGGATTAGGCTTGTTTCTTTCGAGGATGATCGCCAGGGAACATAGCGGTGATTTAAAAGCTATCGAGCCCGTTTCAGGAGAGGGTGCTTGTTTTCAACTCGAGTTACCCAACGATTCGAATCGGCTCAAGGAATAGGAGAAGTTCGTCAGCGATGAGCAGAATTTTATTAGTCGAGGATGATCGCACTCTAAGAGAAACGCTTCAAGAAGCCCTTCAAATCCAGGGTTACGAAGTGCACACGGCTGCCGATGGAGACACGGGAGCTGACTTGGCGTTCTCTCGCCACTTCGATCTCTTCATCCTCGATTGGATGCTCCCGGGCAGAAGCGGCATCGAAATCCTCAAAGAAATTCGGAGGGAAAAACTCAACACCCCCGTCCTGATGCTCACCGTTCGCAACGACGAGCACGACAAGGTAGCAGGCTTTGAAGTTGGAGCGGATGACTACGTCACCAAACCCTTCAGCCTCAAGGAACTTTCCATGAGGATCAAAGCTCTGATTCGTCGCGCCAATCCCCATCAACAAGAAGAAGCAGGTCCGGATTACTTTTTAATCGGGGAGACAGAAATTGATTTAGCCGGCTTCGTGATTTCGCGAGGGGAAGACGATTGGGCGATCTCCCCCAAAGAAGCGCAAATGTTGAAGCTTCTCTACAAAGAAAAGGGGAAGGCCGTCAGCCGGAATCGATTTTTAGACGAGATCTGGGGTGAAGATGCCTCTGTGACGACTCGTACGATCGATACTCACATGTTGAATCTTCGCCAAAAAATCGAAAGTGATTACAAGAAGCCGCACTTCCTTTTAACCGTCCACGGAATTGGATATCGCTTAGTTTTAGATAGCTCGGAAGCGAATTAACATCTTCTTGACAAAGAATTGACCAGGGACTGACAACGAAAATTGAATACGACCGTCTAATGAGTTGCAGTTGAATCAAGCTCCATCAGAGCTGGGTACAGTAGTGTGTACGGAGATTAGTATCTCCATTTAAGCTTCAACTCATCAGCCGTAAGGAATGGAACATGAGTAAAAAAAACAATTCGTTCAGCTTTCTTTTAAGCGCTCTATTAATCGCCCTTCTAATACCCAGTTGGATCTTAGCTCAGGAAGTACCGAAGAAAACAGCCTCAGAATCTTTTAAAAAGTTTAAGCAAATTTTAGATGTCGCTGAAGTCGCCGAGAAATCAGAACAGAACCTCAAGAAAGCGGAAAAGATCAATCAGCAAGTGACCGGATCCAGAAATGTCCCCAATGAACTTCTTTCGAGAGCGTTCTGGCAATTAGGAACAGTACTCAAAGCTCAGGGGAAAAAGCAAGAAGCCCTGGTCGCCTTTAAAAGAGCCGCTGAAATCGAGGGCCCCTTCGCTAAGAGAGCTAAAGCATTCTTAACTCAACAAACGGAAGCCGATCGAAAACTCACGCGACACATCGAAAAACTGATCATCGAGCTTAAAAACCAAGGTAATAGTGCTGACCCGATCATCGAAAAGCTCACTCCTTTCGGAAACAACAGCCTCGAGCGACTGAGTGAAGAATTAGAAAAAGGGGAAGATCATGAAATCCTCAGCCGTATGGCTCGTGCTCTTATTCTTATTGGGAGTGAAGACGCACGAAAAATCTTGGAAAAGAGAGTCGATTCCAAAGACCGGTTCATTCAACAGATCATCCTTCAACAAATTAATTATTCATCTACAACTTCAAGTATTCGCCGTTGCTTAATTCCCCTTGTCGAAAAGAGTCCCTTCCCAACGAATAGGGAAGCGATGGAAAAAGTCGTAAAAGTTTTAACGGCGAAAGAGATCTCGGAGTACATCTCTTCCGATGATTGGAACATTCAACGTCATGCACTGCATGAAGTTGATAGTCGAAAGTTAATAAAATTTCCCGAGGTTGCCAAAGCTCTATATGAATACATTACGGATGGATACAAGCCGGCTCAAAATCCTTCTAGAGATAGTTACATCAAAGCCATCATCAATTCGAAGTATGTCAATGCAACCGACTTTGGTCACAAGTTGCTCATTGAAGCCGTCATCTTAGGGATTATCGATGACACGAGGTCTGCCGATTATCTTAACTCAAACTACCCTTACTCCCTCCCTCCGCAAGTCATTTTAGATACCGTAGAACGAATCAAGAAAATCAAAGACAGCTCGAAGGCAGAACAAGCAAGACATGTCTTAGAACAGATCACTTCAAGAGCTTTGTACGAATGGAAGCCGAAAGACCTCGACACCATCCTAAAATTAGTGAGGATTTACTTCTCTCACGGTGGACTCGAATCGATCGCATTAAACATGTTCAACTCAGATGATGCCCATCTTTTATCCAAAGAGTTGGGACACTTTAAAAATGAGTTTTACCAAGCTTTAAATCTCCTCCAGTCCTATGGAGTAACGGATGAAATTATCAAAGAATTTATCACTTGGATCGACCAACTCGAGTTTCGAGATCGACTCCACGATGCCTTGAGCAATGTAGGTCGAAATAACTTGAGATCCCGAGTGAGCCCTTCGAGAACTACAAGCCGCTCCTCGAGCTCAAGAAGGTCGTCGCCAACAACAGCAAGCACTAACATTCTCACGACCATCGCCAAACACAATTCTTCCCTAACTGAAGAGTTTCTCCTTAAACTGCATCGACTCGACGCGAATCGATTCGGAGAATATATACGCAAAGCTTCTACAGATGATTACCAGCAGAATCACTCTAAGATTTGGATCGAAATCCTTAAAAAGGGAACATCAAACAGCGAGGGAGCATTCAGCCTTCTTTATCGCCTCTCTAATGAAGGGGTATTTGACCCTGTCATTCCCCAAATTGTAAGTTCATGGGGCCCTTCTCGATTCCCGTCATACTTCCAGATACTTTTTTTCGGGAGTGACAATTACAATAAAACGAAACACACTCTTCCTGAGCGAATAAAGATTTTGGAAGCAGCATTTTCGGGTGACGCCTCACTCACCTGGTTGAATCACCTTCGCGAACTCACTCGATCTCAATTGTCGACCAAAAACGACTCAGCCGAGAAAGAGATATTAAAACTCACCTTTAAGTACGCTCTTCACAAGGCAACCCCGAGGGACCATGGTGTCTTCATACAGCATCTCTTTAACTTGACTGGGGATTGTGAAGATTTAAAGGTGGACTTACGCAATCGGATCATGGAGTCAAAAGACGTACGTCTGATTCAATTGGCGGCTTACTACGCCCCCATCCATCCTGCCCCGGAAAAATGGCTTCAACCCCTATTGGTTCACAACGATGCCGAAATCGTTAATGCTGCACTTCAGCGCATGAACGAAGTGAAGGGAGATGACAAAACGAGTTGGGTCTTACCCTGCCTAAAAAACAAATCGCATCAAGTTCGCCGACAGGCTGTATCTGTTCTTTATAATCTTGGGGGTGAAAAAGTCGTAAAAGATGTGATTCAAATGACAAAGGATCCCAATGAAATGGTTCGTCGGGAGGCCTGCAATACTTTAGGTCGCTCCCTTCTTCCTGAAGCAGCCGATGCCTTAATCGAAAGCCTTCGGGATTCTAGTAGCCATGTCAGTGGAGCAGCTAGCGGCGCCTTAAGCCGAATCGAAAAATACTTCGAACATCGTAAACGCTGGGACAATTGGTCAAAGGAATACACCTTAGAATCAGAGAATGCCGCGGAAGCTCTTCTCAAACTAACGAGTAAAGATAATCCTCAAGTCGTTCGTCTGGCAGCCGTTGATTCATTAGCCGCGATAGCAATGCCAGAAACGCTTCCTTATCTCATTCGATTGATGTTAGACGAAGATAAAAAAGTCGCTAATAAAGCGGAAGAAACATTGTCGATCATTCGAATGAAGCTATTGGAAAGCCCGACTCCCCAGAAGAAAGAGTAACAATCAGTAAGCTCCAGTAAATCGAAATTAAGCAGCCATCTGAATATATAGGTGGCTGCTTAATTATTAATTTGATATTGCATTTCAAGCCCGAAGTGTAAACGAGGGAAGGGTAAGAGTTCGTTAATAATTACCGTTGGCTTTTTGGCGTAGTCTCACCGCGAGATCAAGGTGGGTTTGCCCGTTGAGGATATCATTCATTTAGAATTAATATTCGACACTCGCTAACGCTTCGCGCTTGAAATGTGGATTATGTCAGGAGCCGCCTCGCGGAGGGAGACGAATACTATAATGACTCCTTCAAAACCTTCGGATCATCAAAAAGCTTCCATTTCGCCTTTGGAACATCCTTAAATGCTTCTTTAAAACGAGCATCACTCGCATTCTCTTGAGTCACATTGCGAATGTAAATCGCCTGAATTCGGCTCGGGTATTTTTTATAAATGGCGTTATACACTTCAGGATCCTGCTCTCCACTGTCTCCAACTAAAATAAACTTACGATCCGGGTAGGCTTGGAGAAGCGGCTCGATCTGAAGGGGCTTGGTTTTCGTTCCCTTTTTAAATAGATCTAAAATCGTCTTATCCTTCAAGCGCACCATCTTTAAGCTCAAGGTTCTCAGGGGGAACCCTGATTTCGTTAAAAATTCATCCAAAGGCTCCCAAAGATGCCAGGGACTGGAGGAAACAAAATGAAGTTGATAACCTTGAGCTTGCCAAGATTGGTAAAGCTCAGCCATACCGGGGGCAGCCTTGAAATCTTGAAAGAAAGTAGCATCCAACATTTTTGACTTTTCCGTGACTTGGGTGATCTTAACGGTGTCGTCGATGTCACTGATAATCGAAACTTTCCCCGGTTCAACCCAGAGTGCTTGGCCTTTAAAAGCTCGCTTATCTCGATTCTTAAGAATCACTTTCAGAGGGATGGCCCCCTTCTTCACCAAGGGTTTGATTTGCTCTTCGGTTAACAAGATCTTTGTCTTGAAGTGACCATTAGCTCCCGATTGTGGCGAAACCACCTGGTGCTTCCCTCCAACCGAAACCACAACCTTCTTTCCTCGCTCGTTGTCAGCTAGAAATAACTGAACTCGACGATCAAAGTTGTTTTTAGTTTTCGGGGTCACTTGAAGCTTATACTTTTCTTTTAAAATCTTTTTGAAGGCACCTTTTCTAAAAAAACTGCCTTCGAGCTCATGCATCCAACCGTGGATCGGTATTACGTATTTTTTAGTATTCGCGTCAAAATAGACTGAAGTCGTAAAGAGAACCACGCGTTCATCCGAACTGACCTTGGTGTAGTCGGAACCCTTAGCTTGAGTCAAAGTAATGATTCCTCCGCTGAGGATTAAAATGAAAAATGCCCAAAAACGATTCATTTCGAACTCTCTTCTCTTTTTTGCTGAAGTAGCTTTCGGTATTGCCCTAATACTTCTTGGTGTTCTTTAGACTGTACAAGGTTCTTAAATTCTTGGGGATCTAATCGATGGTCATAGAGCTCTTCTCCGCCATTTCCCCAAAGATTGTAGCGGTATCGATCGGCCCGAATCGATTGCCCCTTACGGTAAGTAACCGAATAAGCAACTTTTCTCGAAGTGGCTAAACCGGGATTCATTAATTGAGGTCTGAGACTTTCTCCTTGAAGAATTTTAGGAGCCTTGGCTTTTAATCCAGCCAAATCAACTAAAGTAGGGTAAAGATCGATCAGTTCGACCAAAGCTTCACTCTTTTTCCCCTGAGAATCTTTGAAGCCCGGTGTCGATATGATCAAAGGAACTCGGAGAGAATCTTCAAACAAACTCAGTTTTTGCCACATGTCGTGTTCCCCCAAATTAAAACCGTGATCGGAGGTAAAAACAACAATCGTATTCTTTCTCATTTGGAGCCGATCGAGAGTATCGAGTAAACGCCCCACTTGCTCGTCCATGTAAGTCACACTCGCGTAATAGGCCGCGATAGATTGTTTCTTTTGGAGCAAGCTCATTCCGTAGCGGCCCGGGTTGTGCATCCCTTTAGCTGCTTGGGGAAGATCATCGAGGTCACCCTCTGGAACGTGGGGAATTTGAGTTTGATCTTCAGGGTATAGAGAAAAAATACGCTTGGGAGCGATCAACGGGACGTGGGGCCTGACGAAGCCCACCGCTAAGAAAAACGGTTGATCGGGTCGAATAAATTTCGAATACTTCCCTCCCTTCGCTCGATTTTCTAAGATGGCGATAGCCTGAGTGGCCGAGAGATGATCGGCTTGAGTCAAATCCATTCCATCCGGAACGATGACTCGAGCAAAGTTTGAACCATAATGCTTTCGTTTAGGGCTTAAGAGTTCCAGCTTCCCGGGACTCGCCGTTTCAGGGGCCATCACATCGAAAGCTCGATCCCAGGAATCGGGATCATCGCCCCCGGGTTCCCCTGCCTCAATCCCTCCCGGTACTCCCATGTGATAAATCTTGGAAACTCGAAAAGAGACGTATCCATTTCGCCGGAGAAAGCCCCCGATGCTAGGATGGTCCGCCAACTCCGGGTTTGTCACATGAAAGCTACCTAGCTTTTTATTGTTCCCGAGCATCTTCGTTTTATGAGGATAGAGCCCACTCATCAGCGAGGCTCTCGAAGGACCACAAACAGGATATTGGCAGTACGCCCGAGTGAACCGCACGCCCTCTCTTGCCAGTCGGTCTAAATTGGGAGTCTTACAAACTGTATTGCCGTAGCTTCCCAAGCATGCCGTGAGATCATCGCTAATGATGAACAAAATATTGGGTTTGTCTTGGGATTTAACATGAAGAGTTCCAAGGCAAAAGGGAAGGAGTAAAATCCACTTCAATAGTGTTGAACGATGCATTATTAAAATTGACATTAAAAGCTTCATTATTTTAAACGGAAACCTTCGATCTAAACTAAGATCTAAACAGGGATCTACTGGATTCAATAGAACCGTACTTCTTTTTATAACCACCTGGATGGTACTATAGGATCCCCATCAAAGGAATGCGTACACTCTTAATTCCACGAATCAATTTCCAAGGAATCGATATTTCCAATTCCACCCTCGGAGGAAGAATGAAGCTTCAAGCTCATGTCACACTTTGTCTTTGCCTTTTACTTTCAAGTTGGGCAAATGAAACCCACGCTCAAAATAGACGCAAACGAGTCCCTCAAGGATCGGGAACCTATGAACAGTATCCCGTTGCTCGTAAAGATGTCGTTGCTTTCGCACTTTACACCGTGTCAAACAAAACATTGAAGATCACCGCTCAACTCTACCCTCTCAAAAAAGAGGAAGATCGAACGGTTCGTTTAGAACTTCTCGATGGAAACAATTGGAAAAAAATCGCTGAAACTCAAGTCATCGAATACGGCTGGACAGCTCCCTTTAAAGTTCCCAATTGGGACGATTCCAAGAGCTGGAAGTACCGAGTTGCTCACGGAAAAGAAGCCACCTTCGAAGGAGTGATTCGTAAGAATCCCGTCGATAAGGAAGAAGTCGTTATCGCCGGATTCACAGGAAACTCGGTCAATCCCCGCCACGGTGGAGATATTTCAAGAGACGATTTAATCGCCAACATCAAGAAACTCGATGTCGACGTTCTCTTTTTCAGTGGCGACCAAGTTTACGATCATTTTCAGCATTACAAAATGTGGCTTAAATTCGGTAATGATTTCAAAGAAATCATTCGCAACCGCCCCACGATCACGATTCCCGATGATCACGATGTAGGTCAGCCGAATATTTGGGGGGCGAGTGGAAAAAAATCGACTTTAGGCGGTGCTGCGGATGGCGGTTACGCCCGTCCCGTCGATTACGTTAAATCCGTGGAACGCGCGCAGACCAGTCACCTCCCCGACCCCGTTGATCCTAAACCCATCCAGCGCGGTATCGGTGTTTACTTCACTGAAATGAATTGGGGACGTATCAGTTTCGCCATCTTAGAAGATCGTAAATTCAAAACGGGCCCGCACGGGATCATTCCCAAGCAAGGACCTCGACCCGATCACATCCGAAATCCAAACTACGATCCTAAAAGTGTGGATGTTCCCGAAGCGATCCTCCTGGGAAAACGCCAATTGAAGTTCTTAGATAGCTGGGGACAAAATTGGAAAAATGCCGATATGAAGATCGCCCTATCCCAAACGATCTTTGCCGGAGGGGCGCATATTCATGGGAAAGTGGGAGGGCGCCTTCACGCCGACTTAGATTCAAACGGCTGGCCCCAAACCGGAAGAAATAAAGCGATCGCTGCCTTCAGGAAATGTTTTGCGCTTCACTTCGCCGGTGATCAACACCTGGCCACTATTTTTCACCACGGAATCGATAAGTTCCGCGATGGAAACTTTTCTTTCTGTGTTCCTTCGATCGCGAACTTATATCTGCGTTGGTGGAAGCCCTTACAACCAGGAAAGAATCGAGAAAAAGGTGCCCCCGAGTATACAGGGGATCACCTCGACGGATTTCACAATAAGGTGACTTGCTACGCGGCTGCGAATCCCGATGAACGACCCGCTAAAGGCGACAAGCTCACCACTCGAGCTGCGGGCTTTGGTATCGTAAGGATGAATAAAAAGACGCGAAAGATCACCATGGAGTGCTATCCCCGAAACGTCGACGTAGCCGACAAGAAAACCAAACAACACTTAGGCTGGCCGAAGACCATCGATCAGACGGACAACTACGGACGAAAAGCCGTGGCCTACCTTCCCACGATTCAGGCATCCTCTTCTGATCCGGTGATTAAAATTATCGAGGAGTCTACCGGAGACTGGGTCTACGCCCTGAGAATTAAAGGAAAAACGTTTAGACCTAAAGTCTTCGCAAAGGGCTCTTACACGGTAGAGGTAGGCGAAGGAAAATCTAAGAAGGTCTACAAGGGAGTTCAAGCCTTAGGGAAGGATGTGAAAGCCATATTAGAAGTGAAGTAAATAAACTCACTCACTTCGCGAAGGAGTGCCGATCTCTTCACTTAGATTTTCGATGAGTTCAGGCTGGGGATAGAGCCCACTCTGAAGTAATTGTGAAATGACGATGGATGTTCGTTTGGGAAACCACTCGGTGAGCATCCATCGTTTTTTTTCTGCCCATTCTTTTTCAACCGTGTAGGGCTGTGATCTTCGGACATCACCCCAGCGAGCTGATTCTAGTTGGAGCGCACTCTCAACAGCATTGAGTAAGCTCAAATACCGCGAATGAGTCTCACGAGCGCTCAAAAGTCCCCCGTCTCCCAACCATAATTGGGCTCGTTTCTTAAAAATCGATTTAAATGAATCCAGTTCACAGAGGCGCTCAAAGAGGCGACCCGGGGATCCGTAGGAACGATCTTCATTGGGAAAAAGTGTAAACTCAACGGAATCATTATCCCAACCAGAAGCAAAGGTCGAGTCAGCATCCCAGGTTAAAAACTTTAAAGGCCCTACCGGATTGTTCTGACGGTAAACTCGCAGATTGTTTCCATTCGTCAACGCCCAGTCTTCAGCTCCGTTGTAAATATGAAGCAGACAATAATCGGAAAAATCTTGAAAGTCGATCAATGCTTGCAATCGCTCTTGAGTCTCGACATCACTCAAGTCATCTTCGATGAGTTCATGAATTTCAATCCAAAGTTTTTCAACCTCATCAGTCCCTTCGATCTCTCGTCCCCGGGACCGGAAAGTGAGATAATCTTCTTTGGATCCACCGAGCTGATTGGCGAAAAAGTTTTCATCGGGCCGCTCAACGAGATTGTAAACCCCCCAGTAAAGTCCGTTCAAATAGACATGAACGAACCTTCCCCTTGAAGCCAATCGCCCCATCAAATATTCGGTTTCGCGCGACCATTGATCACGAACAAACTGAGCACTTTCCCTTACGGGCTCTTCATGATAGACCCATGAATCATCTGAGCTACGAAGAACGAGGGAATCAAATTTTTGTTTTCCCTTTTGAGGGAAAAGGGGGTAATCGAGCTTCCCCTTCCCGTAGACCTTTCGAAAATTGACTCGAAGCGAATGCTTTTTTACTGCGGGATTTCGACTTTCATTCCCAAGAATCCTAAATCCCCCCTCGATTTGAAAACCGGGTTCGTCTTCAAATGCAAGGAACTCCAGCGATCCGAACCGTTCCCACTCCCAGCCCCGTTCTTCAGGATGGCTGTAAATCCCTTTTCGGCCAAAGAGCTCTTCCTGGGGAATCACCACTGAAACGGAGGGAAGAGAAAATAAGCCTTTCAAGAGTTCATCTTTATTTTTTCGAACGATCCTCGAATCCATTTTGTAATCGGCTCGAGACTTAGACCAGCGGCGAGGAAAGCCCTTCGGATTTTTCTTTTGTGAAAGCACGCTGTCAGTGTGAAGGTAACTTTTCGTTTCGATAGAACTCGACTGATGGCCTTTAAGATAAGCAAAAGCCCGAATAACCGTCGAGCGATCAATTTTTAAAGGGTGCGAATATTTCTTACCGTGAGTTTCGGTGGGAAGAGAACCATCTAAAGTGTAACGGATAGTGGCACCATCCGATTTCGTCGTCAGCTTCAATTTGAATGAACCACTGAAGAGAGTAGAAGGCTCTGAAAACTTAACTTTTTTAACGAAACCTTGAAGTAACTCCGAGTTCGCTCGACCAGGAGAGGATTGCTTCAAAAAACCTTCTCCATTTGTCGCCAATCCGTAGCTGACCCCTTCCTTTTGTTTGGGGTAAGGATTTCCGAATTGATGGGCGATCGTGACTCCATCCGATTTCGTGAGGGCTAAATATTCACCCTTCTTAGAGAGTTTGAAATTGGTATGAAACTCTTCGATTGATCTACGATCCTTTCCTGAAGCAAAGACGACCAATCGTTGATCGGGCTCCAGCTCATATTCGGGAAAAGACCACAAGGTGAGCTGACTGGGATCATCGCTCAGTGACCAATCTTTAAGGTTGACGGAGTATTCTCCTGAGTTCCAAATCTCTATCCAATCCGAATCGTCACCATCTTGATCTCGGAAGTCACCTGAACTCGAGGCCTGAATTTCACTGATGATGATGAGATCTTGCTCCCCCACCTGAGCCTGAGAAATAGCGTAGACAAAAGGACCTGATTGAGTTTTCTGCCCGAACCAAGAGGAATTGGGAGAAGATCCTGGGACTTGAGATGGCCAGCGATCCCCCGGATTCGGAACTCTTTGAACGAGCCCCATCTCTTTGAGGAGATCTCCTCTCAGACCATTATCTAAAAGTGCAGTAGGAACGGTCGAAGTCTGTAGAGCAGCTCGCGCAGCTTGTTGAGAACGAAGGTTCTCTAAGACAAACCCTAGGGATAGAAACAAAATGGCGAGAATTAGAAGCTTCCAAGACATGGACCGTCCTTTTTATCCAATGCGATCAAAGGGCTCCTGCATGATGGAGAAATAAACTCGACCTCGAAGAGTGAGCGATATGGCGAGCTTGGCTCTGTACCTTAAAAAAGACTTCCGAATGCTCGGGAGGAAACTTGTAGGAAATCGTGGCTAAGGCATCGCCTTCTTGAACTCCTTCGAGTTCTCCCTGAGGAAGAGTCTCTTGCAACATCTCCATCAAGACTCGACCCGTCTCTTGGTATTCCTCAAGAGCTAAAGTGATCGTTAGAAGCCCGCCTTCCACTTTGTTGGTGCTACGACCTCGAATCCATTCCGAAAGGCCTAATCCGATGACAGCAACCGTTAAAATCACACCTAAAAACACTAGATTGAAGGTCGCGCAACAAAGTGAAGAAGCGATGACCAACATGATGAAGCCGATCTCTTCAGGCTCTTTGATAGGTGTCCTAAATCTCACGATGGATAAAGCCCCCAACAATCCCAGGGACAGGGGGAGTGAGAATTGAATGCAAATGAAGATGGCGGTGACCGAAACTCCCAATAAGGGAAAAGCTCGATGGGCTTGACTGCCCGTCGAACGGTTTCGATAAAATTTTTGGTACAAATAAGAAATAAACAGAGCACACAACAACGAGACCCCAAGAACGGTAAAGAAACCAGCAATCCCGACATCTTCAACTTTAATCGGCGCCAGCTTTCCTAAAGCTTCTCCCCAACTAGCGTTCACTTCTTCTGAAGGCATTCTGTACTCCAACGAGCTTATTTCAATAATCTGAGAGTTTCTTACGGATCAAACTGTAAAAGAATCTTCGAACATTCGAAGTACTTTGAAAACGAGGTCTTCCTCAACCCATGACGAACGATGTGAGAGAGGTGATCGGGAAGCGATCCTTCTCGGCCTTTGATCTCTAAGATCGAACAAGGCAGTTCCCGATCAAATCCGAGCTGCCCCCGAGAAGAATGAATCAAGGGGGCATGAATTTTACTATCGAGGCTGACCCGCATCTTAGAAAAGGGATCGATAAACCGATGGCGGTGATAACGCACCTCAAAGGCGGGAACTAAATTCCCCGGTAAAACGATCCCAAAACAGGGTAAAAGCTCTTGCACCTTACGGGTAAGCTCTAAATCCATCCCTCGACTTGCAAGTTCTTCACCCGTCCAAGGGAAAAGAAGCCTTCTCTTTTCTCTTTGAGACCCCACCCGAGACTTCACTTCTAAGAAAACCGCAGAGTCTTGTGCGCTCGATTCAACATCTTGATACCAGCGCAGTCGAACTTTGGTCTTCAGATAGTCACTCCCGATTTTTTCCCGTAAAAAAGCCCAGTCGGGAGTATCGAAGTAAAAGCTTCGAATGATGGCTTCAGGGAAATCAGGGTCTCTTTGACACTTTGAAGAAAGCTCGTATAGGAGCCCCCGAGAATTGAGAGTACTTAAGGAGTACTTCGTTTCGTACTCGTACTTCCCAACCCCCCGAACCTCTGGCAGATCAACCGCTATCTGCGATTCTTCATAATTTGTTTTTTCGCAGATGTGTTGCATAGCTTTTTAATCAACTCGGTAACCTGCACTTTTCGGTGCTCGGGGGTTTGAAGCAAGTCATACTCGTCGCGGGTAAGTTTTCTGCCGAGAACTTTTTCTACCGAAACCAATCCGAACAAACGGTTAACGGCATAATCGCTTAAAAGCTCTTTCAGCATCTCTTGAAGGGGAAGGTTTTCAATCTCAGAAACACTGTAAGAGTGGTTGGCTATCAATCGGATGACCGGATCTTCACTTCTTAACCAAGCTAATCCAACGGGTCGCTTCAGACTTCCCGCATAATTCTTAATCCAAGAAAGATCGGTTTCGATCTCTGTTCCCCAGCCTTTGTTAAGTTCCTCCACAGTCCAACGCACAGGTTTATCCAAATGACAAAGATTACAAGCATTGGGATGACCCGCCTCTAACATGGAGAGGTCGCTGGGAGAAGAAATCGTGTGACTGCGAACAATCGTCTCGAGACCCTGCACGTACTTCGGCATATGACAATCTAGACAATTGACCTTGTCTGAGTGACGACTGTGGTTACTAGCAAAAGTACTGTCCTCGAATTTGGGATGACAACTGATACAGGCCTTAACGTGATGCTCACGGTCGGGCTCTCCCCTTCCCAGTTGATTGGACTTATGGGGATTGTGACAACTCGTACACATGACCTGAGATGTGCAAGCACCAGCATCTTGGTCTAAGGCCTCAGCAGAATTCCAACGAGCGGCACCATTGGCGTACCTTCCGACCTCTGCACTGTGACATTGCCTACAAATACTGTTGACCACGTAAGGATTCTTCGGATCTGAAGCAACGGGTTGACTCGATCCTTCATGCCGAATTTTCAGTGAAGGATGAGTAGGAACAAAACTCATCTTCTTCTCGTTATAGGAATGCTCCCGTCCCCCAAAGTGGCAACTTTCACAGCTGATACCAAATTGAATGAGATCATGCTCATTAATTTGCAAATCTTCTTGCCGCCAAGATAAAACCTCAAAAGTACCATCGATCAGATTGAGACCGATATCTTCTTCGGGAAATCCCTTCTTCCAGCCCCCCCCTTTAAATCGTAAGCCGTAAGGAAAGGTATTGTGACAACTCACACAACTTTCGTTCCAAGCGAATTCCGGTGGATCATCAAAGATGTACTCACCGAAGGAACGCCCATCATCGTAGTCGTGTTCAGCCGGCGGATAAGAATCGAAGTAGAGTTCAGGGAGCCAGCGTTGACGAAGATAGGAATAACCGAAGGGCAGCTTTGAGGGGACGGTGAACGCCGGGTGATCGGTATCTTCAGGGCCCTCGACTTGGAGCCCAATGTAGAACTGATAAAACCGAGAACCGACGACCAAAGTAACTTTTAACTTACGTACCAATTCTTCCTGGATGAAGAAGGACATATAGTAGTTCCCCTCTTCAGTATGAAAAAGAATCTCACCTGGCCCGTATTTCTCTCTAACACCCGAAAAATCGCCTTTGACCGACTGGGCGCTCGCCTTTCGGTTCATTTGGCTGTGAGCATGATTACCCCAAGAGTCATACTTACTATCATGGCAGTTCATACAGACCTTAGCACCCACATAATCTTTAGGCAGAATATTACTGTAGTGAGGGTCTAAGGTCGGTTCTGCGTATTGCTTTGCTTTCTCTTGAAGATTTTCTAATTCATCTCCACTAAAGACTTCGGCCCCCAAAACGAAGCTCAACAAGAAAACGACTGCTGTGATTTTTTCTCTTCTATCCATCTTATATAAGACCACCAAGCTAAATTGAGATGCTGTGGTTTAAAAGAATCTTAAAGACCATTCATCTATATATCGGAAACGATGGCTTCTTCCCCATAAAGAAGAGCTTCCATTAAAGTTAATATCACAGTTTTTATCATTCGCCCATGTAGGGAACGTTACCTGAACCTCCATGCGACGAATTTACCGCTCTTGAAATATCAATCCCTTAACAGTTTTCTACCTTTGTCAAACTCGTTGACAAAATATGGAGTTCCGATTCTGTATCGATAAGGAGAAAGTCTTAATTTGGTATAGCTATCAACATTACTGGGCAGTTGCTGGCATTGGGGTATACTTCCTCGGCCTTACTCAGAAGTTCAAATAATCGTTGACTTCTATTTGGATGGGAACCAGAAGTTCATCGAAGAGGATTCGTCGTACAAACAATCCTCGTTCTGAGTAGGAATGGAATGCTATACCGTTGAGAGGGAAAATGGGAAGCACACAATCACATTGCGTCAACGCAATCTCATTTAGAAAGAGTGAGCGAGATATCTCTAAGTCTTCACGTCTTCAGGGATTCTCTTTACTCGAATTGATGATCTATGTCGGACTTGTCGGAGTGCTAACAGCTCCGATTGTCGCCGTAACTCAACAAGTTGCTCGAGCGACTCATGAAGCCGACCTCGTAGCGAGAGTTGTCGAACGAAACAGCACGATCCTCGATCGTATGTCAGACGACTTCAGAAATGCCATCAATGGCTCTGCCGTTCTAGACAACGGTGGAAAAACCATCATCCTCGATCTCGCTGGAACCTTCGATGGTTCTACCTACACCCCAGGAAACACCATCCGTTACCACATCGTCGGCAACAGTTCTCAAGCCGAAGATAGCTCCAACAACTTCATTCAAAGAGTCAATGACGACACCGGAGAAACTCTTTCCATCGGATCCTATATCGATGTGAATTCGAGTCTCTTTGCCTTGAATGGAGATGGTATCGTCGCGACGATCACCAACTTTGGTACCTCGCACAAAACGGATATCAGTACGCGGATGACTCAAACCATACTTATCTTTCCACTTAATAATTAGTTCCTGTTGAGTAACAGGGACTAATTATATTTGTGCGGGATCGCGCAAATCACAAACCTAGGCTAAAAGCCTAGGTTAAGTGGAACAACGCAGTTCGCAAAACTGCTTGGAGTACTTGAATTAAGGTCACAACGGCCTTTATTCAACAGAAAATAATCAAACTGAAATCAACACTTAGCTTAATCGGGTCAACCAAGCTATGAAAAATATTCTCAGCGCTATTTTGATAGCACTCATTCCAGCGGTGACGCTGGCTCAAGATAATCAAGACGTGCCCACTGACTCTGATGATGGATTTGGTTGGCATCAAGTCACCCTCAATAGCGGCGACCAGTTAACCGTAAAGGTCCTAAAGAAGACGGATGAAAATCTGACGGGCCATTATCAAAATGTTTATCTTCAAATCGCCTATGAAGACATCAAAGCTGTTCACAGCATTAAAACATTATGGCAGTTGGGTGTTCCGGCATCTTCTTTACCCCCCGAAAGAGAAATCAAGATTCGAGATGCGATCGAGGACTTGAGTTCTAAGGACATTCACAAAGCTCGAAGAGCGATCAGCCTGATCGAGTCTGAGTTCCCCGCTTGTCGTCCCATTTTACACGAACACAAATCGAATCCTCTCAGTCGAGTTCGACGTATCGTAGCTAAAACTTTAGGCCTTAAGGGAAGCGCGGATAAGGATGGAAACATCTTAACGTATTTCCTAAATGACAGCGATCGGTCTGTTCGTTTACTGACGTTGAGAGCCTTGAAAGAATTTGGAAGAGAATTTGAAGAGACTCTCTCTAAACACCTTCAACGTGAGAGTGATCTTAAACTCAAAAGAGAAATCTTAAAGACATTGTCTCGTTGGAAATCTGAATACGCTCTTTCTTACATACTAACGAGTTGGGAATCAGAGAGTGAAGATGATGCTTCTAAAATCGGATCTCATTACATCAAAGCCCTTAAAAAGATTACCCGACAAGATTTTGGTCAAGAGCCCGAACAATGGAGAAAGCAGTTGGTGTTCTTACAGGCGGAACGAGAAACTCAGTCTACTTCCGTAGAACTTATCAATGAATTGAATACTCAATAACGATGAGTTTTCGATTCTAAATTGTCAGGGGTTAATAACAAGTGGGACTGAGGAAAATCACTCAGGGATTTGGGTCAAAAGATAGTGCTATGAATAGAAACAGAATAAACTTTTATAATCGGGAGGAAGGTCTCGACCTTCTTCAACCTAAAACGGAGAAGAATTCGGAATCGGGTGCATTGCTCATCGAGCTCTCCATCGCCATGACGATTCTGAGTATAGGAATTATGGGATTCCTCTTCTCCTCTCAAGCAAATTTCAGAAGTGCTCAAGATTTAGGTACTCGACAAGTGCTGACGACAACGTTCAGAAATGCTATCGAAGTACTCAAAAACGATACTTTGAGCAATCTTTACAATAACTACCATCAGCAAGCCATCACTCCCCCTTCGGCCATCACGACCGCCCCGGGAAAGAGCACGATGGTAGGTCAACTGCTGGATGACATGGGTAATCCGGCTTCAGTTTTCGTTCAGTTCGACGTCGATGAAACCAACTTACCATCTGAATATGGTCCGATTGAAGACCTCGATGGAGATGGGCTCTTACTCACAAACGACGTTTCTTCTAGTTATCAATTATTACCTACCCATTTGACATTAACGTATCAAACAACCTCAGGAATGGTCACAAAGGATTTATACCTAGTCTTAGGTAACTAATACCCTTAAGGAGGAGGAACGAATGAGAAATCATTTGAATAGGGAGAGTGGAAACACTCTCATTATGGCGCTGGGGATTATTGCGGCTCTGATCGCATTAACCACAGCGCAGTTTGTAATCCTTCAAAGCTCAAGCAAAAAATCGGTCTACGCTGAGCAACGCGAGGATTTAAAACACTATGCCCAATCAGGCTTAAATCTGGCGATTCAGGATCTTCGCTTCGATATGTCTGACAATATGGGCAAAATCGGTACCCAAGGTTGGTCCGTTTGGGATGACTTTGGAGAAGATGGAAAGCCCCAAACTGGGGATGCTGGAGAAGGCGATGGTCTCCCCACTTTCGGTGAGCCTAATGTTTCTCCCGTTGCGATCGGTCCAGATTCATTAGAAGCTCAACTGATTGTCTACACTGAAGACACCGCTTGGCCCCAGGTCAAGAGAGTGGTGGCTTCGATCCAAAACGACTCGGCTCAATCATCGATCGAGTCTTACGTGACTTTAGGAAGCACAACGATTCCTAAAATTGGAGCCCTTTATGTCAACTCTGATGCCCTTATGGATCTTCAGAGTGAGGGATTCACTTTTGACGGAACCGATGTCAATCCCGACGGTTCTGCAGGACCTGGTGATTCGCTCTACGCGATCGTCACTGGCAAAGCGGATAACCCTGGTGATAACATCACGGCGATCTTAGACCAAGTCGGTCTGGATTACCAAGATCAGCTCACCGGAAAGGGAGCCTTCCCATCTGTGGGTGAATCGGATGGTTCATTCACGATTGATAGCTTGTACCAAACCTTCAATGCGGTCACTAACAAGGTCGTCAGTGCGGGTTCTTACAATAACGAAACATGGGGAGATTCTAATAACTACCAAGTCACTAAAATCGATGGAGACGTTACTCTCGACGGTACGGTGACTGGCGCAGGAGCTTTATTGGTTGACGGCGACTTAACCCTCGCTGGTACTTTCGAATTTGAAGGTCTCGTCTTAGTGAATGGCGAGGTCGATATCTCGGGTAGTGGCGCTAATGTGGAAACATTTGGGACCATATTAGCCAGTGACGGCATCACGATCACGGACGATGCTGGCACTGTTGTGACGCTACCTCCTACACCCAAGCCCAAACCTAAAGTCACTCCCCCTACACCTGAACCCAAACCTGAACCCAAAACTAAGGGTAAAGGCAAGGGCAAGGGCAAGGGCAAAGGTTGCGTAAAACCTAAATTCCCTGGTCTTAAAGGTAAAGGAAAAGGTAAGGGGAAGGGCTGTGTTAAACCAAAATTCCCCAGCTTGAAAGGTAAAGGGAAGGGCAAAGGGAAAGGGAAACCTTCATTCCTCCCCTCACCCAAATCTAAAGGAAAAGGTAAAGGGAAGGGTTTTTCTTCACCTAAAAAACCTTGTGCAACCCCTAAAAAGCCTTGTGCAAAGCCAAAGTATACTCCACCGAAGTATACTCCTAAGAAGCCCTGTGCTAAGCCAAAGTATACTCCGCCTAAATATACACCTAAGAAGCCTTGCGCAAAGCCGAAGTATACTCCGAAGAAATCTTCAAAAGGTGGCAAGAAGTGCTCAAGCGCACCGAAGGTCTCCTACAGCTTAGCTTACGTGTCATGGAAGAAATCGAGTTCAAAATCTTGCTCGAAGTCTTCAAGTAAGAGTTCAAGTAAATCTTCTAAGAAATCTTGCTCAAAAACTTCAAGTAAGAAGAGCTGCTCTAAGCCCGCTCCAAAGCCTAAAGCAACTCCCAAAAAGTCTTGTTCAAAGACCTCTAGTAAAAAGAGTTGCTCTAAGACCACTCCCAAAGCCAAAGGCAAAGGGAAGGGTAAAGGCAAAGGTACCCCTAATTTCTCACCCAAGCCCCCCAGCTTTAAAGGTAAAGGCAAGGGTAAAGGTAAGGGTTGTGTTAAGCCCAAAACTCCCAGCTTTAAAGGGAAAGGTAAGGGTAAAGGCAAAGGTAAAGGCAAAGTATGTCCCAAACCTAAAATTCCGGGCCTAAAAGGTAAAGGCAAGGGAAAAGGTAAAGGCAAAGGCTGCGCCAAACCAAAAACGAAAGGTAAAGGTAAAGGTAAAGGTAAAGGTAAAGGCAAAGGCAAAGGCAAAGGCAAGGGAAAAGGATCTCCTGCTCCAGAACCCAAAAAGCCCCCGACTCCAGATCCTAAGCCTAAGACCAAGGTGATCCCCGGTGGAGCACCCACGGTGAACTTCCAGTACAGTTCTCAAGTGATCGATAACCTTCAGAACTTACTGAACTCTTCACCACCTCCAATTGTGGACATTAAAGTGAAGAGCCTCGATTGAGGAAGTTGATTGAAGAATCAATAAACACTGAATCAAGGTAAACTCCACTTAAGGTAAAGCCAGCCACTCGATTTCGAGTGGCTGGCTTTTTTTATGATATTCAATTCGTTTGTAGGGGCAGGGCTTGCCCCTGCCCAATTCCTTGAACGAAGTCATCATCTAAAATGACTCACGTATGCCCGGGAAACGGGCGCCCGCAAGGGACGCCCCTACAAATTCGGCTACGGGCTAATAATGATCAATCAGGTCGACGAACCAACACCGCCGCAAAAAAACCATCCGTTCGGTGCCAATCTGGAAAGAGTCTCAAATACGGATCGCCCTTCGTAATTAACTGCGGTAATCGTTCCCCTAATCGAGTTTTCTCAAAAGGCAATACTTTAAATTCTGAATGAGCTTCTAAGAACGACCGAATGACTATTTCATTCTCTTGAGGAAGCAAGCTACAAGTTGAATAGATTAACCTCCCACCGGGACTCACCAAGGAACAAAAGCGATTCAGTATTTTCAATTGAAGCTGAGATAATTCCTCAATATACTTTGTATCAATCTTCCCTCGCGCTTCTGGCTTCCGCCCCAAAACGCCCGATCCGGAACAGGGAACATCCAAGAGCACCCGTTTGGTTTTCCCAATTAAAGAATTAAATTTCTCGGGAAGCTCACCCTCGGGGCTCAGAAGCTCCATTTGAATATTTTGGTGTCCTGCTCGTTTCGCCCGACGTTTTAACTCTTTAAGTTTCCACTGGCTGGAAGGCAGGTCGAAAGCGATGACTTGACCTCTCGCCTTCAAAAGATCCGCCAGGTGAAGGGCCTTGCCGCCTCGACCACAACAAGCATCGACCACTTGAGATTTTGGTAAGGGATCGACCAATTCCCCTATAAGCTGACTTCCCTCATCCTGAATTTCAAAAAGCCCTTCATGGAACGCCGGGAGCTTAAAAAGATTCGTATACTTCTTAAGGATCAATCCCGAATCGGAGTAAGGGGTCACTTCGCAATCGATGTTGAGGTCTCTAAACTGAGCGAGAAGATCAGCGGGATGGGTCTTCTGAGTGTTCACCCGAAGGATTTGAAGTGGAGTACGATCAAAATATTTTAAAATATCTCGGGTGCGATCGACTCCAAATAATTCGATCCACTTTGAAACTAATTCATCGTGAAGGGAATACTCGATCGCAATTTTCTCAACTTCAGAAAGCTCTAACCACTCTTCACGTTCACGTACTTCACCGAGAGTTTCCCAGCTTACTTTTTTAAGAATCTGCTGGGCTTCAGCCGGCCGCAATCTCTCGTTCAAGACTTCCCAGCTCAAGATCAAAGCCAGATCTCTTTCTTCCCCCGAAAGGTTATCGGCCTCTCCATGCTCTAGAGCGAAATGGAGAAAGCGTTGAGATTTGAAAACGCTCTGAACCTGACGAACGACTTTCCCCTTAATCCTTTCATCGAGATTTCGGCGATTTTTAAACTCTTTTTCAAACTGTTGCGCTAAAAAGCTCTCGTTTCTTCGGATCTCCCCCAAAATTTTGAGTGAGATCTCGCGCACGATACTCCCCTCATCACGGTCCGGGCTTTCACCGAAAGGTAAAGATGCGGGAGATCTTCTCGAGGGAGATTCCCTTCTTCTTCGTTTTGAGCTATGATCAAAGTTTCGTTTTTTTCCGGGCATACTATACTGTTAGGCTTACTTTTTGATTAGTTTTAGCCCTGCTAATTCAATCAGATCTCTAAAAACCTGAAAGCAATCAGGAGTTCATCCTTGGTTTCAATCTCGTCTCAATCTACTGCTTTACCTCAGTATCGGGGTCCATTTAATGGCATTCCCTTTGAGGTGAGAGCGCCCGATTCTACTCCTTTAGTCACCACTAAAGAAGAGATGGAAGAGCGTGGCTGGAACCAAGTCGACATCGTCTTTGTAACCGGTGACGCCTATATCGACCATCCCAGCTTCGCTATGGCCTTACTCGGTCGCCTTCTGGAAGCAGCGGGATTCAAGGTAGCGATTCTCAGCCAACCCGACTGGCGAAACTGTGACGCTTGGAAACAATTCGGGCGTCCTCGACTGTTCTTTGCCATCAGCGCCGGGAACATGGACTCCATGATCAACAAGTATACGGCGAATCGAAAGGTTCGAAATGATGATGCCTACAGTCCCGGGGGAAAGATCGGACACCGCCCGGATCGAGCGACTTTGTCTTACTGCCAACGCTCTCGGGAAGCTTACAAAGACGTCCCCATCATCGCCGGAGGCGTTGAAGCGAGCTTGCGTCGACTCTCGCACTATGATTATTGGAGCGATAAAGTCAAGCGTTCAATTTTGATGGACGCCAAACCCGACCTCCTCGTCTTCGGAATGGGAGAGCGCGGGATCATCGAAATTGCGCATCGACTCGATCAGGGAGAATCGGTCAAAGATCTCCGATCGATGCGAGGCACGGCGTATCGCCTGGGTGCCAAAGAAGAAATTCCGTCTTCCTCCTTTGAAACCGTCGAACTCCCCTCATATGAGGACGTGGAGCAAGACACCCTCGCCTTCTGCGAGATGACTCGAATCTCTCATTTAGAAACGAATCCTCTCAACGCAAAAAGATTAACTCAATTACACGGGCGAGAAACCATCGTCGCCAACCCACCAGCTCTTCCTCTCAATCGAGATGAAATGGATTTGGTTTACGGACTCCCCTTCACCCGAAAACCCCATCCCAAGTACGGAAAGAACAAAATCCCAGCCTTTGAAGTCGTCAAAGACTCAGTCCAAATCATGCGGGGCTGTTTTGGTGGCTGCACGTTTTGCTCGATCACCGCCCACGAAGGCAGGATCATCCAGAGTCGAAGTGAGGAGTCGGTCCTCAGTGAAATTAAAAAGATGACTCAAGACCCCGACTTCAAAGGAATCGTCAGCGACATCGGTGGTCCCACGGCCAACATGTATGAGATGCGCTGTAAGAAGCCTGAAGTGGAAGCGATCTGTAAACGCTTGAGTTGTGTGCATCCAACGATTTGCAAACTCTTAGACACCAGTCACAAGCCCATCCTCAGCTTGATGAAGAAATCACGGGAAATCGACGGAGTCCGCAAAGTCTTCGTCGCGTCCGGCATTCGCATGGACCTCGCCCGAAAAGATCAAGAATACTTGAAGGAACTTGCCGAACATCATGTGGGGGGTTGTTTGAAGGTTGCTCCCGAGCACACCGATCCTCAAGTTCTCGACTATATGAAAAAGCCGGATAAAGAAGACTTCGTTAAGTTCGGCAAAGAATTCAAAAAAGCTTCAAACTCTGTCGGCAAAAAACAATATTTAGTCCCCTACTTTATCGCGAGCCATCCGGGAAGCACTTTAGATTCTATGATCGACCTCGCACTCTTCTTAAAGCATAATCACTACAAGCCCGATCAGGTTCAAGATTTCGTTCCCAGCCCTTTCGATATTGCAGCTTGCATGTATCACACCGGTCTCGACCCCTTTACGAAAAAACCCGTTCCGGTGGCAAAGCATCTCCGAGACCGAAAACTGCAACGAGCCCTTCTCCAGTTCTTTAAGCCTGAAAATTATTTTGAAGTTAGAAAAGCATTAGAACAAGCCGGCCGAAAAGATCTCATCGGAGATGGTTGCGATTGCCTGATCCCCCACAAAGCTCCCAAAGAGGCCATCGATCAGCGCCGGAAAAAAGCACAAAAAGAGATCACGGAACAAACCTCAGGTGATCACATTCGCTCTAAAGGCTATCGCCCCCATCGTAAGAGTGCAAAACGGCGTTCCGGAAAGAAACGGCCTAAAAATCAGCCTTAACCCTTAAAGTATTTCTTTTACGGGCTGAATCTTGGTTTAAGATTGATGAAAGCTCCATCAGGTTTTGCCGGTCAAATCTCCAAATCTCCAAAATTAAATCTGCTTCCGCTAGACAACCGGAACTCATATTTAATCAATTTTACGAATGTTTTAACGAGCGATGACGAGCTCTGATCAGAGTTCGTTAATAGCTTGGGAGGGTCGAATCATGAAACTGGTGCACAAAAATTTCATTGGAATCTTATTACTGGGTGGAATCTTTTTTATCCTCTCGCCCTCCATTACCTCCGCTGGAGGACCGCAGTTTATCCGGGGCGATGTGAATCAAGATGGAAATGTGGATATCACCGATCCTATTCTCGGACTACAGTACCTGTTTTTGGGTGTTGAAGTCGGCGATTGCCTGATTTCTTTAGATACCGATGCTTCCGATTTTATCGATATCACGGATAACATTTGGACTCTTGTTCATCTGTTCCAAGGCCTAGCTCCCCCGCGCGCGCCTTATCCAGACTGTGGCTTTGCTGAACCCGGTGAAATCAATGGATTAGACTGTGCCGGTGGCCATGAAGCTTGTGATCCCTTTTTCAATGAGATCACTCAAGTTCAATTATCCTTCCAGGAGATGACGACCATCGCCGGTAAAGGGGAAAACTTGACCGACTCCAACGCCTGGCAATCAAGCTTTGAAGGCGGCTTGGCAACAGAAGCAGAGCTCTCTCGTCCCCATATGGCATTGGGAGATGATCAAGGTAATTTATACATCGCCGACAAAGATGCCCACGCCATACGAAAGGTTACTCCGGATGGAAAAATCCATACCGTGGCGGGTACCGGAACGCCCGGATTTAACGGCGATGATGAAGGTCCGGCAACTTCAAAACAATTGAATGAACCCAATGGTCTCTGGGTTCAAGCCGACGGTACTTTCTATATCCTCGACAAAGACAACGAACGAATCAGGAAAGTCGATACCGAAGGTACGATGAGTACCCTCTTCCAAGTTCCTGGCCTGAGAACGGGTCGTGGTCTCTGGGTCAGCGATGACGAAACATTAGCTTATGTAGCTTCCCGATCGGCCTTGGCTTCTTGGACCCCCGAACATGGAGTACGCGTCTTAAGTGCAGGCTTCTCCCAATTGGGGAACTTCATCGTTCGTAACAATGGAGAAATCATCGCCACCGATCGTAACGCCAATTTAGTTTATAGAGTCGATAGCTCCACCGGAGAAAAAGAAATCATCGCCGGCAATGGATCGACCTCGGGAGGTGGCGATGGCGAAGCGGGAGTCGATACAGGCCTCAACCAAGTCAGGGGAGTTTGGGAATTCCAAGATACCGGAGGGCTCTTCTTAGCGACTCAGACGGGAAGCCAAGTCTGGTATTTAGATACCGAAGGAACGATCCACCTCATGGTTGATGGCTCTCCCAACCACAGCCACTCAGGTGACGGCGAACACTTCACCACTGAAGGGCAGAAGGTCAGCAACATTCGCAGTGTCACTCAAGATCGCCAAGGCAATCTCTTGATCACCGAGCACGATGGTGGCTTCGTTCGCAAGGTGATTTATGAGTTGATCTTGCCTTTGGATTGAGTGCACTCCTCGCTCTGCGAGTTTTTGAATTATTAAAACTTCCAACTTAACTAGCCCGAAGCGCTAGCGAGGGATCCATTCTTAATAGTATTGACCCCTCGCTAGCGCTTCGGGCTAGTTAACTCTACTACTCGGAAATTTATGCTGAGTTATAGTCTAAGTGTTTCGTTAAGCTATTCACGATAAATGAGGCTTAAGCCCTAACCCATTCTCCGTAATAATTGTCGCTTCGATCCTTGAGATGGCTGTCCGATAAAACCGGACTCCCCCCTACCTTGAGGTAAAACCTCCTTTACGACAGTATGACTGCAAAGAGATTCAGCAAAACACAAAGCTTTGAGATATAAAGGCTTACCTTATATAGCAGAGGCGAAAGGATCATTTGGCCTTAGGTTTGCAAACAGTAGGTGCATTAAAATCTAGGAGTGCGAACTAGGGTTGGTCTCCTACAAGTCCTCAGATCAAGCAGCACTCCCTTGATCCGTTTTTGTTGAATAAAAAGAGGCCTAGTTTTCAGAGAGAAGGGTCGTCCATGAAAGCTTCAAATCAAAAGAAGCACTACCAGGGTCAGTCGGTTGTCTTTTCCAAGAACTCACTTCATCGAATCTTATTCCCCGCGAAGGCCATCATCTTCTCCCTTCTCCTCACCTGTATTTCCACATCTCCATGCCATTCGACAGAATTCATCCGTGGAGACTTCAACTCCGATCAAACGGTTACTGTTGCCGATACAGTGGCGATACTCGATTTCCTCTTTAAAGGAAACTTTTCACCGCCCTGTATGATTGCGGGTGACACCGATGGGGACTCCGTCATCGATATAACCGACGCCATCTTTTTGCTCATTCACCTCACTCAAAACACGATGGCTCCGTGTGATCCTTATCCTCATCCGGGTGAGGATGTATTAAATACAGGTATAGAGTGTGAATCTTACGGGGAAACAACTCCAACTGAAGATAATAATTCGAGCTTAGTTCTTCTCGATACCTTTGATAATGAAAATGGTTCGTTTACCTTGTCGATTCGATTGTCGAGCGTTGAAGCAGTGACCTCTATCGCTGGAATCATCAGCATTGAAGGAGACCATTTTGCTAACGGCCATTCTGAAGATCTCCAACTGGAAAACAATGTAGGTGAAGATCCATTTTTTTCAACGGCTTCCGTTCACGGGGAAAAAATCCATTTTGCCTACCTTCAAAGTATCCTAACTCCGGCTCCGCCGGTGGCCAACGGAGGTGAAGAGAGAATTTTTACCTCGACTGTTTGTTTGGGCCGTCACACTCCTCAAGGTACCTACAGCCTAACTCTCGAAGAGGCCGAAATCACTTTGGGGAATGGAGAAAGGGTCATCCCACATTTTGAGGGGGGAAGTCTAACAGTTCAAACGAGCCTCACCGGAACTACGGGCTGTGAAGATAAAAACGATATCGAGCCAAACCCGCGCAACTGTGAACCGGATCCCGACCCCGTCGACCCTCCCGATCCTATCGATCCTCCCAATCCTGGAGTGAAGGATGATTTTATTCGCGGCGATGTCAATCAGGATGGACGCCTCTCCATCTCCGATGCGCTTTCGGCGAGAAGGTTTTTATTTCTCGGAGATCTACAACCGACCTGCTTGGCTGCCTTAGATTTCAATGGAGATTTTAGAATCGATATCTCCGATCAAATCAGCATATTAGCCGCAATTTTCTTGGACGGCCCGGCTCCAGGGGCTCCCTTCCCCCTGGAAGGTCCTGATCCTGAACTCAATGAATTGACCTGCCACGATTACACGATCGAAGAACCCAAGTTAACCGAAGACATAATTAAATTTGGGGAAGTTGAAGGCGATCCAGGCGATGAGATTACCATTCCAATTTACATCACGAATTCACGTGAGGTAGAAGCCTATCAATTTATCTTTGATTTCACCCCCGGTACATTTGAACTCATCGAGCCGGGTGGCTTAGGAATCGATGCCCTTGACTTTACGGACTCTGCCATCGGGATCTCTCGACCTGATTTTGAAGGCAGTCCATTTTTTGCCGTCGTTCGTGAAATTGAACCCGGTCGTATCTTGCTAGGATTAATCCCCGATTTCATCACGGAAAACTGGGTCTTACCCCCGGGTGAAGATCAACTTCTATTGGGGATCAAGGGGCGCATCCCACTCACCGCTCAAGAGGGAACTGAAACCGACCTCACCCCCACCAACGGCCCCAACCAAAAGGGTGTAGGCGATTACAAACTATTCAATGAGCTCACCTACCGGGGAGAACCTCTTTGGATCAGCGTTCGTCCCCAACTAAAACCCGGCTGGCTCAAGATTGGACCCGATATTTCTATCTTTATTCGTGGTGATGCCAATAGCGATAAGCGAGTCGATATCTCAGACGTGACTTTCCTTTTAGAGAACTTCTTCCTTGGGAAACACGTGATTCGATGTCCTAAGGCTGGAGATGTCAATGATGATGGAGCCCACGACATCAGTGATCCCATCATGATTCTCGCGGCCCAAATCCTGGGCACGCAGCAGATCCCCCATCCCTTCCCTCGACAAGGAAGAGATCTGACCCCCGACAACTTAGGTCAGTGTTCAATCTTCAGTGCAGAAAGGTAGTAGGCACACGCCGTGTGCCGTATAGTTGTCGTCCCGCTCCGCGGGGCGATTCCTATCTAGCGCGAAAGACGTTTGGTTGCATTGTTAATTTAGCACTTTATTCCGCCCTTACTTACAGGGCTGATCTTGAACCGTCAGTAAACCCAGGACGACGCTTCGCTCTGCCCTGGGTTAGGCTATTGCGGGCTTTCAGCCCTTGGCGATTAAACCGCATAAAATCCACTTAGTAAGCCCGGAGCGTAAGCGACGGGAAATTCACAGCACCAAATATATAGGGCATTACTTAAATTTATTCGCTTGCTCCCGAAACTTCATTAGCAACTCCCGATGCTCCGCCTTGGAATTCAGATTATGCCATTCATGAGGATCAATACGATGATCGTAGAGCTCTTCCGATCCATCCGCGTAACGAAGATATCTCCAACGCTCCGATCGAAGTGTAACATTCCCCTGGTCAAAAAGAGTGGCGACGACTCGACCGGTTTTTAGATTTGGATTTTTTAAGAGTGGCTTCAAGGAAACGCCATCTAAAGCGGCCTTCGTTTTTAAACCACAAAGATCCATCAAACTCGGATAGAGATCGATCAAGCCCACGGGTTGTCGACACTCTGAACCCACGCCCTTAAATTCCTGAGCTCGATCATTGGAAGGAACGATGATCAAGGGCACTTTGGTCGACCGCTCCCAACCCGTCCACTTTCCCCAGTGTTGCTTTTCCCCGAGGTGCCAACCGTGATCCGACCAAAGAACGATCAGAGTATTGTCTTTGTATTTAGAACCATCCAGAGCTTTCAATAACCGCCCTATTTCTTCATCGATATAAGTGGTACAGGCCAAGTAGGCTTCAACGGCAGCCTGCCATTGCTTAAACTTTAAAACGGTTGCGTGACTCCCCGCGGTGACAGGCTCCAAGGCCCAACGAATAGCAACTTCACTTAAATCTTTAAGATCATCTTTTAAAACTTTAGGAAGCTCACCTGAAGTCTTTTGGAAGCGATCAAAAAATCTTTTGGGAGCCCACAAGGGAATATGAGGTCGGTAATACCCTACCCCCATGAAAAACGGACGGTCAAAATCATCATGTAGCTTTTGAATGGCCCAGTCCGTAATTTGAGTATCACCAAAATCGGAGTCGGGAACATCAAACGGCCCCCAGTCAAAGGACTCTCCCGACTTTTGCTTCGGTCGACGGTCGGAAGGCATTCGGTTCAAGGGCAGAACAACAGTACGCCCTTGACTATCCTTTAAAACATGACGCGGGTTGTCAGTACCCTTTGATGGTAGTTCTTCTGGAGTATACCCCACCGCGTTTTTAGGAAACGGACTCCATCGCTGCCCGCGACTGTAATACTCATCAAAAACTTTTTTAGCACTCGAATGAAACAACTTCCCAGTGCCTAATGTCTGGTATCCTGCTTTCGAAAAAGCCTGAGTTAAAAACTGAACCTTGGACTTCGATTTATTGATGATATTTCCACTTTTATTATTCCAAATCCCAGTAACCTGAGGCATACGGCCACTGAACACCGCGGCCCGAGAAGGATTACACGCCGGAGCTGCACAATGAGCATTTGTAAAGAGTACTCCTCGCTTTGCTAAACGATCAATATTGGGAGTCTTCGCTTGGGGGTGCCCCTTCATGCAGCCGATCCAATCGTTGAGATCGTCGATGGAGATGAAGAGGACATTGGGATTGTCTTTTTTTTCCACTTCAACGGAATAAGCGAAACCAAATGGATTGCTAAGAAAGCAAAAGAAACTGATTTTAAGTAGGACAAATCTTTGCCTTGAGAGAATCACGTATTTAGATTCCTTGAATTAAAATTAATCTCTTAGGTTGAAATCGTAAGGCTCAGTTAGCTACAGTCGAACTTTCTAAAAGAGGATGCTCGATCGACTCTGTCAGGTTAGTTGTCCGATCTGCGATATTTAAGATAGCAGAGCGCAGCAAAAAGAGAGGATTCCTTAGTAAACTTTTTCGAAGAGAAATAAGAAGGTTATTAAGATAAAAAAAATCGAGTGGAGCCGATAAAGACTCCACTCGATTTTTTTTGTTATGAACCTCTCATTTTAAAGAAATTCAAGGTTGCTCTTACCCACAATTCGGTTCGACGAGACAACCTAAATCACCGGTCTCAGGATCGTCGTCCGAGGGATCCTCACCACAAGTTTCCTTTCCAGGAGGAGCGGGAGGAGCTGTTCCTAAGAATTGATGCGAGAGGTTGGCGATCGGGTCGGTGATCTCCACTTTGCCGTTATCGTCAAAGTCGGCTGCATCCATACAAGGAGGAGTGAACGTTCCTAAGAATTGGAAGGCGAGGTTATTGATCGGATCGGTGATCTCGATCAATCCATTACCATCGGTATCCCCTCTGAAGAACTCAGGTCCGGTGGGGTCGATGATATCCGTTCCGCGATATACTTCGACTTCCCCAAGTGAGATAACAGTCGCTTCGTCGGCATTACCTTGTCCGTCAGAACCACTGAAGTCATCGTCAGGAGTTCTTTCGATTCGAACGAATTTCGCATCGACAAGGTCACCCGTATCATCGACTAAGTTAACTTCCAGAAGTTCAGGACCCAAGGGGAACTTGTTTCCATTGACTTCAAACCCGAGGTCGTTCTCTTCGTTAAGAAGTTCGGACTCGTAAATGATCTCTTGATTTTCATCGAGAAGGAAGACAGTGATATCTCGCAAGCGAGATCCACAGCAGTTATCTCGGTTATGGATGACGATGCGTTCTAAGGGATAGACATCATCAAGTTCCAACATCCACCAAGAGTTATCTGGGAAGAGATCGTTGGCGGCCGTATGAGTGAAGTTTCCGGTATTTCCATCGATCGCCAAATCGGCGGGGAATCCGAAACCAACAGAACTTTGAGTTGCGATACCGCCAGGGGCTACATTCGCACCCAGTTCCACTTCGATCACATCGGAACATTCGGCATCATCGGCGACATCGTCACAGAGAGTTCCATCATCGACACTAACGGTGATGTCCCAAGTTCCGAGTCCTAAATTAAACGTAGCCGTATTTAAGACATCTTGAGGACCAACGGTAATCACCTGCCCATCATCAGCGTTTTCCGCTCTGAAGGTATAGGTGATGCGGTCTTCACTGTCATCGGTGGCATTAGCGGTCACTTCATAGATTCCAGGGCCTCCACCTTCGGGTGCGGTGATCGTCAAACCTTCACAATGAGTGTCACCATCAGCGGGACAATCTTGCTCTTCGAAGACTTCCACTTCACCGAGCGAAAGAACGGTGGCTTCGTCTTCATTACCTTGAAGATCACTTCCAGAAAGGTCGTCATCCGGAGTACGCTCGACTCGAACATAACGTCCTTCGATGGCGGCCCCTTCATCAGCAATGATGTCAATCGTTAGCAACGGAGGTCCCAGAGGAAAGAGGTTACCATTGATCTCGAAGCCCAACTCATTTTCTTCGTTGAGTAACTCTGAGACGTACACTTCGTTACGATCTTCATCGAGGATAAAAACCGTGATATCACGCAAGCGCGATCCACAGCAGTTCGATCGATTGTGAAGGTTGATCTTGGCAATCCTATTCGAGCTACCCAAATCCACTTCCCACCAGGATGGGTCTGGAGTTTCTGCACCAGCTAAGGTGTGAGTGAAGTTCGCAAGATTTCCATCGATCCCGATCCCTGCAGTGAAACCACCTAAAGTTGAACTTTGAGTCGCTGTTACTCCATCTCGCTTCGTGAGGTCTGGATTCGGAGGAGGTTCTTCTCCGTCACCAAAGATCTGAACTTCGGAGAGAGAAAGGAAGAATTGTCCCGGGAAGTCTTCGGGAGCTCCCAAGCGCTCGATACGAACGACGCTAGCGATGGGATCAGCGATATCGACGGGAATCTCCAAAGGACCATCCAGTGCGGTATCCGGAAAGCCTCCTTCTTCGAAGAAGATTTCGTTGAAGAGCTCCACTCGTTCTCCGGCATCATTGACTTCGAAGATCAGGACGCGGAAATTGGTTAAACGGGCTGAACAACAATCGGTTCGGTTCCAAATGTTAATCGACCCGATACTGCTGGGACCGAAGAGCTGAACTTCCCACCAAGGAGTCGGATCTCCGGTGTTCGTGTGAGTGGTCGAACCTTGGTTGTAAACACCAGTGGTATTGCCATCGATGGCTCGTCCCGGTGCGCCTCCAAAACCTTCAGTAGATTGAATAGCGAAACCCCAGCGGGCGATATTTCTACCAGGTACCCTCAGCTCCACTTCATCACTTTCGAGAGGATCGGTTCCAGCATCATCACTGGTGATGACGACTTTATAAAGTCCTTCGTCCTCCGAGGTGACATCAGCTAAATCTAAAGTGCTCTCAACCGCTCCGGCGATCTCTGCGCCATCTTTAAACCATTGGTAAGAGAGATTACCGGGTCCAGAAGCCTCAACACTGAAAGTGTGAGTCGATCCGGTTTCGATCGTAGCGGCTTGGGGTTGAGAAGTGATCAGGATACTATCCAACTCAGCGTAAACTTCAACTTCACCTAAGGAGAGAACTCCACCGTTAGGATCGGCTTCATCGCGAATCCTGCTAACCCGAACGATTTGACCTTCGATAGGGTCTCCCTCTTCAAAGATGATATCGAGATCGATGAATTCCGGACTGAAGAGTTCATCGGCTTCATTGAGAATCGCCGAAACATAAACTTCAGTCAGCGTGTCGTCGAGAATGGTCACCACGATATCGCGCAAGCGTTCAGCACAACAGCTGTCGCGGTTGTGTAAGACGATTCTTTCGATATTGTAGAGCTGTCCTAAATCCACTTCCCAAGTCGGCTCTAAGTCATCGGGTAAAGTATGAGTGAAGTTACCCAAGTTTCCATCGATACCATTACCCGCCGGACCGGCAGGGTGGTTTGTCGATTGAGTCGCCACTCCCCCCGGAGCTACGTTGATGCCTTGACCCCAACTTGGGCTCAATAGCAATGTTGATAATAAAAGAGAAAAAATTCCAAGCCGGAAGAGTCTCATGTTGACCTCCATACCCTCGTAAAATTGACGAGAAACCATCCATTCAAACTCTTGGAACGGAGAGTGAACTTCGTTTCTCAAAAACTAATTGTGCAAGATTTGCAAGACGGATTCATTAGTTCCTGTGATTAAACAGGAACTAAGCCGAGTTGGGATCAACTCGGCCGCAAACTTAGAGACGAAGACTCTAAGTTTAGCGGAGTGAAGGCAATTCAAGGAATTGCCGAAACGGTTGAAACTGCCTCCGAAGGAGAAGTTTCAACATAATTTAATTAAAACCCTTAGGTACTATATTGCATGCTTTTATTCCGATATACAACCACTCAGATTGAAGGATTTTAGCAACTTTAGAAAGATCGTTTAGAATCCCCTCACGTCAAGGCTGACACCTCGGGGGAAGATCGATAAAATCCCCGGGAAATTCAGCTATCCACCCCCTTAAAGTCCCCTACTGAAGATGGCCATCATGCTAAAATGGGATCAAGCGAAGAGTAAAAACCACATTTATTTAGCCAACCCATCCTCAAGAACGTCATTCAAACAAAGAGCTTTTTCTAAGTAACGGGTGAACCTATTCACGAATCCCCTCTCTTATACAGATAACCGCAATGACCCCATTCAATTCTTCGGAAACTTATCCCGATCAAGACCTCTTAGGTCGCTGGTTCGAGCGAAGAGAAGCCGAGGCCTTCAACGAGATCGTCTCTCGTTATGCGGGCCTGGTCTACGGTGTCGGGATGAGGGTTCTAAGAAATGCTAACGATGCCGAGGACATCACTCAGGAGTGTTTTCTCAAACTTGCCAAAGGGGAACAAGTCCCGCAAAAATCTTTAGCGGGCTGGCTCCACACCGTGGCGAATCACTTGGCCCTTGATCTTCTTCGCTCTAAATCTCGACGACGAGCTCGGGAACAAAAATACAGTGAGTCTTTCGATAAAGATTCTCAAACTCGGGAAACGAATGAGTGGGAGAATATCCAAAATCAGGTCGACCTCTGTATCGCCGAATTGCCTGAGGACGAACGTCATCTCATCGTGAGTCACTTTCTCGGGAGAAAAACTCACAAAGAGATCGCCAAAGAGTTAGGAGTTTCGCGTCAAACCGTCACCTATCGCCTCCAACAATCCATCGAGAAGCTGAGAAAGGTCTTAGCTAAAAAAGGCTATGTCGCAAGCGTGACTGCCCTCACTTTGGGATTGAGCCAAACGGCATCGGCGGCTCCACCCGCCGTTCTATCCACTCTGGGAAAATTAGCTCTCTTCGGTCCAGCCTCCACCACCTCAACGACTTTAACTGCCACCCAACCCTTAGTTATCTTAGGAAGTATCGCTATGACGAAGAAACTCACCATCAGTCTCATAGCTGCCATCATTCTCTGCACGGGGAGTTGGATCATCCTCTTTAACTTAGAAACTCCTCCATCCGAATTAAGCCAAGCTGCGTCAAATTCAGATTCCTCCGATCCCAGCCAAGGACTTGAGATCTCAAGCCCTGAAATTCAGACTCAGCCGATTTCATCTGTTCCCGAGAGCACGATTCCGAAAAGTCAAAACAACTCGGGCCCCCCGGTGTTAACCGGAACGGTCTACTCTCCGGATAATCGTCCTCAAGAGGGAGTACGACTCGTCATCGTCGTGGGCACGATCATGAAGCCCGATTCGGTACGCCCCTTGATCGAAACGACCAGTGACGCTGAGGGGCGCTTTGAATTCCATGCACCTGAAGATGGAGCGATTCAGCCTTCACCATTGAGTTCACCTGCAAATGGCGAGAAGGCTCTTCTATTAGGCCTTCATTCCCAAACGGGCTTCGGTTGGAGTGAAATCCCTCCATTGAATTCCGAAGACGATCCAACCGAATTCAATCTCTCGTTACAACCTCTCGCCAGTATCAGCGGCCAAATCTACGACTTGTCCAACAACCAAGGCTTACCCGGTATTCCCATCGCCTGTAGTTTCAGCCCCGCAGGCCAACAAGGCACCGAAGCGATGATCGATTTCGGCATCGCACCCAAAATTTTTCCCGAGTTTGCAACCTCCAAGATTGCTTACACCACCGATAAAGAAGGTTTATATCGCTTTATCACTCCGGGCGACTGTGTGCTTAAAATTCAATTTGACTCGACTCAAACCGATTATGTCGTTCCGGGTTTCTCCACTCGCTCTGTCCAGCTTCAATACACCTTAAAAGAAGGCGAAGAACGACTCAATGTAGACTTCGGACTCGCTCCCGGCTCCTCTGTTTCCGGCTGGTTGGTCGATGGAGATGGGAACCGAGTCAAAAACGCAACCGTAGAACTCTTGTCTTCCTACGCCACTAAGATCAAGCGGCGCCTCCAATCCGATGCTCAAGGACAATTTTTATTCCGCGGCTTAGCTTCGAATGCGACTTATCTCATCAACGCCTGGGTTCCTAAAAAATCTAATGGCAAGAGTGAAGTGATCTCGATCCCCAGTCCGCAAAAGATTGAAAATCTTGAAGTGAAATTGATTGAAGGGATTCCTTTCAAAGGTGGATTTCGGGATGAAAACGGGACGCCCATTCCTAACCTTTCGATGACCTTAGAATCTGAATTCGTCCTGCAGACCACAACTTCTGGCATCGAAGCCGTCAAGACGGGAACGGATGGATTGTTTTCCTTCCCCCATGTCGCACCCGGGGAATACCTTTTGCGCCCCTATCCCCAAAGCCATAAATCAAAAACCTTCAATGTGATCATCGAAGCAGAATCCGAAACCACAAGCGATTCATTTCGATGGTTTGAACTTCAAACGATCAGTGAAGGATTCATCGCCGGCACGGTCATCGATGAAGAGGGAAATCCCGTTCGGGCTCAAGTGACTGCGAGGCGAGGTGGGAAACTTCGGGGGAAGGTCATCACGAACGAGCAGGGACAATTTCATATCAAAGGTCTCGACCATCCCTCGGGCTACGTGATCGCCGCCCAAAATGGAACTCACTACGGCCCTCGTCATAAGAACATCGATCTCTATACTTCAGATCTCACCCTTCAAGTCTTCCGACGAGGTCAGATTGTAGGAAAAGTAACCGATATTAAAACTGGAGAGCCGATCGAAAGATTCGAAGTTCGCGCCGCGTTCACTCGACCGGATGGAAATAAGTTTCACTTCAAATGGATCACCTTTGAAAACTTAGAAGGTGACTTCAAAATTGAAAGAGCAGAACCCGACCCCGTTCGAGCCGAAGTTTTTATTCGAGCTCCTGGCTATCTTTCCCAAAAGATTAAAGACATCCTCGTTCCCCCGGGTGAAGACACCACTCCCGTTCAAGTGCGCTTAGAAAAGGGCCAAGCTCTTTCGGGTCAGATCGTCGATCAGAAGACGAAAGAACCCCTAGAAGGCGTCCGCGTTCGGGCTCACAAGCGGCCGAATTTCCAACCTGCCCTCATCGACATGAAACACGCTTCTTGGTTCGGAGAGGACTCGTGGAGCCCGGGAATGTCTAACGCTGAGGGTGAGTTCGATATCTGGGGAGTCAAAACCGGTGAGTCCCTCCATCTCGTAGCCTGGAAAGATGGGTATGGCATCACCACTTTACCTAACCTCAAAATCGATGGCCGTGAACTCAAAATTGAACTGCCCCAAGAAGCATTACTCGAAATTCAAGCGAGAGTGGCGACAAACTCACAAGCTCGATACTCCATCGGACTCCGTCATCGTTTGAAACCACCCTTTGCTCAAGCTTATTCAACGGCTCAGTATTTAAAGAAATCAAGGAAGCTTCGATTCAAGCAACTGCCCCCAGGTCCTTACTTCCTTTCGGTCTACAGTAATTCAACTCAAGACAATACGAGTTGGCAGTTCTTAGGAACTCTGGATTTAGATTTAGTAAGTGGGGAAAATCCCCAGATGGAACTTCAGCTCGATCAATTTGAAAACAACTTCAGTTCCATTGAGGGGCAAGTGAAAACCCAACTCGATCCGAAATCGTTAGCAGTTGAAATTCGCTTGGTGAACAACACCACTGATCGAGTGCCTTCGAGAGCTCTATCCTTAGATGCCGACGGGAAATTCATTCTCAAGGGACTGCCCGAAGGGAAATACCGCATTCAAGCCAGGACCCGTGAACGTAAACCGAAATTGTTAGGAACGACCACCGTTCAAGTGGGTAATCGTCGGGATGAACAAGTAGAGTTGAAATTGAAGGAATAATTTGGATTTTTGGCGTTGTGTTAAATGAGTTGAGGTTGTTCATAGGTTTCGACCTAGTATTAACTAACGACCTCTCTCACCTTGAGATATCAGATGAGAAAAATTCACCGATAATTTTTTTTAATAAAACCGTCCGGATCACCCGCATCCAAACGTTTTCTTAATTGCTCATTGAGAGTGATGAGTGATTCAATAGATAGTGGTCGAAAGAAAATCGTTCCGGCAAGCGGACTCTCTTCTAACGCTTTGAGATCGGGACACCTCGCTCAATTATGAATTGAGCTCAAGGGCAATCAATATCGAAAAACACTCAGGTGTTCTACCTAGTGTTGCCGATGGCTTGCCTCTTTTAACAAAGTAAATACGCGTATTTTTACCCCTTACTTTGCCCGCAACGGCAAAGGTACAAAACCTACAAATAGATATCTAGGGTATAGAACCGAGGCTTTTGACGCAGGATCAACCATCCGGGCGTTGATCCTACTGTAACGACTGGATAAGGATAATATTATTCCAATCTAGCTCTACAGGATTCTCGTGTCTTGTGGGAAAGCTACCTACGTGAGGTTCACCATGTTGAATACATTTTCTTTCCGTAACCATATTTTGGAGGCTGGATCCTTCCTTTCGAGGATCAAAAATTTTACCCTTCGCATCCTACTTCTTCTGCTTTTAGGGGGGTCGACTTCCCTTTTTGCTCAAAACTTTGAAGGAGATAAAGATTTCCTGCGGGGGGATAACGACGCCAATCAGGAACACGACATCGGCGATCCCATTCACGGATTGCTTTGGCTCTTTGCGGGAGGCCCCAAGCCGGGTTGCTTCGACTCTGCGGATGCCAATGATGATTCGAAGATCAATCTTGGGGATCCGATCTTTTCTCTAGGTTTCTTGTTCTTAGGTAGAGCAGCCCCTCCACCACCCTTTACCCACTGTGGAGTGGATCCAACCCCCGATGGTTTGGGCTGCATAATTTACCCTCCCTGTGATCCTAATCCTCCCTTAACCTTCCAGGATACAATCGGTCCTGAAGGAGGAGAGATTAAAGACGATGACGGCCAATTCAAGTTGTTGATCCCGCCGGGAGCCTTGAGTCAGCCTTTCGATTTCAACGTGGAACTTTGGGTCGATCCTCCTGCTGATAGCAACCCGCTTTTAGGCAGCCCGAGAGTGATCATCGAGACCACGCCTCCCATAATTAAGCCCCTACCCATTCCAGCGGAATTGCACTTACAACTCCCAGAGGCTCACATGGTGACACCCGAAGAAATTTATATGTCTCATGTGAAAAAAGTAATCACGGATGACGATACGATTCCGAGATCTTGGATCTGGTTTCCTCACGCTTCCCGGGGTCCCAGTGATCCGAATGAACCTGAAGATTTTGGAAACTGTGAATCCCCTATTCACGAATTCGGAGAATATGCATTAACGTTCCCGCCTCCAATAGATTGTGTTCCTGATCCATCCTTATTGGCACCACCGACTCCTCCAGAAGGTTGTCGCTACGTCGGACGCCATGTCGTCATCAACAGTGTTTATGACACTGAACGATCGACCGTTCCTTTGAATCGACCCTTTTCACCGAATGATAAAATCATCATTCGAAGTGAAACCGAAGTGATCGACTTGAACACCACCTGCGATGTCATCGTCGCTCATGTCTTCGAACCTCTAGAGGCTGAAGTTTCTTTATGTGACGTACCGGATGAGTGTTTAACTCCACCTCCGACACCACCAGGTTATCGATACGTGGGTCGGGATGTGGTGATCAATAGCGCTCTCGCCGAAACGACCGTTCCCTTTGATCACATTCCGATACCTTCGGATCTTCATCTGCTTCGGAGTAAGACGAAGGTCGTCGATGGAGTGCTAGATTGTGATGTGATCGTTCAGCATCTCTACGAACGCGTTCATGAAGTGGATGCCACTTCCTTCATCGGACCTCGGGGAGGTATCATCGAATCGAGTGATGGTCAGGTAGCGATTCAATTCCCACCGGGAGCCCTCCGAGAGGAGACTGAAGTCCAACTCAAAGTTTCACCTCCGCCCATCGAGCGAGAAGACGCCTTGGTCGTCCTTCCGATCTTTGAACTCTGCCTCGATCCTTTACCTCCAACTCCATTTCCAGTAGGAGCTCAGTTGGTTTTCCCTGGTCTCTCGACGGATGATTTTTCGGATCTGAGAGTGGCTCAACATTTCACCTTCCCCTCGATTCCTATCGTCCAATCGGGCGATGGTTTCCCTCCTCAGCAGCATCTCCTTCCGATGCCAACGACGAATTACACCGAACAGAGAAATCCTTCGATCGTCGTAACCGGACCGGGAAAGTATACAGCCGTTGCTGCTCAAGATGACACTTGGCAACCCACCGCCGAAGAACTCGCCCCTCCTCCACCTCCGGAAGGCTACGAATATGTAGGGCGAGAAGTGGTCATCGATCATGTGTACAGTGACAGTCATTCGAATGTTCCCCTCACTCGCCCCTCGTGCCCGGATGATCGAGATTTGATTTCGAGTCGTACCCGAGTGGAAGACTTCGTGACGATCTGTGACATCATCGTCTCTCATAAATTTCAAAAAATCGGTACTGAAAAACCCTGCTCAGTTCCAGAGGGTTGTTTGATACCTCCTCCGACTCCCGTGGGTTATCGATACGTGGGGTACGATGCGATCGTCGACTTCGCTCTCGAAGACACAACCATTCCATTGACTCGATTAGCCCAACCTACAGATTTAAATTTCATTAAGAGTCTTTCTACTGCTATCGATCATCAAATCGAATGCGATATCATCGTGAGGCATCTCTTCGTCCCGATCGATCCCCCTTCACTCACACAAGCGGTAGACTCTAACGGAGATGCCATCACCACTCCGGAGGGCTTTCCATCAGGCGATGCAACTCTCCTGGTACCTCCTAATTATCTTCAAGATGAGATCGATCTTCTCTTACAAGGATTTCCTCCTCAACCCTTGGAATCAGGAGGGTTGAGACCTCCATTACTGGGGATTGATTTACAAGAACCTCTCGGCTTAGAGCCTCCACTCTTTCCTACTCCTCATCTGGGTTTCTTAGATCCTCCTGGTCAAGACAGCATCCTTGGAGTTCTCATTGAACCTAAAGGAACAGTGATTCCCGGAATGGGCATCGGCACGCCTCCTTTCCAGTACATGCTTCCCTTGGATCATACTCGGGGCGCTGAAGGAGGAGGATTAACCGTGATAGCGCCTCGGTCAGGAGTCTACGGCCCTATTCCGGCCGCTCAAAGTGAATGGAGTCCTTCCGAGGAAGCATTAGCAAAGCCCCCGACACCTGAAGGCTATACCTACTTGGGTCGATCCGTCGTTATCGATTTCGTCCTCAACGAAGATTTGACGACGGCTCCCATCGCCAGGCTATCCAGTGAAAACGATATCAATGTGATTCACTCGGAAACCAAGGTGGAAGATTTTGTCACCGTTTGTGACATCATCGTCAGCCACCTCTTCGCAAAGATTGGTGAGGAGATCGGTGAATGTGTCGTCAACGATGATCTCTTGATTCCACCGGATCCTCCGCCCGGATTCCGCTACGTTGGAATGGATGTGGTGGTCAATTTTGTTTACGACGATGAGTTGTCGACCGCGCCCTTAGAACGACCGTGGAGCCCTGACGATCTCGTTCTAATCAAATCGGACACGACCGTAGAAAACAGCTCTCTACTGTGGGACATCATCGTCGCTCACATCTTTGAGCCCGATCCTCAAGGGAATCCATCGCTAGTTCCCAGCTTGCTGAGCGATCCCCCACAACAACAACTGCAGGTTCGACCGGGTCCCATTCCTCCCCCGAACCCCCAAGCACCGCAAATTCAGTTCGTGAATATCATTCCCTTAATCGGTGAACCGCCCCAACCCGGCCCCCCGGGTGGACCCGTTCCCCCTGGAGAACAGTTCATGCTCCAGATTCACAACATCATCAACAACCCCGCTAATATGATCATTTTGCAGGGCCAAGGTGAGGACGAGCATCTGATGGTACAAGGGATCAACAGCTTTCCTCATCCGAGTGGGCAGGGATGGATATCCCAAGCCATACTCCGGATTCCTCCTGATCCTCAGTTTGTGGGCTTACACAACGTTCTGGTAGCGATTGGAAATGCCGTTGACATCGTAGGAGCAGCGGTGAGTCAACCGGCGCCGCTTCAAATAAATTGTCAGGATTTACGGTAATTTTTTTAACCAGCTCAAAAAGGCTTCTTGTTGTGCTTTTTGAAAACGTTGCGTATCAACGGGCTGAATTAGAGTCATATTTGATTTTAAGCTCGACAGCATAACTTCCCTACTGAGCTTAAGTAGAGAAACGCTATCGATCGTACGATCTCGATGAGCCCCTAAGATCCAAACCGGTCGGGGTTGGATCTTCTTGAGGAGGCCATCGAGATCGTAGGGTAGTTCGGCTTCCTTACCTTCAAATAAACCAAGGCGCGGAACTAAGGCGTGCCACTGCCAGAGTTTTCGAAGGCCTCCGGTCTCCCGTTTGAGTTTCGTCGAACGCAAGGGGGTGAGGCCAGACACACAAGCGACTCTTTGAATGCGTTGATCCAAAGCTGCAGCGTGAATAGCAACCCAGCTTCCCAGAGCATAGCCTAGGACGGTAACTTTTTGAGAATCGATCTTAGGTAAGGGAGATTGGGACTCACCCTTCCCGTCGAGGAGAAAATCTACGGCCCGTTGAACATCATGAACCATTCTCCCAAGCTTCGACCAGTGGGGATTGTTTTTATAAAAATCTCTGCCTTCCAACAGGCGTAGTCCAAATCCACATTGATCGTAAGCGAGGACCACATACCCTTGAGAAGCCAAGCGATGGTACACCGTCGTGCCTTGAACTCCGTAGCCCTCGTTGTATCCACTGTGGTAGGAGAAAGGGTGGAGCCAAATGATGGCTTCACGCTCCCCCTGAATATCGGGCTTCAAGTAAATATTGCCTCGAACGCCTTCCCCGAAGTTGACGGGGATTCGTTGGACTCCCTGAACCGCCCAACGATCGTGGGTCATCATTTTGGATTCATCTGGAGTTAAGAATTTCGCTTTTGAAGCGAGTGGAACCGTCTCGGGCTTCTCACCCAGCATCCACTGGATGGCTTGATCGACTGATTTAGGCAAATCCAAACGTTCTTTGGATTGAGTAGCCTTCCAGGCTTCCCAATCGAAATGATGAATGAATTCTTCAGGAAAGGCCTTGGGATCGAGTTGCTTACGCCCGAATGCTCGATCGATCCAATCTAAATTTTCCTGACGCTGTTTCTCCGTGATGGGATTGTGCTGCCCCGCTCGGTAATGGATTCGAAGATTATCTTTTTGATTGAGGAACTCGTAGACTTTTTGACCTTCGAGGTAAGCTCTCTCAACGGCAAATGTCGGCTCTGATCCATCGTTGTGAGCGGTGTGAATTAAGCAATGTCGAGGGGCGATTAGGGCATACCAAGCGTGAGCATCGATCGGGAGTTCGTGTTCTCTCCCGGTAAAAGATCTTAAACTTGGAAGAAACCATTCACTGGGAAAATCAGACGGAGCTTCTGCGCAAGTATCCCTCGATGTGAATCGATAAGGACACGACCCGGGCGAACCGGGGCTGCGAGCCACTACGCAAGTGATACGCTCATCGAAAGCCGTGGCGATCATCGATTGTTTGCCGTAACGAGAAAAGCCGATGATCGAAACTTGCCCCTCTTGAACCTTAGCTGGGCTTTCACTCGATAATAGAAAATCCAAAGTCCGACTAGCTAACCAAGCCTTGGTGGAGATCTCAGTCCAAGTGGCTTGGGGATATTCCTTCCGAAAGGTTTTCCAAACGCTATCGTAACCGGAAAAGTTTTTTTCACGGTGATGGCTATCAACCCCCGGATAGAGAGCCACCATATAACCTCGTTCAAGCGCGATTTCAGCCCAACGCATTTGATAGTATCGAGGTTGAGTTAACAGGAGCGGGAAGGGTCCCTTGCCTTTGGGAATCCAAAGGTGAATTTGAAAGGAAGCCTTATTGGTTGTATTCCAAGTTAATTTTAAGACGAGCTTTCGATCACCATCGACCGAATCAGAAGTTGCAGATATTTGCTCGACTTGAAGGAGCTTGGGAGTTGTCTTTGGAAAGTAGCCGATGAAATATTTTTGAAGAAGGTTTCGAATTTCAGTTTTTCGTTGTTGGAAATCTTCTTGGGTCTCAACCTTTTTCCCATTTAAGAATTCAAGTAAGGGCGGGAGGTCTGCTCGGGGTTTGAATTCTTGGGTTTGGGTGGGGAGGCAGGTTAGAAGTGAAAGTAATGTGTAGAGGAAGATTTTATGGTTCATTTCTCTTTAGACCGCATATTCGACACGCGCAGGTGTTGGGTTTTAATAGCCATTAACTCGCCCGGAGCGTAAGCGACGGGAGACTTAATATTTTTATTCTTCATCATCGTAGAAGCAGCCGCTTCCACCAAGGGCTAAAAGCCCGCAGCTTACTTTAGGAGTGCGTAAGCCGAAGGCTTACTTGCACGATGGAGCGGCCGACAGCCGCGACCATCATTACTGCGCCCAGGGTAGAGCGAAGCGTCGCCCTGAGTTGAGGGAAAACAAGGGAGCTGAGCCCTGTAAGGGCGTAATAAAAATATATTATACGTTTCGCTTTAGCTTTAGGAGGGGCTTTACTTGCCAATAAAGCTATATTGTTCTTTAAGCTCAAATTGCTAATTAGTTCCTGTTGAATAAACAGGAACTAAGCCGAGTTGGGATCAACTCGGCCATGAATAAAGACCTTAGGTCTTTATTCCATTATTACTGCGTAGGCTCGTAGAGCCTATGTTTAGCGGAGTGCAGACAATTCGAAGAATTGTCGAAACGGTTGAAACGCACTCCGAAGGAGTTTGTTTCAGCAGAAACTAATTAGTTCCTGTTGTTCAACAGGTACTAAACCGTTCATTTTGAAGCAAGTTCCTTCTGAGAGTGCTTCAAACGTTACGGCAAATGTAAGATTAATCTCCCTCGCTTTTAGTAAGGAGGTTCCTCATGATCGTTCAACAAAAAGCCACCTTCATCCTTTGGCTAATCGTGATCATTTTACTGAGTTATCTCTACTTCATCTCAAAAACGCTATGAACCTAATGCTGATCTTAAGAGCGAAGCCTTAGATTGGTGAGTACGACAAAAGGAAACTCTCCTCTTGTCAGACACCGTTCGGGATCCACGAAAAGAAGGAGGCAATCCAATGCGTTTAAACTTATTAAATCTAGGTAGTATCGAAGTTTTCCTTCTGGTTTGTGCGTTGAGCTATTTAGTGAGTTGTAATTCATCGAACAGCTTAAAAGTCGAGGAAAACGCCCCTTCAAATCGAATCGAGTATATCGGCTCCTCTACGATTGCTCATTTTATTGAAGATGCTTCCAAAGTATATAAACCCGCCACGATCACCGTCGATACGAATTTAGAAAGTATGGGCGCCAAAGATCTGATGTTAGCCGATGAATCCATCGACTTGATTGGATACGCCAAGCAAGCTCCCCCCGAGCTCGCTGAACTGGGAATCCGAAGCACGATGATAGGCACGGATGCACTCACGGTGATCGTGAATAAAACGAATCCCATCACCAACTTAAGCTTAAGTCAGCTTAAGGGGATTTATATGCATAAGTTTACAAACTGGAAGGAGCTGGGCGGACCCGATTTAAAAATCGTCCCTTTGATCGTCAGTCAACAATCAGCGACCCAACACACCTTTAAACAAAGAGTCTTAGGGGACACTGAGTATTACACTGAGTGCAAAATCGTAAACCCAGATTCACATATGCCCATGAACGTTGAAGAAGAACCGGGTGCCATCGGCATGATCAGTCACTCATTTTTATGCTCAAGTGGAGCTCAGGTTCGGGTATTAAGAGTTAACGGTTACTCTCCTTCACCGCTCGAACAAAACTATCCCATCTTGCGCCCCTTATACCTTCTTTGGAGGCCGCAAAATAAAAATGTCGCCCAATTCATCTCTTGGACAAAAACAGAAGAGGCTCGAAAGCTGATTGAGAATTGTTTCCGCCCGGTAGATAATTAGTTCAAGTTAAAAAGTAGTGAGAATGAATTCTCTCTCCCAATATTGAGCTTAGAACTAGGGTCTTAAATGTGGAATAACTTAAGAAAACAAACCCTTCCCCACGAAGCGGCTCATTCACCGGAAGCTATTCGACAGCGTCTCAATTCCAATCCCGATCACAATTATTTAAAAGATTTTATCTACGGTGCCATCGACGGCGCCGTCACCACCTTTGCCATCGTCAGTGGAGTGGCCGGAGCCGGACTCTCTTCTGGAATCATCGTGATTCTTGGCTTAGCCAATTTGTTGGGCGATGGATTCAGCATGGCGATGGGAAATTTTTTAGGCACTCGAGCGGACCAGCAACTCAGAGCGAAAGCCAGGAGGGAAGAGCAAGAACATATCGAACTCTACCCTGAAGGTGAACGCGAAGAAATTCGCCAGATTTTTGCTCAAAAAGGTTTTACCGGAAAAGACCTCGATCGCGTCGTCGAAGTGATCACCTCCGATCCTAAACGATGGGTAGATACGATGCTCAAAGAAGAGTTAGGGTATTCCCTCCATGGTCCCTCCCCTATCAAGGCCGCCCTGACCACATTTTTTGCGTTCAGCTTGATCGGCTTAATTCCCCTCATCAGTTTTTTAGTGGATCTGATTCAGCCCGGACTGATTTCACGCCCCTTCCTGTGGAGCTCCGTTTTAACTGGACTCGCCTTTTTACTTGTAGGAGTCCTTAAAAGTCGCACCTTAAACCACAGCTGGGTGAAAGACGGTTTAGAAACTCTATTCATTGGAGGATGTGCAGCAGGATTAGCTTACTTAATTGGATATAGCTTGAAGGGTTTAGCTACTTAACGCGAGGGTAGGAACAACGACAGTAATGGCCGCCTATTTAGTAAAAAGGCCCAACTTTTGATCCAAGATCTCTACCGCAGCCAAAACTTTATCCGGGGTTAAATCCACCATGCAGCGATGGTCGATCGGGCAAGTTTTTAAATGGCAGGGCACACACTCATATTGGTCTTCTTGCAACACGATGCTTTCATCTAAATTCATATCGGTATAGCGACGATCGGTCGGCCCCATCAAAACCACTTGAGGAACTCGAAAAGCGGTAGCGTAGTGCCGCGGCCCTGTATCGGTAGTAATCAGCAATTTTAAATCTCGAATGAGGGGCTTCAGTTCATCCAAGGGAACTCGATTATCTGCAGTAGAGATGACCCCGCTCTTCATATCACGAGCGATAGCCCGCGCAATATCCTCTTCTCCTGGCCCCACGAGCAAAATAGTTCGAAGCCCGTATTTTTCGTACAGTTGATCTCCGAGTTGTGCGAAGTATTCAGGCAACCAAATCTTACTCGCCCCAAACGATGCTCCCGGATTAAAACCGATCAAACCCTCCCCCTCTTCGACTCCCAATTGCTGCAAGCGTTCATGAAGAGCTGTTAACTCGTGATCAGCGACAGCTAAGGAAGGACGAAAATCCTCCATTTCACATTGGATCACCTCCAACAAACGCTGATAGCGAAGGGGCATCGGCTCAGCGGTTTTGGCCCCTTTTTCACCGGGATAAGATGCGCGGTGATTGAGGAAAGCGCCTTTAAAATTACGGGAATATCCTAGGCGGTGTGGAATTCCGGCCAAGTAGATGAGGAGCCGCGTGCGAAAGGCGTCGGGAAACATGATGGCTAAATCAAATTTTTTGCGACGCAGCTCTTGAGCGCTCAGAAAGATCTTAAAGGGATTGTTACTTGGGGCAAGGGTGATGACTTCATCGACGAAGTCGGCTCCAGCTAAAACGCGAGCGCGGCCAGGCTTCAATAAAAATGTGATCTTGGCTTGGGGATATTGCTTCCTCAGGGCCTTGAAGGCACAGGTCGCCATCACCAAATCACCGATCCAACTTGGTGCGACCACCAAGATGTTTTCGAAGCTTTTCATCCCCCTAAGTCTCCCCTACAAGTTCAGATTGATTTTAACTCTTAGTTAACTAGCCCGAAGCGCTAGCGAGGGGATAAATTCGATTTGATATTTCCACACCCTTCTCTTGAGAAATGTAGAGATCACTAGCTTCCCCGCAATGGATCACTTTAGCAAGCGATGAACTGACCCCTCGCTAGCGCTTCGGGTTAGTTAACTCTTGGCCAAAGCCAGAACCAATTCAAGGCAAATTATAATCTACCAGCTCCCGATGTTTTTAGGAAACCTTCAAAGCGTTGTTTTTGAAGAGCGAACAAGTGAGCCGTCTCGGCGTCGATGGCCTTCTCTTTGTATCTCTGCAAGATCGAATCATCCATGAGCTGCATTCCATCCCCTCGACCACTCTCGATGAGCGAAACGATTTTCGGAATGTTACCTTCACGGATAATGTTACCCAAACTGAACGATCCGAAGAGAATTTCGTTCACGGGGACTCGACCCTTATCTTGACGTGGAAGCAAGAGTTGAGCGCAAACTCCCTTGAGGGTTACCGAAAGCATCGTTCGAATTTGATTCTGCTGATCCTCAGGGAACACATCGATAATCCGGTCGATTGTTTTGGCTGCACTATTGGTGTGGAGAGTAGCAAAGACCAAGTTACCCATTTCAGCCGCGGTGATCGCTAAGCCGATGGTTTCGAGGTCACGAAGCTCTCCCACGAGAACCACATCGGGATCTTCACGACTCGCAGCCTTCAAGGCAGAGGCGAAAGATTCGCAGTCGACTCCCACTTCACGTTGAGTGAGGTAACTCTTCTTATTTTGATGCACAAACTCAATGGGCTCTTCGATCGTCACAATGTGCTTTTTTCGATTCGTATTGATGTAGTCGATCAGCGCTGCGAGAGTCGTTGACTTACCACTACCGGTTGGCCCCGTGACGAGAACCAGACCACTTCTCAAATCGGCGTAGCGAAGAATTTGATCGGGAACTCCCAAAGCTGAAAGAGGCTTGATCTCTTCCGGAATGATACGAAAGACCACGGCGGGTCCGTTTCTTGTTCGGAAGGCATTCACACGGAAACGAGCGACTCCGGGTAGCTCGTAAGCCATATCTAAATCGTTTTTCTCAGCGTAGATCTTCTTACGGCGCTCATTGAGCATTTGGTCGATAATTTCCGCCAAATGATCCGCATCCATGGGCCCCTCTTTCAACCCAGTGAGCTTACCGTGAATTCTAATCCGAGGAACGATTCCCGATGAAAGGTGAAGGTCAGATCCACCGACATCGTTCAACATCTTGAGGTATTTATCGATCAAATTAGCCATGATTAGATTTTTAATTCAGACCCTAAGGGGCTTTGTTGTGTTTTGTCTGAAGGTGTTTAACTTGCCGATTATGACGACTTGAAACGGTCCGGGTTTTCTGATCGGAAGATGGCTTCCTCACGGGTGATGAGCTTCTTACGCAACAACTCGGCAATCGAGTCATCCATAAGTTTCATGCCTTGCTTCGCTCCGGTTTGCATCACCGAAGTGAGCTGGAAGGTTTTCTTCTCCCGAATCAAGTTCGCCACCGCAGGAGTCGTGAATAAGATCTCAACTGCAGGTTCCCGGCCTTGACCGTCCGCACGAGGAATCAATTGCTGGGAAATCACTCCCCGCAAGGACTCCGAGACCATCGCACGAATCTGATCTTGTTCTTTGGGAGGGAAAATATCGATGATCCGGTCCACTGAACGTATCGCATTCGTGGTGTGAAGAGTTCCAAATACCAAGTGACCCGTTTCCGCTGCGGTGATCGCCATCGAAACGGTTTCTAAGTCACGCATCTCACCCACGCAGATATAATCTGGATCCGCACGCATCGCCGAACGTAGGGCTGAGGCGAAAGACTCGGTATGTACCTTCACGTGACGCTGGTTCACATTACAGCTCTGACTTTCGATGAGGTACTCGATGGGATCTTCAACGGTGATGATGTGGTCGTGTCGAGTTTTATTGATCACATCGACCAAGGCGGCCATCGTCGAGGACTTACCCGAACCAGCGGGACCTGTAATCAAAACGATTCCTTGGCGATACTTGGTAAAGGCGAGGAGATCATCCGGCAAGTGAAGGTCTTCTAGAGTAGGAACCTTCGTGGGAATAATTCTGAATACCGCATCGAGTCCCTTACGTTGGCGCATCACATTCGCACGGTAACGCCCGTGGTCAGCTTCGTAACAGAAATCGACGTCGAGATGGTCTTCCAAGACCTTCTTTTCGTATTCGTTGAGAATATCGAGCACCTTAGCCTCTGTTGCATCCGGTTCCAGAACGGGATGCTTCATGTAGGCGATGACGCCATTGATTCGCATAAAGGGGGGAGCATCGACCTGATAATGAAAGTCGGAAGCTCCGAGTTCACGCGCAACCTTGAGGTACTCGTCAATCGGTTTACCGGCTAAGGCTGAAAAGTCTTTCTTCTCGACCGCGTGGGTTGAGAGCGGTGTGCTACCACTAGGTACAGCTTGAGCAACCGGTTCATGTTTTGGTTGATGAGAACCATTATCAGGCGCACCCGCGTCAACCTTACTTTTGACGTGCTGAGCGAGCTGCTGAAAATGGCTTGATGAAATGTAGCCTTTGGCGACCAAGACTTTTCCCAAGCTTGTCTTCTGACTCTGACTTTGCAACAAAGCGAGACACTCTTGGATTTGATCTTGGGTAGCTAAATTGTGTTTGATGGCCAGACGGCCGAAAAGGACATCTTCCTTCGTCGGGGCGGGCATACTGGAAATCCTCCATTTACTTACGGGAACTTCCTATCTTACCGGCCCTTGGGAGGATTTTGCAGTCTGAATTAGAATTGCCACAACAAGCCCTAAGACCCTTTATCAAAAAGACTTAAAACTTAGAGCAAAGACAAAAATTTGGATACTTTCTAAGAATGGTGATCGTTTTTGGCAGGTTTTGAGAGTTGAGCAGCAAAGAAGGCCACCTTTTTACTCGTCAGAACTCTCTTTTTCGGATTTCGGGAAGAATTCTCCTTCCACGAGAGCCGTCGTGGAAATACCGGGAATTTGCTCTACTAATTCGATCCTTCCGCCGTAGCCTTCGACGAGTTCTTGACCCACCACTCGGCCATCACGATATTCCTCTCCCTTGACCAAGATATCGGGTTTCAGGACTTCTAAAAGGGGAATCGGAGTCTCGTCCTCAAAGGTGACGACATAATCCACACATTCGAGGCCCGAGAGCATGAGCATGCGTTCACGTTCCTTGTTGATAGGACGGTTCCCCCCCTTGATACGCTTGACCGAACTGTCGCTATTCACCGCGACCACCAGGATATCTCCGTAGGACTTCGCCCTTTGCAATAAGTGGTGATGTCCGAAGTGAAGAAGATCGAAGCACCCGTTGGTGAAAACCACTTGGTCACCCCGCTCGCGGTGTTTTTGAGTCAACTCGATGAGCTCTTCCCTCGTTTTCAGTTTAGAAGCTCCGGTGTGCCCCTGATAAACCATTTCATTGATCATCTCATCCCGAGGAATCGGCGTAGAACCTAGACAGCGAATTTCTAAACCGGCAGCGACATTAGCTAAGCGGATCGCAACATCAACCCCTTCTCCCGAACCGATCACCAAGCCCAGCATGCTCAAGACCATGTCCCCGGCCCCGGTCACATCCGAAACGACCCTGGCTTCGGTGGAATAGTGAACATTCGATTCGGCAACATTACACAAAAAGATTCCATCTCGATCCATCGTTACCGCGACGTGATCGATGTCTAATCGCCGGGAGAGTTCACTTCCAGCTTTCGAGCAACCTCGAACGTCACTACAAACGATTTCCGAAGCCTTCTGAGTTTCGTAACGATTGGGGCAGATGAGAAAAGAGCCCCGATAGCGTTCATAACTTTGAAGGGGTGCCGGGTCGGCCAAGACGGGCACTTTTCCAGCCGCCCTCTGAATAATTTTTTGGGTGACGCGATCGGTGAGTAAACCTTTGTCGTAGTCCGAAATTAAAATCGCATCAAAATCTTCGATACACTCGAAAAGTTGGTTCAATAAACCATCGATGAACTTTTCGGGAAGAGGACCCGTTTTTTCGGCATCCACGCGAAGCAATTGTTGAACTGCGCGATCCGCATGCTGAACAAATCCGAGATGTCTCGTTTTTAAAGTCGTAGTGTGCCCTTCTAATCTACCGATCAGATCGGTTGTCGCTCCTTCACCCTGAAAATGTTGGATGAGCTGTTCCCCAGCGGCATCGTCACCCACCGCCCCCAGGACATGCACATCGGCTCCGAGTACCGCCAAGTTCGCGACGACACTTCCCGCACCACCCGGCCGACGTTCCCGTCGAGAAACTTTCAACACCGGGATCGGAGCTTCGGGAGAAATCCGTTCTACGCCTCCCCAAACGTATTCATCTAATATCAAGTCCCCCACGACAAGTAGGCGCGGTTTTTTAATCTTGGTTAAAGTTTCAATTAGCTGGAGACTTGTCATGAAAGTTCCTCTCTATTCGATCAACTCTTCTCATCTTGAGGTTGAAGCACTCGTTGAATTTTCGAGTGCAAGATCTCTTGGCCTCGTTGGATCTGGGCTCCGACATTCAATTGCCACCACTGATGAGGCTTGGGCAACTGGAGTGATTTTAACTTCACCGCATCTTTTTGGGTAAATACGATAAGCTGGGCTCCCGATCGTTCCGCCTCTTTGAAGATGTTTTCCCCATCCTCGAGAGTGTAGTGATGATGATCAGGAAAACATTTCCAGCCCCTTAAGTCTATACCGAGTCGAACAAGATCGCGGCGAAAGGCCTCCGGGTTACCAATTCCTGAGAATCCGAATGCCTTCTCTCCCTCAAAAGCATCGACAGGTCGCTCTGAATCGCCATTCAACTGACGCCAGTTCCGAGCCTCAAAATGAACGTCGCACTGGGGGATTCCAGGAAATCGCCACCGTAGATAGTTTTTGATCAGACCCAGCTTTCTGGCAGAAACTCCCTCACACCGAGTCAAGAGAAACAGATCCGCTAAACCAAGAGTCTCCAAAGACTCTCTCAACAGACCCGCAGGTAACACTTTCCCTCCCCCGAAGGGACGAACACAATCGATGAGGACGAGATCTAAGTCTCGGGCGAGCTGAAAATGTTGAAAACCATCATCCAACACTAAAGCTTGAGCCCCCTTTTCGATCGCGGCCCGTCCTCCTTGGGCCCGATTCGGATTGGGAACTTGAATGAGATCGGGAAGATTCTCTTCTAAGACCAGGTACTCATCGTTACGTCCTTCGGATCCTTTCTGAGCGCGGTAACCACGACTCAAGACTCCCGGGGTCCATCCATTTTCGTGAAGCATTCGAGCGACGAATTCGACGACTGGAGTTTTACCGGTTCCCCCCACAGTGATATTGCCAACGCTGATCACCGGTACGGGAAGACGGGTAGGATTCTTACTGAGGCGACGCCTCCTCCATCCCGCGACTCCACCGTAGAGTTTCGCAATCGGCGCCAAGAAAGGATATCCCTCAAAGGATTCTTCAGCCGGTAGGTCAACTGGCTTCACCGCTCGGCTCCAGGTTTTTGGGCAGGGCCTCGAAGGCGCGTTCGATGGATCGACGGATGGAAAGGCGAATATTTGATGGAGTTAATCTTTCAGGACGGCCGCTGTGGTTGAGTCGAGTATTGAATCTGACGTCCGCAGAATAGAGAAGGGTCTCTTCGGTGAAATCATAAATCTTAAAACCAAGCAATCCTTCGACCACGGCCCAGCCTGCAGAATTTCGGCGCAACAATCCGTTGAGTCCGATCTTTAATTTAAGTGGAGCGCCGTCTTGTGAATTCGCCTGATTCTGAGAGCGTCGATCGATTTCTTCTTGATCGAGAAGAGAGACTCGAAAATTGGAATAGCCTTTATCATCTAGGCGAAAAGCCGCTTCTTGCTCGATCAGCTCAACGATATCGACTTCCCCCGGTCCAAAGAGGAGAGACTGAACTCTTTGAGTCGTGGTAAAGGATTCAAGGTCCGTGAGTCGAGTATTGTTTTCTAAGGGAAGGATCTCGATGTGATGAGAACGATGAGAATAGAAGGCCTCATTGAGGTCTCCGAAAGGGACTTGTGAACAACCACAAACGAGGAGCAACACGGAACTCATTAGAAGAGTGTAGAAATGTGTTTGCGATATCCCTCTCATGTAACTCAACCTTCGAAGTCTTTGGGAGTTTCTTACCATTCGATGCTCACGAGGATGATTCTAAATCCTTATAGCGACTTTTCCACAGGAGGAACAATCCTCGTGCCTCTTTCTTTAGATCACGACTTTCACTGAGCTGATCGAGAAGCACTTCAGGGAGTGCAGAGAGTCCTTTGAGCCCTCCTCCTAGCGCCCCACACAAAGTACACATAGAAGTAATCTCACCTCCAGTGTGGAAGGCATGAGTTAAGAGTTGCCCCAATTTGAAGGGTGAACGCAAAAAGAGATAAAGTGAGATCAAGGCTTGGAATGGAGCGTTGTTGGGAACCTTTGACCAATAGTCTTCCCCGATTGAAATCTCTAATCGTTCTAAGGCTTGGGCCATTTGCTCAAAAGCTCGATACTCCGTCATGGACAGGAGGCGAGGGAAATCTTCGATGACATCGGCAAATCCAGAATGGAATGGACGCGTCGCTTCGATCGTAGCATCGAGGAAATCACCGAGAAAGATCTCTGGCACGGTGACGACATAGGACAAAGCACCTGCAATCGAAGCGGCCGAAGCAAGAACGAGATCGTCAAGGTGGGTGATTGAGATGGCCTTTCGAATATCTTCTTCTAAGTTCTGCGATTCTCCGGCATGAAGTAAGGCTACCGGCAAGACTCGAGATAAGGGATCGCTTGAAATATGCTCTGAGTCTAATCCACTCGATTCAAAAGAGGTGCGCCCCTTGATTAATCCCTGAAGAGCTTTGAGAGTTTCTGCTCCTGGATCCACGATGTGTCCATCTCGAAATAACGGAATCAAAAATTCCGAGATAACTTCGGCGTCGACAGTCTCTTGCTCGAGGATGGCCTGAGTGGTCGCCCGCATGCATTGAGTCTCATCCGAAACTTGACCCTCTGGGAAGAAATTACTGGGATGCCGATTGAAACCGGCTTTAACCACATCGGAAACAGTGGATAAAAAAGCGCGGGAATGCCCTTTGAAGGGAAATGCGAAGGCGTCTCCCAACGCAGCCCCGGAAAGAGCCCCGACGATGCGGTGTTCAATTTGATCGGCTTGCAATCCGAGAACGGTCGGCTTCATTCGTTTCCTCGCCAGTTAGAGCGTATCGAGAGAAAAACTTTCTAATCCTCTACTTTTTATACTGAGAAAAGATTATACCCAAATCATCACAGAAGAAAAACCTGAGCTAAGAATTCCCTCAGCTCGATTGACACCGCTCGTATTGCTTTCTAAACTGAGCTTGATGATGGAAGTCCAGCTTTCTCAGTCTATCCTTTTTGCTCCTTCATGATCGTCAAGGGAATCAAACTCCGACCGGTTAAACTCCCAAAAGAAGGGCGCTGAGAAAGTACGCTGACCCATTTAACGGATCAAAAGAAAGTCCATTCTAAATGAGCACCTCCCCCACCCCTCAAGCCACGATTACGACTCCTGAAGGTCCTCTCACGATAGGTCAAGGCCATCCCCCCTTATTCATCATCGGTCCTGACTCTTTGGAAAGTCTTGAATTAGCCTTAGAGATCGCCACCACCGTGAAAGAACTTTCAACGCGCTTAAATGTGCCAGTGATCTTTAAGGGGTCCTACGACAAAGCCAACCGTACTTCCCCGGACTCCTATCGCGGGCCGGGAATGGAAAAAGGTCTCGAAATCTTAACTCGAGTTCAAAAGGAAACCGGCCTGGGAGTCACCTCCGATGTTCATACTCCCGCCGAGACGCTACAAGCAGGGGAAGTTCTCGATCTCATTCAAATTCCGGCCTTTTTGTGCCGTCAAAATGATCTCCTTGCTGCTGCCGGAAAAACGGGAAAAGCGGTCAATATCAAGAAGGGACAATTTCTCTCTCCCCATCAAGTTGCCGGTCGAATGGATGCGGCGAGAGGTGAAGACACGCCGGGATTGATGATCACAGAGCGGGGCTCATTTTTCGGCTACGGAGATTTAGTCAACGATTTTCGAACACCTCCCCGGCTGCGGGCCGAAGGAATCCCCATTATTTTCGATGCGACTCACAGCGTTCAACGCCCGGGTCAGTTGGGAGACCGTAGTGGAGGGGAACGAGAATTGATTCCCTTCTTGGCGAAAGCAGCAGCTGGGGTGGGTTGTGATGGTTTCTTTTTAGAAGTTCACCCCGACCCGGATCAGGCGCTATGCGATGGTCCTAGCTCGTTGAGGTTAAAAGATTTGGAAGGGTTATTGAAGCAATTGATCGCCTTGGATGCGATTTCGCGATCGGATTGAAATAAGGATCCTTCTTGTTAAAAAGCGGATTTATTAACTAGCCCGAATCGCTAGCGAGGGGGTGAAAGAATAAATTGGTAATAAAGTTATAGTTTCTTCTTAATCCCGTGTGGGTTAACAACTCACACGAATTGAAGAGGTCGTGTATTTTGTCCCATTATTAAAGCTATTCACAGCCACTAAGACGGGGTGAAGATGGTTCGTGGAACGAATTCAAGCTTTGTAGCCTGCACACTCCACAAGTTCGGAGCTCGCTGAACCTGTGGATTGAGCAAGTTGATTTTCGCGATGGGGCTTTCGGGTTGATTTACCCTAACCATGAAGATTTGAATGAAGTCTGATTACTGTTTAAATGATCTACTCATCACACTCATTCACTATTTTTACCGACACAGGAGATAGAACGCCCAAGTTATATAATGGTGAGACGAGTCAGTTCTACATTACGTAGATTCAAGCCAATTGAGTGGAAATTGACGCTTCGTCCCCTCGCTAGCACTTCGGGCTAGCTAAAGAGGTTTGATTTAAAATTCAGAACCTTACAACTGATAAGGCCTCAACTGGGCTCACTGGGTAGCTTTAACTTCCTCTTGAGCTTTTGACTCAGAAGACCCTCCCTCTTCAGAATCAGAACTTAAGGCCTGGTAAGATTCGAGTTCATATCCTTCGGTAGGATTTTCGGATTCCACCTTAACGAGACCGACACCGGGTGCGTAGTAAAACCATTGGACGACAGCTCTCGTACTCTCCGATTTGTAGCGACTGACCGCTTTGACTTTCAAGCACTCTTTAAACGTCCCCGCTCGGACGACGACGGTTTCATTCAAACTTTCGTAGCTTCTTTCGAATGTGATCTCTCCATTTTTCCAATCCCAAAGACTCTTCTCTGAAAGAGGCAATGCCAAAGCTTTCATACTCGACAGAGCATCGAGACCAGCCCCTTGGTGCAATTTCCCTTCAAGCCAGAATGAGCTTTTCGTATAGGGAATTTTGAGGTCACCCACTTCGAAATGATTTTCAAATCGATAGACCTTCCCGAAGCTAGGATGGTCTTCAATGCGATCTAAAAACTGATAGTCTAAGGTTCCATCATTGTGACGATAGATCCACCTCCGGCCGACCTCCAAAGGAGAGTAGCGCTGCAATTGCGCCACGCCATCAGGATTAATCGGGGAAGTCTTTGTATCCTCGGTGGAAGGTTTCTTAATCGATTCGATCATTTCTTGAGGAGTGACCGGAGAATCAATCTTGGGCTGAACCGGGTCGATTTCTTGAAGCGAATCCTCAGGAATTGAGATCACGGGTGGAGTAACATCGTGAGCTTTCTCGGTACGATTCACTACTGAAGTCGTTTTTTCTTCACTGTTCTCTAAGGTATAGATTTTTCCTGATGGTTGAATCTTAGTGTCAGTTGCTTTTTCAACTGGAGACTGAATCTTAGAACTGACTTTATCAGCTTGAGATTTAAATTCCTCTCGCCAACCAGAGCTCAACTCTGAATCTAATTCAGCGACTTGTCCTAACCAATTCTCGAGGAGTTCCGTTTGTTGATTTTTGTGAGCTAATGAAAGTTGTTTTTTCAAATAGCTGATCAAACTGGAGTAACCTCCTGGATCAAACTCTTGAATCCGTTTTAATGCATGAACCGCTTTCTCAACTCGATTGTGAAAAATAGCTCTTCGAGCTAAGCGGTCGTAGCGCGCAAAAACTAGAGATTGATGGTCTTTGAGCACCTGGGGAATCCAGATTTTTAAATCCTTCAAAACCCGATCTGCAATCTCTATTGAAGTGGCTGCTTCTAATCGTGTGCGAACAAGTTCCGCTTCACCTTCATGGCGACGCCGTTGCAACTCCCCATTTCTTTGGGGAACTTCACGTTCCAACGCTCTCAAGTCGAGCAAGAACAATTCGTATTCACCTCGATCACGATACTCCAAAGATCGTAACTCTAGCGCTTGAACACGAAAGGGTTGAACTCGTTCCAGCAAGAATGGATTCACTTCGATGACGCGAGCAAAACTTTCGAGAGCTTCAGTAGTTTTCCTCTCGAGAAGACTCTTACGCCCCTTTTGAATCAAGCGCGACTCAAGGCTCTCGACTTCAGTGAGATCTTTATCCAGGGCGATATAGTCTCTCCAAGCTAATGCCGTTTTTTCTGAACCCGGAAAGAATTCTCGTCTCAATAAATAAATTCGGTAGAGCCGTTCAGCTCCATGAAATTGAAGCTTGATGCTTTCTTCGGCCAACTCCAAGGCCAAGTGAGTGTATCCGAGATCCCGGGCCGCCTCAGTTAAGAGATCTAAGGCCTGCACGTTTCCCGGATGCTGTTTATGAGCCCGATAGAGTTGACGAAAAGCAGCCTGAGTATTTTTTTCACTGAGGTAGATCGCTCCTAAGAAGAGTTGAGTCGAGAGCGAATCGTTCTGAAGAGTTAAGGCTTTATCGAATTGGGCTTTCGCACGACCGAAACTACCATCTTCAACTCTTTGGACCCCCTCGGAGTAAGCCTTCTCGGCTGCTTTCGAGGTAGGAACGGGCAACTGATCCCGAACATGAAGGAGGTCTTTTAAAAAGCGAGTTCGTTCACGAGATCGGTCTGTCTTTAATAGATGGAGTGCCTTCGAGGGAGGCTTGGGCAGCTTAATTGGTTCTTCTTTCTCTAACCGCACATCATCCAATTGACGAATCGTGCGAATTCGGTCTTCTGGTACGCGGAGCTCACCATTGTCTGTTTTTAAAATGTAGGCTCCCTGCTCCGCATCAAAACCGATGACCCTTCCCCGAAAAGTCTTTCCGTCGAGATCTTCAATCTCTTCAAGGGGCAAGGTTCGAGACTGGATCCGAAGAGTGTTCGTCTCAATAGTATCCGTTGAGAGTCCCTCTTGAGCCGAGAGAGAGCTCATACCCAACACTCCTACGAGCACCCAGAGCGCTGAAGTTGCGAGATGGCTAAACGGTCTTGAGAGTTTTGGCTTGAAAGTAAATTGAGCTGACATCGTTGATCTACTTTTTCATGCAATCGACAGATTGGAAAATTCTAATTCTGAACCCACAACAAAGGCTTAAAAACCTTCCGTGGCTGAGGAGACTCACTAATACGAAGTTAGACAGAGTCCTTTTCGAATTATCGGATCAGCGAAAATTCAGCTTGAGGATAATGTTAGGGATTTTTCAGAAGGTGTTTTTTATTTCAAGCCCGAAGCGTAAGCGAGGGCTAGACGAGATTTTGATTATAAAGCGTAAAAATGCTTCAATCCCAAGCCCGAAGCGTCAAGGAGGGTCAGGGATATACTACTGTTTTAAAACGTGAAAAAACAAATTGGCGGGGCAGAAGAGAAAATCAAGGATAAGCAAGACATTTAAAATGGTATTCGGATTCAAGTCTTCAAAACGAACTTGTAAACGCTTCGAACGTTGAAATACTTCACCCCAAGCGGCTGATCCCAATCCAATGGGATAGCATTTGACCCTCGCTTTCGCTTAGGGCTTGAAATGGGCCGCACCTTCGGCGAACAATATTTACTACTTCTGCTGCTTGGCTAACCGCACTTTTTCCGACTTTAGGAAATCGGAAAAACGGGTCATCACGGAGGGGTCGAGTCCTTCAAAATACTTGGCGTTATCGGGAGAACTGACTGTCGTCGTCAGATCTTCAACCAATTTCAAGGACTGAGGGGAGGGAGATAATAAAGTGACTCGCGACGTCAGCCAGGAGAGGAGGTGCCATCGCATCTCAACTAAAGTCGTTGATCCAGACTTCATCTCAGGCGCCAGTTTACTACATTGTTTAAAGAGTTCTATATGAGCCAGCAAGACCTCTTGAGGACTCAGGGCGGGCTTTGATTTGAAAGCGTCTTGGGCCTTTTTCATCAACTGAGCTCGTTGATTTAAAAGCCCGATGTCTTCTAAAGCTTTAGGGAGGGCTTTCTTCAAATCAGCGCTTTGATTGATGAAAGCTTCTAAAGTTTTTAATCCAGTTAATACCGTCGCTAAGTCTCCGGTAAGTTCGTGAGAACGCAATCGATGCAACTCTCGATGGTAATATTGTTTCTTCTGTTGTTCAGTTCCCTGAGAAACCGTCTGAGATTGAAAGTGTTCTTTTAATCCCGCTTCTTTCGAAAGCTTGACGATAGCTTCAATAAAACTTATGTCATTCTTGGCGAAGGCTTGCTGCTGAAGTCGGGCCAATAAACTATCGAGTAGCTTACCATTTTCAGCTTTAGCTAACGACACCGTCCGCTTCCAAACTTGATCTTGGAACGCGACATCCTTGTCGTTTAAAAATTGAATGAAAACTTCTAATGCTGCTTCACCGCCCAAGTAGGCTAATGCATTGATAATGGAACTGACCTCCCCTACATCGAACTGAGCTTTGCGCTTTAGGGCATCCTCGAGCAACTTCACGGATTCATCATCAGAAGCTCTCGCTAAGATCCCTAAACCGATGATGGCAGGGATACGCTCCGAGCTGGGCTGAGCATCCATGAGAATCGACTTATAGAGTTCACGGACCTTCGTTCGTTGGGGGGAAGAGATCGGGAGATTCAGTGCGACCACACAGGCTTTTCTTAAATCTAACCAGGCTTTCTCCGTTTTAGATTTAGCGGAGTTGAGCTTTGCTGATTGATAGATTTCTAAGATGAGTGCGATCGATGCCGGATGCTCTTGCTTAACGGTGACTCGCCCGAGTGCAGTAACTACCGCCGTGATCCAAACGGGATCTTTGATGCTTTCTTTTTCCGGTAGACTCAGGGCCTTAACTAAGAACTCTTTAATCTCAAGATCTTCTAAGCGTAACGCCCCGACGGCTCGGATGAGTTCTAATGAGTACTTGTGACTTTTATCATCCCAAATCGATTGAGGAAGAATACCGTACTTTTGGAGTTCCTTCTCCACCACTTCGATCACTTTGCCTTTGAGTTCTTGATCTTCCGTAAGGATTTCCCCGAACGTACTCAATGCTTCGATGGAGCGAGTTTTTTCATCGATGGAAACAAAGCGGAATCCATTTCGACCTTCAAGAATTTCAAGCAAGAAGTGAATCGCAGTACTGAGATGCTTTTTTCGATCCTGAGCCGAAATCGCCCCCGGGGAACTCAAGCCTTCTCTCAACCATAGCGGGAATGATTTGAGTTCTAAAATAGAAGCGGCTCGAATTTGGTGAGCCTTTTCGAAAATAAAAGTGTCTTTGATCGAACTCAATAACCGAACGGGATCCCCCGAATCCTTTAAGCGACCCAGGTTATTTTTCCACAACTGAAGTCGACGCTGGTCATCTAAGCGTTGAGCTTCGGCCAGGATCGCTTCTAAATTTTTAGACTTCCAAGTGTCCCACCACTTTTCCCACTGGCGGGGATCTTCGAGCTCTAAGCGAAAGCGCTCTCGAAGCTCCAATATATAGCCCGAGATACTTTCAGGAGCGCCATCTTCAGCGCCTTGATTTTTTTGGTTCTTGAGTAAACCGTCGATAAGGTAAGTCAGAAGAATTTTACCGTCGACCCGCCAGAGGATCTCACTGGCTTCATGAAGGACTTCCATTCGTGGCGGATGGTTCGTCGTCATGCGAGAGCCAATCGAAACAATCGTTTGAGAGCCGCCCTTCGGATCACTGCTCTTCTCTTGAACGATCTTCTTAACTAGGGCATCCCTAACGGCCTTCTTCAAGGAATCGGGCCCGACTCCGATCAAGGGCACCAGCAATTGAGTGCCCTCTGGGAAAGTCTTCCCGGTCGAGGCGAGATAGGCCAATGCCGAAACGAGTTGAACCGCAACTAAGATTCGATCGGGAGAGGTGATGACTTTCTTCGGTTCGAGGGCTTCGAGTAGGAGTTTTCGGTACTCGATGGCCTCGGGCTTACCGTCCAATATGACATTAAGGAAGGATTGAGCGAACAATGCGCTCTCTGTTCCGCCGGCTTTCAATTTCTGAACGACAGGATGAGCGAGGAAGGCATCCTCAGCTGGTTGCGTGCTTTCAGGTGGAGTCGGTGGTGACTGCCCTTCGGCATTCGCTCCCTCTGAATTTGGACTGCTGGGAGTCTCAGAAGTTTTTGGATTTTCGGAGGAGTTCTTCAGGCCTTCTTGAGCCCAAAGACCATCTTGATCCCAAATAGATGGCTGGGGCAATATGAAGCAGAGGATGAGAAAGAGGCAAGTCAAAGAGACGAGTAACCGCCGTTGGGGAGAATACGAAGAAGTCTTGAGCCCGAAGCAAAAAGAGAGAATACACGGCTGAACATCAACAGAGTGAAGGCTTTTAAGCCTTAAACTCTTCAGAAAGTTCAACTTTTTTGCTCTCATGTTCAGCATCAGACTTAATTATGTTTACGATTTAACCACATGAATAAAAAACACTTAGGCGCACTCTCAAACTTCCAGAATCATCGAAGATCCTGCTCTTTGTCACTAGGATGCGGGAATCAGCAGGTGTTGACTCAAGAATGACTTATCAGGTAGCAATATAACAACAAGAAGGAGACGGCCAAATTCACAATCTTCTTCAGTGTTCAACCTTGTTCGGACTTTACCTATCTCTACTTTTAAGAGTTAACTAAAGCCCAGTATCGAAAGCTGAATGTTCAGCCCTATTCGTAAGATCGGAGACTCTCTCTCTCTTTTTAACTTCTCATTCGCTCAGAGGGGAATATTTTTTGAAACTTATTAAAATTGTCGACAAACAATTCACAAAAACAAAGGCTTGAGGGCTCAACGAGCAAGAGAACCGATAATGCTTGGTTGGTTCTACCAGCGCGAAGGGAACTCCATCCCCATCCATAGAAATTCGATTTTCCGATCCCTAATCAATAGGGTCTCTGGGAGCCTAAAAGCGAAACAGGCCTATCTAAACAGAGCCAGCACTTAGCGGAGTGAAAGCAAATCTTGGACTTGCCGAAACGGTTGAAGCAGGCTCCGAAGGAGCTTTTTTCAACATAAAATCACTTAAGGGACGTCTCTCGTTTGCTCATCCCTTTTGATAGTTGCTCAATTTAAATTAGTTTCTGTTGATTAAACAGGAACTAAGCCGAGTTGGGATCAACTCGGCCGCGAACATAGGGGCGGAGACCCTATGTTTAGCGGAGTGAAAGCAAATCGGAGATTTGCTGGAACGGTTGAAACAAGTTCCAAAGGAGCTTGTTTCAACATAAACTAAGTAGATAG
>JANQLS010000014.1 GCA_028280485.1 Planctomycetota bacterium
CGTCGCTCCACTAAAAATAGGCTAAAAGCCTATTTTTGTGATTTGCGTGATCCCACGCAAATATAATTAATTCCTGTTATTCAACAGGAACTAATTAAATTCCAATGAAAGCTTCGAAGCGCTAATGAGTCTTAAAGAATTAGAACAACTAGAAGCTGAATTTAAGCTGACTCTTCCCAAGGAATACAAAAAAGCTTTACTCCAGCCTTTCATAAGTAAAAATAATTTAGAATTTGAACTCGATTTAGCCGAACTTCGCCGTAATAATCTCGAATTCAGAGATACTGATCCCTGGGAGTTTCCCTGGTCCGATCAATTCTGGTGGATCGGAGCTGACGGAGCCGGTGGATTTTATTTTATTGATTGTAAGCATTCCGAATGTGAAGTTCTCTACTTTGATCACGAAGCACCGGCAGAGAATATTCAAGACAGAGAACAACTTCACCCTCAATCTCTCGAAGATTTTTTCACTTATTTAAAAGAATCTGAATTAGAAGCCGAACGTTATAAAGAGAACCTCTTAAATAAAATCAATAACAGGAAGTGGTGGCAGATTTGGATTCCAAGGAAATTGCCGCCGTGGATGGAGGATTGATAATTTTATACACTCAACAAATTCAGGCATTTCCCCAATGAACGACATCCTCACCGCTCATAAACACTCAAGTAACAATGAAAAAGAGATATTAGCGAGCAAAACCTGCTCATGTTTTTATTGCCTGAAGACATTCGAACCTACTGACATCAAAGAATGGATTGATGGCGGCGGAAACCTTGATCGCACTGCAATTTGTCCCCATTGTGAAATAGATACTGTGATTGGATCAGCATCGGGATATGTATTATCTACAGAATTCTTATCTAAGATGCATGAATATTGGTTTAAATAAATCCAACCACATTCTGAATACATAACAGCACACATTTTATATTAATTCAATGGAAGCCATTCTATTCATCGGAATTCAAGCTAGCGGTAAATCAACCTTTTACCAACAGCAATTCAAAGACACCCACATTCGGATTAACTTGGATATGCTAAATACACGGAACCGAGAAAAATGTTTTTTAGAAACATGCCTAAAAACCCAACAACCCTTTGTGATCGACAATACGAATCCTCAACCAGAAGACCGAAAAAGGTACATCCCCCTTATTAAGGAGCAGCGATTTAAAGTAACGGGATACTACTTCCAATCAAAAATCGAAGCTGCCATTTCACGAAACCACCAAAGAGATCCCGAGCAACAAGTACCAGAATTAGCGATCAAACACACTTACTCCAAGTTAATCCTCCCGACCTACTCAGAAGGATTTGATCAATTATTTTACGTCCAACAACAACCTCAAAAACAATTTTTAGTCCAGGAATGGAACGATGAAATTTGATGAATTAGATCAACAACTAAGAATTTACGAAACTTCCCAAGACTACTGTGTCTTACCTAATATTTATATGGTTGCGAGAATCGATGGTCGAAACTTCACTCGCCTCACTAAAGATAAACACGCCTTTAAGGCTCCTTACGACGAACGATTCAGAGACTATATGACTGAAACCACCTCTCACTTGATGCAAAGTGGCTTTAGAGTCATCTATGGCTACACTCAAAGTGACGAGATATCTCTTTTGTTTCACCGCGAAGAAAATGGATTCGGCCGTAAATTAAGAAAATTGAATTCCATCTTAGCCGCAGAGGCCAGCGCCAAATTCTCGTTACTATTAGGTGATATCGGTACTTTTGATTGTAGGATTTCGCAACTTCCGACCGAGTCTCTCGTCGTTGACTATTTCAGGTGGCGAAACGAAGACGCTCACCGAAATGCACTCAACGCGCACAACTATTGGATGCTCCGAGAAAAAGGAGAAACCGCTCGATCCGCAACGGAAACGCTCCACAAGTTTAGCGTAGCTGAAAAGAACGAACTCTTATTCTCTAAAGGCGGAATCAATTTCAATGAAGTGCCTGATTGGCAGAAAAGAGGCATCGGCCTCTACTGGGAGAATTATCAAAAAGAATCTTTTAATCCTCAAAAACAGGAATCGGTCACCGCGGAAAGAAAGAGAATAAAGGTAGATCTGAATCTCCCGATGAAGGATGCTTACAGTGAATTTATTAGAAACCTTATAAATCATCCAGAATAAAGAGCTTTTAAAGATGGCATACGATTTATTTGTTGGGGATTCTCCCAAGCATAAAAATGAGAACCAATTTGTGGGTAACATTGAATACGAAGAGCATCCTGCAGTGCTCAAATTACTTAAACGGAAAGATCATTTTTTTCTTAACCGTCTCGCCAATATTTATGAAGATCAATGCTTTGGGCAACAAGAGCTTCATGAGGCTCAGGATCTCCTTCATGAAATGATGTTGGTCAAGGACCTGAGTAAGGCTGAGAAAATGATGGTTTATAAATTGATTGCTTTCATCTCCTATGGTTTGAAAGTAGGGATGCCGCTATATGGAATAGCTGATTAAAAAAACAATGCAATGATTACAGTACGAAACCCATTTTTATCCGATGTTCATTTAGTTTTAAAATTAGCCAAAAACTTCCCCGTCCCTGAACCTCTCAACGAATCCAAATTCGTCGAGACCTGGAATGAAAAATTGAAGGACCCGAATTCCTATATCGGAGTAGCCGAAACAGAAAACGAAATCATCGGCTACGTCTCGGGATACCTTCATTCCTGCTTTTACGCCAATGGATCGACATTTTGGGTAGATGAAATCTTCGTGACGGAATCCGAGCGGGGAAAAGGTGTGGGCCAACTTTTGATGGATTCCATTGAAGATTGGGTTAAGGATCGTGATTGCAAATTGATCTCTTTGGCGACGAGCGGCGCTGACGATTTTTATACAAAGATCGGTTACCAGTGCTCGGCGCGTTACTTTAAGAAATACTTATCTTAGTAGTCGCTCTTAATAGTCGGCTCATCCCGTGAGCCGGGACGGTAATTCAAATTCGTTTTAATAATAATCATCACCAAGGGCTGTAGGCCCGTCATAACCTAGCCCAGGGCAGAGCGAAGCGTCGCCCTGGGTAAAATAAATAAATTCATCGAGCCCTGTAAGGGCGTAATAATTCCTTTAAACTCGTTTTATTCCGCCCTTTCAGGGCTGTCCTGAATTAATGTAATTAACCCGGGACATCGCAGCTTTGCTGCTTTGCCCTGGGCTAGGTTATGACGGGCTTTCAGCCTTGGCTTTTTGAATACTAAGGCTTACTTGAATACTCACAGTTAGAGAGTTTGTAAGGAAATTATCACCAAAGTGATACAAATCCATAAGCAAAATTGATCGAGAAGAATTTCTCGTTCTGACGGCACACGGCGTGTGCCTACTACCTTAGATTTTACTACCAAAGCAGTACAATCTCCGGTTTAATCAGGCCCTGGAATTAATTGAGAATAAAATCAAATCACAAAGGACAACCCAACCATGACTGAAAACGTCTACTGGATCCTCAAAGGGACCATCGGAGAAGGTAACCAGGATGCGGTCAAAGAACTGGCTCAACGATTTAGTGAAAAAACGAATTCCGAAGAGGGAGTCATCGCCTACGAATGGTCGATGAGTGCCGATGGCTCACAATTGCACGTTTACGAAAGATTCAAAAATAGCGATGCGGCCTTAGCTCATCTCGGAAACGTTGGTCCTGACCTACCCGAACTGTTAGGCTTGGTTACCCCCACAGCGATCGAATGCTACGGCTCCCCCAACGATGCTTTCAAAGCAGCCGTTGGAATCTTTCCGGTTTCGTTTTTTGAAACTTTCCAGGGATTCCATCGATAAAAACTCGCGACTCTTTTTTGACCTAGGTATTCGCCTCCTCCTTTAATCCAACAATTTTTTATTCATCTTGGGATGAGGCGTATACCCCCTAATCCTTTTTCAACCTTGAGGCCCTCATGGAAAAACGCATTATAGATTCCATCTCAGAAAGTGTTTTGTGTTGGTTAGCCACAGTAAATTCTGAAGGAATGCCCAACGTCTCCCCTAAAGAAGTTTTTTCTCAATTTGATTCTGAATTCATCATCGCGAATATTGCATCACCCCAAAGCGCCGCTAATATGAGAGCGACAGGAAAGGCAAGTGTGAGCTTTATCAATGTATTTACTCAAAAGGGTTTTAAGCTAAAGGGAAGAGCAAAAGAAATTGCTCCCGGTGAACCGGAATACGATGCACGCCACCAAGTACTCTACGAATTGGCGGGAGATCGATTTCCCATTCAAAGCATCTTGAGTATCTCTGTTGAAGAAATTCATGAGATCATAGCACCCAGTTATTACCTCTTCCCGGATACAACTGAAGAGTCACAAAAGAATGAGGCGTACCGTAGTTATAAAGTAAAACCTTCCCCTTAAATTCAATTTAGACAAGTTAAGTATGGATAATAAACCTGATTCAAAAATTGTTATTCAAGTCCAGCAAGAGGATGGAAACTTTGATGTCGAAACTCCCTGGGCAACCTCCTTGGGAAATGATCTTTATCGCCTTGAGAACATCCCCTTTTTTGCCTACGGAGTGTCTTGGCAAGACACAGTCTTCGCCCCCTACGACGAAGAAGAACAACGCCCTGTCTTTATTGCCGTCGAAAAGAAATCTGGCAATAGAACGATTAGAGCCATTTTTAATCCTCCAATCGAAAATGGAAACTCTTCACAAAATATCTTAGAGAAGATTACCGATACCGGTGCGGAATATGAAGGCGCCACCCCTTCCTTTATTGCTATCAACATCCCACCTGAAGTCGATCTCTTTTCAGTTTGCGAGATTTTAAATAAAGAAGAAATAGAGTGGGAGCACGCGGATCCTACCTACGCTGAGCTTTATGAAAAAGAAGAGGAGTAGAGTGTTAATTGTGATACCGCCGAGCCAAACCCCGAGAAAAACCCACACAAACCCTAATAAAATAAGCACTTAAGTGCAGCTCCCCCAAATAATCTCAGAGCGTCATTTTTTTCTTAAAACAAAAGTCACAAAGCCCCAATTTCTCCGTTCATTTCACTTAGTTAAACCATTTTCATTTATCATTCCAAGAGAAGGACGGAGATCATGCAATTCCCTAAACCGACCACCTTTTGCCTAGTGGTATTAGCGTTCACCCTGGCCACCTTGAGTGAGCCCGCTCACGCAAGTTCCCTCCACGAATTAGAGCTCACCCATTTTTCAATCGTTCGTGAAACCGCCATCTCTGCGAGCGAAACAGAGGTGGAATTTACCTGTGAGATTCAAAATCACGCCGCCGGTTCCTGGACGGGGGATGCTCTCGTCGACCACAACCAAGAAGAATTAACCCTTATCGACAGTCGACTCACTTTTGATCCTATCGGACCCAACGCTCTTCAAGCAGCTTTGGATACTGCGACAATTCAAATTTCTAACAGCGAACTTCCTGCGTTCAGAACGGCCCTCTTGGCGGGTGATGTTTCTTTCCTGATGGGCTTTGGTGAAGTCGAGCTCTACAACATGCCAGTCATTAAGTTAGATGAAGAGACCGACCTCGCGTATGCCGATTATTATGAATCAGGAGCGAATCGCGTACTTCAATTCCTCTCTGCGACTCCCTTATTGAACAGCCTTCAAGCTGGAGATGTTCTTCTCATTGGATCGGATATCGGTGATTATCAATCTCCCCAATTTCTTTCTCCTGAACTCCTTCCCCTCGAAGTCATCTCGGTATCAACTCCAGGAACCTATACGGAATTAGAAGGCCGACCCGTCAACCTTCTCGACGTCGTACAGAGTGGAACCTTCAGCGCCTATCAAGACAACGATGTTGAAATCGAATGGACTCCCAGCCTTCTCTTTTTCTACGATGGAATCTACGCGTGTGAAGACGAATCTCACTTAGAAGACTCGGAAGATCCTAACAACCCCAACAAAGAATGCGGTTTCAGCGCCCTTCCTTTTAGGTTCGATCGCTTAGAAATTGAACCCGGAATCTACGTCAGCGGTGAGGTCTTCTTACGCTCAACGGGAATCAACTTGGAAGTAGCCATCCGAAACGGTCAGCTTAAAAGAGCTACCGTCGACATGGATTTAGGTTGGACCGCAACTTTAGAACTCAGTGTAGATCAAAATGTAAACTATCCCGCAAATGAGAAAACGATCTTCGACATGCAACTTCCCTCCTACGTCGTTCCCATCGGTGGCTTTCCAATTACATTCACTCCTAAGGTCGAACTCTATGTAGGAGCAGAGGCAAACTTAAAAGCGGGTTCAAAAATCGGAATCCATCAAGACGCAATGATTGGAATGTCGATAGGTTGGGACGATGGTCGATTTTCTGCTACACCTTACGGCCACACCGAACCATTAACCGCAACCGCGCCACAACTCGCCGATGACTCTCACGCCTCAGCAAAAGCTTGGGTCGGTGCTGAATTTAAAGTCGACATCGAACACTCTGCTGGCCCGTTTTTCCGCACCGAAGCTTTCGGCGAACTTGAGGTTAGCCCTACGAACGATCCCTGGTGGGATATTCAATTCGGCACTGAGACCTATCCGGGTTTCGAACTTTCACTCTTTGGATTCGACATCGCTCAATGGACCCCGAATAACCCAGAGGTTCAATTAGCAGGAAGACAGAATCAACTCCGAGATCCTCATGCCACCGAAGCGCCGAGCTCGGGAAGAGATGTTCGTTGGGGAATCGCTATCGAAAATCAATCGACGGATATTCGAAGTGAACACGTCAAGGTCGCCAAACTTTCGGATGGATCTGCTGTTATCACGAGTCGTACCGCTACCGATGGCTACCTCACTCGGGTAGATAAGAGCGGCCAAGTGATTTGGAATCAGAACTTAGACACCGCCTACCCTACGCGCTCTTATGAATTACCAAATGGAAATATCATCGCTTGCGGAGAAAAGGGATCAGCCTGGTGGATCGGTGAATTTGACAACTCAGACGGTAGTCGTCTATGGGTTCAAAGCCATGACTTAGGGGCGCAAGTGAGCCTTGATGATTTTACTCCCTTTATAGACGAGAATAACAATCAAGCTTTTCTCTTAATCGGAGTTAAAACCATCGGAACGGTTCATGAGAAAGACCCCATCTTTTTACGTTTAGATGCTCAAGGCGACGTCACTTGGGTTAAACAATATGAATCTCCCGGTACAGATCAATTTCAAGCAGTGACGGCTCTTGAGGATGGAGGATTCGCTCTTGCGGGTCGAACGGATTGGGCTATCGGCAGTGACAACTCTGGTAATGGTTTAGTCGCTCGAATGGAAAAAGATGGAACCATCACTTGGGCAACGGCGATCGCCTCTTATCGAGTAGCTGAATTTTTTACCGTCGGTCAGGGTTTAGATGGAAAAATTTACTTGGGTGGACGAGTAGGCCGTGCGATTAGCGATCCTTACCCTTCACTTTGGGTAGCAACTGTAGAACCAGACGGAAGCCAACTTCGCCACACTCTTTTAGGAGACGATGTTGTCTTCTCTACCGATGTCATCCCCTCTCTATCACCAGCGACGAATGCCGCTCATGATAGCTACACTGCCTACGACACGGCCTTCGGAATGACGGCTGTACCCGGTGGAATGGTTTTCGTGGGTAAATGGGGCCTGGGAAACGCCAGTTCAGCCCATGCTTTCAAAATGACTCCTGAACATGGAATCTCGTGGTTTACACAATTTGAGGGAGTCAATGAAGACTTACTCACCGATGTTGTCAACACCGGTGATGGACTGGTAGCCGTAGGTTACTCCGGATCATTCTTTCCTCTCGGAACTGGTGGAACTCACTCTGTGATGGCACTCAAGCTCCCTTTCGAGGGTGGTATCGATTTTAAACCTCAAGCTGCAGCTGACCGTCGTTACCTTCAACCCTTAGTTTACGCCTCAGCGTTTCATACTCATTTTTCAGTAGAAACTTCCCCACTAATACTCGAATCGGTAAGCAGCGTACTCTTTACCGTAACCGATCAAACTTCAACTCCCGCTACAGGAGTTCAAATTCCTCCGGCTCCCATCGTCGAAACTGTAACTGTCAATGAGTTGACTGAGTTTCCCGAACCCAGCCCGGATACAACCCCTGAACCTCAATTCATTCGAAGCGATTGTAATGGAGATGGGCAAGTGGGAGGAGTTTCGGATGCGATCACCGTACTTCAAAGAAATTTCCTCGGTGAAGAAGTTCCCTGCGTAGCCGCTTGTGATGCGAATGCCGATGGAGATGCCAGTGGAGTTGGCGATGCCATTACGATTCTGACTTACAACTTCCTGGGTGGAGTTGAGATTCCCCAACCTTTCCCCCACTGTGGGATCGGTACAGTGGAATCCGACTACGATTTAGGTTGTGAAACCTGGGAACCGGCTTGTGGTCCCAATTGATCATCAAAAATCGAATTTGCCACTGAGGAATTAAATCTAGAATGAGTTTCAGGGATACATCCCTGAAACTCATTTTTAAATTTATATATAGCTTTTCTTGACCTGAATACGAACCGAATTTCGCAACTGAAATAGAATGTATTTATAATCTGAACTCACTTTTTTACGGACCCGCTGAATTATGGAAAAGACGACATACACTCCTGGCCACACCCAAAACGCAACCCACTTCATGGCTCAACGTAATCTTGAAAGCCATGGTGAATTTTTTAAACCTTACCTCAAGCCCGACCTTCAAATTTTAGACGTAGGCTGTGGTCCTGGATCCATCACCCTAGGATTAGCTGAAATCGCATCTGAAGGTCAAGTTACAGGAATCGATTTTGCGGCTTCTCAAATTGAATTGGCAAAAGCTCAAACAGAATCTGCAAAGATCAAAAATGTCGAATTCCAAACGGGATCCTGCTACGAACTCCCTTTTGAAGACGGAATGTTCGACCGCGTCTTTTCCCATGCCTTGATGGAACATCTCACGGAGCCTCATAAGGCGATACAAGAATTTAAACGCGTCCTCAAACCCGGAGGCATCATCGGACTTTGTAGTCCAGACGCCGACGGCTGGATGTTGGCTCCGGTTTCAGAGGAATTGAACCTAGCAGCCCAAGCGTATATTTCTCTTCAAGATTCCAACGGAGGTAACCTCCGCGTAGGGAAAAAACTAGGGAACTACCTCGATCAATCTGGATTCGAAAAAGTTCAAGTTCAAGCTCGTTACGAAAACTTTCAACCCTTAGAACTCATAGGGGAATACTTGGCTGTTCAATTAGAAAAAGCCGATCAGACCGAACATGCCGAAACTTTTAGAAACTGGTATTCCTCTTCCTACGGTATGTTTGCACAGAGTTGGATTTCCGCGGTGGGAACCAAGGCTTAGTCTGTGAGACTCATCGAGACTTAATAGATAAACTCAACGATACTCAACATTAATTCTTAATACCTTCATAGACCTCCTTACGACCGATTTGAAATAGCCCTTTTGTTGTGGCCTCCCCTCGATCCTTATATCGATAACTTCACTAAATATTTTAGAAATGTACGTCAGATTCATCACTCGATCTCAAGATCGGGATTCACATTCATTTATTGGACTCTTCACTCTTGCCTATGAATTACGAGACGGTAATCAACTCTCAACCGAAGAGTATGCGAGAATTAATAGGTCTATCGATTGGTATGAAATCCATTTGAAAGTACCAAGGTGTTTAAGAGAGCCAGAGAACTTTCGTGCCATCTGCTGGTTTAAACATCACGCACGAAAACACATTCAAACCACATGGGACATCGTGCAAATTCTAAAAGAGCATGGGCACTCAGTAGAGATCATTCACTCTAAAGATCCAGGCACCATCATTTATACTGATCAGTATCAAATCGTCGCAAAACCCCATCGGCATCAAAGATTAAAGCGTTGATGAGAACGAAAATATCTTTTCTACAGTTTTTAAAAGTGCGAGAATTAGCGTAGAAAAAATAAATGAAATTTACAAAAAGAGAGAAGACTACAAAATCGGTGTTGAAGGGTTCCCCCAAATCTAAGACAAAGATCTAAGACAAATAAAAAAATCGAGCCCCCAAATTAATCTTTTCACAGGAATGTGAGTCCAATATGAGCAACCCTCTAGGTCAACTTTCAACCTCTTCCGCATTAATCTTTGTGGGAGCTTCAATTTTAGTTCACGGCGGGATTACGAGCACAAGACTTAGTGAAGCCGAACCCTTTATTTTTGTTGGCTGCATCATCGGTCTAGGCGCACTCTATTATTGGTTTAAAAGCTACGGTGAATCTCGCGAGTTACTGATCGATGACTTGAAGGATAAGGCCATCGAGAAAGCCATCGACGACCATAAAAAAAACACAGAGTAAAGGTAGTAGGCACACGTCGTGTGCCGTTCTTCATTAAAAGATCGACATGATTTAAATCTATTTAATCGCGGAGAAAAGAGTAGTACCGCCCTTACAGGGCTCAGTTCAATACCCTCTCCTATCCAGGGCACCGCTTCGCTCTGCCCTGGGCTATGAACTTGGGGCTTTCAGCCCTTGGCGTAAGTGTCGCCATTCGTTACACTGAGAGATTCAAAACAATATTAAATTCGGTCTCTTTTGAGGAATTTCTCGTGTCACTATCAACTCTACGTTCATTGGGGTTTTCAATCTCCCTACTCGTCTTCACCGTTACAACCGTCTTCCTCTCCCAGACGCTCATGACGGAAAATTCCTCAGAGTCTGAAGTTCACGCTCAAAAGAAGCCCAGAAATAAACAAAAAAAGAAAACACCTCCTCCGAAAGATCCCCCCGAGTATTTAAAGTACGCCATCTACCAAAAAACGGCTCCGAGAGCTGAATCGACTCAAGCAATCCCCACAACCCTTCCATTGAAATTGAACAAGGGTGATCGAATTGCTTTTATCGGTAACACTCTATTAGAACGATCGAGACATTTCGGCTTTTTTGAATCCCTATTACATCTGAGATATCCCGATCACCAATTGGTCATCAGGAATCTTTGTTGGCCTGCAGACACTCCAAGCATTCAACCTCGCCCTACCAATTTCGCGGATACCGAACAACATCTTACTCACGAAAAAATCGATGTGATCTTCGCCGCGTTTGGTTTCAACGAATCTTTTGCCGGCCCCAAAGGTTTGTCGAAGTTTAAGAGTGAACTCCAATCCTATATTGGAAAACTTCAATCACTCGCCTTCAATGGCGAACACGGCCCGAAGATCGTTTTGCTCTCTCCGATTGCTAATGAGAATATCGAGGGAGTTCCGGCTGCTGATCTCAATAATAAAAATCTCAAACTCTATTCAGAGGCGATCCAATCCGTCGCAAAAGATCTCAAGGTGGCTTACGCCGATCTTTATACTCTTACCGAAATCGCTCTTCGATCCCCGACGACTCGGCTTACAATCAATGGCTCTCATCTCAATGAAGATGGCTATAAGATTTTCTCAGAAACCTTGTTTCGAGAGATCTTCAGTGAATCGGCTCCAAAGCTGAACGAGAGGCTACAGGCCGAAGTCTTAGACAAAGCCCGCCAGTACTTCCGCCGATTCCGTCCCTTGAATACCTACTACTACACTGGCAGTCGTAATCGAAGCTATGGTTACCTCGACTTCCTCCCGGCGATGCGAAACTTCGACCTCATGGTCTCCAATCGAGATGCCCGAATTTGGAAATTGGCTCAAGGAGAAAAGGTTGAAGCCAAGGCCGATGATTCGAATGTCCCTCCTCTTCCTGACACACGCCAAAGTCGAGGAGCTAACCGTTGGATGTCGGCTGAAGATGAACTGAAATCCTTTCAAATCGACCCCCGTTTTGAGGTCAACCTCTTCGCCAGCGAAGAACAATTCCCCGATATTGCGGCTCCCATTCAAATTCGTTGGGATTCAAAAGGAAGGCTCTGGGTAAGCTGCTCCACCACCTATCCCCATGTTTATCCCGGAAATGAACCCAACGATAAATTGGTGATCTTAGAAGATAAAGATAAAGATGGTCGAGCCGATACCTCGACGGTCTTCGCGGATGATCTCCACCTCCCTCTTTCGTTTGAATTTGGAGATGGCGGAGTTTACGTTTCGGAAATGCCTGACTTGACGTTTATTAAAGACACCGATGGAGATGGTAAAGCCGACTACCGAAGAATCGTCTTAACGGGCTTCGGAACGGAAGACTCCCATCACTCCCTTCACGACTTCACCTGGACTCCCGACGGTGATCTCATATGGAGAGAAGGCATCTTCCATCACAGCCAAGTGGAAACTCCTTACGGCCCGGTCCGTCAAAGAAACAGTGGCTGGTTTAGATTCCAACCTCGCAATCAAAGACTGATAGGTTTCGGTACTTACCATTCAACCAATCCCTGGGGAGTGACCTTTGACGATTGGGGACAGCATTTAGCTAGTCATCCCATATACGCACAAGCTTTTCATTCGCGGGATCCCCAATACCCCACTCAACACCCGCGTCCTAAGGGGCTACAGGCCTACTCTGGAGTGTGCGGCCAGGAATTTGTTGATTTCAAAACTTTCCCCGAAGAACTTCAGGGTCACTTCATCAAAGTGAGATACAAACCCACCAATCGAGTTGAAATCCACAAATGGGAAGAAACCGAATTTGGTTACAAAGAAAAGTATGTCAGTGACCTCATCTTCAGCAAGAATCTCAGCTTCATCCCCGTGGATTTGAGGTATGGCCCTCGAGGTGCGATGTATGTTTGTGACTGGTACAACCCTATCAAAGGACACGCTCAATATTCGCTTCGGGATGATCGAAGAGATCGTCACTCCGGAAGAATATGGAGAATCACCGCTAAAAACAAATCGCCTCAAGAGTCACCCAAATTTGATCAACTGACGGAACTCGAGCTCGTTCAAATCTTAGAACGACCTGAGTATCGTTACCGTTATTGGGCGAAAAGAGAGCTCCGAGATCGCCCCCTTAAGAAAGCCGTTCAAGCCTTAGAGACTTGGGTGAAAACCTTGAGTGCAGCCGATCCGCGCTTCCGCCATCACCAAATCGAAGCGGTTTGGACCTACCGTTGGTTGGGCCAAAAGAACATTCCTCTTCTCAAGGAAATCTTGAGCTGTGATGTGCCTCAGGCCCGTGCGGCTGCCACCCATCAACTTCGTTATTGGTTTTCGGAAACTCCAAATGCCATCAGCCATCTCCGAGCCGCTGCCAACGATGCGAACGCCATCGTCAGAATGGAAGCCGCCATCGCCGCGACTTACTTTGGTACCAAGGAAGCCCTCGATGCGATTCTCGATATCGCTCGCCACCCCCGAGGGGGTCACCTCGACTACGCTTTCAGAAGTGCGTTAGGATCTGAAACTCTGAAGCCTCATTGGGAAAATGTTCCCGGCTATGAAAGTGTTCCCCAATTATTGAATCAAGCCAATCGAAAGAGTGAATTTGCCGAACCCACCCCGAGCGCCAAAGAAGCAGAATTTGACACCCAAAAGAATTTAAAAATCGTCAAGATCTCTTGTGTTCCCGAACGGATGAGCTTCACCGTTAAACAGTTCACTGCCTTGACAGGTCAAGCCGTTAAACTCGTCTTCACCAATCCCGATGCGACGGACCACAATTTGGTCTTAGTTCAACCCGATGCCTTGGAAGAAGTCGGCATGGCTGCCAATGATATGGCTAAAGATCCCAAAAATGCGAACTCTGATTTCATTCCTCAACAGAAGAAAAATCTCATCATCGAAGCGACCCCGATGATCGGCCCCACCCGAAAAACCAAAGTCTTCGTCTTAAGATTTAAAGCCCCCAAAGAACCTGGGATCTATCCCTACGTCTGTACCTTCCCGGGACACTGGGTCATGATGACGGGAGAGATGATCGTCGCTAATAAATTAGAGGATGTTCAATCTTTATTGGCGGCTCGCAAACGCCCGTCATTCGTCAAGAATTGGAAGGTCGCCGATCTCAAACCCGAACTCAGCAAGCTCAAAGGACGAAATCTCATGCGAGGGATGAAGTCGTTCATGCGAGCCCGTTGTAATCAATGTCACCAAGTGGCGGGGCACGGTGCGAGTTTCGGGCCGGATCTCACGAAAGTGAAAGAAAAGTATTCTGGAGAAGCCCTCCTCCAACAGATCATCGATCCCTCGAGTGAGATCAATGAAAAGTATCGCGTCTTACAAGTAATCACCCGCCAAGGGAAGGTCGTCAGTGGGACCATCGCGGCCGAGACAGAGACTCACCTGCATCTCATCGAGAACTTATTGATACCCAAAAATATCACTAAAATTTTAAAATCAGATATTTTGAGACGCACCTCTGGAACTCAATCTGGAATGCCCGCCGACCTTCTCAACGCTCTGAATCAAGATGAGATTCTCGACCTGTTGAATTTCTTAGAACAGGGCGGTTACAAAGCCCCAAATAATGCCCACCATAAGCATTAAGAACTTACGATTTCAAACTCAAGTCATCGCCCGTCGGAAATCATTCCGGCGGGCATTTTCTTCTGTTATTTCGATCGATTAATAGGTTATTCTCATATTATAGACCCATTTCCAAACTGAGTAGCAATGGCTGGTGTTTTCCGTCCATCCCTCATTCCAACCTCAATTCTTCGATCCTGCTTCAGTTTAGCTAAATTCAGATAAGAATCGCACTAAACTAGCTCAGAATGACGGGCCAACAGAATTTCAACCTTTAAATAACCTGACTCTTGGAAAACTAACGGAAAAAATAATTATTTTCCCCGTTAGCTTTAGGTCCTTAGCGTTCTGATATCTATATGGGGCAATATAAAAATGATTTTCGATTTTATAAATTTAAAAGGTGTTTCAACCTGCTGCTTGGTTCTGAAGAGAAACCCTTCACCATAACCCCTTGTCGCGTAGTTAGTTTCTATTGATTCAACAGGAACTAATGATATTCAAATCTTCCAAAGATCCATCGAGGAGAAAGGTTTTAGATCTTGAGGAAAAATCCAGAAGACGAATTCTCAAAATCTGAAAGTCGTGAACCTAACCTTGAGTCTAATGATGAACTTAGGGCCGCCCGGATATTGGGCGAGTATATGGATAGAAAGATCCAAGGAGAGAATCTTAATCTCAATTCGTTCCTCGGCGAGATACCTGAATTTGGATCGGCGGTATTTGAAGAACTCCAAACCTTCGATCACCTCAATCAAATCATCGATGACGAGGACATCGATAAAGAATTTGGTGACTACCGCCTGAAGAGCCAGCTTCCCGGGGGAGGAATGGCCGTCGTCTACGAAGCCGTTCAAACTTCACTCAATCGACCAGTCGCTCTAAAAATTCTCCCTCCTCAGCTCATCAAGAATGATAAATCGGTGGGTCGCTTTGGTCGTGAAGCCCAGGTAATCGCCAAGCTCAATCATCCCAATATCGTTAAAATTCACGAGACTGGTGTCACGGATGACACTCCTTATATCGCGATGGAGTTGATCGAAGGACAAACGATTCAAGGGGTCATTCAAAGAATCAAGGAAGAAGGCTCCTCTGAAGCCACCCTTGCCCCGTTCCGAAGCTCGAGTCGATTCTCTATCGAATCCATTGAAGAGACAAAAACTCAAATCAACTCCTTACAGGAAAAGGGTGAAACCCCGAGCTTAGTCAAAAAGACGACCCCTTCCCCCCAAAGCTCTGCCAGCCGATTAAATAAGCAAGATTGCTTGAGAATCGCAGAGAAATTTTCGGAAGTCGCGGACGCTTTACAACACGCTCATTCAAAAAACGTATACCATCGAGATATCAAACCTTCGAATCTCATTCTCGATGAATCCGGAAAGATTCGGATACTCGATTTCGGCTTAGCTTTAGTGGACGATCAACAGGAATTCACTAAGACGAGAGACACTCTGGGAACGATTCCCTACATGCCCCCAGAGCAAGCAGGCAGCGGTGGTTCAAACGAAATCGGGCCAGGTTCGGATATCTTCTCACTGGGAGTCACTCTCTTCGAAACTCTTAGCTGGGAGCGCCCCTTTCAGGGCGATACCACCGCCGAAATCATTCACAAGGTCATTCACTCTGATCCTCAGTCCTTGAGGATGATCAATCCGAATATCCCGAAAGACCTCGAGACGATAGTTCTCCATTGCTTGGAGAAAAATAAACTCTATCGCTATAAGAGCGCAGACGGATTAGCTCTCGATTTAAGAAGAGTGTCCAGGGGAGAGCCCCCTGAAATCGCCAAGCCTCTAACCCAAGTTCAAAAAGTCCGTCGAAAAATTTGGAAGCATCGCCGCCTTCTCTTAGAAGCGACGGCCGGACTCCTTCTCGTTTCCTTATTGATGTGGCTCTTGGTCATCTCCCCGATCCGCGCGGAACGGAAAAACCAATTCCTCGCCCATAAAAATACCATCCGAAACTCTGCTATCGAACTCCTTCTTCCCGGTCAACTCTTACCGGTTATGAAGCGGGACAGCTTGCAGTACAACCAGCAGACGGATCCCTACAAAGTTAAGAGCTATGACGACACTGCCGTTTGGGGCTGGTACAACTCCGAAGCCGTTCTCTCTTTCCTAGGAAGTCGCTGGGTGCTCAACACCTTAGATTCAGAAACAGATTCTAAAGTAAAGCACTCATTAGATAGGCTTCAATCGACAACGCTTAAGTACCCTGAAGACATCGAAAGCCTTTACTACCTCGCTCAGGGCTATGAGATCGTCCACGATCTCGATACTGCCAGTCGATATTTAAAACAGATCCTCGCCATCGATCCTGCGTTCACCCCGGCCTTGGTCTCTTTAAAAAACCTAAAGAATTCAAGCCCCGAGCTCCGTTTAAAGATCGATAGTCTTATCGATTCCTACAAAAGTGACAGCTCTAAAATCTGGGTCACTGCCATCAACGAAAGCAGTCAAGGTAATTGGATTAAAGCCGCTGAGTCCTTCGAGAAGTACTTAAACACTCCTAATGGGAAAACCATAAAGACCTCCGTGTTACTCAAAGCTGCTTTAGCTCGTTTATACACTGGAGATTCCAATACAGCCCAAACTCACGTTCAATCGGCCTTTGAACCGGAAGCTAAAAACTTCGACCTTTTCCTCTTTAAAGGAGCCATCGCGTTAGCGGAAAATGATCCGAGAGCAGCTGATCGAATCTTCGCTGAATTGGAGAGTTCATTTGAGCTCGACGACTCTGAATTGGAGCAAATCTCAAGTATCTACGCAGGGGCCCTCTTGTACAAAAGGTCTCTCAATTGGATTCAAAAAATAAAAAACGTTCTTCCCAAGCATCAGCGACATCAATTCCGAATGTTAATGCGGATCAAGGGGCACGATAAAAATAAGAGAGAAAAAATTCTTCAAGCACTTTTAAAGAGTGATCCAACGAACTATGAAAATGAGTTGATTCAGGGCGAGTTCCAAGAACTCTATAGCGATACTCCATTAGAAAAGGCCATTCCTCACTACGAGGAAGCCAAGCGTCTCAAGTCCGATTCTGCCATCCCCTTGGTTGCCAAAGCGCTGTGTTACGAAAACAATGAAAAATTGAACTTAGCAGAGAGCGAGCTGAGAACAATCCTAAAAGAGGATGGTTCTCCGATGAGCGATCTCTGGCTCGCCAAATTTCATTTAGCGCGAATTCTCAGTAATCGTACACCAAAAGGAATGAGCCGAGAAGATGTGATTTCCCGTTGGCAGAAGGCCGAACAAATTTATAAAAAGCTCAAAGAAGAGAAACCCAACAACCCGCTCATTTTAAATAACTATGCCGTTCATTTAGACCAACAAGGAAGATTGGTCGAAGCGTCCAAACTTTACGAAGAGGCGAGAAACGCTCATCCCCTCATGGGGCTAACTCACTTCAATCTCGCTTGGTCCCTCCATCGACGTCAGCTTTTTGGAGAAGCCATCCTCTCTTACGATGCGGCATATAAATATGGGATCAGGGACTTCCCGGAGATTTACGAAAATCGAGGGACCTGCCTACTGAACGAAGGATTTGTGAGTGATGCCGAAGCCGATTTTATAGAAGCACAAAAATTTGGAGATCGAGCACCATTAGCGACTCGTAATATCGGCAACATCTACCGCGACCGCGGGGAAATCAATCGCGCTATCGAGCAGTACGAAAAAACTATAAAGCTCGTTGAAACACCGGAAAATCATAGCCTACTAGGTGAAATCCATACGCAGACCGAAAATTATCAAGACGCATTAGCCGCATTTGAAAAAGCATTGGAGTTAGACCCCTACTACCTCCGAGCCGCCGAAGGAAAAGCTTATCTTTTGTTGGGCCCATTGAAAGAACGTTTAAACTCAAAAGAACTGAAAAGAACCGTCCTCAGTTTCGAAGAATTAGCGTCTACTGGTTTCAGCCCTATCCTCGAACTACTCGACCGTTCACGTACGAAGCTTCTTCCGAGTTTAATTACATGCAGTTCAGTGGATTGGTTGTTCGAGCAACAAGAAGTGTTGATCGATCGAAATGAAACATGGTCTTATAGCCCCTACACATTAGAGCTAAGTGAGTCACCCTGGCAAAGAAATGACTTTGACATATCTAATTGGAAACAAGCTCAAGCCCCATTTGGATTCAGCAAGGCCTTCGATAAGAACACGGATTTAAGTCACCTCGAAAACCAGGTGGCGAGCATCTGCTTTGTAAAAGAATTTCAGTTAGCGCAGACTCCATCTGAACTGTTTTTAAAAATCAGAATCGACGATGGGTTCATCGCTTACATCAACGGAGAGGAAGTAGAACGCTTCCGCGTGCCACTCGACGATAGTCAGTTGAATTCCCCCGAAACCTTAGCGAGCGATTACGAAGGGGAAACTTGGCAGAGATATCATTTCAAAATTCAGCCTAAGAATTTAATCATCGGTAAAAATCGACTCAGCATCCGGGCGTTTGTTGCGTACTCCAACGATGTGGATATGCTTTTTGGAACCCGCTTGACCCGTGGCAACCTCAATACGAAACGAATACCCGTCGAAATTCAAAACCACCTCAGCCAACCGACTCACTTCGAGAGCCCCGAAGTACACACTTACGCTCTAGGAAGAATCCAGCAAAAATTAGGGAATTTTGAAGCTGCAAAAAGATTGTATAAAAGCGTTTTGGGTCCGAACTCACTACCTAAAAGGCCAATAGAATTCTACTTGAGATTAGGTGAGTGTCACCTTGAGCTCGATCAAGCCATCTCGGCGGAAACCGTTTACCGCAAAGCGATAGAAAATTACCCAAATGATCGACGCGCTTGGGAAGCTTGGATTCAAACTAGCTTCAGTGAGTTAGATTCAGTGGCCCATGAATGCTTAGATTTCCTTCCTAAAAGTATCCAGGAAAACCAACATTCTTACTCCTACGAGGCTGATTACCGCTGGTTGCTAGAAGAGTTGGCTAAACAGCAACCGCTAAGAATTCTCAGCGGAGGGCATGCTTGGAGATCAGGAGACACCAAATGGAGCCGGGATAGATTTTTTACGAGCGGCAATCCTTTTTACCTTAAGCAGGTATTTGAAATTGTCGACTCCCCTCTCTACCAAACTGAGCGATACTTTTTTGAGGGTGGCCCCACTCTAAGTGGGTATAAGATCCCCCTTCCAAGGGGCAGATACAAAGTTGTATTACACTTTCTCGAAGGTTATCACGAAAAAGAGAATCGAAGAATCTTTGATGTCATCGTAGAAGGAGAGCCCTTCGCTAACTTAAAAAAACTCGACTTAATCGCTCTACGAGGCTTTCGAAAGAAGGCGGCTTTCACTGACGAAGTCCTAGTGAACGACGGGTTTTTAAATATTGAATTTAGGCGTCATATCAATCTTCCTAAGATCAATGGAATTGAAATTTATCCCTTGGACTCCTGAATGACTCACGTGTTTCACAAACAAGGAGAAAAAATGGCAATGCATGGAGAAGCATTTCGAAGCACGATGGGACCAGAAACCGCATTCGATGTCCCATTCAAAAACTCCGGCCCGTTTCGGTACGGGAGGATCCATCCGAAAAACAGTACCACCAAAAAGAAGGCTTTTGGTTGCTGGGAAAGCCTGGGAGAAGCCGATGGTCCCCTCGATGCTGGTCCGGATGCTAAGCTTCAAATCAATGAGTATTTCCCAGCAGGATACATCTTTTTGGGTCAATTCATCGCCCATGATATGACCTTTGATCCTACCTCGATCTTTGAACAAGAGATCGATCCTAGATCCAAGTGGAACTATCGAACTCCCCGCTTAGATTTAGATTCGATTTACGGCTCTGGCCCTCACGTAGATCATTACTTTTATGATCCCATTCACCCTGAACTATTCTCCGTTCCCGATGGAATCAACTCAGACTTGCCTCGTACTTTTCGAGGCACCCCAGTCATCGCCGATCCGCGAAATGACCAAAATCTTCTGACCTCACAATTACACTTAGCATTTTTAAAGTTTCATAATTTTGTGGTCGAGCAACTCCGAAAGATTGAGCCTTGGAAAAATACCGGAAGCAGTGAAGTTCTCAGCGCAGCGAGAAAACTGGTTCGTTGGCACTATCACTGGATCATCCTTCAAGACTACCTAGAAAGAATCTGCTTGAAACGAGACACACGGAATTTAGCTGAACGACGCTGGGAGCAAAAACTCCGATTTTATAACAGCGGAGAAAATAAAGGTTATAACGATGATCCATTTATCCCCATCGAGTTCAGTAGCGCCATCTTTAGATTCGGTCACAGCCAGATCAATCCTCACTACGCCTTGGTCGACCGGGGTCAACCGAGAAGTTTATTCGACTTCTTAACGATCAACTCCAACTACACTCAACCCGATTGGAATTTGTTCTTTGGTTCAAGCTCTTCCGTTCAGTTTAGTAAGAAGATAAGCAGGTCTCTACCATCTCAGTTGTTCAACTTACCAAAGAACTTGATCCCTAGAAGCGCTCGCAATTTAGGAAGGTTTTCTCTTCCGATGGCCACTCTAAATCGAGGTGCCCAATTCCGGATCGCCTCTGGGAATGAGTTGGCAAAAACATTCTTGAGTCCTGAATTCCAACTCACCCCCGATCAAATTTGGGAAGGAGAACGATTTCAACAATTTCGAAAAGATGAAGCCTGCGCTCCCCTTTGGTACTACATCCTCCGTGAAGCCGAAGTTCAACCGGGAGGATTACAAGCTGACCGAGGAATCAAACTGGGTCCCTTGGGAAGTAAATTAGTCTTTGAAATTATCGTAGACTTAATCAGCGCTTCCGAATCCTTCCCCCAAGACTGGAATCCTCTTGTTTTAAGAAAGCGAAACGGAAATGCAGATCCCCTCCCCCATTTCGATATGCTGACCCTATTGAATATTTCTAAAACCCCATGGAGATATTCATTAGAAACAGATCACACTTTGCGAAGCCTCTCAAAAACTTGATGATGTTTCTAAATACGTCCAGAGGCACGTGCGGCAACAAGAACTAACAAAGCTCATTGAATTCCCCAAAAGGGGCATTTGAGTTTAAAAAAAGTAAAATCTAACAAACGAGAAATAAACATGTCAGAACCTACCCCCACCCCCAGATCCGATGGTGACAAAGATCTCTACGGCGCTTTCTACGGCGAAGGCTTCGACGAAGGAAATACTTGGGCACAAGATATCTTTTGGGAAAAGAAACTTAAACTGGGAGTTCAAGAACCCACTTCTCCTCTTCCCGAACAAGATCTCATCAATAAGGCGGATGCCATTCTTGAGAAACGCTTTAAGCTTTACCGAGAAGCCTTTATTACAGGATTGAAAGCCGGGTTTTCCGACGGAATCAATCAAGTCGGTAAGATCATTGAGGAAGCAGAGAATAATCCCGAACCGCCTCCCCCATCCTCAGGCCAAGAGCCGCTGACTTAAAACAAGAAATCTCTTTCTTGAAAAAGGGAGGAGCTTGAATAAGCTCCTCCCTTTTTTTGTTTAATTTGATCTGAGTAGAGTCTTACTCTTACTTCGGCCAATCTAAACCAAAACGCTCGGCGTATTCGAGTTCATCCATCTTTCGTTTCGTGAGTATTTTTTCGCGTTGTTCCTCGGCGCTCGCCTCATTCTCTTTATAGACTTGCCAGGCCTTTTCCCAACTTTCAGCCGGCAGTCTATCCTTAAGCTTTTCGTTCCATGCGTTCCAGCTCTTATCTGCGAAGTTCTTACGGGCCATGCGAATTTGATTGGCGATGACGCTCTCTGGGAGCACTGAATAGTTATCAAAACCAGAACGAAAACGATGCCCAATGATCGGGGCCGGGTCGTGAAGAATTTCAAGCCCCAACAACCAAACTCGGAAACTGAAATCGATATCTTCAATCCCCCACTCCACCATATCCTGATCGAATCCCCCGGTTGAAAGGTAGAGGTTTCGACTCATCGCCAAGCAACACCCCACTGCGGCTGGGGTCTCGAAGAACCTCCCCTTCGGTTTTAAGTTCCCCAAGCCTCGCCAGTGACAAGACATGTCTTCGAGATCAAAATAGAATCCATGCCCCACAAACCCCATATCATTTTGCCATGAATCGGGATTCAACGAGGGGATGCGGGGAGTGATCACTGCGGTATCTCCCACTTCCTTAACGGACTTGACCATCCGTTCGAGTGAGCAAGGCTCCGGTTTACAGTGACCATCGAGAAAGATCAATACCTCTCCCCGAGCTTCGAGGGCACCAAAATGCTTTGCTTTGGGACAACCGAGCCTTGAATCGTAGCGCTTAACCACCACATTTGAACTGAGGGCCTGGGCTCTCTGAACAGATTCATCGGTTGAAGCATCGTCGAGGATCACAATCTCCCAATCACCGTCAAAATCCATCACCTCCGCGATCGAGCGAACCGTATTGGGTAATAGATCTCCTTCGTTATGAGCTGCGATAATAATACTGGTTTGCATAACTGAACCTGTCTACAACTGGGGAGGATGAGGCCTGAGCCTAACGGTTGCGGGCGGGCGCCAATCCTTCCAGACTGTCTTTTGGAGATAACTCTGAAAGAGCTTCTGAGCGTAGAGTGGGCACTGAAAGTCCCAAGGCTTATGGATGGCAACAAAATGACCGATCGCAGGTAATTCACCAAGCTGGGCATACATTCTTCTCATCAAAGGATGAGAAGGAGGGCGATTAGGCTTTACATACCCCATAAAAGCATTCCAACAAACCGGCAATTCCAACCACTGATTTTTAAAAACGGCATTGAGGGCATCTTGGTCGGGCCAGCGAATCCACTCTTGATTTTCAGTGATAAACCTTAAAACCCGATCACCGTATCCCTCACGCCTCCACGACTCTAAGTCGAGTAATAACATTCCGGAATTAAAATAGGGAGTATGCGCTTCCAGACCCAGTTCGAGCGTCCCTTCCCCTCTCTCACTAGCAAACGGCATCCCTGCATCTCGGACACAAGCGAGCGGCTTTCCTTGAAGTTCAGTAAAAAAGAGAGGAGACAGGTCTTCGAAGACCAACATATCGCAGTCTAAGTAAAGAGCTCTCTCAACGTTTGAAGGCAACAACTCATCGATTTTTAATCGATAGTAAATAGCCGGCCCGTAGAATCCCCAAACGGGTATGTCTTCGAGACCATCCAACTCTGTGGCTTTCAAGATCTCAACTTTTCGAAAGGAGAGGTCACTCCAAGACCGTTGGAGCATGGCTAATGTGTTGTCATGTAACCCACAATCGATGACATAGACCTGAACCCAATCCTCTTTGCCACAACTATCAAATACCGACTGGATCGCTGCCGCCAAGGGAACGGCATACTTTTCATCGGCCGTAAACACAATTGTGATCGGCTGTTGAGGGTGAGTCTTAGTCGCATCTTCCGGAAACATAACGAGTGAGTTCAGAGTGCCTGGAGCCATGGAATGCCGAATTTTTCAATTATAGCACTTCTGCTTATTTAATGGCTTAGATACAATAGTAGAGAATCAAGTTTTCTAAACTTGGAAGAATTTCCTAGACCACCTTTTGGTGCATGTCTCAAGTTGAGTCTTAGGTCAATTGTAGGTAACTCCACTTCAATTTTCAGGGTCATTCAGTAAGGGATTTTTTCGATCGAATCTCTCTCCTCCATTCAATGACAGATTCAAGTTATTCCCCCAGCACTGAAGAGTTAGTTCGACGAGCCCAAGAAGGTGATCGCGAAGCTTCTGAGGAATTGATTTCTCGTTATCAACCTCGATTAGAATTCTTCATTAATTCTCGAATCAATTCAAAACTGAAGCCTAAGGTCGAACCTGAAGATGCCAATCAAGAAGCGTGGCTTCAGGCTTTCAAATCTCTCCACAACTTTACCTATCAAGGAAAGAACTCTTTCTTTAATTGGCTTTGTGGAATTTCTGAAAATGTGATTCGAAATAAAATTCGAGGCCTTAAACCTACGGTCAGTATCGATCCCGGAAGTGCTGACGGAATGAAATTAGGAGAGATCTTAGAATATAAAGCCCTCTCTCCTCACCGTATCTTCAGAAGAAAAGAACGCGTCCTGAGATTCAAAGATGCCCTGTCAAAACTACCTGAAGACTACCGAGAGATCATCATCCTCAAGCTCATTCAACAATTGTCCTCCAAAGAAATTGCTGAACGCTTGGACCGTTCAGTCGATGCTGTTTATATGCTAAGCTTTCGAGCGATCAAACAGTTTAAAACCATCTTTGGAAGTACAGAGAGCTTCGGCTTAGCCTCCTGGCCTCAAGATAGCTATGAGCCCAAAAGCGAAAACTCCACAGGGGGGTCAGTTTAAGATTTCGTGGACGACATGACCGTGAACATCGGTCAACCGCCTCTCCACCCCGCCCTGATTAAAGGTAAGCTTCTCGTGGTTGATTCCCAGGAGATGGAGAATCGTGGCATTTAAATCGTAACCCGTTGTCACCCCAGTTTGAGCTTTGAAAGAAAAGGGATCACTCTCTCCGTGAGCTGTCCCTCCCTGGATCCCTGCTCCAGCCAACCAACTCAGGAAAGTCCCGCCGTTGTGATCTCTTCCTACCGACCCTTGGGTAAACGGCATTCGCCCAAATTCTGTCGTCCAGACCACCAAGGTGTCTTCCAACAAGCCTCTTTGTTTGAGATCGTTTAACAGAGCAGAGATGGGTTGATCCACTTGCCCCGCAATCGCCGGAAGTTCCTTGGGAATATCGCCGTGATTATCCCAGTTACCCGTAGCACTCCCAGCACCACTCCAAACCTGAACGAAACGCACTCCACGCTCGATCAAGCGTCGAGCTAAAAGGCAACTACGACCAAAGTATTGCGTGGTTTTCTTATTCAAGCCGTAAGCTTCATGAGTCGCTTGAGATTCACTGGAGACATCGAAGGCTTCCGGCGCGTGAAGCTGCATTTGAGCAGCGAGAGCAAAAGACTCCATTCGAGATTTCAGCCGAGAGTCCGGTGCCGTTGTTTTGAGATGCAATTTGTTGAGACGGTTTAATAAATGTAAACCCTCCCGTTCTGAATCTCGTGTGATCTCCTTGACCGCAGCCGGGGGATGGAGAAGAGGAATCGGATTTTTACGGTCAGGATAAATCACCGTTCCCTGGTGGTCCTTGGGCAAAAACCCTGAAGTAAAATTCCCTGCGTTATTGTAGGGAAGTCCGCGTTGATCCGGGAAGACGATGAAATCTGGGAGATTCTTATTGAGAGTTCCCATGGCGAAGGAGATCCAAGCTCCCAAGCAGGGAAAGCCTGGAAGTAAAAAACCGGTATTCTGAAGGTAGCTTGCGGGACCATGAACATTCGTTTTCGATTTCATGGCCATCAAGAAACCGAGGTCATCCACTTGTTTTGCCATGTGAGGAAAAACCGAAGAGACCCAACGCCCACACTCTCCATGACGCTTCCATTCGAAGGGACATTTCATTAAAGCGCCCGGTGCACTCGTCACCGCTGTTTTTAAGCCGAAGGTTTCTTTCTGACCGTGTCGCCGTATGAGTTCGGGCTTGTAATCAAAGGTATCCATTTGACTCACTCCCCCGTTCATGAAGAGCTGAATCACCTTTTTAGCTTTTGGGCGATGGTGAATTCCTCCATGGGACTGAACTTTCTCCGCTCCCTTCGCTCGGCTTTCCTGTGAAAGCAAATACGTCAACGCCAAGCCCAGCATGGAATCTTTCGTTCCATCGAATAGTTGACGTCGGGTTAAGGAATCAAAGAAACTCATAACTCACTCGATAAACATGAATTCGTTAGTGTTGAAGAGAAACCGGCTCAAATTATTTAAGCCGTACTTTTTAGCGTAGGCAGTGGTCAGCTCAACCTCTTTACTTGTAGGCTCTCGCAATAAAATTCTTTTATAAAGGGTGACGATCTGTCGATCGAGCTGAACCTCAGATTTTTGAACATTAGCAGCTAAACGCTGACAAAGCTCGATCACAAGCTTATCGTTCAGAGTGGCCAGGGCCTGTAGAGCGCTGATGGATTCTTCTCTCTTTGGAGTCAGTTGAGAGGCATCCGGACAATCTAAACTCGACATAAAAGGATCGGGAACTGTTCTAAAGATGAATCGGTACACACTCCTTCGAAAGTTTGCCTTACTCTTTACACTGAAACCTTGATAATCGAGGTTTGGAGTAACGTGGACTCCCGGACTCGCATTGAATTGACGATCGGAGGGCCCCCCCATAATGGGAAGGAGCTCTCGCGAAAGCACTAAGAGCGAGTCCCTAAAACTTTCTGCACTCATTCTTCGAGCTGGATAAGCAGAAAAACAATCGTCTTTCGTTGAGGAGACCTGAGAACGGGCGAGCTGGTAAACTCGACTCGTAACAATCAATCGGTGCAATTGCTTTAACGATCCTCGCTGCTCGATGAAGTACAGCGCCAACCAATCGAGTAATTCAGGATGACTGGGTCGACCTCCCATCAGTCCAAAATCACTCGCCGTATGAACGAGCCCTCGGCCAAAGTATTGCTGCCAGATACGATTGACGATCGAACGATAAACTAAGGCGTTTTCGGTTTGGGTGAGCCAACGGGCAAACTGAGTTCTACGATCTCTATCCGTGGCTGCTTTGTTCAATTTTAAATCACCGGATAAGCCCTTAAGAAAGCTGAGAGTGTGGGGGCCGATTTCCTCTTTCGCTCTCTCGACTTCGCCACGATCTAAAAACTTAACAGTCCTCGGTTTGCCCGCCGGGGTAAAGGTGCCATCCGCTTGGAACTCCGGGGTTCCTGAATAGACCGCTTGAGGTTTCGGCAAAGACTGAATTAGTTTTTCCGTTTGCTTCAGATTCCACCAGAGCGCTAACTGGATGCGTTCATCTTGAGTGAGAGACTCTACCTTCTTGGTGATGAGTTGATCGATGGCTTGTGGAGTCGGCTCCAGGAAACGAGGCTGACTCATCGTCGTCACCGCCAAACGTAGTTTACCGATGAGATGCCTCCCCCCGTGGAGTTGATGCAGTTGGACTTCTAATTTTGAGTTCGAATTCAGCTCTACCGGATTTTTAAAAACGAAAACCGCCCAATGAGCTTTTCCCACTTGAGGATAGATTCCCCATGCACTCGCGGGATTCGTATCGATAGCATGTTGAATCGTCCAGCCCTCCTGATCGAAGTCACTGAAGGCGTGAACGATCTCGACGTCATTCCAATTTTTATTCTCAGTTTGAGTTCGTACCTTAAAAGTACTTAAGTGTAGGTTGCCGTTATCTTGACGACCGGGACCTTTCTGAGGCAATCGCGAATCCGGCAAGACCTCCAGCAGTACGGCCGTTAAAGGTTCAGCTTGTTGCTGATCAAATTGAAAGATGTAAGTGTCTTTATCAGCTGCTTTACCCTGAGCGAGGTAGGAGCCATCGGATTGAAGAACCAAAGGAGAACCCGAAGTTGAGCGCGCTTCCTTGGCCTTCAATTGAATCCAACGGTTCTCTCTTTCAAGATAGGCCCGACGCCAATTTAAAAATGCATTCCAAGCGTCACCTTCAAGGTAGCGCGCCCCCACTTCAGCGGTGGGTTTCTTGAGTTGATCAAATTTTGCTTGAAGCTCATGGCGTCTTCGAGTGACTCCAGGATCCGAATCCCATTTGCGATTGGCTTTATCGACACCACTGAAGATCGCTTGGAGGCCGTAGTACTCTCGCTGTGAAACCGGGTCAAACTTATGATCGTGACAGCGAGCACAATGAACGGTAGTACTCATAAAGGTTGAAAAGACATTGGTCACGATGTCATCGCGATCCAAATAATGTCCTTTGAGTCGGTCGATGGAATCGGGGCGAATGTCTCGAAGAGAACTCTCATCCCACGGCCCAGCAGCGAGCATCCCTGTAGCGGCGATCGACCAGGGGTCATCGGGATACAAGAGATCCCCCGCGATTTGATCTTCAATAAAACGGGAGTAAGGGCGGTCTTCATTGAACGCTCGAATCAAATAATCCCGATAGGGCCAAGCGTTCTCACGAATCCGATCTTGATCGTGCCCATGAGTTTCTGCGAAGTGAACGAGATCCATCCAGTGCCGAGCTTGACGCTCTCCGAAGTGAGGACTCGTTAACAAACGATCAACAAGTTGCTCATAGTTGAGTTGAGTAGGATCAAGACGAAAGGACTCTACTTCTTCGTATTCCGGCGGAAGCCCGATCATGTCGTAGAAAAGACGCCGGATGAGAGCCTTAGGAGAGGCGGATTCCTGAGGTTGAACTCCCCGCTTTAGCCAACCTTTTGCGATGAACAAGTCGATCGGATTTTGGCTGTAATCGTGATACGGCGAGTTCGTTAATTCAGGGAGAGTGACTTTTTTTAAGGGTTGGTAGGCCCAGTGTTCGAGCCAACTGGGATCAGGAAAGTTAGGCTCAGCGCCTTTCTTTTTGCTAGTTTTCTTTGGAAGCTCAAGCGCTGCGTTTGAATTTCGATCGGAGGCATCGGCCCCGGCGAAATTCATCACTAAAAGAGTCCATAAAATGAGGTTCAAGCGCTTCGATGGCATTCCTCCATCTCACACCATGAAGGCCGGGAATGTCAACCTAAAGAAATCCTACGCACCTGTTGTTCGCCTTAATTAACGTGAAGATCTAATGGGTCAGATTTGCCTAGGGAAAGGGCGCCCGCAAGGGACGCCCCTACAGTTGTGAATTTTCGGGTTGTATCTAAATCAATTGTCGCCTGTAGGGGCAGGGCTTGCCCCTGCCCGATTCCCTGATCGAAGGAAATCGTTTAAATAGTTCATGGCCCCCAATTTTTGTAAATAGGGCTACGAGTTCATCACTAAATCGATATTCTCGTTAACTAGCCCGAAGCGCTAGCGAGGGGAAATTTCCCTCGCTAGCGCTTCGGGCTAGTTAATCTATATCCTTAAGGAGTGAGAAATCAGTTCGCGCTCAGCTGAGCAAGAATAAACTCAAGCCATGAGTTCTGATTAAAGTTCCCCTGAAAATCCTTCTCAACTACGGTATTGCCCTTAGCTAAAAGAACATCCCTCAAATACCGATTCGACAGACGAATCACTCCCGAATCTAAAGTCCCTCGAGCGAGATGCACTTTGATATCGACCATCTCCTGAAGAGAGATCACTTCGATGATGTCTTTGCCCGTCGGACCGCTCTGATTGAAATCACCACTTTGACAGATAACCTTCCCGAAGGTACCTGGAAACTTGATCGCGCTAGTGAGAGCTAAATTGGCTCCGAGGAGATTTCCTCCGATGACGAGGTCTTTCGCTTGGGAAGAAACCTCAAATCGACTCTTAGCGAATTCCACTAATTCTTTCCCCACCATCTCGATGGTTTTTTCTTCAAGATCGAAACTCTTACTCTTTGAACCTTCTGAATGAAGTAAAAAGACATACATGGGAGGAATGCGCTTAGTTGCGATCCCATTGTCTAAAACCGTTTGCAATTGCTTACGAGCGGCATAAGTAACGTTGTCGAGCAAGAACACTGCCGGTAAGGCTTTTTTCGAGTCATCAAAACCATGTGGGGTGTAAGCGTACACGAAACGACGTTCACGAAGAATCTTACTTCTTAGGGTCAATCGATCCATGGCCCCTGAGGGAACATCATCTTTCTTGTGGGTACCGTGAATGGGAGAAGCCTTGTCCAGTGCAACGATAGAGCTCGTTTCACTCGAATTGGGATTTAAAGCATCCGGTTGAATCGATTCCGACAGAGCAACCTTTTGCCGCCCAGGAATTGGAGTATTCACCTGTACTCGGTAACGGTAAGAGAAACGAGCTTCTCGGCGATGTTCTTCGGTGAGAAACCAAATGTTGGTGCCGTCGACTCGTACCAAGTTTTTGTTTCCAGATTGAAGCCCCCCTTCGAGTACGACTCGAGCCTCTGAACCCTTTCCTTTGTAAACAAAGGTCACCTGAGAGGTGGAATCGGTCGAAGCATCGATCAGAGGAACTCCAAACTTACCGACAGCCTTCCAAAAGGTGTCTACGACTTTTTGTCTTTGGTCTTCCGTCGATGCGAGGACAGCTTGAAGGGCTGAGTTCTTTACATTTTCAGTGGTAGCCCGGGGAAGTAACTGAGCCTGAGTGAGGTCCTTCTTGATCACCGTTCCAAAAAGCTGCCAAGCTTTTTCACCCTTGACCCATGTCTCTTCCTTCAAAGTCTCTTTAAGATTGCGTTCACCGCTTTCTTTATCTTCACCGATGATGACTTCGCGAACTTGTACAACGACCTTTTCAGCCCCATCTTCTAATACTTTTTGAATCTCAAAAGCTGCCGTCAAGATCTTCCGATTTAAAAACTCTTCTTGCCACACGCGTCGCCACGGACCTCGATCCATCCCGGCTCCATCGATTGCGGTATAAATAAAGTCTCGATGATAAAGACTCATGAAGACCGGCATCTTGGCGGTTTCGATGGAAGTAGAGAGTTGACTGTAACCTTGCTTGACTCCTGTCACCGAAGCGGAGTCAGCTTGGGCTTCGTTCGTCGATAAAAGGAACACCCCAACTAAAAGGAACAATGCTACGAATTGAAATGGAGACACGAGAACGCGTTGATTTTGAGTGGGCTTAAACATTTCGCTGTAGATTTGTGAATTATGTGTCTGTTTAAGAAGAGAAGATTGAGAATTTCGAATCAAGTCCTGTAGCCGAATTCGTAAGAATTTGGCTCAGAAAGGCTAGAGACCAAACTCTGGCGAATTTGGTTACTAACATTCAGACGGCACGTAACGAAAATCATTCGGTACGAACTACCAAGAATACTGCTAAAAAGCAGAAAAAGGAATGGCCGTGAACGGTGATCTCAACCATTCACGGCCATTCTTTTCGATTTTATTTCGTGGGGAACCTTAATGATTCACCACTCTGAGTGCATTAGACGACACTTACGTCGGGAATCTCAAATCCCTTACGGTTCGGATCGCGTAGAAGCTTATTAGCTGCTTCAGCGTGATCACCGATATGACGTTCCGTCTTAGGATCGAACTTGAGCCAAGGACCGACCGTATATTTGGCCTTGTCTTCAGGAACTCCGACGCCATCTTTCATGATGCTGTGGAGTTTCATGAAGTGTTCGTAGGCGTCTTTGTTATCACCAAACTTACCGGCTTTAGCGTTGAAGGGAACTTCTTTACCCAAACGGTAAGAGTTGTTCATGAGGTGACCGAGAACACAACCGTAGTGAGCTTCAGCCATGTTTCCATTGACCAACATGGGATCACCTTCACGACAAGCGGTGATGAAACTTTTCCAGTTACCACCGGGAGTCACCTTACCAGGTTTCACCTTGATACGCTCACCTTTAGTTTTGCCTGGTGGGATATACACGTGTCCGTCTTGAACCAATCGGCCGCCATCTTCGAAGTAATATTCGTTGAGGACTTGGTGTTGGTAGCCTTTGTAGTTCACATTTCGGACATTGAAGAAGACCCATTGACCATTGGGGTATTCAGCCGCGGCGAACATGGTGTTAGGAGTTTCACCTTGGTCGTTCCATTGGAAACGTCCACCCAAACCGATCACACGGATGGGATGAGTTTGATCATCGTCGAGAGCCCAACGAGCGACATCTAATTGGTGAGTTCCTTGGTTATTGAGGTCACCGTTTCCGGTGTTCCAGAACCAGTGCCAGTTGTAGTGAACGTAGTTGCCGTGATATTCACCGACTTTAGCGGGTCCTTGCCACAGATCCCAATCGAGGTTCGAAGGAGGGTCTGATGGTTTCTTGAAGCCGATGCCACCGCGAGGCTTACAACAGTAACCGTAAGCAATTTTCAATTTTCCCCACTTACCGGCTTTGATCGCTTCGTGGACTCCGGCGTAACGAGCGTCACTTCTTCTTTGAGTACCGTGCTGAATGACCACACCGTACTTCTTCCAGGCTTCCATCGCGACGCGACCTTCGTAGACATCGTGACTCGCGGGTTTTTCCACGTAGCAGTGCTTCTTGGCTTGAGCGGCCCAAATCGTCATCAGGGAGTGCCAATGATTAGGAGTCGCAACTGAAATCGCATCAACGGTTTTATCTTCGAGAGCATCCCGGATATCGGCGATACCTTCAGGCTTATATCTACCTTTGACTCGACCGTTAACTTCTTTGATCCGTCGGTTAACTTGGTTTTCATCGGGATCGACTAAATAGGCAATCTCTAAATTACTGATTCCAGCAAATCCACCGATGTGAGCCCCACCTCTTCCTTTGAGACCGGCGATGGCCATTCGGAAGCGTTCGTTACTACCAACGATAGTTCCTGCAGCATCGGCTAAGGGAGCGCTCAAAGCACTGGCAGCAGTGGCTCCGAGGGCACCTTTCAAAAAACTACGACGATTATGCTTGCGCATGGAATCACTCCTTCTGATTTTATTGAAACGAGCGCCATTAAACCTGGCTGGGATGAATACCTCCTGTAGGAGATCCGTTTTCACCAGGAAGGTTCGACCCGTTGACTTTAATCTTCTGAGGATCTTTTAAAGACGATCTTCAATCGTGATCTTCCGAATCGGATCAATAACCCGCGATCCAAAACCCTGTGAATCACGAGAATTCTATTCTAAACTTGACCCCTCAAAGAAGGGACCCGTTGAAGGGCGGATTCAGTGAGAGAATCGAGGTACATAGAATTTCGTAACTCAGCTTAAAACACCATCTAAGCGCTTTCTAGCTTCAGTCTCAACCCTCGATTTCCGATGAAGAGAGAAAATTTTGGAGAATTTAGAAAATATCTGCCCTCTCAGCTTCGAGATCTTTTAGAAAGACGGTCTCTCAATGCCGTTTATTCACCTAAGCTCTGCTTAAATCAAGGAGCTACAACAAGGATAAGAATCTTCGATGTCAACTGATCCCGCCCCCCCTCAAAGCATCGATGTCCTCGGTTTAGGCTGTATCGCCCTAGATGAAATGATTCACATCGATTCTTACCCCCAAGCCGATGTAAAAACTCGTGTTCATCGGCATGAACTCTCGCTAGGAGGTTTAGCGACACAAGCTTTGGTCGCCGCCCAACGGCTGGGAGCAACAACCGCCTACAGTGGAATTCTCGGGAAGAATCCAGAGTCCGAACAAGTCATCGACTTAATGAAGGCCGAGGGAATCGACCTCAGCTCTCTTCAATACATCGAAGGCGCTCGCCCTATTCACTCTTGGGTGATCGTAGGAGAAAACCCCGACACGAGAAACATACTCTACAACCTCGAAGGTTCGATCGGAATTCAGAGCCCTCCCGTGGAACTCATTCAAAAATCCAAAGTGTTGTTGGTAGATCAGCAAGGCTTGGACGGCATGATCGAATCCGCTCATGTTGCGATAAAAGCCGGCATCCCTCGAGTTGCTGATTTCGATTACATTCCTCCGGGTCTCGATCGGTTATCAAAGCTCGCTGATCACATTATTCTGGGAGTCAACTTCGCGATGGAGTTCACTTCCACCCGTTCTATCAAAGACGCCGCTCAAGCTCTTTTCACCGAACTCACCGAGGTCGTTATTCTGACGGCGGGTGAAGAGGGCTTGTACTACTTGACGAAGGACTCCCCCGATCTTCAACACTTCCCTGCCTTCAAAGTGACTCCTCTAAACACCTCAGGTTGCGGGGATGTCTTTCATGGTGCGTACGCCTGGGGATTGGCGAAGGGTATGCCATTCTCTGATAGATTGAAATGGGCTTCCGCCCAAGCGGCGATCAAGGCGAGTCGCCGTGGCGGGCATCGGTCGATACCGGTTTATGAGGAAGTGGAGTTATTCATAACCGATCAGAAAAAGTATTAGTTAGCCCGTAGCGCTAGCGAAGTTAAGAATCCCCTCGCTATCGCTTAGGGTTAGTTAACAAAAACTTAAGGCTTTAGATCGTAAGCAAAGATATTAATAAGCCCGGAGCGTAAGCGACGGGTTGCGTCACTGTGAGGATTTCTCTTTTGATAGGATTTTATGGGTAACCTACGCATTAAGTATCCAACCACATATTAAATTTGCAAAAGCTTAACCATGCCCTGTCGCTCACGCTCCGAGGCTGTGAATTTTTCAAGAAAACCCAACTTCAAGTTGTTAAGAGTTCCACTATCCCTCGCTAAAGCTTCGGGCTTGAGGGGCGAGAACCGCCTTCAATGTTGAGGCTGTTGCAAGGGATCTCACAGTATTCAGCTATGAGCTATGATTGAAATGACCAACCTCCCAAGCCCGAAGCTTTAGCGAGGGATAGTGAAGCGCCATTTGGTTTGAAATTTGATTTGATCTAAAAATTCACAGCCTCTCCGGGATAGTTAAGTTTTATCCACAAAAAAACCGTGCTGACAACAATCAGTCATCAGCACGGTTAATCGGTGTAGATTCTTGATAAGACTCTCAATTCATAAGGAGAGTCAAGAGTAGGATCAGCCAGAGATACCTGAATTAAATCCACAATCGAGAGCATCAGGAGTGTAATCGATTCCAGCATTCTCTGAAGGTTCAGGAAGTGGAATGCCGGTTACAAAGATACTCATGAGAGTGGTGACAGGGTCTGAAAGGTTGACAGCACCGTCGTCATTCGCATCGGCGGCGTCCATACAAACTGGAGCGTCGTGGCCGAGGAACATGTAAGACAAGGTCATGACGGCGTCGGTCATGTTGGTGATCGAATCGTCGTTGGAGTCACCGCGGAGGAACAAACGTCCCAAAGCAACAGCTTCGAGAACTTCTTCTTCAGTGTCTTCTTCTTCGGTGGTTTCGCCAGATTCACAACGAGCTGAACGAGCAGCTTGTCTTTCTTCACGGCTGAGTTCACCGTCACCGTCAGTATCGTGTTCGGCGAGGAAGGCAGCTCTTCTTGCTTCCCGAGCGGCTGCTTTTTCTTCGTCACTGAGTTCGCCGTCACCGTCAGCATCGAACTCTTCTAAGAGAGCAGCGAGCTTTTCGGCTTTTCTGGCTTCACGATCTTCTTTACGAGCAGCGCGGGCCGCTTCTTTTTCTTCGTCACTCAGTTCACCGTCACCGTCGGTGTCATATTGTTCGAGAAGTTCAGCTTTACGAGCTTCAGCAGCGGCTTCGCGTTCTTCACGGCTGAGTCTTCCGTCTTCATCTTCGTCGAACTCAAGAACGAGACAAGGAAAGTGACGAGCGCCGTGGCGATCGCGGCCTTCTCGACGTCCGTGGCGATCACGACCACGTCGGTCACGTCCGCGACGATCACGACCATCTCGGTCGAATCCTTCGCGATCGAAGCCGTCTCGGTCAAAGCCGTCGATATCACGGCCATCGCGGTCGCGTCCGGGGAAGACGATAGCATCGATAGCTGCTTCTTCTTCTTCCTCTTCTTCGCTCACTTCACCGGATTGACAGTTGGCAGATCGAGCAGCTCTTCGTTCGTCACGATCGAGCTCTCCATCACCATTGGTATCGTGTTCTTCGATATAAGCGGCTCTTTTAGCTTCGCGAGCTGCAGCACGTTCATCATCACTGAGAACACCGTCTTCATCTTCGTCGAATTCAGCTAAAAGGGCGGCTTCTTTTTCAGCCCGAGCAGCTTCTTTCTCAGCTTGGCGGGCTTCCCAAGCGGCTTGGCGTTCTTCTTGACTGAGTTCGCCATCACCGTCTTCATCGTATTCTTCGATCAACTCAGCTTTACGAGCTTCAGCAGCAGCTTTGATCTCTTCCCAGCTCAAACGACCGTCTTCGTCAGCGTCGTGGTTAATTTTGAGGCAAGCGAGGTAACGAAGACCGGAGAGGAAACGTCCGATCAAATGACCGAATCGATCGAAACCCCAGCGATCACGACCTTCACGGTTGAATCCTTCTCGGTCGAAACCTTCCCAATCGAAACCGTCTCGGTCCCAACCACCAAAGATGAGGGCATCGATTTCGCCTTCTTCTTCCTCTTCTTCTTCTGTCGTTCCAGGATCTTCACCTTCGGAACCTTCATCGTCAGAAGCGGCTTCACAGCGAGCTTCCCGAGCAGCAGCTTTTTCTTCATCGCTGAGTTCGCCGTCACCATCGGTGTCGTGTTCAGCGATATAAGCAGCTTTTTTAGCTTCTCGGTAAGCTTGCCATTCTTCACGGCTGAGTTCGCCATCTTCGTCAGCGTCATACTCTTCCAAGATAGCTGCGATTTTAGCTTCGCGTTCAGCTTGTTTTTCTGCTTTACGAGCTTCTCTAGCAGCGGCCCATTCTTCCCGGCTCAATCGGCCGTCTTCATCGGTGTCATATTGAGCGATGAGTTCAGCTTTTCGAGCTTCAGCAGCAGCGCGACGTTCTTCTCGACTGAGTCGGCCATCTCCATTAGCATCGTGTTCTTGTTTAAGACAAGCAAAATGGCGAATACCGGTGTGGTGACGACCCCATCCGTGGCCTCTCCAGCTTCGGTGGTGGCGACCTCGACGATGAGCATCGAGTTCATCCACGAGAACCGCTAAAAAGGTTAAAGCTAAAACACAGGTAATAATACGCTTCATACCAGTTCCTCTCACGGGTGTATGTCTAAAATCAAAAAACAGATTCGCCCTCTGAAACCATTCCTTGATCAGTAAATTTTGACTTGCTTCAATTTCCAGATTTGCTGGAACTTAGAGCACCAGTAAGCATGAGTCATGCTCAACGCTCAAGTCTATCTCGATTTAGGTGTAACCCCCGTGCTGACCAAAGCTTCGATCAACACATTAAGTTTTTAATCGATTGAGGGTTACGAGACCACTTTTAGGCCCAAAGTCAATTGAACCAATCTACTCGATCCACAACTACCAGTTAAAGTGAAAAGCGGGACAAAAGTGTCTCAGAAAATCTTAAAAAAAGGAAAAATTATCGTTTTAGCACCCTCTTCTGAGCTGCGAACGGTAATTTTCTTTCTCCAATGAGCGCAACTATTTGGAGGAGACCGTTCGAATTTCCCAAGCCGACTTTTGAGACTGAACTCGCTCTGAAACTTCAGGCCCTTCATTTTGAGGCGAAGTATCATGGAGATTCAACTCCTGAGAGTTCTTCTGTATGTAGCTCCCAAGAGCTTCAATTAGACTTTCAGACTGTGGGACTTGAAAAATCCCAGCCTCATGGGAGGAAGCTGCCTCTTGGGATGAAACGGCGGCCACAATCTCGTAAGAGCCCTCTCCTAAAAAACTTAGATCAATCTCTCCGCGGCTATTTGAAGTGCCAACGAAGAGGTATTCCTCAGCTGAAAAATTCAGGCTGGTTGCGACCCCTGGAATCTTAATAAAAAGATTCCTCCTCTCAACCGGGTCACCAAGAGGGTTTTGAAGTCGTAAACCAGCCTGATTTGAATTTCTGTATTTCTCGAGCGTCAACTCGATGAATTCCCGCCCCTTTAGATCTTCCAAACTGTAAAAATCCCAACGGTATCCTTCGGGCATCAAAAACAGCTGAGATTCCCCAAGTGAAAAGCTTTTCAGAGGATGATCGGTATAAAATCTCTGCCCCACACGAATCTCTTCGCCCAATGGCTTCCCAATTTGCCCACGGTGAGTCTTTCCATCGGGGTCGATGAGAATGGCGGGGCACAGGGTATTCACAGGTAAGCCATCTGAAGTTTGGAGTCGAATATCTAAACTCAGACCGTGATCTTTATTGGCGGCGACCAAATTGAGATCGCTCTGGCCGGGAGTCACCGAGAACCCCTTCCAAATTTCAGACTTATTCAAGGCACGTCCATCGAGGCTTATTAATTCATCGGGAGCGAAGGCGGCAAGAAATATGGCCGATCGTTCATTCTTCCCAACGCTTGCCGTTGAGTTTCCATGACCCCACGATCGCTCGAGGAGATTTTCTTTAACTCTTCGAGGCACACCCACCCACTTAAACGAACCGTCGGCCTGAGTTTTAGTTCGCCCCAGTATGCTTTCAACATCGTGACTCCAAATTTCACCCAAATGGAGCAAAGCCCCTGCCATGGGCTCTCCGGTAGGACCTCGTAAGATCCCGGAGATCTCTGTACCGGGATCAAGAACGATGGCGAGTTCACCTCGACCCAGCGAAGTGGGGAGGAGTTCAAGATGATTTACAAACTGAGGATGGTATACCCATAAGTAACGCGGTTCATCGCGATCGGGCTGAGGCTTTAATTGAAACCAACCATCCTCGGCGATCTTGGCTCGGTCGATGGTTTTTAAGCGGTATTGGCTTCTACCTTTTTTTGGAACGGGCACTCCACGAACACTTGAGACGACTTTGCCCTCCGAAGAAGTGGATTCTTTAGGAGTCGCTAAATGATGCTCCATGATGAAAACGAATCCACCCACCACTGGGCTGCCATCGGGAGCCAAGACCTTTCCGTAAAGCGGATTCCCCTCGGGCATTCTAATTTCCCATTCGCCGCTGAAATCCGGTTGGGATTCAATTCGATAACTTGGCCAATCAGGATGGTGAAAAGTTAATCTCAATACTTGTTGAGGATCGACAAAGCCCAGGTCAAAGCGCCCCTCGGCATCAGTTGAAAATTTACGGGGTACTGAATTCAGTGCGGTTGAGAATTCACCTTGGCTCTGACGGATGGGCTCACCTTTTGAACTTAGTAAACGCCCAGTTAATCGCTTCCCCCGTGAAAGTTGAATAGATGTTACCGGGGTTTTAGCCTTCACACTCACTTCGACAAACTCACCTTCAAGAATTTGAATGCGGGTGTCGGGATGCCAATATGAATACACAGCAGATCCGTCAACTCCCGTAATAATCTCTCGGCTTGAACCTTGGAGGAAATGAGAATCGACGATCGAGGAGGCATCGGAGCTTCGGCTCTGATCTATTTTGACTTCAGGGGTAATGAGTTGAACGGTAACTCCCTCAGCGGCTTGCCCCTCTCCGAACGTCACTTCTATTGAGGCCTCGAAGCTTGGCTCTAAATGGATTGGAAAAGATCCATCGACAAACTCCCTGAGCGAAGCAGCCTCTCGGTGCAAGAGGTACCCTTCTTTAAAGAGCAAGAGGGCATCGCGTTTTAATACTGAGGATGAAAGTTCTACGCTTCCCGCCGAATTCGTCTTGCCTAAGGGAATTACGGTCGCTTGAGTCAATCGGATCGCGAAGACTTCAACGCCAGAAAGAGGAGCTTGAGTTGAAGCATCAAAAACATTGAGCAAGCTCTTCTGAGGTGAAGCGACTTGAATTTCTGTACTCGTTACGGACGAATCTTTTGGTTCCTCAAATGAATGAACGACAGAGGAAGAATTTCCTTCCTTTTGAAGCTCTAGCTTTGAAGGGGTCAAACTCAAATTAGAAATCTGGTTTACTCCCCGAGGATCTGAGGGAGGAGAGCTGAACATCACCAAGGAAGTTAATACAACTCCTAAAGTAACCACCAAGGCGACACTCGCACTTTTCAAGGTAATGGTTGAAGCCACTTCGTTAGGGAGCTGAGCCTTTGAACTCAGCTCCTGAACCGTCGAAGCCAACGTACTTCCACTGGAAATTCCCAATGCCTGGTCGGCGGCCGCAGTGAACATGGCTTCAAGCTCAGTTCGCGGCAACATAGGAAGAAGGAGAGCACAAAATTTCTTTTTTGAACCGGCCTTGTCTTGAAGAGTGTTTCGTAATTGTTCTAAGGCGCGAGATAAACGAGTTCGCACGGTCGATGCCGGTACTCCCGTCATCTCGGCAATCTCCGTTAACTTCATATCGCGGTAATAATGAAGATTAACGACGGTTCGGTAGGGTTCCTTGAGAGTGAGGACGCTATCTAAAAGCTCCTTTTGAGTCTCGATTCGAATGGCGAGTTCATCGGGACTTCTAACCTCCTCATCAGAAAGAGCGGCCTCAGGTGCAGCCTCAGCTGTCGACAAATCTTTTTGACGTTGAACGGCCTGATTCGACCGGAAAGCGATCGAGCGCACCACCTTTTTTAGCCAAGCGGAGATGGCGTACTGGCTCTTGGGAGGATTCTTGATGGCTGCAGCCCAGACTTCTTGAACGACATCGTCGGTCATACTCTTGTCGTACAAGAGCCCCCGTGCGAGGTTTCTCACCCAGTCCGAATGACGGAGTAAATCGTGAACGGTGATGGGTTGAGGAATCTCAGACATGATTCAATAAGTTGGCCCGCTGGTCTGTGCTGAGTAGACTTAAGGATCCAAGCACGAAGTGTAGCTTTCACAGATTAAAGGGTCGACGGTGTAGTCGTAATCGCAGGTCGTCGCGATTTCGAATCCCCCATTAAACAAACCCGATAACAAATAGACGGGGTCGGTGATATTCAGTTCATTATCGTCGTTAATATCGAGAGCATCGACACAAGCAACCCCTTCACCTAGGAAGATATATCCCAAACTCACCAAGGCATCGGTGAGATCTACAACCGAGTCATCATTTCCATCTCCCCTAATAAATTCTGCCGGTAGAATGGAGATTTCAATCGTCTTCAATCCAGAGACTTGGACAAAGACACTCTCTTGTTCCACGATCAGGTCATCTGAAGAAAACAATTGTAAGTTGACTGAGCGAGCTTCGATGTCGACCACTTTGTATTCGAGTTGAAGAAACTCTGTTCCGTACAAGTCGCTGTTGTAAGGAATTTCAGTCAGCAGTTTAGTGATGGAACCGACTGCAGCTTGCCTTGAGGGATAAATGACGATGTCACAGTCAGGGGGATCTCCATTCTCGGCGACGTAGGCGAGGAGCCCTGGACCCGCTACCACACTCATAACTTCTAAGACATCATTTTCTAGTGAGCTGACGCCGAAGGTGAGATCGGTAAAAGCGAGCGCTTCACCTTGGGTGTCGACGTGAACCGAAACTTCAATAGATGAATCCGAGCTGACCAAGTCTTCAAAGGTGAGGATCGGCTGAGTTGGAGCTTCAATCGGAAGAGCGGTTACCTCGGGTGACTCTCGTTCATCCAGAACGCGGGGAGGAAGTTCTCGACCGCAAGTTTTTCGACAATTTCGATACTCGCGTTCATTGGCTCGCTGGCAATATCGCCGCTCCCGACGGTCCTCAATTTCTCGGCAATTGGGAAGGGTAGATAGAAAATCCCTGCCGCATTCCAAACAAGGAGGCCTGGGAGGCTTGGGTCCTCCTCCACCTTGAGCCCAGGTAGAAGAAGAGCAGAGGAAAACGGCTACGATTCCAAGGAAGAACAAAATCTTCCTATCCGACCGACATTTCAGTGTACAGATCGCGCTTACCAGAAATTGAGTCATGATCTTCGATAGGGATAGGGTTCACAGTTTCCATTGAGCACTTCTACCTTGTTCTAACCCGGGTGAACGAAGGACTTAAAGCCATACATTGAAATGACTTAAATGGAAGCAAACTAAAGCTGAGCCATTTAGAAAATGCTCGAGAACCGTAAACAACTAAATGAAAAGTGGAATTCCGAACCAAAACGTCCCAAAAATTTTGAGGTCGTTGAGGCCTGATTTGAAATTTGATCTAAAAACTAAGGGGATCCCAGAACCGCTCCTCTATTTTGAACCCCAAAAAACCCAGAACGACGTAAAAATTTTTCTTACAATCAATTATATTTTTAGATCTGGGATGGCTCTCCATTCCGGATCGGTTCAGCAAAGAATGCTTATCCCCTCCTCCCAGGAACTCACAACTCTGACTGAAAAATGACAAATCATCAGGTCCACCACCTCCTAAAAAAACTACATTCTCTTGTGATTGTTTATCTTATGGCTTCAGGATCACTACTATTAGCCAATACGGATAAGCGATACCCGAACATTGTTGTGATTCTCGTCGATGACATGGGTTACGGGGATATTGGAAGCTACAACTCCAATTCAAAAATACCGACTCCCCATCTCGATCAATTGGCTAAAGAGGGTTTGAAATTCACCGACGCTCACGCCTCGGGTCCCCTCTGCCATGTTTCAAGGTACGGATTGATCACGGGTCGCTACCCCTTCAGAGGTCAACCTCACTTGTGGAGAAAACAACCGACGATCAAAGCTGATCGTCCGACGATCGGTTCCCTCCTTCAGGGCAGGGGCTATCACACTTCAATGGTGGGTAAGTGGCACCTTGGATTCAAAGAAGAGGGTTATGACAAACCGTTGACGGGAGGACCAGCGGATCGAGGCTTTCACGACTACTTCGGGATTCGAGCCTCCACCGACATTCCACCCTACTTTTACATTCGTGATCGCAAGGCAGTGGAACCACCAAGCTTAAAAATTAAAGCTAAGAGTACTCCCGGTTGGACTCCCATTCAGGGTGAGTTTTGGCGGGCGGGTGGAATCGCACCCAACTTAAAACTCGTCGAAGTCTTACCACGATTCACCCAAGAAGCGATTAAAGTGATAGAAACTCACGGTGAGAAGAGAAAGGAGAAACCTTTGTTTCTCTATCTAGCTTACCCGGCTCCACACACTCCTTGGCTTCCTACGAAAGAGTTTAAAGGTAAAAGTAAAGCCGACCTCTACGGCGATTTCATGATGATGGTGGATGCCAACATCGGCCAAGTTTTAGAAGCTTTAAAAAAACAAGGCATGGAGAAAGAAACTCTCGTCATCTTCAGCTCCGACAACGGCCCCGTCTGGTACGAGCAAGACGTGAAGCGTTTCGATCACGATAGCTCGGGAGGCTTACGCGGCATGAAAGCCGATGCATGGGAAGCGGGTCATCGCATGCCCTTTATCGTGAAGTGGCCAGGGAAGGTCAAAGCCGGAACGAGCTCCGATCAGTTGATCAGCTTCGTCGATCTCTTTTCGACGTTTCGAGCCATCGTGGGAAATCCTTCGATCAAAAATGCCCCCAAAGACAGCCAAAGTTTTTTACCTGAACTCCTGGGAACAACGAGAAAAGAAACTAAAAGTCGTAATTCCCTAGTCGTTAAATCAGGGCGATCCCACTACAGCGTACGAAAAGGGAATTGGAAATTGATTACTGGGTTAGGCTCAGGAGGCTTTTCAAAACCTTCTCGAATCCAACCCAAACCAGGAGGCCCCAAAGGTCAGCTCTACAACTTAAAAGAAGACTTGGGCGAGACGAATAATCTCTACTTGAAGCACCCTGAGATCGTTAAGAGTTTAGAGGCAGAGTTGGAGCGGATTTTGGGGATGGATGCTTAGAATGATACGAAATCTGAATTAATGTTGTCAGCTTAGAAAATCAAATTGCGCACTCTTCCCCTCGCTAGCGCTTCGGGCTAGTTAAATACGATATACGTGGGTCAACCATTAACTAGCCCTAAGCGCTAGCGAGGGGTTAATCGACATATGGACTTTTAACTATCTCTTCCCAATCGCGAACAAATGATTCTCACCTCGAATATACAAGACCCCATTACTCATCGCAGGGGATGAATAACAATGCTCACCCAGTTTGTTTTTGCTTAAAACTTTAAACTCTTTTGAAGGCTTCACGACGGTAGTGATTCCTTTATCTGAAATAAAGAAAACGTTGCCTCCCGATGAAACTAAAGAAGCACTGTGCCCACCCCCTAATCGCTCCATCCAGTAGCGTTCTCCATCCTTTGCATTAAAGCAACTGGCGATGCCTTTGTCGGAGACCACTAAAAAGTAAGATCCCTCAACGATAGGAGAAGGAACATACGATGCACCGCGCTTGGTTCTCCACGCGATGTGAGTATCAGTTACATTCCCTTTACCATCAGGTTTAATCGCTAAAATGTGTCGATCGGGAAATCCTCCGGTGATGAAGAGATAATTTCCATCGTAAACCATCGAGGCTACGAATTGTTCGGTGGGTCCGTCGATCACCCAATGTCGCTTTCCGGTATTAGGATCGAAACTAGCCACCGATTTACTCCCCGAGAGAATCATCTGAGTTCTTCCATCGATCTCTCTGATAATGGGCGTCACATAGCTTCGAGTTTTGTTTTCACGGGGAGTACGCCAGCGAACGTCTCCGGTCTTTTTATCTAATGCTACAATGTAGGCTTCACCGTCGTGATCACCATTGATGATGACCATGTCTTTGTAGAGAACGGGGCAGCTGCAGAAACCGTGAGCGCTGAGGAAATCCCCCACCTTAACTTGCCATTTTTTATTCCCTTTAAAGTCGTACGCTCCTACGAGAATCTCACCCGGAGTAATCGGACGTGGCGTTCCCACATTGGGAGCTGGGACCGTGCGACCATCGACTTCTAAAAAACAAATATAAATGAGCTTTCCATCCGTTGCAGGCGTGCTCGAAGCTCGGCTGTTCAATCGATGGATGGTTTCCAGAGGACCTTTGAAAATGGTCTTCTTCCAATTGAACTCACCCGTGGTTGCATCCATAGAAATAAGAAGACGTTCTTTGGATTTCTCATCGCAACTCACCGTCAATAAAGTATTGTCCCAAATGATAGGTGAAGCGTGTCCCCTCCCAGGAAGTTTCACCTTCCAAAGGATGTTCTTCCCGGATTCTCCGTTCCATTCGGTAGGAATCGGTTTTCCTTGACCCGTTCCATCTCCACGAGGCCCTCGCCAAATTGGCCAGTTTTGGGCATGAACAGCCTCAGAGAGTCCCAATAAAGAAAAGGCGATGAGCCAAAGGAGGCTGGAAGTTCGGATGCTTAGGTTCATGGGATGCTTAGTTCTATTTGAATTAAAGAAAACTCATCAAAATCGCCACCCACCAGGAGTGGTCGACATTTTCAAATACGGTTAACTAACCCGAAGCGCTAGCGAGGGAAAAAAACGCTTTAATATTTCGTTGAACCCCTCGCTAGCGCTTCGGGCTAGTTAACGGATTACCAAAATCTTTAAAGAAGTCTCTACAATTAGGTAAACTTAAAAAGCAAATCTAACTACTTCTTCAACAACTCTGGAATCTCAGTCCAAGGACGAGTTTCATTCCAGGTGTAGGCTCCTAAAGTAGGGACCTTTCCCGAAAAGGGTAGCCCAACATCGACTCCCTTTTCAATGATCCAACTCTCTTTTGACTTCGGTTGGTAAAACGGCCAGGGCTTTCTTCCTTCCCTTTTAAGCTCAGGAAGCTTTTCGACAAAGTTTCCATCGGGAACTCCGAGGACGTTGATTAACAAATTGTTTGCCGTAACGATCTTTTTGTCGACACCCCGTTTATCCGAAAAGAATCGACGAGGCTGACTCCAAGCACAGATGAAAATATTGTTCTTCACCACCCAATTATTCAATCGCTCTCCCGAGTAAGCTCCGAGGATATTTCCGGATCTGTTCCCGGCATCGGCAAAGAAGACCGTGTTGTTATAAACAAAAATATTTTCGGCTAAACCCCTGTTCATCCAAATGAACGCTCGATCGACATTTTCGATGATGTTGTTGTGAATCCAGATGGGCCCATGATTCTTTCCGCCGTGGTGCGTGTAAACTCGACCATTTGTTTTTTTAATGTGAACGTAATTGTGGTTAAAGCGAAGATGATTCCTCGGGCCTTCAATGGTGTAGCTGTCGGTCAAATAGTTATCGTGAATCCAGAAGGAATATTTAAATCCGCGAGTCTTGGGATCGGCCCCGGGACCCCCTTTGGGAATCGAAATACATTTATTAGCGTAATTGTGATCGATCTCCACCCCGAATTCATTTTCATGAGCCGATTCGATGCTAAAGCCACCTTCCACTTCGATGTGATTGTGATGGATGCGAACCCCCTCATGCCCGCCACCCTTATACCCGTAGCCTTTGCCGACCGTCGAGATGATCTTATTGTGGTGAATCTCTGAATGCTTCAACCACTTGGTTCGAATGAGCCCGTTATGGAATCGACACTTTTCGGTACTCGCATTTTCGATGGTACTTTCACTCAATTCCACTTGGTTCGAATATTCGATATGAATACCCGCCCAACGAAATTCTCGAACGTGAAGGTTTTTCAGAGTGATCTTTTGAGATCGAGTGAAGAATAATCCTCCCCGAATCCGTCGATCTTTAGGACTCGAAATAATTAAGTTTTCAATTTTGTTTTTTGCGACCTTATTAAAGACGAAAAGGAAACCAGCTGAATCTTTGTCACTACAAGGATCTTCACTTAGGGGGAATGTCGTAGCTGCCCGAACTTCGGTAAACTGCTTCTTCCCTCTTCCTTTCCCAATAATTTTGATTCCACTCTTAACGACGATGGGTTTCGTTTCTTCAAAGACTCCTTGCCCCAATCGAATCAAATGATCACCGGCAGGAATTCGCTCAGCCGCATAAGCTAAGGTTCGCCATGATTTTTGAACCCGTGTGCCATCTCGATCCGGATCATCTTTGCCCTCGTGGTTGACATAGAATATCTCTGCCTGGAGGACCGGAGAAACTGAAGTCAATAGAAGTAGTAAGTAGATTAAATACCGCATCGTGATTTGAAGAAGGGCACCCCCGAGGGAGTGCCCTTTATTTGTTATCCAATTAATGATAGTCAAATCTCTGGCGAGGTTTGCTACGGGCGTGATTTGCTACGGGTAATATTTGTTACGAAATTAGCTGAGTTTCCAGGGTTCTCTCATCTCAGGAGTGATGAGCTTATTCGCAGCTTCGTCGTTAACGAAGAGTTCCTTTTCGGGATCCCATTCCAAGGGACGTCCCAGCTTCATGGCAATATTGTTCAAGTGACAAATCGTTCCTGAACGGTGGCCAATTTCAGCGTGAGCGACGGGATTCTTTCTCGACTTGACGCTGTCGAGGAAATTGCGGTGATGACCGGGACTCCGTCCGAGATGGATTTCGCTTTCACCAATTTTTTCTTTAAGGAGATCGGGCGAGCTGGCACTTAAGCGACAACCGTGAACGTGAACAAAAACCCAACCTTCCGTACCTTCATACTTGAGTCCCCGCTGACCTTCACTCGTACCGATCATGCTGATCCCATTCTTGAAGGTATTCACAAATTCATAATCCATGAAAGTATCGTAGAGGCCTTGGCCTTGATTTCCTTTTGCTTGGATCTTAACGGGACCCGTTAAATCAGTTCCTAATCCCATTTGGGCTAAGTCGATCACGTGCGCTCCCCGATCGGTCATCTCTCCCCCACCGTGAGCGAGAACAAATCGCCACCAGAAGTGGGCGCAACCCGAGCGATAATCTTTCTTGGGGGTGTGACCCAGCCAAAAATCATAATCTAAAGTATCGGGAGTAGGTTCAGCTTTAGGCAAGCCTTTAACCGACATAACGTGCTTGTGATGCGGTTCCCCTAAGGGCATTTGAATGCGAATGGATTTTAGTTTTCCGATTCTGCCATTCAAGACTAACTCAGCCGCGTAACGTGAATTTCGATTCGAGCGCTCGTGACTTCCCGTTTGCAAAATTCGTCCGTTCTTTTTGACGGCTTCGACAACGGCTCGGCCTTCTCCGATAGAGTTCGTAAGAGGTTTTTCACAGTAGATATCTTTTTTAGCATTCGCGGCTGCGATCGAAGCTAATCCATGCCAATGATCTGGAGTAGCGATACTGACGGCATCGATATCTCGAATCTTCAACAGGTCTCGAAAGTCTTTGAAGGATTGGCAGGCTTTAGATTTTTTACTAGCCTTGGAATAGTGCTTGTTTACCAATTCACGGGCAGGTTCTCGCCCGGCAGTTCTTCCGCGATAATAGCGGCTCGATTTTTCCTCCACATCGGCCACTGCGATGACCTGAACATCGGGATTATTCATGAAGGTGCGCATGTTCGAAGTTCCTCTTCCTCCAACTCCGATACAGCCCATGACGATGCGGTCACTCGGTGCGGGCCGGGCTCCCAAGCCCAAGGCTTCCGAGGAAACCAACAAGGGGGCTCCGGCGGCGAGAGAGACAGTTGAAATCTTCTTTAGGAACCGTCGTCGGCTGACTTCATGAGTACTCTGACCCACAAAAAACTTGGGAGATCGATTTTTTTTCGACATTTCAATACCACCTCGAGTGGAAGGTTGAATCGTAAAGTTCAGTATTGACTTTTAAGAAGAGCTCTTAAAAAGCGAAGAGATTATATTTTAACTGAATTTCATCATACTCAGATCGCCCCTTAGAAGCAATTCGACATTCCCCAGTTCGGGAGAATCCCGCTCCGTGAGGCTGGATCCGAGGAGGAGAAAGAGATAACATCGATGGCTTGATTGTCTGTCTGGATGGGGTTTAGGAGCCAACTCTTAGGATTGGAAATTGAAGAGAACTCTAAATCCCGAGTCAAAAGGGCATTGAGACCAGGATATTTTCTTTATGATTGATGAAAATCAAATTTCTCAATTTCATGCGGATGGATATGTACACGCCAAAAGTTTCTTTGACGCCGAAGAGATCGACCTTCTTCGCCGAAGTGCCAAGGAAGACCGCACTCTAGATAACAAATCTTACGGCAAAGAAGATGGTGAAGGGGGAACGGTTCGTCTTTCTTTATGGAACCATCCGGGTCAAGGCATTTACGGCACGATCGCACGATGCGAAAAACTGGTGCATTCCGTACAAGCTCTCCTCGACGATGAACCCTATCACTACCATTCCAAGATGATCATGAAAGACCCGAAGATCGGCGGAGCTTGGACTTGGCATCAAGATTACGGGTACTGGTATCAAAATGGAATTTTGACTCCCAATATGGTCAGTGCGTTCATCGCCGTCGACCCGGCTACCCGCGAGAACGGTTGCCTTCAAGTGATTCGAAGTTCCCATCTCTGTGGTCGAATCGAACACATATTAACGGGAGATCAAGCGGGAGCCGATACCGAAAGAGTGGATGAAATTTTGAAACGAATGGAACATCTCTACGTGGAGATGGATCCAGGTGACGTTCTATTCTTTCATTCCAACTTACTTCATCGCAGCGATCGCAATCGCTCAGACAATCCCCGCTGGTCGATGATCTGCTGTTACAATTCAAAAAAGAACGATCCCTACAAGGAATCGCATCACCCGAGGTACACCCCCCTGGAGGTCGTCCCGGACTCCAGAATTAAAGAAGTCGGAATCAAAAGGTTTGAAGATGACTCAAGCGATGTCGCTTGGCTCGATCCCGCCGAAGATGAGAGTGCAAAATCTTTAGATTCGTAAAAATAGTCAACGCAATAAGGCAAACGAGTATCAATTACCATGAATAACTGGCTCACCCTAAAAAAAGCAACTTGGACGGTAGTAGGCTTGTTGAGTATTGTCATTCTCAATTTCAGCTTCGCCCAACCGGAAAAAGATTCTAAGTTTTACGACCCCGTCATTCGTAAGGTCGAAGGCTGGACGATTAAAATCGATCCAAAGCTCCTGCTTGAAGAGAACAAAAAAGTTCACGACTTAGCCTTCAAGGCTTTAGCGAATCACCTTCAAAGAGTCGAGTTCATCGTTCCCGAGAAGCCTTTAGCTAAATTGAAGAAACTCCCCATCTGGATCGAATACAACAACCCGGTGCTGAGTAATATGCAATACCATCCCGGAAAAGGATGGTTAGTGCGGAACGGTCACGACCCTCGTTTGGTTAAACACGTTCATTTACCCCGAGCTAAAAACCTTTACGATCCAAAGATGTGGGCCAAGCATCCCTACGTCGTCCTTCACGAACTCGCTCACTCCTATCACGATCAGTATTTAGATTTTAACAATAAAGAAATCGAAAAGGTCTTCCAGAAGGTCAAAGCTGCTGGGATCTACGACAAGGTCTTAGCTCATTCGGGTCGAATGGTAAAACACTACGCGCTCTCAAACGCCAAAGAATACTTCGCAGAGTCGACGGAGGCCTATTTTGGGGTCAACGATTTCTATCCTTTCGTAAGAGCTGAACTCCAGCGACACGATCCTGACATGTATCAACTCATGAGGAAGTTTTGGGGAGATATTCGATGAGTTCGCCTGGTTCTCTTCGCTCGTTGATGCACAAAGTTATCATCGCAGCTTTATTTCTTTCTGCCTTCGTTTCAATTGAGTTAGCAGGAGCAAAAGAAAAATCTTCCATTCGTCGCCCCAATATTTTTATCGCAATCAGTGACGATCAATCTTGGCCGCACGCTTCGGCTTACGGCTCGAAGATGGTATCGACCCCACACTTTGATCGCATCGCCAAAGAAGGGGTTTTATTCAATAATGCCTTTAGCCCATCCCCCGGCTGCAGCCCTTCGAGAGCGGCTTTTTTAACGGGAAGGAACACTTGGCAAATCGAGCATGCGGGGACGCACGCGAGCTTCTTTGATCCCAAATACGAAACTTTCCCCGATCGATTACAAAAGGCCGGCTACGTCATCGGTTCGACCGGCAAGGCTTGGGGGCCCGGTAACTGGAAAAAGTTAGGCCGCACTTACAATCCGGCTGGCCCCTCATTCTCTTCGAAAGGATCGGAAGGTAAGTGGAAAGGCTATTCAGCGGGTTTCAAGCGTTTCTTAAATAAGCGCCCCAAAGATAAACCCTTTTGTTTTTGGTTTGGAAGCTCGGATCCCCATCGCGCTTTTAAAAAGGGCGCGGGCCTAGAGAAGGGGAAAACCTTAAAACAAGCGGAAGTTCCTTCCTTTCTTCCCGACACCGATGAAATACGAAACGATCTTCTCGATTACACCTTCGAAGTCGAACGCTTCGATGACGATTTAGGGAAGATGATCCAACTTTTAGAAGAAGCTGGGGAACTCGACAACACCTTCATCATCGTTACCTCTGACAATGGCATGGCCTTCCCGAGGGCCAAAGCGAATTGTTACGAATACGGAACGCACGTTCCCTTAGCGATTCGCTGGGGCAAACAAATTTCTACAGGAAGAGTCGTCGATGATTTAGTGGGATTCACCGACCTCACTCGCACCATCTACGAAATCAGCGGAGCTGAAACTCCCACCGCCTTTCCCCTTTCCGGAAAGAGCATTTTAGAAATCCTCAAGTCCTCTAAAAGTGGCCTTGTCGAGCCCCAGCGCTCAGAAGTCTTCTTTGCGAGAGAACGTCACTCCTCTTCGAGGTACCGCACTTTAGGTTACCCCCAACGAGCTCTAAGAACGCACCGCTACCTCTACATCAAAAACTTTAAATCCGAAAGATGGCCCGCAGGACCGGCCCAGAAATTCGATTCGGCCCAATTTGACGATGCGGGAAAAATGGTTCTTTGGAAATTGGGTGCAGCGTTCGGAGGATTCCACGATATCGATGCTTGCCCAACCTTGACCTATCTGATTAAAAATCGAGAAAACTCCAAAGTCGGGCACTTCTTAAAAATCGCAACAGAGAAGAGGCCCTCTGAAGAGCTCTTCGATATTGTTAAAGATCCTGGATGTCTCAACAACCTCATCGACAAAGATGAGTTTAAAGAGACCGGCTCAAAGCTCCGCCAAAGCTTACTGAACTATCTCAAGTCAACGGGCGATGCCCGAGTCACAGGAAAAGGGGATGTTTGGGAGACCTACCCCCGAGTCAGTCGACTTCGCTGGTTTCCGACGCCGCGATGGGCGAAGCAAAATCCCATGCTCGTCCCTAAGCAAGAGTGGCTAGAAGCTCGTCGCCCTCGAAAAAAATCAAAGAAATAGTTTTTAACAAAGGCAATCATGAGAAACCGAATTCAACTCTTAACCTACGTCTTCATCTTCACTCTTTCACTGAGTTCTCTTAGTTTCGTTCTAAGCGATGATCGCCCCAACATCGTCCTGATTTTGGCAGACGATATGGGCTACGGAGATATCCAAGCCTACAACAAGGCTTCAAAAATCCCGACTCCCCATCTAAACAGCCTGGCCCGCGATGGCATGTTGTTTACAGATGCCCATTCTCCTTCGGCTGTTTGTACTCCCACTCGCTATGCCCTCTTGACGGGGCGCTACTGTTGGCGATCGAAACTCAAGCGAGGAGTCTTAGGAGGCTACAGCAAACCTCTAATTGAAAAAGGTCGCTCGACAATGGCGGACCTCCTCAAGAAAAAAGGCTACAACACCGGCATGGTAGGTAAATGGCATCTGGGGATGGATTTACCTCTCCTTCCCAAAAGTGATAAAAAGAAACTAACGAAATGGCAAGGAGACCCCGGAATCGATTTCAAGGGAACGATTACCGACGGTCCCACTCATCATGGCTTTGATTATTTCTTTGGCATCAGCGCTTCATTAGATATGGCGCCCTATGTGTACATCAGAAACGATCGTTTCACACAATTGCCAACGGAACAACAAAAAGCAATTCCGTTCCCCTATTTCATTCGGACGGGTCCAAAGGCGAAAGACTTTATCGTGGAAGAAGTCTTAGATCGCTTGACCGACGAGGCGACCGAGTTTATTAAAAGTCGATCTAAAAAGGATGAGCCTTATTTTCTCTATATGCCTCTCACCGCTCCCCACAAACCCACCCAGCCTCATCCCCGATTCAAGGGAAAAACCCAGCTGGGTGAATACGGTGATTTTGTTCTTCAAGTCGATGATTCAGTCGGAAGGGTACTCAAGGCGATCGAAGAGAGTGGCGAACGGGATAAGACATTGGTGATCTATTCTTCAGATAACGGATCTTACATGTATCGCATCAGTGACGATTCGAAGAGCGATCACGTCACCAACCGTAAAGAGCAAAAGTATAAAGCTTCCTCCCACCTGGCAAATGGCGTTCTTCGAGGCACTAAGGCCGATGTTTGGGAAGCAGGACATCGAGTTCCCTTCCTCGTCCGTTGGCCGGAAAAGATTAAAAAAGGATCTCAAAGTAAAGTGACCGTCTGCTTAACGGATCTTTACGCAACATTTGCCGAAATCAATAAATTGAAATTGAGTTCGACTGAAGCTGAAGATAGCTTTTCGCTGCTCGAAAATTTCAAAGGAAATGAAACCGACAGAGGGGCCCCGGTCGTGAACCATTCCATCAGCGGTATGTTCGCTATCCGGGAAGGGAAGTGGAAACTCGTTTTAGGCACGGGTTCAGGAGGACGAGAACACCCTCGTGGCAAACCCTTTCAGAAGCCCTATAAACTCTTCGATTTAGACAAGGACCTCGAAGAGAAGAATGATGTGGCCTCAGAAAATCCAACGGTTGTCGAACGATTGAGTATCAAAATGGATGCCATTCGAAGATCGGGGCGAAGCGTAAATCGATAATGATCGTAGCCGAATTTGTAAAAATTTGGCCGGAGACGTTGAACGCTGACGGGCCAAGCTTTTACAAGTTCGGCTACCAAGCTCGGTAAGCTTTTGACACTCCATTAACTAGCCCGAAGCGCTAGCGATGGTAAGAAACCCCCTCGCTAGCGCTTCGGGCTAGTTAACTTTGCTGCTGAGGTGAATAGATCATCTATCACCTAAATGTTACGTCGTCGAAACCTTCATAACCTTATAAACCTTCTCGAGTAATTTTTGGTCTGAGAACGGTTTTTGTAGGAAGGTAAGGTTTTTGGCCTTGAGTTGATCTAATGCCTGATCTTCAGAGTATCCACTCATCATGATCACCGGAATACCGGGTTCTAGGCGTCGAAGCTCTTGGAAGGTAGGCAAGCCGCTTAAAACTGGCATAGTCAGATCCAGCAAGACGAGCTGAATCGAATCTTGATGATCCTTGTACTTAGCTAAGCCCTGAAGACCATCTGAGCTGGTGAGGACTCGAATCCCAGCATCTTCTAAAGTAAGCCGGGCGGCATCTAAAACACTCTCTTCATCTTCGATGATCAACACGGTGATCTCATCGGAGAATTTCATCGAAATATCGACGTCTTGCTCTTCTTGTTCAACGGAGAGTTCGAGATCAGATTCAACGGGAAGAATGACATAGACAACGGTCCCCACACCCTTGCGACTTTTAACGGCCACCCCACCTCGGTGACTGCGAATAGCCCCCAGGGTTGCTGCAAGTCCTAACCCACGACCATTCGATTTCGTGGAGTAGAAAGGATCAAAGATCCTTTGAAGCATAGTTTCTTCCATGCCCCCACCCGAGTCCGAAATTTCTAGGATGGAATAACTGGGCGCATCTAATAAGTCACCCGAATAGTTGGGTAAACTATTTAGCTCTTCTTGGGTTAAAGTATAAGTTTTAAGGTGAATACTTCCATCCCCATCCCCAATCGCCTCAGCGGCATTCGTCATGAGGTTGAGAACGATTTGCTCAATCTGAGATTGATCTGCCTGAAAGGGCTTCAAACTTTCGTCGAGATCATGCTCGACAATAATTTGCTTCGATAACCCTGGCTTCACTAATTCGAGGGTGCTCTTAACGATTTCATTGAGACCGACTGGAACTTTTTCAAGCTTTGAGCGACCGGAGTAGGCTAACATCTGCTGGCAGAGCCCGGCTGCTTGATGCGACCCGACTTCAATTTGCTCAAGATTTTCCTGAATGCGAGGCTCTTCTCGCATCTTCTTCCTTGCGATATTCGCGTGAACGAGAATCGCAGTGAGAATGTTATTAAAGTCGTGAGCAATTCCCCCTGCTAAGGCCCCTAAGCTTTCTGTTTTTTGAGCCTGAACGATACGATTCTCAAATTCGCGTCGCTCTTCTTCCATATAGATTCGTTCAAACTCAGCGCCCACTCTCGAAGCAAATATATCTAGGGTGTACCTCTGACTAGAATTAAAGTTCATCGGCTGATCATCTAAAACGCAGAGATGCCCCAGTAATTCCCCTCGAGTTGAATGCATCGGAAGTCCTAAATAACTATCTACTCCCAGTTCCTTGAGAATGTCAGAATTAGGAAATTCAACTTGTAGATCTTTAGGATAGTAAACCGCTTCTTTACTTTTTAAGGTCTTTTCACAGGGCCCATTCGTATAGTCGCAAAGAAAGCCTTCCTCGTGTTTACCATGAGCGAATAGAGAAACAATCTGAAATGCAGTGGCACCGGGCTCTGGACGCCGAGCAATAAATACGTATTTAATATTTAGTGCATTAGCGATCCCCTCCACTAACTCATTAAAGAAATCTTCCCCTAAATACTTAGAAGTAGTTTCGGAAAGGTCTCCCAACATGCCCAAGGCGCGTCGGCGTTCAGACTCCGCCACGCGGATCGCCAGCATATAAATCACCACAGCCAAACCGACAAAAGACAAAGTCATCAAAGCGTCTCGAGTCATGGTGAGATATTCGCTGTTATCTCCAATCACTGGAACATCATCAAGGGCGCGAATTTCTTCCGTAAAGTCCATGCCCAAATTCAACCAGAGAAAAGACATGACGATTAACATGGGCCACCGGACTGGCTCCTTTTTGAATTCGTTCATCACCGCAAAAATGAGGGGAATAAATAAAGCGGTAGCGACGATGAGACCGATGAGATCTTCTTGAAATTTTGTGGCCAGGTCTTCGATGCGCAGATACTTAAAAAATGTGCGAATCAGAGCGATAAACCCAATCGCGAACGTAATTTTGAAAAGCAGCTTCCGCCACCGCTGACTCTTAGAATCGGATTGATGACTCACGGTCCGAATTACCCCTCAGAAAGAATTATGAAAAATTGAGATCTTAGTGAATTTCTGTTTTATGACCGGTACTCATGATCCCAATTCGATTGGGTATCTCACTTCACTGCTTTTTCGGTTTCCAACAAGATCCTACTAACCCCCACAAGGCTTTCAGAATCGTCCTTAGAAACCACTTCCCCACGGTCAGCGAGCTATAGAATTCCTGAGTTCCTCATTTCTGACTATAAAGATGGAAAAAGAATAAATAAACAAAGCAAGGACTCCGTATTCGTTTTCCAAACATGAGAATAACACGATTGTTAGGAAAATTATTTATAATTTTAGGGTGGGGAAAAGCAGGGAAATGAAGTTTTACCCAACCGATTGGCAGTTCAATTCCTAGCCTGTGAAATATCAATCAGATCTAAATCGGGCGATTTTATTCGACTCCTCCTAAAATCACGCAAACATACCCTGACACTCGGGCCCAACGCTTGAAGTCTAAATAGTAGACGAATGGGACCAGAATTGGGTGATGACTTTAGATCTGCAAGCACCACTTAAATGAGCTACCAAGTTCGGAGGATAAGGCTCCTAAGAGGGGATAATTTAAGCCTCAAACTGTGATAAATAAAAAGGTTAAGACCTAAAACCCTATTACAAACTTATCTGTGGTTGAATCCCTAGTCCGACCCAATCTTAAACTCTGGAGACTTCAGCGAGGCTTATGGAACTTCAATGAGCCAAAATCTTTTAAAATTCATAGATGTCAAAGTGCTAAGTACTAAAATTCATTAATATTAAGAATGCTTCAAAGTAGCTCATTCTATCCTCCCCTACACCCTTCGGGAGAGAGCTGATCACAGCTACTCAACGCCATTCAATTCAAGCAAGTCTCACGGGTCTGAGACCAATCTTTTCCTACCCTCGATCTCTCCCCTGACGCAGATCGGCTAAAAAGCACAGTACTTAAGAGTTCCAGAATGAAAGTATTTATTAAGCTCTTGATTGGAGTTGTGGCTCTCAATTTATTCATTCAAGTTGAGGCTTACAGCCAAGAGACGGCTTTTTCCCGAGGCGATGTCAATCAAGACAATTTCCTCGATATCGGTGATCCGATTCTCGTACTGCTTCATCTTTTTAAGGAAAACGTAACGGCTCCCTGTGAAAAGGCTGCGGACGTAGATGATAGTGGTGTGGTCGACATCACCGACGCGATTTACGAACTCAGCTTTTTCTATTTAGGCGGAAGTGCCCCACCACCGCCCTTCGATCGCTGTGGATTAGACCCGACCGCCGATGCTCTCACCTGCCTCGCCAGTCCCTGTAGCAACTTAGAAGGTACATTGGTCATCAATGAATTTGTAGCTTCAAATTCCGAAGGCTTGGTCGATGAAGATGGTGATCGTAGCGACTGGATCGAAATCCATATGCCACAAAGCGCCGTCGAAGACTCCATCGATTTAGGCGGATGGTATTTAACCGGAAATCCCGATGACTTACTCGAGTGGCAATTTCCTCAAGGAATCACCCTGAATCGGGGTGACTATTTAGTGGTTTTCGCCTCAGGAAAAAATCGAAGAGTTAATGGACAAGAACTCCACACCAACTTTCGCCTCAACGACAACGGTGAGTACCTTGCCTTAGTCGCTCCCGATGGATTGTCAGTTGTGGATGAATTTTCTCCTGAGTACCCTCAGCAACTTTTAGATATTTCCTACGGCTTATCGCAATCGACTCAAGGCCTGATCTCCACTTCAACGGCGGTCAAATACCGCATTCCTACCAGTGGAGATTCCGGAATCGGATTATCTTGGACACAAACGGGCTTTAACGATGCGAGTTGGCTCAACGGCTTGATGGGCATCGGATTTACCGGAGTCATCAGCGATGGCTTCGATGTGACCTACATCAAAGCTAACACGACTGTGGGAGATCTTTCTCAAGCAATCAACGTAATCAACACCCCCGGACTCCAATCCCAAGTCGTTCAAGACACCGCCTCCTTCATCGATTTCTTCAACACGGGTGGGAGAGGAAATTATGCGAACGATATCGCATTTCCGGGTCAGGGATTTAATGACATCAATGACTTTGTTTTAGAAGCCGAAGGCGCGATCATCATTCCCAGCGCGGGAAATTGGAGCTTCGGAGTGAATTCTGATGATGGATTTAGCTTAGACATCACTGGGCACGGTCAAAACTTTTCGATGTCTCACCCCCAACCTCGAGGGCCTGCCGATACGATTCAAGCCTTCAACTTTCCTCAAGCTGGAGTCTACGATGTTCGACTCGTCTTCTACGAACGCGGAGGCGGAGCTGGTTGTGAACTGTTCGCCGCCCAGGGAAATATTTCAAGTTTTAATCCCAGTGACTTCAAACTGGTGGGCGACACGGCCAATGGTGGTTTAGCCCTCGCCGGCTTATCCGGTGAAATCGAAACGGATGTGGGCTCGTCCATGCAAGGCACAAATGCAACGATTTGGGTTCGTATTCCCTTTAATGTTAACGACGTCAACGACATCGGAGCTCTCAATCTCCACATCAAATATGAAGATGGATTTGAGGTCTTTCTCAATGGAACCTCCGTCACGGATCGAAACGCTCCTGCCAGCCTCAGCTGGAACTCGAGCGCAACCCAAGACCGTCCGATCGAAGATGTTACTGTTGTTGAAGACATCAGTCTTACAGGATCGATTGGACTCCTCCAAAACGGAACGAATGTTTTAGCCATTCAAGGACTCAATGACACCGCTTCCGATGCTGATTTCTTAATCTCAGCCGAACTCGTTGCTCGAGGCCGTAGTCAAGAGTATCGTTACATGACGAGTCCCACCCCGGGAGCGATCAACGCTGAAGGGTTCATCGATTATGTTCGTGATGTTGAATTCTCAGTCGAGAGTGGATATTTCTCGAATTCGTTCTCCTTAGCACTCACGACCGAAACGGGGAACGCGGAGATTCGGTACACCCTCAATGGCGATGAGCCCACTTCAAGTACGGGCATTGTTTACTCCAATCCCATTACAATTTCCTCGACATCTGTCCTTCGAGTGAAAGCCTTCAAGCAAGATTACCTCGAGTCCAATCTCACGAGTTCAAGCTACTTATTCCCATCAGACATCAAACTTCAATCTCCTGCGGGGCAAGCACCGGGCCCCGGTTGGCCAACGGGATCGGTCAACGGGCAGGTTTTGGATTACGGCATGGATCCCGATATCGTCAACGATGCTCGTTGGTCGGGAGACATCGAAAATGCGTTCTTCTCCATCCCCGCAATTTCTGTTTCGACCGACATAGATAATCTGATGGGCGCCAGCCAAGGTATTCATGTCAATGCTCGTAATGATGGAAGAGCGTGGGAACGCCCAGTTTCAGTCGATGTGCTTTACCCCGATGGTAAGGAAGGCGTTTCGGTCAATGCCGGCCTCCGTATCCGTGGAGCGTTCAGTCGAAGCGATAACAATCCCAAACACTCCTTCCGCCTCTACTTTAGAAGAGAGTACGGCGCCGGGCGACTCAAGCATTCTATTCACGGAGGAGAAGGGACGGATGATTTTGACAAGCTCGATTTGAGAACAGCTCAAAATTACTCTTGGGCTTTTTCAGGCAGCAATCAAAACACATTCATGCGTGAAGTTTTCTCCCGAGATACCATGCGAGACATGCGCTCGCAATACACTCGAAGTATCTACTTCCATCTCTTCCTCAATGGTCACTACTGGGGTCTCTTTCAAACCGAAGAACGCGTAGATGAAGAATTCGCTCAAACCTACTTGGGTGGAGATGATTTAGACTACGACATTATCAAAAACGACTCATCCGGAAACCGAGCTCTTCAGGCCTCTGCAGGGACCATGGATGCTTATCGTCGACTTTACGATGCTGCGGTTGCGGGTTTCTCTTCCAACACAGCTTATTTAGCCGTCCTTGGGCTCGATTCCAATGGAAACCCTGATCCCAATGGTGAACATCTCGTCGATAAGAAAAACCTGATGGATTACATGGCTTGTACCTACTACACCGGAGACCCCGATGCTCCTATCAGTGCTTGGGCTCACTTCTCGAACAATATCTTCGCGATTTACGATCGTGTGAATCCCGACGGCTTCAAGTTCTACCGACACGATGCAGAACACTCTCTCGGAGCTAACGGTGGCCTACACGAAGCGAGATTGTTAACCGATCCCACCGACCGAGCCATCGGACAAGACTGGAATGATTTCAATCCCGCTTGGTTGCATTTAAGACTGACTGGCAACGCCGAATACGCTCTGGAATTTGCCGATGTCGTCAATCGCTATTTCCACCATGGTGGAGTCTTGAGTGGGGACAAAAACTTAGCGCGTTGGAACGATCGAGCGAGTCAAATTGACTTAGCTGTCATCGCAGCCTCCGCAAGGTGGGGAGATTCGAAGACGCATCCGCCGAAAAACCGTGACGATTGGCTCAACGAAATCAACTGGATGAGGAACACTTACTTTCCTCAAAGAACCCAAATCGTACTGAATCAGATGCGTTCAGTGAATATGTTTCCCGATGAAGGGATCGTCTCCTTCAATCAACATGGAGGACATGTTTCTTCTGGATTCCAAGTTTCGATGTCTCAAGGAAATGGGGTCTCTGGAGACATTTACTTTACGACCGATGGGAACGATCCCCGGGAATGGGGAGGCAGTATTCACCCCTCCGCTTCGATCTTTAGTGAAGACTCCACTCAAGAAACTTTGATCCCCCGAGGATCGTTGTGGAAATTTTACGATCAAGGAGATCACCCTGGTGCGACTTGGGATGAGCTAAGCTACAACGACAACAGCTGGGGAATGGGACCCGCCGAGTTGGGTTACGGTGATGGCGGCGAACCTACCGAAGTGAGTTACGGCCCTGATATCAACAATAAATACATCACGACCTACTTCCGTCACGAGTTTTCAGTGGCAGACGCTTCAGCGATCACTCAGCTGACTTTAGGCATCGTCCGTGACGATGGGGCCGCAGTTTACATCAACGGCACTGAAGCGATTCCAAGAATCAACCTTCCAGCGGGCGCATTATCACATACGACTGTGGCCCAAGGACCAGGAGTTCCGGTTGGAAACACGGATGAAACAACCTTCTTCCCCTTTGACGTCGATCCCAATTTATTAGTGGATGGGCAAAACATCATCGCAGTAGAAATTCACCAGGCATCGGCAACCAGCTCCGACATCAGTTTCAATCTCGATCTAGTAGCGACCGTCGCGGGCGGTCAGGCCACTCAACTCTCATTGACCGAATCGACGACGATCAAAGCTCGGTTGAAGAATGGCAACAACTGGGGAGCGATGACGGAAGCAAGATTTTTAATTGGCGTTCAAGGCTTAGTGATCAACGAGATCATGGCTTCGAACAGCAATGGTTTTGAAGATCCCGATGAGCCCGGAGAGAACCCCGACTGGATCGAACTCTACAATGGATCGGGTCAAACGATCGATTTGGGTGGGATGTATCTAAGTGACGATCCACTCGACTTAACCCAGTGGAAAATCCCTCAAGGAGTGAGCATTCAGGCGGGAGAGCATCTCATCATTATCGCTGACGATGATGGGACTCAAGGCCCCACCCACACCAATTACCAATTGAGTGGAAGCGGTGAGGAGGTGTTACTGGTTGCAAGAGATGCGATGACCGTCATCGATTCGATACAATTCGATGAACAGACCACCGATGTTTCTTACGGTAGGTTCCCCGATGGAACGGGTGATTGGGGTTTCCATACCTCGGATACTCCGGGTGGCATTAATAGTGGGCATCAGTAGAGATTTATATCTCACCAAGGGCTGAAAACCAGCAATATCATAGCCCAGGGCAGAGCGAAGCGTCGCCCTGGGTTTAAGGACGCGATGACGCTGAGCCCTGTAAGGGCGGAAATACATCCTTAGTTTGATGGGTGTATTTCAATTTATTGATTCGCATCAGGAAACGATCCCACCAAGGGCTGAAAGCCAGCAATATCCTAGCCCAGGGCAGAGCGAAGCGTCGCCCTGGGTTTAAGGACTCAATGACGCTGAGCCCTGTAAGGGCGGAAATACATCCTTAGTTTGATGGGTGTATT
>JANQLS010000027.1 GCA_028280485.1 Planctomycetota bacterium
AAGGGACTTGTTCCTACTTAAAGAGATTAGTCGTTTTCTATTACTTCAACGTCGTCAACAGAGACAAAGTCGGTACAAGTTTTCATGTCGAAGTCGCGACAAATTTGGGGGCGAATTTCATAAACTGAGCAACGCATGATACCCACCGAAGGATCGTGCTTTAGGAAAACGCACTTCTCTTCTCCCTCATCGTCGTCGTCACAAACCAGTTGATACTTGTAATCATCGCACCAGTCGACGGCCTCGGTGACGTACTTCGAGTAAAACTCTTCTTTACCTAAGGAGAGACCCGTGCGTAGGCGCTCCAAGTCGTAGTTTGTCGTCAAAACGTTGTACTTTCGACAACAAGAAGAGGTGGCGCAATCATCGCAATCGACTTCTTCTAAGTCGGGGTCGTTCGTCTCAAGTTCATCCCGAACAGCTTGAAAGAGTTGCTTCGATAGCTCTTGGAGCCGAGGATGCTCGTAGACATCAAAACTTCTTACGGCTTGAAGCTCTTTTTGAAATCGGTATGTCGTTTGTTCGATGGGCAAATCGAAGCTAACCCTCAATTCGCCATCTTGTGAAATTGTCATGCTGTCGATCGAGAGACCGTTCAGCTCGGGTAAGTCATTTTTTCGGTTAACCATGAATCAATTCTCCCTACTCCTAAAGTTGCTCATCTACCATCGATGAAGCCTAGCTTTAGCTAAAACATTCTCATTCACTAGTTGGAAGCTCTGTAGAATCCGCAGATTGTACTCATTCTCAATAAACAAAGCGACGCTCTCTCCAAAAACCATGGCAATGCGTAAATTTGGGCCAAGATTTAGGTTCGAGTGCGAATAAGTAATGGAATGAAGAAACAGTTATACCCAATCTCGGGGTTCACGTAAAACCTCTAAAAGTCGAGCTTCGGGACTTTCAGGCTCAACCTGAGGATCATAGGGAAAATGAACGACGGGAGGGAGGGACATGAGGATCGATTCGATTCTTCCCCCTGTCTTGAGACCGAAGACAGTACCTCGGTCGTAAACAAGGTTAAATTCCACGTATCTACCCCTGCGAATCAGTTGGAATTGACGTTCGGATTCAGTTGAAGACTCCCCCACTCGGCGCTCGACGATCGGAAGGTACGATTCTAAAAAATGATCTCCCGCATCCGCCCAAAAATCGAAAGTCTTGTCGGGATCTTCGTCTAAATAATCAAAAAAGATGCCTCCGACTCCACGAGCTTCCTCCCTGTGTTTGAGGAAAAAGTACTCATCGCACCACTTCTTGAATCGAGAGTGGTACTCGGGGTGATGGCGGTCACAAACCGACTTCCAAACCTGGTGAAAATGTTGAGCGTCTTCGGGGTAGAGAACGTATGGGGTTAAATCGGCTCCTCCACCGAACCAACCCGCTTCGCCTCGTTGAATGTAGCGAAAATTAGCGTGCACGGTGGGGACTCGAGGATTTCGGGGATGAAGGACTAAGGAAACCCCGGTAGCATAAAACTCTAATCCTGATCCCGGAAGTTGCTTGGAAAACTCTTCACTTAATGTTCCGTAGACTTCTGAAAAATTGACTCCACCTTTTTCAATAATATTTCCATCGGAGATCACACAAGTACGACCACCTCCGCCCCCTTCTCGCTTCCAGGTATCGGTATGGAAAGAGTTCCCATCGACTTTCTCTAAGGCGTTGACGATGGATTCTTGTATCTCTTTTACCTTTTGACTCGCGCGATCTTTAAGACTCATAAATCATTTCTTCTTGTAATTCTGATTCCTCAACCCAAATCCGTAAATTAAGTCATCCGGGCTGACATGCTGCCACCAACAATACGCTCTATCGAGAGAAATTCCGCTAAAATGTAAAGCGGCTGCTACCACTGTAGCACAAGTATACTCATCGGAGATTTCATTGTTGGAGTTTGGAGTTAGGCTTGAGTTTAATCCTAAAAAGGCACTGGAATAATCATAATCTAAAGTACCTTTTGTCGCAGCTTGAAAGGCGAAGCGTGCCAATCGATCGGGATTGATGGTTTCTTCAGGGAATGAGTAAACATAAAAATCTCTTCCTTGACTGCACTTTGGAATCGACTCGACCAACACGCCATCATTACTACGAGCCGTCAAGACCCTTGGCGTACCACTGGGATCATCCGGTCGAGAGACCACGATGGCCGCATGGGAGTGATCACCCGAGGCGGCCCCCCACATGAAACTTCCCCCACTGGTCAGTTCTCCTGATCGAAAAACGATGATGTCTCCCGCAGTCACAAGTTTGTCATAGGACTTAGAATCTTGAGTTCCCTTCAAATGAGCTTTGAGCCGTACCTGTAATTTCTCAGGAAACTCTTCATCCAGTTGGCGATCAGTCGTCCAGCAGCATCCCCCCACGTAAGGAAGAGCAATAATGAGAAGTAATATTCTTAGGTTCAAAGTCTCATCCTTTATTTACAGATTGAAAAGCCTGACTTAACCGCCGGACTCCTTCGACAATCTTTTCATCTTCGACCGCACCGTAGCTCAATCGAGCTTCGTACATCGGAATCTCTTGGCGTCGATCCTGCGCGTAACAAAATCCACCAGGTACGTAGATCACCCCGGCTTTTTTCGCCTCTTGAAAGAGCGCTGCTTCAAAATGGGTGTCGATATGAGTCGGAAACGTTAACCAAACGTAGAGACCTCCGCTTGGATGCGTCCAGGTTACTCCTTCAATGTCACCGAAATGTTCTTCTAAGCTATTTAAAAGCACATCTCTTTTCTCGGTGTATCGTTTTTTCAATAACTCAACGTGAGGCTTGTAAAGACCTCGTCGAAAAGCTTCATAGATGAACGTCTGACCAAAATTGGAAGAACCAAAGTCATGGTTCCCCTTTTGCAGCATCGCAGGTTCCGAAAGTTCATCCGGGAGCAAGCCGTAACCAATTTTGATGCCGGGAGAAAAGGTCTTACTAAACGTTTGAACTAATGCAACGTACTCGTTGTTCGTATCAAATTTTTTAATCGAAGAAGGAGGCTCACCTTCATAAGTCAGTTCCCGATAAGCGGAGTCTTCGATCAACAAGATTTTATGTTCAGTGGAATATTCTTTTACGATCTCAAGGAGTTCAGGGCGCCTCTGTTCACTCAAAGTGATTCCCGTAGGATTCTGGTGGTAGTCCACCACGTAAAGAATTTTGACTTTGGATAATTTACCTTCGGCTTTTATTTGTTCCAGAGTTTCCCTCAACGATTCAGGGATCATACCGTCTTGATCGATCTTGACCCCGTAAACTTCTGCCCCCAAAGTTTCGAGAGCCCCGGTATAAACAAAGTAACTCGGCCACGCGGCGATCACGATATCACCGGGATCCACGAGGAGGTCGGTCAAGATAAACAACAACTGTTGAGAGCCCGTGGTGATGATCATGTTCTCAACACTGGCTGAAAGTTCAGCTGGAGTCATACCATCCGAACTCGCCATATGATCGAGCAAAATTTCCCTGAGCTCTCTCAATCCTGGAGTCACACCGTATTGAAGGGGATTTTTCGCACTTCGTTGACCACCGGAAAAAATTTCCTTCGAAAGCTCAAGGATTTCTTCTGAGGGAAGTGTTTGGTAATCGACCAATCCCGCCGCTAATGAAATTAAGTCAGGATTGGCAACCGCCTCAGCCATCAAATAACTGATGGGATGCTCGTGGGTTCTTTTTGCTCGTTGGGAAAAATAAAATGATTTAGAACTCATCGGAAAGGTCTCAGTCAAACTCAACCTCCCAAGGAAAGACTTCATGAAGAGTGTTTCGGGCGTTGAGTAAATTCAAATTCAGAATATCCTCCAACCAGGAAGATATATAAAAAAAAGGAGCTTACACCGATGACCGAGCAGAGTAGAAATTCAAAATGAGAAACTTAACAAAATAAATAGTAAAGAGCCTTATCTAATGAACTGTCTGGAGGAAATCGCTCACTTGCGACTCTTCAGGTATCCCTCAATCGCCAAATCGGAGTGCTTTTTGAGCTCCTTAATCCAGTTTTCGCCGTGTTCAAGGAAAGTCTTCCATACTATCGGGTCGTGCATGGGAACGATGATGGCATCGAGCTGCCGGGCGTGTCGAACAATCTTTTCGATGGCTTTTCGGTACTTTTCTTTAGACGTTCTAATTTCGGGAAGAATGTTCTCCCGCAAAAGTTCATAAAGATAGATTTCATCGCTTGCGATAATCACGACGCCATCTCGAGTATTCACGAAAGTTGCCTGGCTACAAACTTCATGTCCCCCTAAATACAGAGTACCGACTCCGGGAATCACATCTCGATTATCCTGAAAGAGAACTCGACCTTCCCGGTATTTTTTAACTAAAAAATCACTGAAGGCATAATCGACATAACTGTTCCATCGGCCATTCACTTTCGAACTGAGATTATCTTCCCAGCCTAGACGAGATACATAAAAGAGAGCCTTCGTAAATTTTTCACCGGCACCCCCATCTTTAGCATCATCGATTCCGTGGTGATCGGCATGAAGATGAGAGTAAATGACATGTCCGATGTCATCGGGGCTCAATCCTTTCTCTTCGAGTTGATCGAATACATTTCCTTCGGGTTGTTTCACATCGTCGGGAAACCGTTCTGCTGAGGGAAGCTCTTCCCCTAAGTCTCTGAAGAAGCCGTGCCTTCTAAACATCGCGTTCGTGTAGGGCAATGAAATGGGGCCGAAGTCAACGAGAACTCTCTGTTGATCTTTCCCTTCGATCAAGAAGGAATAAATGTAAAACTCGATTCGCTCTTCTTTCGTTCGATCCCCACCGAGTACATGGTCGGCTCCTAAATGACAAACGCCAGTTCGTAAGGGAGTTAAACGTAATTCTGGAATTGTATCTAGTTGAGCTTGGGGGGTGGAACAACCCCAGTTACTCCATATTAAAATTAAAAATAAACAGTTCTTCGGATTTAAAAAATTCATTTTAAAACTTTCCCTCAAGAGGTCTTCAGAAAACCTTAATCATAATCTAGCTAGAAGCGTAAGCGAGAGGGAAAGAAAAATTCGGCTTTAAAGATTATGATTGGTGGAGTTGACTTGTCCCCGCAAAACGTAGATTCAAGGTAATTGATTCTCAATTCAACGACTCGTCCCCTAACTTACGCATCGGGCTAGTTAATTAAAAGTTAGATTTTAAGCTGAGCTAAAAATCCCCTCGCGGCTCCTCAAAGCCTCCCAATTCGTGAATGAGATCACGGTAGACTGCGATATCTAAAATAGTCACCGTTTGAATCATTCTCAGGGTTAAGAGTTTTCGACTCCAGAGAGATTGCTCACTGACAATCGAACGGAGGATCTTAACAATCGCTTGTTCTCTTTCTTGGGGCGAATGTTCAGTTGCCAGCCGAAAGTAACGTTCCAATTCTGACGAAGCATTCAAGAAGGAAAAGAGCGCTTTATCCTTCATTTGGGGCTTGGCTTGAGTCAGGTTTTCGGATGACGCCCAAAATTTATCAAAGATTCGTTTTCGTCGTCGTGCCTTTGGGAATGCTAAGGTTTTGAATTTTCCGTAGAAAGATAAAAGAGTTCCGCTCACCGTGCCCCAGCTTTTTTCACTCAGAACTCCATTCAGATATTTTTGAGCTTCTTGGTGACCGACAATATGAGAACGCAGTTCAAATCGATCGGTGATAAACGCGGTTACGATGGCTCGCATCACCGGACCAGATTTGACGGTATTCAACATTTTTTCAAGAGATGGATCTTCTTGAATCAACCGTTCCTTAAACTTCTCATACCCGGTACTCAGCCAACCCTTTTCGGCAAAGAACTGTCGAAGCAGGCGTAAATCTCTTAAGAAACGACGACGATGACGTTCATAGAATCTACGCTCTCGCTCTAAAGCACCGATGAATCGGAGGTCGTCTAAATAAGTCGACGCCCCGGGATCTGGTTCCACCCCCGGGATGCGTAGCCCTAGATACTCGACATCTACTGCAGCCCGTAATCGCATGGCCTCCATGAAGTAAGACTTGCGCATACGGTTGATTTTTCGCTTCGCGACTTCAAAGTTGGCGACTTGAGTCAGGCGACCACTCTCTGCAGTTCCTTTCCCTAAAACTTCATCGACAACCCGGCGCAGACTCCCCAAGCCTAAGAGGAAAAGACCACCTAAACGCAAGAGGATCACGAAGGGTAGTAAGAAAATTCTCGCCCCTCGAAGGTACTTGAAGTAGATGCGATAAAGATTGATCCGGCGGACGTTTTTCGGCAAGAGATGATAAGGCCAAGTACCGAAGATGTCTCTCACCATCGCGCGGCGGTCCCTCACCATCGCCTTGGCGACCTCTTCTCCGAATCGTTCTTCGATGCGTTCATCGCGGAAGGGATCGGGATGGAGGAAGTGAAGTGAATTGAACTCCGTCGTCAGCATGTTCAATTCAGCGAGGCTCGTTTTGGAGCGCAAAACTCGCCTGGCTGCAGGGTCTAACTCGGCTCGTTTCATTTCGAGAAAAGCTTCGAAGCGATCACTCGCTTCTTTCGAACTCATCGGTAACCTTCTCAAGGGGAGGCACGAAGAGTTGTACTCGATAATTAGCTTCGCCGTTTCGATCGCGATACTCTCAGAGATGAATCGGAACCAAAGATAGGGTCCGGTTCCTAAGATGCGCTCTTTTCTGAGTGCGAGTCGCTCTAGACGCCTTAAATCTCGCTTCCCTTGCCCTAAGACATCCTGACGAATATCTCGAATCGACATATTCCCCAAGATTTGAATCGAAGATTGATCATCGTTTCGATCGAAGAGTGAACTGTCTAAGAAATCACGATAAAGAAGTGAAACCTGAGTCAATTCATATTCCAGGTCATCCAACTGATCTTCAGCTTCGAGTTCTCGGGCAATCACCCGGTCGGCCGGCATGGCTTCTGGACCCAGCTTCTCTCGAATACGCTCGAAGGCTAAGTGGCTCGCGGGATCCGAGAATTCCCGAATGCGGCACTCCGGAATGAGAACTCGCTGGTAAATTTTTCTGAGATCTAACTCTAATCTCTCTGCTTTGACTTCTTTGATCAAGGGGAAGAAATGCGCTTCTGCTGTTCTTAGATAAACGTCGAGGGCTTCTCCCGCAATGCGTTTAAACCACCGCCCTAAAAAGTTCACGATCAAGCAAGCCGACCCTAAAACGAGCAAGGGCCAACCGAGAATGCGTTGAATCGGTAAAATCACAGCATCTTCAAACCAATGAGCCGAGCCGATGGTCTCAGATCCATCTGCACCTGTCGGACTCGGAGCTGACGCGGCTTGCTCGATGAAAAACTCAAACACTAAAGTCAGGCACAAAAACAAGCCACCGAACAGTAAAAGCCTCACTGCGGGTCGTTGAGTCGCCTTGATCATCGCGGTTGATACGCGATCTAAGATCTGAGGCCCGGTGGTGATCCCTGACAAGTCTCCCCAGACTTTAAAAACGGAGAGGAGACGTTCCAAGAACTGCCCCAATTCGCGAGCCGCTTGCGCGACATTTTCAACAGGTTGCGCCCCTCTTGAAGCGACGGCTATGCCTTGAATGAGCGGCAATCGTCGTAAAAGAGGAAGATCCAACCACCTCATGAAGCGCGAGACTTGTCGAGCGCCATCTTGTCCGATAATTTTTTCAATCAGTAAAACATCACATTCGACAAGCTTATCGACGACTTCTTCTAACTCCACATCTTGAGTCGAAGGACGAGGATCGACAAAGGCGAAATCTCGAGGCTGAAGACGTAAAACTTCGAGTCGAATGACCTTTAAGTACTGAATGATAAAATTCGAACGTACGGCTGGAGTCATATCATTGAGTAACTCTCTGACGAGAATCACTCCCCGGATCGATTCCTTTTCCGCTCGTTTCACAAGAGGATCGGTATGGAAACTCGTTTCATCTTCGGCTTCAAACAAAAGAATATGACGATCGAGAAAACCCCGAAATCGACTCACGATGCGATCTAAACCTCGCACCATAAAGATCATCAGTCTCAACAACCTTAAAAACGGCCCAGCGCTCCTGAGCTGATACCCGATGACACGAATGATAAGTGCTAAGTGAACGTATTCCGTGCTATGGAAGATCGCCATCTGACCTGCTATGAAGCCATAGGGGAGAGCCGGAAGAAAATCGAAAAAGAAATGCTGCCTAAAAAACCAAAACTTCCAACGGGCAAAAGCCCACCTCAAAAAGAAGTCCGCTAATAAACCCGTACAGATTAGAAGATCGGCAATTTGAAAATAAAATGCCCAAGGAGCTTCATGGAGAAGGTAGTACGAACCAAACTGAGGAGCGTTATCAGCGTGAGCATTCCACGGAGAGACTTTCCAGACGGATTCCTCCATGTACCACTCAAGACCTACAAGTCCTAAGAGGCAAAAGATGAGAAAGAAAACTAAATTCTCAACGCGATGGAGATGGGCTCGACCAAAACGATCTTCTAAGCGGGCTTCCACCTGCAGGGATCGAACCGATTTGATGGAGTAGTAGCGCAGCCACTTAATTCTCCGGTAGGCTTTGTCAAAGTGGAGGCGATTGGTGATCGAACGAAACCAATGACGCTTTTTGCCTTCACATGAGCGAATGAGTTCGATGTACTCATCCACGGCGACAATCACTTGCTTCAGCTTGAGGATACGATCAGGGATCTCTAAAAGATCCCCTTCACTGATAAAACCTGAAATCAGGTCCTCGATCCCTTTGACGCTGTAGATCAGTAACTCACCTCGATCTCGACCTTCAGCGGAAAGTAATATATCTTTAACTTCCTGAAGGTACTCTTCGTGCTGAACTCGAAGCTTCTCAACATTCTCTTTAAAGTTAGGTGCCGTTTCGTCGAAAGCGGAAAGGATCTCGTGATAATCTTCGACGCGTTCCCAATGAGAAATGAAATTTTTGAGTGAAGACGAGATGTGCTTACTGTCTTCTTCGTTCCGAACCCTCCAGTTTTGTTCCTCGATATGGGTGTCTTCATTCCTCTTTAAAAAACCTTCGAGAGAGACCATCTGAAGCTGATCTCGAACTTTAAAGGTATCTTGAACTAAGATAGAGAGACTGGGGTCACCTTTGAGCTCCCAACTCTCTTGAAGATCACGCGCGCGCTGACGAATCCAAATGATTTCAGATCGAATCAAGGACGCAGGATTAAATGGAGGGTTCGCTTGGAGGTAGCAGCCGACGAGTCGACGAATCCAGCGCAATCGTTCACTGACGAGGAGCGCTTCAATGCACATCTGTTGACGTCGTTCAGCCTGACTGATGGCTTCGCCACTTCCATTGAGTTCACCTTGCTCGATGGAATCTAAACGACGACTGAGTCGGGAAATCTCTTTATCTACAAGTTCGACCGCCTCGGCAGGAGGATCGGCCAATTGATCTTCGATTCCTCGACGAAGATCCTCCCATTGATGAAGGAGTTCATCGTCATCGCGATCAGTAAAAACACCGATGATAGCCTGACGCTGAAGTTCACGCTCTCGGAATAGATCCTTGGTGAGCTGACTCGAACTTTCAGGGAGTTCTTGCTGATCTAAATTGTCTTCTCTTGACGATTCGCCCAATTGCAGTACGGGGAGTTAGGATTGTCTAGGGTAGGGATCTTTAGCAGTTACTGACCCCGTTTATTTTCTGAGTTACGTATTATATCGATTTCAGGGTTATTCTTCGCGTGGAATCACGAAGGCGACACTCACGACAAGAGTTCTCAAAGAAAACTCCGAAAATCGTTGCGTTTTTTGTACTTAGAACTCATCCTCCTGGAGGTATCGTGAATAAAAAAATCAGGTCTTAAATGCTCATAAATGGATGCGTCATTCATACATTTACTGATTATCTTTATCGACCTGCTGGGTTTGAAATTTGTTCATCGGTTAACAAGATATTTCATTCGACTTAGATTTGTTTTTTATCAGGCCTAAAATGAGCCTAATTAGCAAATCCACAACGGTTATCAGCACTTAAACAACAAGTGATAAGTCCATGTCTGAAGTCACAAATTCTCCAAAACTTCAAAAGGCGATCGAGTTCATCGAAGAGAACGAACTCTCGTTTCGCCAACAGCTTATAGAATTCTTAAAAATTCCAAGCGTTTCGAGCGACTCCACTCGATTGGAGGCGATGAAAGAAGCCGCCAACTGGACTCAATCTTGGTTAGATGAAGCTGGATTGAAAACTGAAATTCTTCCCACTGAAGGCCACCCCGTGGTCTACGGAGAACGGGAGGGAAAAGCCGGTGCAAAAACTATTCTTATTTACGGACACTACGATGTGCAGCCCGCCGTGATGGCCGATGGTTGGTATCAGCAACCCTTTGAACCGACAATTAAAAACGATGTGGTCGTCGCTCGAGGGGCAACCGATGACAAAGGTCAAGCGTTAGCACTACTGTGTGGGTTGAAAGCAGCCATTCATGCTCATCTCGCCAACGATGTGAATGTGAAAGTGATCATCGAAGGGGAAGAAGAAATCGGCAGCCCTAACTTAGTGCCCTTTATTCGAGAACATCGCGACCGGCTGTCTGCTGACGTTGTCGTCATTTCCGATTCCAGCCAATTAGGGCCCGACATGCCGGCAATCACTTACGGCCTCAGAGGCCTTCAATGTTTGGAGGTCGTCTTAAAAGGTCCCAAACAAGATCTTCACTCAGGCTCCTACGGAGGAGCGGTCGTCAACCCGGCGAATGTCCTAACTCGAATCATCAATGCCTGCCAAGGCCCCTTCGGAAAAATAGCCATCCCCCACTTCTACGACAAAGTCAAAGAACTGAGCGATGAAGAACGTCGAGAGATCAACGACCTTCCCTTCGAAGACAGTGAATTTCAAAAAGAAGTGGGCGCCCCCGCCATCTCCGGAGAAGAAGGCTATTCGACTCTTGAGCGTAAGTGGACTCGCCCCACTTTCGACGTCAATGGCTTAGTCAGTGGTCACACCGGTGAGGGAGTGAAAACCGTTCTTCCTTCCGAAGCCAGAGCCAAATTTTCGATGCGATTGGTTCCAGATCAAGACCCCGAAGAAATTCGTCAATTGACGGAAGAATTTATTCTTTCAATCTTGCCTGAAGGGGTGACCGCTGAGTTCATACCTGAGCACGGCGCCCGTCCCGTAGTCACTTCACGAGAGACCGAAGAATTCGCAGCTTCTCTTCGAGCCATCGAAAAAGGCTTCGGGAAGAAACCGGTATTAATTCGTGAAGGGGGATCGATCCCCGTCGTTAATACCTTTAAAGAAGAGTTAGGAATCGACAGTTTATTGATCGGCTTAGGACTACCCGATGATGGCGCACACGGACCCAACGAAAAATTCTCCTTGATCGATTTCAAGCGGGGAATGATTACGTTTAGTGCGTTGTTGGAGGAGTTATCGCAGGAGTAATTTTAGTCACTGAAATAATATAAATTTCTTTTAACTAGCCCGAAGCGCTAGCGAGGGATTCTTCCCCTCGCTAGCGCTTCGGGCTAGTTAAGACTTCGATAATTTATTAGTTCGGTTACGAAATCTACGCCAACCGCGATGCGGTTGGCGGATCCTCCACCAACTCGGGTCGCCGCTCTAACCACGCCAAAAGTTCCATCGTGCTCGCAGCGACATTGCCTGAATGTTCCATCGAATAGGCAGCACCACTCGCACCCAAGTAAGCCGCTAAATTGGGAGAACCATCGCACGAAAAGGCGATCGTACTCATCGCGATGAAAGCTTCCAGGGCTCCAGTGGCATCGACCACGCCTTGGGCTAAATTGGGTAGGTATTCACTGTGAGGGCGACTGGCGTATCGATCGTTGTCATCGGTCTGTCGCGGCTGGAAAAGAACACAGCCCTTTTGATCCAAGTGGACAGCCACACTTTTTAGATTGAGCTTTTCGATGAGATTCGAGGCTACTGAGGGAAGATCTAATTCGAAATCTCCAGTCACCGATCGTAGGTCACGCTCCGTCGGAACCACTAAATCAAAACCCTGCATGGAGAAGAGTGATTTTCGGGGTCCGCTCACTGAACCCGTCAAGGCTTTAACCTCTGGTCTCAGCTTTAGCGCTAAGCGACTCAAGAAGCCCGCATTTAAAAATCCAAAACCAGAATCACAAAAGATCACGGCATCGAGCTCTGACTTAAGCTCAGAGAGCTGCTTTAAAATTCCACGTTCGATTTGGGAATCAATCGGTTGAACTTCAACCCGATCCACCTGAAGTAACATTTGATCCCCCACAAAATAGCGCTCTCTTACGGGGAAATTTCTTCGAGTATGCCAAGTGTGAGAGTGAATCCCTAAACGGTCTAACTCTTGAAGAGCTTGCTGAGAGTCGCGATCATTCCCCGCGGGGAAAAAGGCGTGTACCTCAACTCCTTGAGCATTTAAGTGAGAAGCGATTCCCGTGGCTCCGGCCAAGTAGTCGATTTGGTCAACCGGTTTTACAGTCAGAACGGGAGCTTCAGTCGAAACTTGACCGGCATCGCAATTGAAGTAACGATCGAAAGAAGCATCTCCGATCACTGCTATCTTTAATTTCTTAGCACCGTTCGAAAGAAGTTCATCGATTCCCTTGAGAGTAACCCCCCACCTTTGACAACAGAGGGAGAACCAAAACGGAGATCCACTTCCAAATTCCTCGACAGAAAAGTCTCCCCCGAAGCGATCTAAGATCGTAGTAGATGAAAAGACGACTTCCCCCGAACTGAAAATGACCTTCCCACCGAAGGCCTCCACCATATCACGCTCGAGAAGGAAGCCTGGCTCGCGAGAGTTTTCACAATCCTTCCCTTTGATATAGAGATCAGGTTTGAGTTGTTCGATCACATCGCAAGCTGTCGGTGCTTCCGACAAGACGACGTGATCGACAAATTCGAGTGCAGCTAAGGATTCAGCCCGTAACTCTTGAGGGACGTAAGGGCGAGTGCCATCGGCCTTCACGATGGCGGAGTCCGTGGTCAAGGAAACGAAGAGAACGTCTCCTTGTTTCCGGGCAAATTGGAGATAACGCAGATGGCCCGGATGCAAAATATCAAAACAACCGTGGCAGAGAACGATTCGTTTCTTTTCGCCTCGGTACTCTTCACTGAGCTTTTTCAGCCGATCGCGCTGACAAAGCTTACCCAAGATATTCAGTCTCATGAACCTAGCCTTTTCTCTCTCGGTAAAAGCGAAAGTTCGTGATTCAATCTGTAGCCAAACTCGTAGGGATTGGGCGAGTTATGCCTAAGCGCCCAATTTCTGGCGAATTTGGCTACGACTCCTCTCTGTTCACTTCTTGTCATCTTGCATTAAGATCATTCTAAAAGAAGGTCGTACTGATTCAGATCCCAAAATAAGGAATTCCCCTAAGCCCTTGCCTGGAGCCTTAGAAGGGATGGTTGAGAGAAATTGACGTAAAAAAGCCAAGATTTGCTGCCTCTTTGCGGTTCCCAGTTATGAATGAGAAGTTATACTGAGGCCGATCTGAATTGGGATCAGCCGCTTTTAACCCCCTCCGGTTCCAGGAGTCATTACAAGAGTTATCACAGGAGTCATCATGGTCAAGGTTGGAATTATTGGGCTCGGATTTATGGGCTTAACTCACCTGAGAGCATTTCAAAACCATTCAAAAGCAAAATTAGTTGCCGTCGCCGACCAGGTTCAGGAACGTCTCGAAGGCGATCTGTCAGGAGTTTTCGGAAACTCGATGGCCCCTGGCGAACGATTTGACTTCAGTGAGTTGAACACCTACCAGGATGCGAATGACTTGATCAACGATCCTGAGGTCGAACTTGTCTCCATCTGTCTTCCCACCAGTATTCACCGAGAGCTGACCGTCAAGGCCCTTGAACAAGGCAAGAATGTGCTCTGTGAAAAGCCGATGGCACTTTCAGCCGAAGACTTGGAAGCCATGTTAGAAGCGAATGAAAAGAGTTCTGGAAAACTGATGATCGCTCAGTGCATCCGCTTTTGGCCCGACTACCGAAAAGCCCGTGAAATCGTTCACAGCCAAGAACTAGGAGCCGTTCTCGGTGCCCGATTTGAACGACGCTCCTGCCTACCGACTTGGGGAGGCTGGTTGATGAATGAAGAGTTGAGCGGAGGCATGATCCTAGATCTTTCCATTCACGATATTGATTACTCTCAACATCTTTTAGGCCTACCCGATTACGTTCGCTCTACCGGTCATTGCGACATCAAAGGCGGATACGATGTTTATCAAGCTGAACTCAACTACGGTGAAGCTTCAGTCTATATCGAAGGTGGTTGGATTTTCCCCGGCGAATATCCTTTCTCGATGGCATTTGAAATCATGTGTGAAAAGGGAATCTTGTCTTATCACACGGCCTTAGAGCGCCCCCTCACTATCTTTAAAGCTGATGGAAGCAAAGAAGTCCCCGAACTTCTCTCTGGCGATGGTTATTCGGGTGAGATCGACTACTTCGTCGACTGCATCAACGATGGGAAAGAACCTGAACTTTCTCCCCCGGAAGAATCAGCTCTTTCCGTTAAGCTCGGTCACCTCCTCAAACTCTCCCGCGAAAAACGCGGCATCATCCAAGAAGTGCCTGAAATTTGGAGCGAGTAGTAGTCCGCACGCTCTGAGGTTGTGAATTTTTCAAGAAAACCCAACTTCAAGTTGTTAAGAGTTCCACTATCCCTCGCTAAAGCTTCGGGCTTGAGGGGCGAGAACCGCTTTCAATGTTGAGGCTGTTGCAAGGGATTTCACAGTATTCAGCTATGAGCTATGACTGAAATGACCAACCTCCCAAGCCCGAAGCTTTAGCGAGGGATAGTGAAGCGCCATTTGGTTCGAAATTTGGTTTGATCTAAAAATTCACAACCTCTCTGCGTGCGGTCTTCCGAAGCAAACTGAATTCGTAGTAATGGGCGAGTGTCGTTGCGAAAAAACGTATCGTTAAAAACCCTCGCTCACGCTTCGGGCTTGAAATGTCGTGGTATATTAATACGCCCATTCCACCCCGCCCGGCAACTCATCGGGACCGAAGACAAAGTGAAGAACTCGCCTGATGCCTTCTTCCATCTTCTTCGAAGAATGAAGGAGTAAGGGTCTCATGACAACGGCGCCCCTCTCCTTAACTAAGCAAGTGTGCTCCTCGGTAGTCGGTTCAGTCTCGTGATGTGATTTTGGGATCACCTTCAAAGGGCCATTGAGCTGAGTGTTGTCCTCTAAGTGAACTCTCACCGTAACGAGATTCTTGAGCACCTCCTGAGGCGGTTGAGCGTACACGACTCCCTCTTTTGTTGACCAACCGTCCCAATCAGGGCTTTCGATCTTTTCCTTAACCGGAATCGACCGATCACGATGAAAGCGTAGCGACCAATTCTTCTCAGGGGTCTTTTTGAAGTAAATACACTGCTTGGCGGAATGGCCTCTGGGAATGACTTGAGAAAGAGAAGGATGGTCCTTTAGCGAATTCGCTAAAGAACGGCACCAGGAATATTTCAATAAAGTACGAGTGCCCGCTGACTGAACTTCTGTATTTTCAATATGTTCTTCGACGAGCTGAAGTTCATTCTCTGAAATCACTCCATCAAGAATTAAGAATCCTTGCTCTTGGAATTCTTGATCCACTGAGCTCAAAGCTGAACCTCTTCCCCTTCACGACCGTAGTCATCTTCGTGTCGAATTTGGTCCTCGACCTTCCACTCCCCGAAACTGAGAACTAACATTTTCCAAGGCTTATCCTCAGCCCAAAAACGATGCCGATCACCGGGCTTTAATAAAAATTCTTCATGAGCCATAGGTCGAATAATCTCACCGTTGATTTCTAATACAGCACCATCGTCTAAAAGGTGAAAAAGCTCGGATCGGATTTCATGAGAATGAAGACTCGATCTTGAGCCGGGTTTCACTTCGGTTAAATCGACAGAGCAATGTTGGTTTCGACTCAACATAAAGATATCACCCCAAGGGCGAGATGATTTTTGCGTGGTTTGACCTTCGCGGGGATCGGACATGATTTTTTTATTCTATTTTTAAAGTAGTCGGCTCACCCCGTGAGCCGGTATGGCAGAAGTATCTATCTTTATTCTACAAATAAACTCGAAACATAAAATAGAGTCATTTTATTACATAAGATAAAACAAAATTCATATAAAAGAATTAAGCACCAATATTAATAAGCCCAGAGCGTAAGCGACGGGACAGTGCTAAAGTATTTCGTGGGCGGAAATGAAATGCCTGAGCTATCCCTTAGAATATACCGCTGGGGATTCATTACAATGACATATCCCGTCGCTTACGCTCCGGGCTTACTAATGTAGTTCAAAAAAATTCACAGCCTCAAAGTGAACCGATTACTAAGTACACTGAACGGCATACCAAGCCTTGTCCCAAAATTGATTTTTAAGATCCTCGATCCGAATCATTATATAGAGTGCGCAATCACCAAATGCACAGGCAACTTCAAGCAAAGTAATCCACTCTTCAGATGCCTTCTCTGGATTCGTTCCTCGACATTCCGCCACCGTTGGGCTCACAGGGTACTGAAGAGAGTTCGGATGCCCTAAAATCTGTATGTCACAGAATTCTCGATCCATTCCTTCAAGTGCAGATTCTGCTTCTTCAATAACTTCACAAAGAGCATAACCATCCTTGAATTCACTGACTCCAAGCTTGTCGAGTATAGGATCTTCAGCACAAGAAATAATCGTATTCTCTAATCGTTTAAACAAAAGTTTACCTGGCTCATCTAATCCCTCTTTAAAATCTTCCGGAATATTTCCAGGAACCGCCCGAGCTTTAAGATTTTCAATTGATTGGTCTCTATAAATTATCTTAAGAGCCTGAGGATAATTTTCCTCACCATAACAAAGCCAATCATCTACACAACCCGCACCATAGAAAATCCAAAGAAAGCCCGACTTCGGAAGTAAATCTCGGACTGGAGAATCTGGTATTTCGGAAAAATTGATTTGGGCCACGAAAATTAAGGCCTTGTCACCCCACATCGGCCACTCAATGTCCTGAGGTAAATCAGGATGTCCTCCAATTCGAGACTGCCCAACATCACCTAAATCAGGACCTTGTGCCCTCGCTTGATATGCGATTCTTTGCAAGCTCGCTAACTTCTCTTTATTTGGTAAGTCCGAATTTAAAATCGCTTTGGCGTAATCAGGAAGAATGGGATCCATCACACTCTCTTAATCTATACAGAATCATTAAGCTGAAACTAGAAACCGCTACTCCGAAGTCGCGCCCCAGATTCTTTTTAACTTGAAAAGGCTGATCGAATAGAAAGCCAAAATTAGTAAAGTTGTCGTTAAAAAGAAAGGAACCAGGCTCAACCAATGTGAACTCCGCTGGAATGAATATTCATGAAAACTAAAGATAGCTCGGGAAACAAGAATTAAATCTATTGTGTAATGTTTGTTTAGCCAGGCATCAATGACGGACTCAAGTATTCCGGGCACAAAAAACAGGGTCACAATAAAGAGAAAATAAGTCGACATCAGGGATAGAAGTGAATTTTTTAGGAATAAAATCGACACTGAAGCGCAAACTATAGAATTCGTTATGATGATGAGGAGCAAGCCCAAATGAACAATCAAAAATACGAAGCTCATCAAGATGGGTTGAGGATGCTGGCCCGCGAGAAGAAAGATAAATAGAAAAATACAATTGGCTCCAATCAACATGAACAAGCCCATCGTTCCATGAAGAGAAGTTCTGAAGGCTCCGAACAAAACGTCATTAGGCTTCAATTTACTCAATTTAATAAAATCGAACAGATCTTGCCTAAAGTCAGGCAAGAGAGCCATCACGCTAGCCCCCGGAACTAATACGAGTGCACAACCGATGACAATCATGTTCAAAATGAATATTCGGCTTAATACCGTATGAACACCCATTCCGATCGATGACATAAGAATAGGCCAAGCTACCGCAACCAAAGTCCAAAAAATGAAATACTGAAACACTCCGTTCCCGAAGACACTCGTCTTCACCCCTTTTTGGAAAAGGGGATTCCAGCTTACATTTTCTGAACTTTTAAATTTATCAAATAGACTACGAGTTCTCAGCCCACGCCATTTGATCCGCGCCCCCACCTGCCCTTCTTCCTCAGGTTCCAAGAGAGCGATCTCTCTTTGCCCGGCGAGAGTTAGTTTGTAAGCAGCGCTTCTTAGTAAGATCCAACAATATAGAGATATGAGCGCTATGTAAAAAAGGGCCACTAGGATAATCGCGTGAATATCTGAAAACATACTCAGCAATCCATCAAACACCGTAAAAATAACCATCCCACAGAACCAGGAGATTAAGGTCAGCAAGAATAAATGGAGGGCTAACCACAGGTAAGTGATCAAAATCGCGCCTAAGCCGCTTTTACTTCGAGTTGAGCATTCAATCCCCACTGAGCCTAAGAACAACGTTCCAACAAAAATTTCGGCGGCCATTTGCAAAAAATCTAAAAACTCAAATCCACCGAGAAGCTGAACCACAATCAAAATAGGAAAGGAAAAACTGAACGCGATTAAGAATAACGAGGTAGAAGCTAAAAGTTTTCCAAATACGATTCCCCCCAAGCTTAGCGGGCTAGCTAATAGAGTGTCCAAAGTTCCATCTTCACGCTCTAATACGAAAGAACTTGCGGTAATCATTGGCACAAACAAGATCCCGCCGATGTAAAACACCGCTTTAAACGTAAAAAAGGCAGAACGTGCGTGGTAAGACGCCATTACCTGACCCTGTTCGGGCCAATGAACCAAGGGAAATAAACTAGCTGCCAAAACTAATGCAAGGATGACCACGAAGGCTTTCCAGGTTCTTAATAATGTAATGAGATCTTTCTTTAGAATAAGAATGACCGTTGCCCAGAATAGCTTCCAACGTCCCTTAGTTAGTTGAGGGATCTTGTGATCAATTGAGTCGGTTGGAGTATTCATAAATCAGGTAGGAAGCTGCGTTGCCCTTTTTCCCTAATTGAAGCTCGGAAGAAATTTGATCGATAACTTTCAAGACGAAAAACCTCTTCCTACCGGCGTTCTCAAGCTTTTGTCCTAAGTACGAAAAGAGCTTTCGATCAAAGCGCTTCAAGATGACTTGTTGTCCTTCCTGGATGGTTCCATAGCGATTAGAATCGTGTTGATTGAAGTTGTTAGGGCGGAATCTATTGGAATTAAAATTCTCTGATTCACCCGCAAATTCAAAATCCCATTCACTTGGAATTCGCTCAAAGCTCCGAAAGCTATCTGTATAAGAAGCTTGGTTATCAACGAATTCTTCACCTCTTCGAAGGTCTTTTATTTTTCGAAATCCCCGACTTTCAATTTCCCAGAGTTCAATATGAGGTGCTTTAACATTCTTGATTCTGAGAGTATTTCCTCGTTCGATAGAAATACCATCTCCCAGATCAGTAACTCCATCCAATCTAAAAAATCTGGTCGAATTAGCTAAGAGCGACAGCTCCGGCACTTTGAGTTGACCTTGCTCAAATTTATATTCAATCGCAGTTCGTGGCAATTGCTGTGGAGATTCAACACCACCGTAGGACAAAGTTTTGGGTTGAGAGCCAAGAACTTCAACTCCTTGAGTCGTGTCCCAATCTAATTCCAGTGTCGTTCTCCGTGGTGACTCGACACCACAAAAGGTGGTTGTTGTTGCGGTACGACCGTCTTCCCAAATTTCCCCCACCGTTATCGTATTTACCGATTGAGCTTTAATCGCCGACAACAACCCGAATCGATAAATTCCAAAACTCGAAACGATGGCAAACACGATAGTGACAGCATAAGTCCATTCCATTTTGTGGAAACGTTTCAAAATCAAGGCGACAAAACAGAATCCAACCCCGAGATAAACCAAAATAAATGTGGCTATAGAAGCAACTTCGGGATAACTAAAGCTGGTCCAGCTGTGAAGAACGCCCAACGCACGCGGCTCAAGAAACTTTAAATCGGATCGGTGACCCCGTTGATAAAAACGCCTCATGCTGTCTTTGTAGATGGCTTCCCATACATTGACATTCAATGCCTCTTTACTCGGATCTGAAGATCGAACCAACGAGGGAAAATTCTTTCCGACCGTTCCTTCGAGAATGTAAACACGACCCGCTCCTAAGTTATGCATGTAAACTGGGAGGATGGGATCTTTTATCACCTGTTCATGAAAGCTAAAGGTCAGGGTGTAAGTTTTTCCGTTCTGGTTGTCCTCATTTTCACTGTTCTTATTATCATTATCGATGACATTAAATTCTGGTTGCTTAACCATGCCAAATAAGTTCAATGCTTTTTTAGGTAATTGAGTCGCCCATTTCCCTCCTGGCATCACAATGACCACACCCCCCATTTTAATCCAACGCTCCAATGCAGTTTGGGCCAAGGGAGAGGCATCTAATAAAGTGACTCCATCTAAAATCACCGTGTCGATGCAATCGTACCCCAACCAATGTTGGGGAAGCTTGCTGACTAAAACATCGCTCTCTTTGTAAGTTCGATTAAATCCGTTCTGTATCTTAAACCAGCTAGGAACAAGGGGTTCTAAATTTGACTTTCTGACTTCCTGACCATGAACAACCAAAGTTGTTAGCTCATTGGGATCCGGTCCGACGTTTAACGACTCGGAGTGAATTGGAATCCCTGAATACGAGCTGATTGAAACATCAACTCGACTCGTCGATCGTACCAAGATGGGGAGCTCAAAGACTTGAGCTTCATGAGCAACCTCAAACACCCTAGAGTTGGTCTCGTGCTCGGTGTTCTTTCCTTGAACTCGAATGATTCCACGGAACAAGCCTTTCTCTGCCCTTGCCTCAACTCGAACTAAATTCCAACGCCCAGCAGTTGAAATTCCCCCGGTGCCAATAGAAACTTTAATCGATTCCTTAATCAATTTTCCTTTGGCAGCAGGTAAATTCTCTCCCTGGCATCCCCATAACCCCAATAAGAGTGATGCGAATATCATCCACAGGAAGATCGGATTGAAATTCATAGGGTTTTTAAGATTCATAAACTACCCACGAGTTAATGATTAATAGGTATGATGAGCAAGCAATTCGATTCGAGGTCCTTATCATCCGGCCAAATTGGGGTGTTTTCAAGAAATAGAACCAGAATAGGAAACAATAGCTGGAATTCCATTCCTGATGGATTTTACCGACTCGAAATATATTTAAGTTTCTACGTTGACTTTCAAGAGGCAGAACTCGATCATTCACTTCTACCCACAGTGAGCGACATCGAGTCCCGCACTACTAAATTTATCCATTCCACTCCCGGAAAACTCTGACTGATATCGTTTTAATGCACCCTGAAGAACAAGCTGATTCTCCCTTTAAAGATCCGCATTCATTCACTATTTTAGCAATCGTTTTTGAATTACTTGTCCTCTTACCGGTAGCTTGGGGAATTCAATCGCTTTGGGTTCAAGAGCCACTTGAAGTTCCCACCTTTAACTTAACCACCATCGGGCAAGGATTGCTGGCAACCTTACCTTTGTTGATCTTTTTAGTGGCTTTAACTTGGGGGCCTCTAAAAAACCTTCCGATGTTTAAGGAAATTCACGACAAGCTTGACAACGGATTTGGGCACACCCTCGCCCGATTAGAGATTTGGCAAATCATCCTCATATCCCTAGCTGCAGGCATCGGAGAAGAAATCCTCTTTCGAGGTGTACTTCAACCTCGTATCACCATTTGGGCCACCGCTATTATTTTTGGATTACTTCACAGCATCACCCTGACCTATACGATTATCGCTGCTCTGTTGGGATACTACTTAGGTTGGGTATATGAAATCACAGGTAAAAATATCGGCGTTCCCATCTTCGCTCACGCTCTCTACGATGCCATCGCCCTTTGGGTCTTCAGAATCGAGTTCCGAAAAAATCATCCTGCCCCTGAAACATCCGAAGAAGTTTCGCCGGAGTCGCCGGATCCTGAGGAATAACCATTTTTTTGGAATAAGTTAATTTTCAATACGTTTTGGCGCTTCAATTATCCCTCGCTAAAGCTTCGGGCTTGAGAGGCGTGAGCCATATTTTTTATAAGCCCTGTTTTAAGGGGCAACACCTTTTCCATCGAAAAGCATTAACTAAAATTATCAGCCCCCAAGCCCAAAGCTTTAGCGAGGGATCACCTGGAAGGCAATTGTGGCTTTTGATCTAACCGGTATTATTTGTAAGCTCGATTTAGTCCGATATTCACCAACCTAAACCAAGGTTTTAGGCTCATTTTGTCGATGAACTAACAAAGGAGTTCATCAAGAAAATGAGTCTAAATCATCCCCAAAATCACCAGCCCACCGAGAAGTGCGAAGATCGTTTTCATGATCTTCTAAAGGAAATCAGCTCCACTGCAAATTCCTCTTCGCTGATCGAAGATTTTGCTCGAGCTTTTCATTTTAAGACTCCACAATCCTACTTAAATCATAGACCGATCGACAGCTTGGCCCAGGAAGTTATCGACACCTTTAATTTCGTGAATGGTCGTTCCAAAAAGGAAATTGGTGCTCGGTTCTATCAAAACGCTGAAGAAAATAAATCTTACCTTCAAGTCAACCTGGAAGATCAACCTTTTATCTTAAGCTCAGTCAAAGAAGTCATTCGTAAGTTTGGCTTAGAGTCTCAAAGTTACCTTCACCCGATACTCCAAATCGATCGCGGAGAAGAACGTCAAATTTTGAGCGTGCGCCCCCTGATGTCCCCGGGAGCCCATGAGTCTATCCTTCATTTCACTTTCAATCACACCGACTCTGATCTCTTACAAGAACTTCTCAATGAAATTACCATAAGTCTTCAGCAAGCGATGATCGCCGTCGAAGATTTCTTTCCGATGAAACAGCGGGTTGAGAACATCGCCCGCGAATTACAAATTTATCCAGCGAAAGACCTAGAAGAAAAACGAGCCATCGAAGAATCGGTGGATTTACTCCACTGGCTTTTAGCTGACAATTTCATTTTCTTAGGTTGTCGATCTTATCGCTTCAACCAATCGGAGGGAGAGACGTGGATTCAGGTCATCCCCGAATCCGGACTCGGAGTACTTCGAGAAGAACAGGGAAGTGCGTTCGCAAACCCAGTTGCCTTATCGACGATTTCAGAACCCTTAAGAAAACGATTAGAACTCAGAAAATTCCCTGTTTTCATCAAAGGAAATCGTAAAAGCGCTGTCCATCGTCAAGTGCCGATGGACTACGTCGAACTCAAACAAATCGACGCAACAGGAGAAGTCGTCGGCGAACATCGAATATTAGGATTGCTGACTGCAGACGCTTTGAACCAAAGCTGCTCAGAGATTCCAGTCGTTCGAGAAAAATTAAAATGGCTTCTAAGAAAATCTCAGGTTTTAGAAGGTTCCCATGAGCACAAAGAAATTCTTTCGATCTTCAATAACTTTTCACGCCATGAGTTGTTTGCAAATGATGAAGCAACATTAGAGCAAGCCGTTGAAGAGATACGAGAGCATAAAAACTTAAATCGAATCAGCATCTTTTGCCGATCCGACATCGTCGGCCAAGGGCTCTCGGTGATGGTGATTCTACCTCGAGATAGTTTTTCTGCTCGAGTGAGAAAAGGATTTCAAAATTTACTTTGCGAAGCTTTAGGGGCCACTGTAGCTGATTACCACTTAGCCTTGTCCGAAGATGCGGATGCCCGACTACACTTCTACTTTCATGAAACTTCAAAAACTCTAAGCTTAGATGAAATCGTTGATCTCGAAGCACAATTCGTTAAGCTCGCCCGTACATGGGAAGACGAATTCATCAGCTTAATTCGGGACAGCTTCGATGCAAGTCGTGGTTCAGAATTGACTCAAAGGTACCAAAGTACTTTTCCAAATAACTTTAAGGGAGCCTATGAGCCCAAAGAAGCTTTCAGTCAAATAGAGTTCTTTGAAAACTTCTACAAAACTCAAGACATCGGCGTTCAACTCTCAGAACAACCTCAAAACGAAAAATTTGAAACGGTTCTTCACATCCTGAAATCAGGAGATCGATACCACCTTTCAGAATTGATGCCCGCATTAACTCATTTAGGATTGCGCGTTATCGATGAAGCCACCTATCGATTGGAAGGTGAAGATTTCCCGAGAAGCCATCTCCACACCTTTAAAATCCAATCGCAAAACGACCGAGCGATCGACAAAGGTTTATTTTCTAATTTAGAACAAGCCGTACTCTCTTTGCTTTTAGACAAAAGTGAGAGCGACCCACTCGATGGACTCGTTATCAGTGCCGGATTTAAAATCGAAGAAGTTGAGTTGATTCGAACTTACGTTCGACATTACCAACAGTGTGGGGCTCCCCATTCCTTAAGATCGATCGCCAACGCATTGAGTCAAAACCCAAATCTCGCACTCAATCTGATAAAAAAATATTTTTATCCTAAGTTCCAACCGACTCCCGAAGAAATTCGTACTTCAACTCAATTAGAAACCCTCGTTAAAAACCTCTACTCTCAACTGGACTCGGTTGAAGATATCAACCAAGACCGCATACTCCGTGGTCTACTTCAGTCGATGGTGGCAACGGTGCGTACGAATTATTTTCAGAATGAGAGCAATCCCAAGCGCATCGCCCTAAAGTTTGATAGTCAAAAACTGAGTGGCCTCGAGGCTCCAGTTCCTCAGTTTGAGATCTTCGTCTACTCCAAAGAGATGGAAGGCATCCATCTTCGTTCGAGCCGAATCGCAAGAGGAGGCATCCGCTGGAGTGATCGCCCCGATGATTTCAGAGCCGAAATTCATGGCTTGATGAGCACTCAGATCACTAAAAACTCCATCATTGTTCCGGGCGGAGCTAAGGGCGGCTTCATTATTAAAAAAGATTTGTCGAACTGTAAAAACGTTTTAAAGGAGGTCGAGACTCAATATCGAACCTACATTCAGGCCTTACTCGACTTAACCGACAATCGCGACGATCAAAAAATCATACCCCCACCGCAAACCCTCTGTTACGACGAACCCGATCCCTACCTCGTCGTCGCTGCCGATAAAGGAACTTCATCTTTTTCCGATGTTGGAAATGAAATCGCAATTCAACGAGGGTTTTGGCTCGGCGATGCCTTCGCATCCGGTGGTAGTAATGGCTACGACCATAAACTCTACGGTATCACAGCAAGAGGAGCTTGGGAGTCCAACCGCCATCATTTCTTTGAACTAGGCATCGATGTCGACAATGAAAGCTTTTCGGTCGTTGGTATCGGGGACATGAGTGGAGATGTCTTTGGGAACGGGATGCTCTCCAGTCGTAAGATTCGATTGATCGGAGCCTTCGACCATCGTCACATCTTTCTCGATCCGGATCCCGATCCCGAAATCTCTTATAAAGAGCGGGAGCGATTGTTCAATCTGAACCGTTCGTCATGGAACGATTACAATCCCGAACTCCTATCTGAAGGTGGAGGTATCTTCGATCGCAACGCCAAGAAGATTGAACTCTCTCCTCAAGCTCAGGAAGTTTTAAACCTAAGCTCAAAAACGATCACCGGGGAAGAGCTGGTCAGCACACTATTAAGACTACCCGTCGACCTCCTCTACAACGGAGGAATCGGAACGTATGTAAAAGCCAGCCATGAAACTCATGCTGACGCTCAAGACGAAAAAAACATTCCTGTTCGAATCAATGCGAGCGAACTGCAAGCCCGAGTGATCACTGAAGGGGGTAATCTCGGCCTGACTACAAATGCCAGAATTGAATTCTCAAAGTCGGGAGGAAAAATCAATACCGATTTCATCGACAATTCGGGTGGAGTCCATCTCTCTGATCGTGAAGTAAATATTAAAGTCGCTTTGGCTTTGATCACTCAATCTGGAAAACTCATTCCCGAAGATCGATGCGCGCTTTTAAAATCAGAGGCCGAGCTCTTGTGCGATGAAGTCTTAGCCACAAATAAAGACTTGGCATTAACTTTATCTCTGGAAGAATTCCTGGCGAGTCAAGATCCCACGGATCACTTCAGCCTGCAAGAATCTCTCTGCCATTCGAGAGCCACTGCCAATCCCAAAGAACTTCATAGCTCTAAAAACAGCTCATTAACGAATCGCACCGAACGCTCAACGACCATTGTTCGGCCCGAATTAGCTCACTTGTTAAGCCTGGCTTCCATCGATCTTCAAGAGACCCTTGTGCTCACCGAAATCGAGGAAGAGTTCGATTTTAATTCTTATTTAATCGATTACTTCCCCCAAAAAGTGATCCAAACCTGTGGTGATTTCTTAGAAGATCATCCACTCAAGAAAGAAATCATCATTACGAGCTTCGTCAATGAAATCACTTTACGACTGGGGATTACCCAAATCCATCGCCTCACCCATGAATTGGGTGTTTCCTTCATCGAAATTGCTCGTGCTTATCGAGTGGCCGATCCCTTGCTCGATGGAAAGACCTTCTTTGAGGAAATTCGATCTTGCCTCAGAAACTCTCAGGTGAGTTCCCAACAGGCGTATTATCTTCTGAACAGTTACCGCCAAGCTCTTTTTCAATCGATCAGAGCTCTACTGTGCGAGTGGCCCCAAGATTCTAGCGCTCAAAATTGGTGCGATCGAACCTTAGATCGCTTGGAAGGATTTCTCGTTCGCCCCCTCAGTTGGTTGAAAAGGCTCTTACTGCCCGAGTCTGAAGAGAAAGCCACCAAGCTCGTCCATCACCTCGTTCAAGAAGGTATCCCGCAATCGATCGCTCAAGAATCAGTAGATTTCCAATTTCTCCAAGTCGTTCCGATGATCTTGGCCCGCGCTGAAGAAACAGACACCCACCCTGAAGATGTGGCAAAAGTCTTTTTCACGGTGTTCCAGGCTTTGCGGCTTGATTTGGCCTTGGAAAAACTCAAAGAAATCCCCACTTTAAGTCCCATCGACCTGGGAGCTACCCGAGCCATCAAGAGCGAGCTCTACTACCGGATTGCTCAAATCACCGCTCAGGTCCTGAGATCCCGCCATTTTGAAGCCAGTCTCGACCAAGCCGTCGGGAGATTCTTTTACCACTACTGGCCGGCATTGGAATCTTACCTTTGTTCCATCGAAGACGCGAACACCGGTCATGCCTGGAATCTGTCGACTTTCGTCATCCTCACCGAGCGCCTCCGGAGGTTGGAAAAAAGTCCCGTTTCAGTGCCATTAGAAGGATAATGAAAACTCTGGTGAGCTGAGGATTCAATTTCGAGACTCTCATGCTATGATTCTCTCGAATTGTGTCTTTTGACGAACTCTAGTTTTTTTACCCTGAACTGCGATGAGGCTTGGCTGAAGTGTCCGCGCCTGAAAATAAAAAATCCAAACATCCGGATTCCGGCGAATCTGCCGAGGGATCCAAAGAGAAATCCTTAAATTTCATTCAAAAGATTATCGAAGACGATAATGCCACTGGGAAACACGATGGACGAGTTCATACTCGCTTCCCCCCCGAACCCAATGGCTACTTGCACATCGGTCACGCCAAGTCGATTTGCCTCAACTTCGGCCTAGCCGCAAAGTATGACGGGAAGTGCAATCTTCGATTCGATGATACGAACCCCACCAAAGAAGATGTCGAATACGTGGAATCCATCCAAGAAGACATCCGTTGGTTGGGCTTCGATTGGGAAGAACGCCTCTTTCACGCCTCCGATTATTTCGACAAGCTCCACGAATACGCGGTGACCTTGATCGAGAAGGGACTCGCGTATGTCGACAGCCAAACTCCCGAACAGATTCGTGAAACTCGAGGCTCGTTGACCGAGCCCGGAACGAACAGTCCCTTCAGAGATCGTTCGATCGAAGAGAACTTAGATCTTTTCACTAAAATGAAAGATGGCGAGTTCGAAGAAGGTTCTCAAGTTTTGCGAGCCAAAATCGACATGACTTCTCCGAACATGAATATGCGCGATCCGATCATCTACCGCATCCGGAAAGTGCCTCATGATCGAACGGGAGATAAATGGTGTATTTATCCCATGTACGATTTCACGCATGGCTTGAGTGACTCCCTCGAAGGCATCACCCATTCGATCTGTACCTTAGAATTTGAAAACCATCGTCCTCTTTACGACTGGTTTTTAGAAGCCTTGGATGTTTTCCATCCCCAACAAATTGAATTCGCTCGCTTAAACCTCAACTACACTGTGATGAGTAAGCGTAAACTCCTCGATCTCGTTGATAAAGGTTTAGTCGATGGCTGGGATGATCCCCGAATGCCCACGATCTCCGGACTTCGTCGACGAGGCTATACTCCAGAATCTATTCGTGACTTCTGTGAAGAGATTGGAGTCGCTAAGTACAACAGTAAGGTCGACGCGACGAAATTAGAAAACGCCGTTCGCGATCACCTCAACAAAGTAGCCCCGAGAAGGATGGCCGTTCTCGACCCCATAAAAGTAGTTATAGAAAATTACCCTGAAGGGGAAACCGAGCTCCTAGAAGCCGTGAACAACCCGGAAGATCCCGATGCCGGAACTCGAGAGATCCCCTTCTCGCGAGAACTCTACATCGAGCGCGAAGACTTCATGGAAGATCCCCCCAAGAAATTCTTCCGCCTCGGCCCCGGGAGGGAAGTGAGACTGCGTTACGCTTACTACATCACTTGCCAAGATTTTATCAAAGATCCAGAGACGGGTGAGGTCGTTGAACTCCGCTGTACTTACGACCCTGAAACTAAGGGAGGAAAATCTTCCGACGGTCGTAAAGTAAGAGGAACGATTCACTGGGTCTCGGCGGCTCACTCGAAGAATGTACCCGTACGGAATTACGATCGTCTGTTCATCAAAGAGAACCCTCTCAAGCTGAAAAAGACCCAAGAAGACTTCACCGAGAATCTCAATCCCGATTCGCTGACCGTCTTAGAAAACGTTCGAGTCGAACCCAGCTTATTTGAAGCTGAATCCGGTGAACGTTTCCAATTTGAACGACATGGTTACTACTGTAGTGACATCAAAGACTCCAAACCAGACTCCCCCGTCTTCAATCGCATCGTGAATCTGAAAGACACCTGGTCTAAAGTTCAAAAGAAAAAATAGATTTAGAAGGACCTCAACCCATGAAAGAGTATCGTGTCGGCATCGTCGGTTACGGCTGGGCAGCGACGGCCCACATCGAAGCCATCAACAATGTCAGTGGAGCTCAAGTCACTGCCGTTTGTTCAGCTAGGGAACTCGATGCTAATGAACTTTCCGCTGAGCACGGTACTTCCATTCAAACGTACACTGATCTCGATTCGATGCTCGCATCTCCAGATATCGATGCTATTTCAATCACCAGCCATCCCTGGCTTCATCGAGAACAAGCCATCAAGGCTGCTCAATCGGGCAAGCACATCATCTTAGAAAAACCGATGGCGCTGAGTTTACAAGAATGCGAAGAGGTGGCTGAGGCCGTCGATAAAGCGGGGGTGGGCTTTTGTATCTGCTTTGAATGTCGATACTCAAGTCAATTCATCGCGACACGATCGATCGTAGAACAAGGCCTTCTAGGAGATCTTCACTACGGTGAAATCGATTACTATCACGGGATCGGTCCTTGGTACGGACAGTTTTCTTGGAACACGAAAAAAGATGGTGGAGGAAGCTCCCTTCTCTCTGCGGGCTGCCACGCCATCGACGCTCTCCTTATGTTCTTAGGAAGTGATGTAGAAAGTGTTCATTGTTTATCGACAAAATCTAAAAGTGAAATCTTCACGCCCTACGAATACGACACCACCAGCGTTACCCTTTTAAAGTTTAAAAGCGGTAAAGTCGGCAAGTGCGCTTCCTCCATCGATTGTCTCCAACCTTACTATTTCCATACTCACTTGATTGGAAGCAAGGGAAGTATTCTCGATAACAAGGCTCACTTTCACGGAATTGAGGGGATGAATAAAGCCAATTGGAGCGAACTCTCCTTCGGCTTGGTCGACTCAGGCGATGTGGCCGATCACCCCTACCAAGCCCAATTCCAAGTCTTTTTCGATTCCTTAAGTTCCGGGCAGGCGATGCCTTTAACGGGGCTCGCTGAAGCACTCACCACTCACAAAGTGATTTTCAAAGCTGAAGAATCTGCCCGAACCGGGCAAGCGGTGGAGTTAGACGGATGAGTTCGCCCGTCGCTTTTGCTGTTGCCGCCCATCCCGATGACATCGAGTTTCTGATGGCCGGTACTCTTTTACTTTTAAAAGAAGCGGGCTACGAAACTCACTATATGACGATATCGAGCGGCTCTTGCGGAAGTTTAAGTTACCCCGCGGATGAGATACGCAAGATTCGAAAAAAAGAATCTGAAGAAGCTGCGAAGATTTTGGGAGCCCACTATCACCCTTCCATCGGTGATGACCTCGAAATCTTTTACGATATCCAAACTCTTCGTCAACTCTCTGCGACTATGAGGGAAGTCGAACCTAATATCTTGTTGGTACCTTCTCCTCAAGATTATATGGAAGACCATACCAACTCCTGCCGTTTGGCGGTAACCGCAGCCTTCACTCGGGGCATGCCCAATTTCGAAACGGTGCCTCCCCGAACACCGCTTACCGATTCTCAAGTGACGGTCTATCACGCATTACCTCACGGTTTACGCGATTCCTTAAGACGTCGAATCTTTCCAGGAGTGTTCATCGACACTTCCACCGTTCACGATACGAAGATCAAAGCATTAGCTGCTCATCAATCCCAACAGGAGTGGCTGGATAAAAGCCAAAATATGAATGCCTACTTAAAAACCAGTGAAGAATTCTCTCGCGAGATCGCTAAAATGTCGGGAGCTTTCGAACACGCTGAAGGTTGGCGACGACATATTCATTACGGATTTTGCGAAGAAGACTCAGACCCCCTTCGTGAAGCGTTAAAAGACAAGTGGAAGCTCAACGAACAATACGAAGCTGAATTAGAGGGAAATCATGGTTAGGAAACTGAGCGCCATCGCTCCTCAATGGTGGGATTACACCACCCTGAACGATGACTTAATCGAAGATGTAGCCAAGCTCACTCTTAAAGACCTCGAAGAACTTTCACGGCCGGGTTTTGAAGTAGTGATGTACGACACCTTAGAAGAGTTTTACCTAGCCGAAGCTTTGGAATACGTTGAATCTTGGCGAGATTCAACCGAGGATAATCCTACAGGGATCTGCGGTCCCATCGGACCCACCGAGCAACTCCCCCTCGTAGCCCGCTTGATCAACGAACTCAATCTCGATGTTCGATCAGCTCACTTTTGGGGTATGGATGAATGGTATTTAGATGGGAAAGAAGTGGATCCGACTCACCCCCTTTCCTTTGAGAGAGCCGATCGGGAACTTTGTTTCGATCGCATCCAAAAGAATCTCGTGATGCCCGATACGAATCTCCATTTCCCCAAAGCCGATACCCAACCCTACAAGGACTCTTGGAGCGGAGTTCAGTGTAAAGTGATGCAAGGCGGGCAGGGAGATGTGAAACACTGGGCTTTCAATGATCCTCTCGCGCGAGAGGGAGCTCACCAGGACGCTCCCCCGAGCCCTGAAGAGTATTTAAAACTCGACACCCGAATTGTCGACCTTCATCCCCTCACAATCGCTCAAAACGCCCGTACCTCAGGCGGGGGAAATATTTCTTTAGTTCCCACTCAGGCGATCACCGTCGGTCCCGTAGAAACCTGGAAAGCCGAGCGCGTCTCGATTTGGCATGCCGGTACTCATGACAACCCCTTCGGGCAGCGATTGACGGCCTTTATGATCTCGAAAAAGATTATCGACAGCTCCGTCCCCATGTCTTTACTGGGTCTTCACCCCAATGTGCGCTTCAATTATTTCAGAAAGGGAGTTGGGAGCTGCAACGTGGAGATGCATTGATGTAAAATGTGAGTATGTCACATTCAAATTCTGATGATCTTCAACTCGCCTTAGAGGTCTATACCTCCAGTCTGAGAGCCCAGCCCCAAGGGATTCAACTCGATGCTTTAATTCAAGAGCATCCCCAGCTGGAAGCCGAACTCAGAAAGCTCGATGACTTTATTCATCTCACCAAGAGCTTTCTCACCTCACGCTCCTTTCATGATTCCATAAAAGCCAAATTAGGGCCGGAAGTCAGCGAGCTTACGGTTTCATTGGCTCCCGACAGTGACGATGCTGACGACATCGCCTCCCTAGAGACCGTCGCGCCATCTGAAACTTCAGAGGCGACTCAAGATCTCTCGAAACCGGCCAGCCAAGCAGATCCTGACTCAACGCTTCCCAAAACTCAGTACCAAATCCACGCCGAATTAGGGCGCGGTGGGATGGGGGTGGTGTATAAGGTCTACGACGAGGACCTCAGTAGAACTTTAGCGATGAAAGTTCTCTTGGGCCCGAATTCAGGTTCTGAATCTTCATCTTCAAAGAGCACTAACTCCATTCAACTCGCTCGTTTTTTAGAAGAAGCCCAAGTCACCGCTCAACTCGATCACCCCGGCATCGTGCCCGTTCACGAATTAGGCTTCGATGCCGAAGGCCAAGTCTTCTTCACGATGAAGCTCGTTCGAGGGAGAGAGCTGGGAGAAATCTTCAAGCTCGTTCACCAAAATAAAGAAAATTGGAGTCTACCCCGAGCCGTCAATTTAATTGTTCAGGTCGCTCAAGCTCTCGGTTACGCCCACAGCAAGGGAGTCATTCACCGCGACCTCAAACCCGCCAACATCATGGTGGGAAGATTTGGTGAAGTCTTCATCATGGATTGGGGTTTAGCGAAGATCGTCGGGCGAAAAGACCTCCACGAGCGTGATCCGCAAAATCCTGAGCTCAGCTTAAGTACGGTTCATTCCGACCGACATGTCGCCGGAAGCAAACTCAATCAACAAGATTTAGTGACCCTTGAAGGATCCATTTTCGGCACACCAGCTTTTATGGCACCGGAACAAGCGAAGGGGCTTGTACACGAGGTCGATCAGGCATCGGACCTCTACTCATTGGGAGCCATCCTCTACCAGCTTCTCGCCGGGCACCCGCCTTACGTAGAAGAGGGCGCTCAACTTTCAGCTCACACGATTCTCGCTCAGGTCACCCAAGGTGAACCGAGGCCCATTGAAAAGGTCAATCCACAAGCTCCCCCCGCTCTCATCGCCATTTGCAAAAAGGCGATGCAACGAGATAAAGCTCAGCGCTATTCAAGCAGCTTAGAGTTCGCAGAGGATCTTCAAGCTTATTTAGACGGCCGCGTGGTCCACGCTTATGAAAGTGGAGCCATCGCCGAGTTTAAATCTTGGGTTAAAAGAAACAAGAGCACGGCTTTTGCGACGGCTACCGCTGCGATGATCATCGCCATCGGTGTAGTAGCCGGCTTTTTTCTACAACTGGAAGCCAATCGGAAAATCAGCCTCGAAAAAGACCACGCCCGGAAGGAAGTCTATTTTTCGAATATTGCCTTGGCCGCTAAGAGCCTCGAAGAATCTGAAGTTTCCAAAGCTTTCGATCTTCTAAAAACGAGTCCTGTTGAACACCGAGGTTGGGAATGGGGGCAGCTGGTATTCGAATGTCGGCAGTACTTTCAGGATATCCCGATTACTAGAACTGTAGTTGATGCATCTATCAATAATAAGAATACTCGCGCTGTCCTGGTCTTTAAAAACGGACCTATGTGGATTTGGGATTTAGTGAATGAGAAGAGAATTGCGGATTACGGGACATTTAGAAATCAGGTAATCGCCCACGGGATCAACGATCTCTCAAACGAACTCGTGTTCTTACAAGTCAACACGAATAGGAAGACCACCCTAAGCATTGTCGACCTTGAAACGGGTGAGAAAAAAGAACGAACCCTTGAGTCACCCAAAGGACTTCCTGGAAATGTTGTGATCAATCCAGTCAAAGAAGAGTTTGGCTGTATCGTTGGCGCCAAGAAATTTACTGTATGGGATCTAAAAACCGATAAGATCAAACATGAACTTCAAGGCCATATTAACATGATATCGGCTGAGTTCACTCTCGATGGGAAGAGGATCATCACTCGTGGAAATTTAGTTTGTCGGGTGTGGAATGCAGAGACGGGAGAACACCTTTACGCCGCCAATATTCCCATTTCAAAGTACAAACCCAACTTGCTCTCTCCTGATGGGAGCGTTTATAGCCTGATTGAAGAGGATGGGCAGGTCGGCATTTACGACGCCAAAACGGCTGAACTTCGCTATAAAGTTAAAGGACAACCGGGAAAGATTGTCTCGGTCATTTACCGCCCAGATAGTAAAGCCCTGGCGACCATCAACTCAGAAGGATCATTGCGGGGCTATCACATCGAATCGGGTGAAGAGTGGATGTCCTTCGATCAAATATTTAAAAGCGTCTCAGCGAGCCGAGATTACTCGATTGTTGTTGGAACTTTTAACGACCGAGTCGCTCAAGTATTCGATGGGAATACCGGTGAAATCATTCAAAAACTACGAGGACATGATTCCAATGTTCTCAAAGTGGTCATGAGTCCGAACGGGGGAATGGCCCTTACCGTCGATGACACAAACAAGTGTAAAGCCTGGATTATTCGAAAAAATCCGCATGCATTGGATGGTTTTGGTGGCGTTTTATCGATGAGCTTAAGCCCTAACCGAGACCGCCTGGCTACGGGTCACTGGGACAATAGCGTGCGAGTCTGGGATATCAAAACACGACAAGTCATCTATAAATACAATCGATTCTTTCAAAAAGTTAACACCATCACCTTCAGCCCGGATGGGCAATGGATTGCAGCTGCGGGTGGCGATCAAGTTGTGGAGGTATTTAGTGCTAGCGATGGCAAACCATGGAGAAGCCTAAAAGGAGCTAAAAGACTGATCACTTCTTTAGCTTTTTCAAAGGATGGGAACTTGCTCTACAGTGGAGATCTTCATGGAGACGTGAAAGTTTGGGATTGGAAAAACGGTTCATTGATTGAGACATTAAATGAAAACCTAAACGGTATCTCAGATATTGAAATTCACCCCAATGGCCAAAAGATGGCTCTGAGTGATGTCAACGGTAATGTCGAAGTTAAAAACTTAATCGATGGTTCCAACATTCTCACTCTGGACGGCTCACGATCTAAAACCCTCGACCTCAAATTTCACCCCAGCGAAGATCTGATTGCTATTGCAAGAAGTAAAGAAGTCCACCTCATCGAACTATCAACCGGAAATGTATTACAAAAACTAAAAACTCGCAGCATGGTTCAAGGTTTGACTTTCTCTCCGAACGGTACTCGCATCGTTACTGCGAGTGGAGAACCCGATATCAATTTAGGTTACCCGACTGCCAGTGTCTGGGATGTCGTTTCCGGTAGAGAGTTATTAACCTTCAAAGAAGACCACGGAGCTTTCAATTCCATCGCCTTCCTTCCCGATGGCAATTTACTCATCAGCAATTTGATCGGTGATCTAAAATTTGTTGAAGCGCTTCCCTATAAAGACAGCTTGGTAGAAGCCCAAACTCAAGAACAAACCGAATACTGGGCGAATGACGTCAGCAAAGAGTACTGGAAAACTTTAGCCGTTAGCAAAAAGGAACCAGGATTAAGCAAGCCTCCCAAGACAATCGCTTTCACTCGTGATCTTTGGCCAGAACGTCTTCCAACCACCCCTGATGATTGCATCGATTTAAGCCCCTACTATAACGGCATTCTCAGTCGTCAATGGCACGCCCAGCAAAACGCCTACTCTGATGGAAATGATCTTTCAACTCTACCTATTGGATATAGAGTTCTTCAATCTACACCATTCGATATTCGAGGGGTCTTACAGGTCTCCAATCAGATGGAAATATGGCAGAAAGTCTTTCCTGAAACCATCAAAGGCATCGCAATCCATTCAAAGGTGATTCGATTGCACCTGTTGCTGGGAATGGCGTTTGCCAGCGATAATGGGGAAAATACCAGCCAATTGATATTCAATTACAATGATGGTACGACAGCCCAGGTGAATTTAATTGCGGGAGTTCATGCTAAAGATTGGCACAAAACCAGCGTGCAATCTAAACCCGTCATCAAGGGCATGGTAGCGTGGGAAGGCAGCAATAGATTTACAAAGAGATACGTGAATCGATCATTAAACATTTTCAGAACATTCATTGAAAATCCAAATCCTGAAAAGGTAGTCAAAAGTATCGATTTTAAAGGAGGCCATTTAAGCGTAGCTCCCTTCATTATCGCCATGACAAAAGACAATGAAGAAGACGCAAATGATTTTCATTTAAATGCGCTGAACAACCTTATTTCGCGTTATCTGACGAGCCCCTCATTAGACCTTAAGAGAGATCTATCGAGCAGCCTCGAAGCAAGAGGTCTCTATAACGAGCTTAATAGAAACACAGACTTAGCTGAGGCTTATTATCATGTGGCATTTATTGTGAACAGTGCCGATGATTCTGAAGATGGAAAAGCCCGCTCCAAACGTTTAAAGAATAAGATTTCCAAATCCCCTACTTACGCCCCAGAAGAGATTTCAATTATTAGCAAGGAAGGTGATTGGAAGTATTATTACGAGCATAATCCTCCATCTTCCGATTGGCTGAAATCCAATTTTGATGACAACAGTTGGAAAGAGGGTAAAGCCATGTTGGGTTTCGGTGAAAAAAACCATGTCACCGAAATAGAATTTGGGGACGATCCAGAACAAAAACCCATTACCGCCTATTTCAGAAAAAGCATTGACTGGACGCATGAAGGAAAACTTTGGATTGGTAAATTAAATCATTACATCGATGACGGACTTGTCTTCTATTTGAATGGAGAAGAACTCGTTAGATTCAATTTGCCTTTAGGGGAGATTCAATACTCAACATTAACATCCAATTCAGCTGAAGCTATTTGGAGAAATGATGAGCTCCTAATTCGCAACCCCCCTCAAGGTCGTATCGTCTTCGCTGCAGAAGTTCATCAGCGAATGGCAAAGAGCAGTGACTTAGCCTTCGATTTAGAGCTCAAAGTCATCAAAGTTCAATTAGACAAAGAAAAATATTCAAAGGTGTTTGAAATGAATCAGCTTTCGAATTTGGTGAAGCTGATTGAGGCTTTGGAAGGGAACTAAGGTTTTTTCAATTTAAAGAAATCCCTGTAGCGCCTGGCCTTGCCCTAGGCCGATTCCTGGAACGACGTGATAATTTAAAACTGTTCACCTATACCCGGGAAATGGGCGCCCACAAGGGACGCCCCTACAGACCATCATTACGGCTGTTCCACCCATTCCGCCACAAACACATTCGTATCACGACTACCGGGTTTGTTATACCGGTTACTGGCGAAAACTAAGTACTTGCCATCGGGGGAAAACATGGGGAAGCCATCAAAACTCGGATTGTTCGTGATCTGCTTTCGGTTCTTTCCATCTTCATCGATGATGTAAATCTCAAAGTTCCTTCCCCGGGGGTCATTCAGATTACTAGAGAATAAAATTCGCTTGTTATCCGGATGCCAAAATGGGGCAAAATTGGCTTTGCCATTGTCAGTCACTTTCTTGAAGTTAGAACCATCCCGATCCAAGACCGTGATTTCCATCTGCGAGGGTTGTACAAGATTCTCTTTTAATAAATCGAAGTAAGCTTTCTTCTCTTCATCGTTAGCAAAATACCCTGATCGCTGAACGAGCTTAGTACCATCGTGAGAGTAAAACGCACCACCGTCGTAACCGGGGCGATTCGTTAAACGTTTCAAGTTGGATCCATCGGGAGAGACCGAATAGAGCTCAAGGTCCCCATCTCGGACCGAAGTAAAAACGATTTCTCCGGTTACCGGACACACGGTAGCTTCAGCGTCGTAACCAGGAGTTTCGGTCAATGCTTTTAGACCCGATCCATCAGCGTTAGCGATAAACACATCGTACCCAGGGTAAAGACCCCAAACGTACTTCCCGTTTTTACGAAAGACTGGAGGAGGGCAATTTTCATCCGCTAAGTGCGTCGAGGCGTAAACAATCTTCTCATCCCCCTTCAAAAAGTAAGCGCAAGTTGTTCTTCCCTTTCCGGTACTGACGAGGTTCTTAATACCGGTCTCGAGATCGAGAACAAAGATTTGATCGCACTTAAATGGAGGAGCGTTGCTTTGGAAGATCAGCTTTTTTCCATCGTTGGACCAATAGGCTTCAGCGTTTTCACCCTCAAAGGTGAGCTGCCTAACGTTTTTAAAGTAAATTTCACCCTCGAGGTTAGGAACGGGCTTCCCGGCTTTAATCTCGAATGAACTCGTGGAAGGGGATTGGCAACCAGATAAGTGAAGTCCTGTTGCCAAAAGAAACAGAATTTGAATTTGGATGAAAAGCTTTGAACTCATCGCTACACATCTCTCCTAAAAAATCTCGTAGGGATTAAAATTTTTGGGAGTTTATCAAATTTCGTCACAAAGAGGAAAGAAATCGCAAGGAAAGCCCGGCGGAGAAAAATCAGGCCCACAGATTTGGAAGGGGAATGGAGGGGCTTTTCCCCCTGTAAACTGGTGAACTAAGGCAAAAATGGGGTCTGAGACATCGATGAGTTCATCATCGTTGACATCCAGAGCTGCCTTACACAAGGCTTTTTCACCATTCGGTAAAAAGAGATGAGAGAGAATAAAAATAGCATCGGAAATATTGAATAAACCATCGATATTGGCATCACCTCTTTTAAACGATCGATCTTCAGCGGGAAGATGAACGAGAGCAATATCCCCGAAAGTAAAGATCTCAATCAACAAGGTATTATCTTCTTCGCTACAAAGATCATTAATCTCACATCGAACCTCGGCAATTTCACCATCAATCACGGGAACTAAATCACTCTCGAACAAATCCGTACCGTCGATGATTCCATCATCATTCTCATCCTCCCAAGTCAGATGAACTAAGAAGGGCCCAACGATCTTGGCGGAGTCAGGACCTAAGAGATATTCGTTTAAGAGAGTACCCACCCTACCTTCAAAATTGATTTCTGAATTGCGCTTAAATCCTGTTACTGACAGAGGGAATTCATCGGTGAGTACATCTTGAGGTATTTCTAAGGAGAAACTCCCATCGGGAACCTCTAACAATCCCCCGGCTTGATCCGTAATCAGCTGCGAACTTTTCTCAGGTAAACATTGGTCAAGAGCGTCTCGAGCACAATCGTCACAGTAATCTCCCCGACTATCACCGTCAGTATTCCAAAAATCTCCACCCGCCTGCTCAGGGCAAACATCAAAAGGATCAAAGATGCCATCACCGTCGCTGTCCTTTTGACAATCATCGGGAACACCGTCCCCATTTTCATCTACTGCTAAACCATCGCGGAATTCGCATTCATCGGGTATCGAATTGTCATTACAATCATCCGGATAAAACGGACCGAATAAAATTCGAATTCGCCCTCTAGATCGAATCTCTGAATTACTGAATCGATCTTGGGACAAAAGAAGATCATCGTGACCATCTCCATCGAAATCCCCGGCCTCAGAAACCTCGAAGTTTAATGAAAATGTTTCTGAAAAGAATTCCTCTCTTTGTTCTGTTTGGAAGAGGAGAATGCCTTGTCCATCCGCAACTCCAAATCCTCCGACGAGAGGTTCCGGCAAGTTATGGCTAAACCCAAAACGAATGAAGAGATCACCCGTTCGCCTCCAGGTGTAAAAAATCTCATTTAAGGAGTCCGAAGTATAATCTCCCAGCACTCCTCCAATGGAGTGAGCCTCCCGAAATGGAGCTGTGATGGAATAACCATTCACACCATTGAGACGGTCTAATGAAAAATCAGTGTCAAAATTGAAATTCTTCTTACCGTATATCACATGAACCCGTTCACCGGTGATCATAAAGTCATCGACTCGATCACCGCTGACATCTCCGAGTGGATGCGCCTGCAATCCCTGGACACCGTTGAGTGGCAAAGGTTCGGGTAATCTAAAAACAACGTGTTCATTTAAAGACTCAGCAAACTGTACCCGGTTCAATGCCCTGAGATGAGAACCACCAAAAAAGAGAAAGCTCACTCCGCGCAGCCCCCCTTCAGTTGGAATCCCAGGAGCACTGATTATAAAATCGGCGAAACCATCATCATTGATATCTCCCACGGTGGATCCCTGGGATCCAAAGCGAGCGGTAATTCCACGCACTCCCAAAATGGTAACTCGATTGAAATCCTGTGAATTTAAATCCAGCTCGGTTTGAGTTTTTAAAATCGGATCACCGTAAACGATAAAAGCCTTTCCCGCTCCAGTACCAGCGCCGGGTAAATTCCCGTTGACAACGCCTAATAAAAAGTCATTGAAACCATCATTGTCGACATCTCCCGCTGCGGCCATCATGGGTCCCATACGATCATTCACATCGTGACCATGAACCATGAGAACGGATTCTGAGTCAGGTGGGTTGAGCAAATCAATCGGCCCATCAGAGCCCAAATTTTCTCGTCCAAACAAGATGAGGGCTCGCCCGTTGGTAAGACGACCTTTAGTCGTTGATAAGGGATCACAGAACCCGACATCATCAAAACCATCACCATTGACATCACCGATATTACCGATGGCTGACACCCACTCCGTATTCTCTTTGTAGAAGGAATTCCGAAGGATAACTCCATGGCTCACATCTAAATCTTCTAGTTGAAGATTTCGAGTGCGTGCATCGGCACTTCCAAACAAAATATAAGCATCGTGGAAGGGCCCGGGAACTTGACGTCGAGCAGCAACGGCGATGTCACCAAAGCCATCCCCATTCACATCCCCCACTTCACTGATCTGGACTCCTAAAAACTGCCGCTTAACGATCCCATTGATCCTTATTTCTTTAGAGTCGGGAAGTTCATCCATCTGGATGACATCCCCTCCCTCGCAACTATCGAGAATCCCGTCACCATCACAATCTTCAAGTTCACCGGCGGCAATCTGGCAAGAGTCTAACTTTTCATCGAGATTACAGTCTAAACTTTGATCCTGTGAGATCTCACAACTGTCGTCGATTGAATTTCCATCACAATCACTAACGCCAGCCTCGCAGATATCAATAATGCCATTTCCGTTGCAATCGCGCTCTGGGAAGAGAGCGATCTCACAAACATCCCCAATGCCATTTTCATTGCAATCATCTCCTGATACACATTCAGGATCCGGCTCGACTAAACTTTCTAAGAAAGTTCCGATCTCCAAGAACCCTTGAGTGATATCCGCAAAAAGAGGAGCGGAAGGTGACTGACCCGAAGAAAATAAAGTACAGTCGATACAGTAAAAATGCGCTGCTGACTCTAAACTCTTAGCGATGTTATTGTGGAAGAAACTCTTCTTTAAGCCGACGGCTACTAACGAAGGTACATTGAACTTGACGTCCTGGTCGGGATGTTGGGGCTCGTCGGGATCAAAATCTTCAGTCGAAAAACCGAAGGCTGCGCCTGTATTGAAAAAACCATTTCCAGGCTCAGCGACAACCCCCCGTTCGATAAGAGAAGGATGGACGTCGGATAAACTCGGGCCACTATGGCACTGAAAGCAGTTGCCATTTCCCATAAAAATATCGCGACCCTGGCGAATCAACTCATGATCTTTTCCTTTAAAAGCCCCCGATGCCATCATCAGCTCTAAAGAAGCATCGATTTTTAAACTCTGTAAAAACTGTTTAAGTAAATCGATTTCAGCTTCAGTTGGCGTTCTAAAGGCAATTGCACCTTTAGTGGGATCAGCGTTTCGATTAAAGGCATTGGGTAAATGATCCGCAACCGAATGAACGATGATCTCCTCTAACGAATCAAAATCTCCCGTCCAACCGTAGGGAGCTGTTTGATCTAAATTGATGAGCGCCGGAACGGCTCGAAAAACGGAAGGACCATCGAATCCTTGAGGACGAGTCTTGATCAATCCCCCCTTTTCCTCGAGCTCTTTGGCATCTTCTAAAAAGCTCAGTGCAGGGTTCAACTTAAAAACGAATAAGGGATCTAAGGTATCCAAATCCTCGATTGTCTCACTCGACAGGGAAAAACCTTCCTCTTCTTTGTGGCAAGTAGAGCAAGTTCGACCATTCCCTTGAAAAGTAGCGTGATGAAATAAGTTTCTTCCTTTTTCGACTGGACTCAGTTCTGCTCCCGTAAACTCATCGCCCGAGCTATTTCGAGCTTGAATCGTACTCAATGAAAAATCTTCATTCCGTTGATTTTGGGAAAAGAACTCAATTCCAAAATTGGTTACCCGACGAAGGCTTTGAACGGAAATGATTTCAACTTCATGGTCAGGAATACCTTCTGGAAGTGCATCAGCAGAATGAAAATCACCGTAACTGAGGCACAATTCCAATTCGTACTCAGCGACTTCTGGCTGACTCATTAAACAAACTCTTCCCCCTCCGGTAGCCAAGATCCCTTCCGGTAATTCAAAATCAGCTTGGGGGGCGCCTTCGAGTTCGGTGAAAGATTGGGTCGCAATTAAAACAGAAGGAAAACCATCAGGGTTCCCATCGACCGGAGCATCGTTAGGGAAATTAAAGACACCCGTACGATTGTTAGAAGCATCAAAAAACTCTAATTGTAGTTTGCCCTTCCCCCCCGCTTCATTGGGACCCCACAAGTTATCTTCAGCACCGGCGAGTTTTAATTGAATAAACTGAGCCTTCGAGTTTCCATTAACTCCTAAACCCATTTCAAAAATTTGAACCCGAGGAGCTTCTTGAGCGAAGATCGATGAGCAGGAAAGAAAAACCGCAACCATCCCTAGAACAGAAAAGTACCTTTTCAGTAGTTCCATCATGACCCAATCCACATAAATGTTGAGGGAGCTAGCAGCTGGATTGAAAGAATTGTCGCTCACCCAGGCAATTCATGAATTCAATTCCAGGGCACTCGTGAGGAGTGCTCGTTTATCTAAAATAAAAATTGAAGCTCTCCTAAATCATAAGCCCTGAACTCTTAAGCAGATAGTAATCTTCTCGAAGTATCTTTAATCAAGGTGACCTTTAGCTCTGAAAAGAATCTTAATAATAGCTTAACTGTTAATTTGTGGAGACTTAGACCTGTGATAAAATTAGCTGTTTAAAGCAGATAGGAACATCAGCCCTACTCGCTACCAGAAGTTAATCGACTTCAATCTTAGAGAATTGGGTCTCTACTAAGATAAATCAAAACACTTTCAGCTCACGCATTCTGCTTGAGTTCGTTAATTCATCCATTCTTTGTGAATCATTCCTCGATCATGAGAGCTACTTTAAGAACCACTTTCTTATTTGTGTTGACAACCTTGGTACACGTCCCCGTTTTCGCTGATGTCATCATCAACGAAATTCACTACGCTCCCAGTGACAAGACTGTACATGAAGAATTTGTAGAAATTCATAACACTGGATCGGAAGCGGTTAATCTTTCGGGGTGGTCACTCACCGATGCCGTAAGATTCGTCATCCCCGATGGCATTTCCATCGCACCTGGTGGTTTCGTAGTGATTGCCCAAAATGTTCAAGTCCTCCAAAGTCGTTACGGAAATAGCTTCACCGTTGTCGGTCCCTTTGAAGGTCGACTCTCCAACGAATCCGATGAAGTACGCCTTCGGGATGCTGGTGGTCTTCTAGTTGACGTGGTCGATTATAAAATTGGTTTTCCTTGGCCAACTCTGGGTGGAGATGAAGGCTACTCGATGGAATTGGTAAATCCCAGTCAAAGTAACGACCTGGGAGGAAGCTGGAGACCTTCGAATCCCGATGCGGTCGACAACTCCAGTAACCTTGTCAATCCCACTTCGAGTTGGAGGTATTTAAAGGGAACGGCTGCTCCTCCCGCAGACTGGAATGAAGCGAATTTCAACGACAACTCTTGGACCGTGGGAACAGCTCCAATCGGTTATGGAGATGGTCATGTCACAACCAACCTCAGTGATATGCGAAACAATTACTCTTCCTTTTATATGAGGAAGACCTTTGAGCTCGAAGACGCTGCGTCGATCCTTGCACTCACTTTAGAGGCTCAGTACGACGATGGGTTCAATGCCTATATCAACGGTCAGTGGGTTGCGGGAGACAACGTACCCTCTCAAAATACCGACCACGATGACACTGCAGGTAGCGCGCTAGAAAACTTTGATTTCGAGAGCTCCAGTTTAAACAATCCTCAAGCCTATCTCGTCGATGGCACCAACGTACTTGCAATCCATGTCATGAATGCCTCCCTAGGAGGCAGTTCCGATGCGTGGATGGACGCCAAGCTCACGACGGCGGTGGGTGCCGGTGAAGGCCCGAGCCCCGGAAGACAAAACAATTCGTTTTCAACCATCCTTCCTCCTCATTTAAGGCAAGTGGATCACACGCCGGTCTCCCCTGCCTCCAATGAGACGGTTCTAATTACCGTCAAAGCAACCGATGACGATGGAATTGGTGATATTGAACTTCAATACCAAGTTGTCGAGCCCGGTAACTACATTCGCTTAACCGATCCTGACTACCAAACAGAATGGACGAGCTTAGCGATGACCGATGACGGCAGTAATGGAGACGTCACGGCTGGTGATTCGATTTTTACTTGCTCGATGCCCAGTAACATTCAACAAAACCGAAGACTCATCCGTTATCGAATTATTGCAACTGATAATGGTGGTGCATCCATTCAAGCACCCTACGGGGATGATCCCGTTCCCAATTTTGCTTACTACGTTTACGATGGAGTTCCCGCGTGGACGGGCTCAGCTCGACCAGGAGTCACTGGTAACACCACCTATCCTTCATCACTTTTAACTGAACTTCCGGTTTATACCTTCATCACTCAGCGACAAGATCGACTCAACGCACTTTCAGTTCCTTATCGCTACAATTCACCCGATGAAATGCAACCCACTACGGGTTCGTACGGCGGTTCAGATTACCGTTGGATGGGAACGATGGTCTACGACGGAAAAGTTTACGACCATATCAGCTATCGCGCCCGTGGCGGAGTTTGGCGTTATTCGATGGGAAAAAACATGTGGAAGTTCAACTTCCGTCGAGGCAATCGCTTCGAAGCCCGAGATGACTACAATCGACGTTACGATACCAAGTGGGATAAATTAAACTTCTCCGCCCTCATTCAACAGGGCAACTTCCAACAACGTGGAGAACAAGGTTTATTTGAAGCAGTGGGTTTCAAGCTTCACAACCTTTCAGGAAACGCCGCTCCGAATACTCACTATGTTCACTTCCGTTTAGTCGAAGCAGCCAGTGAAACCGGACCCGATCAGTTCAGCGGAGATTTCCAAGGCCTCTACTTAGCCATCGAACAACCCGATGGCAATCTCTTGGATGAACACGGACTTCCCGATGGAAATTACTACAAAATGGAAGGGGGAACCGGAACTCTCAATAATCAAGGTTACAACCATCCCACCGACAGATCTGACCTTAATACCTTCAAAGGTACCTACGAAGGGTCGAATCCCAGTGAGCAGTGGTGGCGGGACAACTTAGACTTACCCGACTACTACAACTTCCGAGCCATCGCGATGGCGATTCACGATTACGATATCCACGCCGGAAAAAATTACTTCTTCTATCACAACTCTGAAACCGACAAGTGGCATGTTCTCAACTGGGACTTGGATCTTTGTTGGACAACAACCTACAACGGTGGAGGTGGACGTGGCCCCTTGAATCAACACGTCTTGGATCGATTTAGCATTTTCCGTTTAGAGTACCGTAACCGAGTACGTGAACTGAGAGACCTCCTCTTCAATTCCGATCAAACAAATATGATGATCGATGAAGTCGCGCATCGCGTTCACACCCCCGGGCAAATCTCGTTCGTTGATGCGGATCGCGCCATGTGGGACTACAACCCAATATTGATTTCAAATCGAATCAATAATAGCAAGGCGGGACACGGTAGGTACTACGAAGCCGGAACCGGAAGTCGTACCTTTGCGGGAATGATCCTCAAGGAAAAGAACTACGTGAACTCCCGAGGCAATTGGATGGATAGCAATCAAGATGGTGATTCGGCGATTCCCAACAAACCGACGATTTCACCTCAAGGCCAACCCAGTTTCCCAATCGACGACCTGCAATTTTCAACGAGCAGCTTTTCCGATCCTCAAGGATCAGGCTCATTTGAAAGCATGATGTGGCGAATCGCTGAAGTGACTCCTCCCGGTCAACCTAAGTTCGATCCCTTAAATCCTAAGATCTACGAAATTGACGCGGAGTGGGAATCCGAAGAACTTACAACCTTTCAATCGGATATGACCATCCCAGATTGGGTTTGTCGCCCTGGCGAGCACTACCGAGTTCGAGTCAAAATGAAAGACAACACGGGCCGCTGGAGTCATTGGTCGAATCCCATCGAATTCACAGCGACCGAAGCTTCGAGCCCCTTCCCCCAGCAAGATGCCCTTCGAATTACCGAGATTATGTACAATCCCAGTTTAGGTTCCGATCTTGAATTCATCGAAATCTACAACCGAAGTGGAAGCACGATCGACCTCACGAACATCTCCTTAGTCGACGGAGTTAATTTTGATTTTAAAGACGGAGATGTCTTAAGCTTACCTTCGGGTGAATTCGTCTTGGTGGTTAAAAATCCCGAGGCCTTTATGAGTCACTACGACTTCGCTCCCGGTGAAGTGAATATCGCGGGCGAGTACGATAGCCGACTCAGTAACTCGGGTGAAAAGATCAAACTTCGTTACGGCAAGGGAACCGTGATTCAAGAATTCACCTACTTTGATTCTTGGCACCCCGCAACGGATGGTTTAGGTCATTCACTCAATGTCATCGACATCGACGCCAATCTCGATGCTTGGAA
>JANQLS010000083.1 GCA_028280485.1 Planctomycetota bacterium
GATTTGCTTTCACTCCGCTGAACATAGGCTCTGCGAGCCAATGTCCGCGGCCGAGTTGATCCCAACTCGGCTTAGTTCCTGTTGAATCAACAGGAACTAATTAAACTCTGTTCTTCAATAGGAACAAATTAATCCCTTTAGTGCTGCTCAGGAATTCATTGAATCTTCAAGTTATAAAAACCATTCTGATTCTGTCTTTCAGTTTCGCGCTGGGAGCTCCTTGGTCCAATGCACAAGACTTGCGCATCACCGAGATTCATTACCATCCGAGCTTTCACGGAGATGCTGAATTCATCGAGCTTAAAAACGTAAGCTCGACCTCGATCTCCCTTCTCGGCCTCCAGTTTTCAAAGGGAATCGATTTCGCCTTTACTGAGGACGTTCAACTCCCTTCAGGGGAGACCCTGGTCCTCGTCAAAGATCCTGAGATCTTTAAGGTTCGTTTTCCCCAGTTCACTTCTTACTACCCCGTCCCCTTTCAGGGTTCATTAGATAACGGTGGAGAACGATTGGAACTGGTCGAAGCTTCCGGGGAGATCATCGACTCCGTACGCTTCAACGATCGCTATCCCTTCAGCTTTTCTGCCGATGGGCTTGGAAACTCTCTCAACCTCAACTGTAAAAATAGCCCAGGGGATGCTCCCTTCAATTGGAAGTCTCAATCCCCTTCACCCGGTGAGCATGCCGAAGAAAATGCTTGTCCTCCGAGTCCAGAGGAACTCGATATAACAAACTCTCCCATCGCCATCAGTGAGATTCATTACCATCCCGTCGGTGATCCTGATCCTCGAGAAGAATATATTGAACTGAGTCACCGCGGTAGCTCAGCGTTAGATTTAGCCGGTTGGCGATTTACTCGTGGGATTCGTTTTACCTTTCCCGCTAATTCGATGCTTCAACCGGGGGAACGTTGCCTCGTCGCCCAAGACCCCGAAGCCATCATCCTAAAGTTCAACCTCGATCCCAATCAGGTTTACGGTCCTTTTACCGATGACACGCAACTGAGCAATTCCGGGGAAACTCTACGTTTGGAAAACGCGCAGGGACAACTACAAGAACAAATCCGTTACAGCGATGCCGGAAAGTGGCCCGCATTCGCGGATGGCTTGGGGGGAAGTCTCCAACGGGCGGATCTCCATTCTGATGCGACGGCTCCCGGGAACTGGCGAGTCGCTCGATTCACTCCTCCCACCACCGGTCAGGGACAAGAGTGGCAAAAGGTAGAATGGGAAGGCTTTCACGAAGGCCCTCGGTTCTATTTTTATCTTTTAGATGAAGGACAAGCCCTCATCGATGATGTCGTCCTCGAAGTCGTCGGTGGCGATGGAACGAACTATTTTCAGAATGGCGATTTTGATCAGCCCTTCGATCGTTGGAACAGTAATGGTAATCACAACACATCTCGTCGACTCAGTTCAGGGGGATTTGGCAATGATGGTCCCTGCGGCTTAATCGCAGCGACGGGTTCGGGATCGGGATTTCAATCGTCACTTCGTTATACCTTTCCAGAACGACCACCAGAAGGTGTAAGACTTCGATTCAGCTTTCAAATTAAGCACCGATCAGGGGAAAGTCAATTCATCGCGAGGAGCTCTGTCGCTCAAGAAGACAACGGCTTACTTTATGTCGCCGGTGATACTCAAAGCGGAGAAACCGTCTCGGTCCATCCGAGTCCACTCCAAGAAAACCCTGTCGATGAAGCTTCGCTTCCCCCCACCGTAGACTTCATCGACTTTCAACCTCGGCGCCCTCGCTCTGACGACTCGGTCGTCCTTCAGGCCCAAGTCATCTGCGAGTCGTCAGCGACCGTTGTCGCAAGAGTTGAAGGAGGAACTCAAGATCCTCTCGAAGTACCCTTAACAGATAACGGAGTCCAGCCCGATGTGCTGGCGGGAGATGGAATTTATTCGGGCACCGTCCCTCCCTTCCCCCATAACACTCTCGTTTGGTTTTCGATCCAAGCACGATCCACTGATGAAGTCTTTACGGTCTGGCCTCGACACAAAAATCCCTCTGAAGTGAGTGGTTGGTACGTTCACAATTCCATTCCCACAACCGAGGATCCCGTAAGATTGTTTCATTTGATGACGCCGGGTTCTCTAAGTGATCTTTCTTGTTCAGCCGGGGCCTACCGTGAGGGAGATTTCGTTGATCCTACAGGGAGAGCCCGACGGGGAGTCGGAATAAAGTTTCGAGGAGACACAGCTTGTCACTACCCTAAAAAACCCATTCGGGTTCGATTTAATAAAGGGGATACGTTCGAGGGGCAAAGTCGATTGAACTTCAATGCGGGCTGGAACGATAAGGGCATGTTTCGAGAACCTTTCGGCTTTGATTTTTTTGAAGAAGCGGGAGTTCCTTACTGTGAGACTCACGTGGCGCGAGTCCACACTCAAAACGGTGCCTTTCATGGAATGTACTTTACGATCGAAGACCCTCGAGAAGAATTCCTTGAGCGCAATGAGCTCCACGACAATACGGCGCTCTACAAGGCGAGAACTCCATTAAGAAACGCGAGTACTTCCGGTTTCGAACCTCGTACCGAAGTCTCTCAAAGCCGCCTAAGCGAGGTGGGAACTTTCGCGAATCGCATGCTCAGCTTAAATGGGCAAGCTCTCATCGATCACTTGAATGAAAATCTTGACGTCGAGCAAATCATCGACTACCAAGCCGTTCAAGTGATCATCATCGATGGAGATTCAGTAGCTAAGAATTGGCTGCTGACATTAGGTCATCCCACTTATTTAAATTCAGAAAATGCCAAGGACAAGATCGGTATGCTCCCTTGGGACATCGATCTCAGTTACGGGCAAATGTTACTGACGACTGATGTCCGTCACTACAACATTCACCCTCTCTTCCAAACTCAAACCTACCCCTTCCACGACCAAGGCTATCACGGCTTGTTAACCGCGCTTCTCCAACGCGCTCCGAATGATTTTTACATCAAAGCCTACTACGGCCGCATGTGGAATTTGCTTCAAGATAAATTCACTCCCGCTCGACTCACTGCCAAGATGGATCGATACGATGATGCGACCTTAGAATTAGCTCAACAAGACCTTCAAAAATGGGGACGTTGGGGATCTCAAAATCGAAATCCCCACTTTTGGCGAAACGATGCCCGAACTTTTTTCCAGCGTCGACACGCTTTCCTCATCGACCACCTGAGCAAAACCAGACCGACGACTTTGGGGCGATCCTTCAGGTACGTTCCCGCGCCCAAAGTACGAATCACTGAGATTCACTACAATCCTAAAGGAGAGGATGACGAAGAGTTCATCGAGATTCATAACTTTGAAAATGAAGAAGTTGATTTAGCGGGTTGGAGCCTTCCTTTAACCGGATTCACCTTCGGGCCTAACTCACGCCTCGGCGCGGGAGAAACAGCCGTCATCGCTCGACGCCCAGATTTATTAGCTCTTTGGCCTGAATTAGCCCAAGTCCAGCTCTTCGGCCCCCTCCGATTCTCACTTTCTAATCAAGGGGGTGATTTGAGACTTCGAGATGACGGCGACGATAGAGAATACTATCCAGAAACGATCGACCTGGTTCGCTATCGGGATGGTCGTGGTTGGCCTCAAGCTGCCGATGGTGAAGGTCCAAGTTTAGAATTGATCGAAAGAGGGCTCGACAACGATTTTCCTTCGAGCTGGAGAGCTGGTTGGTCACCGGGCCAAGTGGCACTTGAAAATCAACCGCCTCAAATTAACGTGGTGATCACTCCCATCGAGGAGCCAGAAAATTCAGTGATTCTCAATGCGAGGAATTCGAGTGATCCAGAAGGGGATTCCATCGAATTTGAGTGGCACTTCCCCGATGATGATTTTTTGGAAGGTGATCTAGTTCTCTTTACGGCTGAAGAACCGGGAACATACTCAGTTCTCGTTACCGCAACGGACGCCCTCGGCCAAGTAGCCAACTTGGTAACCGAATTCGAAGTGCCTTCAGTGAAGCAGCCTCAATTTCGCCGTGGCGATGCCAACCTCGACCGCAATACCGATCTTTCGGATGCGATCACCATGTTAGGGCATCTATTTTTGGGGGATCCGGCAACCCCGCGTTGTTTCAAAAGTTTAGATTTTGATGATACGGGAGAACTCGACCTCACCGATCCCATCACCCTTCTCGCCCACCTCTTCTTAGGGAACCATACCCCAAACGCCCCCTTCCCTAATTGTGGAGTGGATCCCACTGAAGACGATTTAAGCTGTGAAGATGGCTCTTCCTGCCAAGATTAATTCCTGCTCCCACCAAGAACAAATTTATTCCCATCTGAGCTTCAATTCTTGATACCATCATCAATTGCAATAAATCAGTCCTCTAAATTTTTATCCTTAACTTAACTTCAAGGAAGTATTCCAGTGCGATTCACTCATCTCATCTCCTTGTTCACCATCATTACATTGCTTTCAGCTTCTTCACTTGTGGGGAAAGAACCGGAAAAACCTAATGTCATCGTCATCATGGCGGATGACTTAGGCTGGGGAGATGTCAGTTGCTATGGTGCGACCGAACTCTCGACGCCCAATATCGATAAATTAGCCAAGCAAGGTCTACGGTTTACTCAAGGTTATTGTTCGGCCTCAACCTGTACTCCCACTCGATTCTCATTCCTCACCGGAATGTACGCCTTTCGACAACCGGGCGCAGGCATCGCGCCTCCCAACGCGACCGCATTAGTTAAACCAGGAACGGAAACGGTCGCATCGATCCTACAGAAATCTGGTTATAAAACCTCGGTAATCGGGAAATGGCACTTAGGGTTAGGGGCGAAACCCAAGCCCGATTGGAATGGCTTACTCAAACCGGGTCCTCTCGAAATCGGCTTTGATTACTGCTTCCTCCTACCGACGACGAACGACCGTGTTCCCAGTGTTTATGTGGAAAATCATCGTGTCAAAGGCCTCGACCCTAAAGACCCACTCTGGGTCGGGCGAAAAAAGCCGAGTCCTGATCACCCCACAGGGAAAGATCCCGAGGTTCGCAAAAAATTAAAGATGGACTGGAGTCACGGACACAATCACACCGTTCATAATGGCATCGGAAGGATCGGATACTACACCGGAGGAAAATCAGCACGCTGGCGTGATGAAGACCTCGCCGATGAATGGGTGAAACAATCGGTCAAGTGGATTGAGAAAAATAAAGATAAACCTTTCTTTCTCTTCTTCTCTTCTCATGACCTTCACGTTCCTCGAATGCCTCACGAACGCTTTCATGGGAAAACAAAACTCGGCTTCCGTGGCGATGCTATCGTTCAGCTCGATTGGTGTGTGGGTGAACTCATCAAAACTGTCGACCGATTGAAGCTCACTGAAAAAACAATGTTCGTTTTCGTCAGTGACAACGGACCCGTATTAGATGACGGGTATAAGGACGGCGCCATCACCAAGCTTGGAAAACACAAACCCTCGGGGCCTTATCGCGGTGGGAAGTACAGCATCTACGAAGGTGGAACGAAAACCCCCTTTATCACCTATTGGCCAGGGAAGATTAAACCGGGAGTCTCGGACAAGATCGTTTGCACGATCGACCTTCCCACGAGTCTCGCTGCACTTACTGGCCAAGCGATTCCCAAGAACGCATTCTTAGATAGCCTCAACGTCTTACCCGCCTTACTCGGTCAATCCGATGCCAAAGGAAGGGATCATTTGATTCAACAAAACAACAGTGGGAAAACCTTAGCCCTTCGAGTCGGTGACTGGAAAGTTCTCTCCTATATCGATGCCAAGCCGAGAAAGCACCTCACCTACCAAAAGGGTCCGGGCAAATACGAACTCTACAATTTGGCGGAAGATCCCCAAGAGAAGAAGAATCTCAAAGATTCGCATCCCGAAAAACTTCAAAGTATGCTTGAGAAGTTGGAAGAGATTCGGAAGGCGGGGAGGACGCGGTCGTAATCCCATAACCAATTTCGCCAGAATTTGGTTTATCCAATCATTCAAACAGAGTTGTTTAACTAGCCCGAAGCCTTAGTGACAGGCTCGACCTTCGAGCCGTGCGAAGCAAATCGGTAATTCTGCGCACTAAGGACTTACATAAAGATCGTGCCTGTCCGATGGTAGGTCACCCCTCGCTAGCGCTCCGGGCTAGTTAATTGTTGAATTTAGCAACTCCCCCGACCCTCCCCAATATTCCACCGACATAACGCTTGGATATCCAATCCCCATCCCCTACCATCCTAGTAGCCCACCCCAATTAAAACGAACTACCATTTCTATTCATTAAGTCTGTAGATGTGTCTCAGACAAGGAGCTCTTTGATGACGAGTGCCCTTCTACTCTGTTTTGTCTGTTTGTTGGGACAGACCAACGATGCAAACTCTACCGGTAAGGTTGAGAGAATCCATCGAACTTACGATATCCAATTCTTAACAGAGGCAATAAGGCAATACCGATCGCCCCTTTGGCCCGAAATAGGGACGCCTTCTCTTTTAAAATACCGACATGAATACGCTGATGATGGATTTGGAGGCGTTTCCTTTGAAAGCGTAGGTTTAGAAGTGACTCCTGGAAAGGGAGTCTCAGAAAAACTAATCACTGAAATTATTAGAACGAACATCGCTGAAGATTCGTGGCTCAATAAGAGTAATTTCATTCGCTCGACTTCAAAAACACTTTCGGTTCGTCAAACGGTAGAAGTTCACAAACAAATCGATGCCTTTCTCAAGAGATTGAGAGCGAGAAGAGCTCGTATGATCTTCTTTGAAGCGATTCTTGTTCCGGCTAGGGTCCTCAATGGAATGGATTCTGAACTCACCGATGAAGAATATAGAAGTATCACAAAGGCCGTAAACCAAAATCAAAAATCACTTATCCTGACGATCTATAACGACCAGACGCTCAATACCTTCCAGGGAAAAATACAAACGCAACTCTACGACCACGAAGTGAACTCGACGGGAGTCATACCAACTCGAAATCCCTCGATTCGCAAAATCCCCCTTGGCTTAACCATCGAGATCCATCCCTCCGTCATCCCCTCTACCGGAAAAATACATACCAGAGTCAAGGTCGCCTCGATTCAAAGAGCGGGTGAAACATTAAAACACTCGGGGATTATGGGTGACCTGGAATTCATTCCATTGGAAAAACAATCCATTCAAACCGAACTTGTCCTTAGCCCAGATCGAATGACGATTGCAGGATATTTTGAAGACCGTTCATTAGGTGATAAATCCAAAGGCTTAGCTCTACTCATCAAAGCCAAGCCATTCGATACACAAAAACCGATCGATCCCCCGCCCGTAGATCCAGATTTGTTCATTCAACGAGCCTACGATATCTCATTTCTGCTGAAACGCTTATCGAGTGAGGGAGATCATAATTTTGAAACCGAAATCTTATACTCAGTCACACCAGAGATTTGGAGAGATGACCGATCCGATCTGGATATTTCCACTTCAGGGTTTATCCAAGCCATCGCTCCCAAGAAAACTCATGAAGCCTTATTAAAATGGATTCAACGTAAAACGGAACTAGCGGGAAAGAAAATTTCGGGAAAGGTTCAAGCTTTCGAAACCGATTTACCCACTCTCCTTGCCATTCGGTCACAAGCACCCAATGACATCTTTTCGAACGACAATTGGAAAACACAGTACAAAGATAAACTTAAACTTTTATATTCCGGTGCGCTATCAGGACTCAGTCGAACGCATTTAAAATCAGGATCCTACAAAACTCGAGGCTACATATCTGATTACGAAACCGTTTCAGGCGGAACAGGATTTAGCATCATCCCCCTCACGGATCCAGTAATTCGTGAAGCAGGCAATGGGGTGACCTTCGACCTTTTCGTTCATCAGACCTTGAATTCGACTTCAGCGTTAGTGAATTTGAAGTTAGCTTTTTATAAAACTGATTTTTCTAAATCTCTAAAAATTTTAACACCCTACAACTTAGAAAAGACAGATACACCGGGAGCCAGAACTTCGAACACCGATTCAAGCACCATCTACAACTCCATGCGTTTAACGTGGCTCCCTTCAATCGTAGAACTTCCTAAGCAAACATTAAACTCGTGTGAAATTCGTCGACGAGTACAGTTTGGGAAAGAGAGTCTTCTACAAATTCAACAAGGACAAGGAACCAAGTGGCTTCTTTATACAGGAACGATCACTGTAGAAACTGGAGGAGAAAAATGATTCGATCAACAGTAAAACTCCAGTTATTAATTGCGTTCCTTTTCATTTGTATATTAGTTTGCCTTCAGGGAGCTTCAGCTCAAACCGTCAAACGAGAATTCAAAGAGTTTGACTTATCCTCCCTGGGATTTGCCGAGCCTTTCATCCTTAAGGGAAGCCTTTCAAATTACCATTCCATCCTCAATGAAAATATATCCACTGACGATGACATCACGTTTATTGAGGATGCTTTAGAAGAGAGCTTGATAGGATCATTGAACCTAGAAGCAGTTCTTCAGCAATTTATTGCTAGCGACTCCTGGAATAACTCGAGAAATCATCTTGAGCTTGACAACTATAGACTCTCAATCGTGCAAAGGCCGGAGGTGATTCAGCAAATCGAAAGCTTTTTACTTCAAATTGAAGCTTACAATCAACGCCGCTATCGTATCGAAGTGTTGATGGCTCCGAGCTCAATATTGGATCAAATTCCTGAAGATAACTTAAAGTCAAATTCACTCTCTGAAAATCTAATCTTCGAAGTCTTAGCTCGAAACCCGAATGCTCAGTTCTTAACAAAATCTATTTCAGCGGGTGAATCGATTCAAACGATCCCCAACAAAATTTCAAGCTATATCTCTGATCACGAAGTCAACCAAACGGGAGTCATCCCCGTCGTAAATCCTCAGGTCAGCATCGGACTCTCAGGAACGATTCTCAAGCTTAAACTGTTCCCCCTTGAAGGACATCCCTCTCAATTTAGACTGGATGTGAGCCATCAGTTCACCCAATCTTCCGGTGATCCCGTAACGATGAAGCTACCTGCGGGAGATGCTGAAAAAATCACAATCAAAGAAAGCTTGGTTGAAACAACATTGATCGGACAATTTGGAAAAACCCATCTCCTTGGTTTTTTTAACGTTCCTAAGGTTGAAAACCCACAACTGAGGGATTCTGTTTCTGAGCAAAACTTTTTTAGCTTAATCAAGGTCACTCCACTTTTTACTAAACCCATTAAGAACGCTCCCAATACTTCTCTGCCTAAAATTTTCTACGCCGGAGCACTTTTTCACAAGATCCCAGACCAACTCCCTTACGACCTCGCTTCCTATTCTCTCGACGAAGACTACCACTACGAAGGAGTGAGCATTGGACTCATCAAGGAACCCAAGTCGTTTGTCTTAGATTCAAGTTTCTATAATAACTTTATGAAAAGTGCACTCTCAGATTTACGGATCGCTGCTGAGCACCACTTCTCAAGCACAGGAATGATTTTGCTGGAAAACAAAAAAGCAGCTCTCGAAGTGAATCAAAAACTTCTATCAAGTTTAGAACGAAAGCATCTTAAACCCTTGATGGTCGACATGTGGCAAGGGCCCTTGACTCTAGACGAATACCGTGAAATTCAAAAAAGTGGATCTCTTTTAGGTGAAGCCTGGAACTCAAAATTTACGGATAAAAAGGGACTTCGAGTGAGGGCCATCGGAGTGAGCGGTCAACGTTTGGCAATGTTTTCAGGGTCCAGACAATCCTACTTGACCGATGTTGAAACGGTATCAGGAGGGACTGGATTTAATATCATCGAAGTTCCTGACCCCGTTATCCGTTATTTGATTGAAGGACTTAGCCTAGGGATCAAAGCAACTCTAGTATCGGAAACCAACTGGGCTCATCTAGAGGTTCAAGGCGGATACGCTCGCCCCGCTAAATGGGGAAATAAAGGCAAAGTTCGAACTTCAAACGAAGTTTCCCTCAAGGGTGAAAAAAATGGGAAAGACCCTCAAATTGAACTTAAATCTAAGTTTTTGGAGCTCGACCTTCCCGAAGAAGACTTAGAGCACTGGAACCATACGGTCACTGTTGAAGTGGGTAAACCCGTTCTTTTAAATGTTCTTCCCGATCCAGAAAAGCCAGGACAAGTTCGCGCCTTGATGGGTCGGGTGCAGGGGATTGAATTGAAGAACTAATCTGGTCGAAAATTAATTTGTAGGGGCAGGGCTTGCCCCTGCCCGATTCCTGGAATTAGCTAATTTTCCTTAAAGCTTACTCCCCCAAATTCTGACGAATTTGGCTACATGAAAGCAGAAAAAAACCCCTTCTTCAGAATTCTGAAGAAGGGGTTAAGCTTCCCTTAGCTATCGCTAAAAAGCGAAGGCTTACCTCAAGAGAGAGAGAACGGCTTGGGGAAGTTGGTTGGCTTGTGCCAAAACCGAAGTACCAGCTTGGAATAGAATCTGGGTTCGGGTCAACTCTGCGGTCTCTTTTGCGAAATCGAGATCACGAATATCTGAAAGAGAAGAACTCAGATTTTCTTGGGCGATCGTCAACGAAGAAATATTACTTTCGATCGTTTGCTTTTGGAACGCACCAAGGTAGGCTCGAGTATTCGTAACTTGATCAATCGCCAAGTCGACAACTCTCAATGCGTTTTCAGCATCGGTAGAGAGGTCGTTTCCACCTCCAGATTTGATACTGGAAAGGAAGCCGTCGATTGTGATCGTGTTCGAACCTTGACCCGGTAGAGTCCTCGATTCCAATCCCAGAGTAGCGGAACTGATGTTTCGGATTCCTAAACGTTCTCGGTTAGAAACATCATCCTCGGTGTTCAATTGGAACACCAATCCACTCTTCTGAAGCTTAAAGGAAGTTGCCGAACTGGAACTCGCCCCGTCCACCAATGTAACCGTACCGGTGAGGAAGTCAGAGTTGATACTTAATTCGTTACCTACGGCAGCAGCGAGTACACCATTGACTCGTGCAGCAGCGTCCGTACCCGCATCTGAAAGTTGGGCACCTGAAGAGGTGAAACTGGTATCACCACCGCCAGCGTTGAACGATCCACTCACAACCTCTACTGAGACGGTTTCGGCCGATCCGAAATCTTGTGAATAGAGACGACCAGCTGAAGCATAGACACCCGTAACACCGGTGAATGCGTTAACCGCACTACCGAATGCAGCAGAACCCGCACCAGAGGCCAAACTGATATCAACAGTACCCTTGGTACCGGTCAATCGAATGACGGAGTTGGCGGTTGCACTTCTAAAGGCAATTGCACTCGCACCACTTGTAAAAACGTCGCCCGCACGGCTGGCAACACTTTGAATTTCTACACTCAAGGTCAATGCTGACACACCAGCAAATTGAGCGTTTTGAACAGAAATTCCACGAATACCACTTCCAAAGTTAGAAGCCGTACGAATTTCTGAAGAACCATCTAAAAGTTTACGACTGGCAAAACGAGTCGTTTGAGCGATACGGTCGATAGTGGCGATAGCATTATCAACTGAGTCTTGCTCTGCTGCGATTTGCTCATCGGAGTTTGAGTTGAGTGAGAAGACGATTGAGTCTCTCACTTGAATGAGAAGATTGTTCACCTCATTCAAAGCTGCTTCCGCAGTACCGATCAAGTTACTTGCGTTTTGTGAGTTTTCGACGGCTTGGTCGAGTGAAGAAACTTGAGCTCTCAATTTTTCTGAGATGACGAATCCCGAGGGATCGTCAGATGCTCGATTGATCCTCAAACCAGTCGAAAGACGTTCGAGAGTTGTTTGTTGAACGCTATCTGTTCGACCTAAACTATTAAGTGCATTAATCGAAGCAACGTTCGTATTAATTCGAAGAGCCATATATCCTCCTTGATTGAGCCCAAATTAATTTGGGCCCCTGGTCAACCGCTCATCCTTGAGCAGCTGTCTTTAACTGCATCTTTCAAGCTGCAGTTAATGGGACGAGACCATTATTCTCATTCCCCTCCTCATCCCAGTTGTTTCTATTGGGGCGAACTCAGTGCGAGCACTCAAAACAAAGAAACAACACCAAAACAACTTTAATTCGAATCCTACAGACATTCCTTGAGAGTCACTTCACCAGTAATGAAGCTCTTGGTTGATGTAATATCCAACAAACTCAAACTGCTGGAAGTTACTCGTTGAAAGTGTTCTGTAATGGATTTATCCGAATTGAAGGCTGTGTAACCGATAAATCCCAAGATGGTATGACTTGAACCCGGTGTGATTAGAAGTCTGTTATCAAAAGTTGGGACTTCGGTAATCCAGGCCAAAAAACCCTTGTTCATTCCAATCGAAAACTACAACAAGGTTAGGGAGGTGGCCAGTTGATGTGAGGTTTTTTGTAAGGGCAAATAAAATAGGCAACGAGAACACGACGTAACCGCCGGCTCTAAAATTTCGCTAACTTAAAGTAGTTGAGTCACTTTCAATATTTCACCAAGGAAAGTGACTCAACTTTTCAAACATATCAGGAATGATTCCTAAAGAGGTTATAGGAAAAAGACCAAATAGTAGCTTGCTATGAATGATGATTAAGAATTGATCTTAAGTTGTACTATCGACCAATAAACTTCCATGAGGTAACCGCCGGGCCACCTCTTCGAGGTCGTCTGGAGGAATCGTTTTGATCACTTCATCCGTGACTTTATCGATCACTTCAACTACGAGTTTGCCGGTCTCGCGATTAACATGAAAATTCAATCGAGTGTTATGTCCAAGTTGTTCGTTTAACTCTTGAACCTTTGCTTCGATCTCTTCAGGGCTCAGATCTTGAGTAGGAACTTTGACCCCAGGCTCCTTAACCCCATCTTTTAGGGTTACCGGAGTTTTCTGGGAATTGTCTTTGTCCTTCGAAGCACTAAAACCCTCTTTCACTTCGGAAATAATGGGTTTTTGAGCGTTTTTATGAGCTAAGGTTTCTGAGCTCCGTAATGACTGACTCAGATCATTATTGGAAGGAAGAGCAGAATCCACCATGGTTTTCTCCAAGCTCTGAAGCTCTCCGTAGCTTCTACGAGCATTTCTTAAGTCACTCGAGTTAATACGGTATTAGCTCGATGCAATTGAAGTCCGTACCTGGTTCATCCCAACCCTTGAAAGCCGAGTGTTCCTTCCCCCAACTCTCAGGAGGAGGTCGTCTCCCTATGAGAGACTCCCTTCTCCTTCGAATCGGCTTTCAGTTCGTTTTATCGGCACTCTTCAGTACCGAAGCACTTCGAATTACCGTAGTAAAGCTAAAACAGCTTGAGGTAATTGGTTTGCTTGAGCAAGAACCGAAGTTCCTGCTTGGAACAGAATTTGAGTTCTCGTCAACTCCGCTGTTTCTTTAGCGAAGTCGAGATCTCGAATGTCTGACAACGAAGCAGAAAGATTTTCCTGCGCGATCGTCAAACTCGAAATGTTACTTTCGATCGTTTGTTTCTGGAAAGCACCGAGATAAGCCCGGGTATCCGTAACTTGATCGATCGCTTTATCGACGATTCTCAAAGCATTCTCAGCATCGGTGGAAAGATCATTCGATCCTCCCGCTTTGATCGTCGACAAGAAACCATCGATCGTAATCGTTTGAGCACCTTGACCGGGCAAGGTTCTCGAGGTCACTCCCAATGTCGAAGAACTGATATTTCGAATACCAATCCGCTCTCGACTTGAGACATCATTTTCAGTATTGAGCTGGAAACTTAATCCACTCTTCTGAAGTTTGAACCCGGTAGCCGAGCTCGAGCTGGCTCCGTCGACCAAAGTGATCGTTCCGGTAAAGAAATCGGAGTTAAAGTTGAGCTCATTACCATTCGCAGCGGCGAGCACTCCATTGATTCGAGCGGAAGCATCGGTACCTGAATCAGAGACCTTTGCGCTCGAAGTGGTGTAACTGGTATCCCCACCACCGATATTGAACGAACCACTGACAACTTCTACCGAAACGGTTTCGTCTGAACCGAAGTCGACTGAATAGAGTTTACCGGCTGAAGCATAGACTCCAGTGACTCCAGTAAATGCATTGACTGCACTACCAAAAGCAGCCGAACCTGCACCAGAAGCTAAACTGACATCGACAGTACCTTTAGTACCAGTGAGTCGAAGTACTGAGTTAGCAGTTGCACTTCTAAACGCTAATGCTGAAGCACCCGAAGCAAAAACATCACCAGCTCGACTGGCGACACTTTGAACTTCAACGCTCAAAGAGACCGAAGAGACTCCCGCGAACTGAGCGTTCTGAACGGAAATCCCACGAACTCCACTACCAAAACTTGAAGCCGTAGAGATTTCACTCGAACCGTCCAATAGTTTTCTATTGGCAAAACGAGTCGTTTGAGCGATACGGTCGATCGTTGCGATAGCATTATCAACAGCATCTTGTTCAGCAGCGACTTGTTCGTCAGAGTTAGAGTTCAAGGAGAAAACGATAGAATCACGTACTTGAATCAAGAGGTTGTTCACCTCATTCAGAGCTGCTTCCGCAGTTCCAATCAAGTTACTTGCATTCTGTGAGTTTTCAACGGCTTGTTCGATAGAAGAGACTTGTGCACGCAACTTTTCACTGACGACAAAACCGGAAGGGTCGTCAGAGGCTCGGTTGATCCTCAACCCAGTAGAAAGGCGTTCCAGTGTCTTCGCTTGTAACTTGTCGGTTTGCGAAAGACTGTTGAGTGCAGAAATAGCGGTAGAGTTGGTATTAATTCTTAATGCCATTAGATCCTCCCTGATGATTCTTCACCCACTAAGCTTGTGAAATCCTATTCACGGGGTGAAATCTTCGCAGGCCCCCTCCTTTGGGAACTGCGTCTGTTGTACTCATTCGTAAAAGCACCTGAGAACAATTCGAAATCAATGACCCAAATCGAATGTCAACAGAGCTTTTTTGTAGTTATTACCTGGAAGATTTGCGAGTAAGGGGGGAAACAGCCTCCTCTCTAAACCCTTCTCTTAAAGCAATCCCATCAATTGCTTAAAAAATTTCTAACTCGCGTAGAAATTTAAATTGCTAAGTACCCATCCGAGCTAAAAACTCAGATTCCATTCAAACCAGCCAACCCAACTGAAAACCGAGGTATTTCACCTCAGATTTTTTGTGCCGTCGAAGGTTACAACAAAATGTTAGGGCAGGCTAACAAGCCCCTAAAATGCCTAAAAATGGGTTAGAGGGTAGATTTTGGACACAAAGTCAGGCAGCAAGGTAAATGGTTAAATTTATAAGATTTGTAGATCTCAGCGACCCGATTCAAATCCCCCCCGCCCCCTTACCTGGTAAGGGAAAAAAGGGGAATAAAATCGTCCGAATTTGAAATTTTAGTATAAGAAAAATTAGCGCAAAAAATTTCACCTACCAAGTTTGTGGCACAACGATCTTATAGGGGTAAAATCTCAACAACCGCTTGAGGGTTTTTCTTCCACCTGACCCACCTCCGCTTTAAATTCTGAGCTATTTTTTATTCGAATCATCAGCCTTCAACTGAATCATTACTAATGGTTTGGGGATGGTATGTAGAGACTGAAGCCAATATTTCTAATTATTTAGAAAGGAGCTTCAGTGAAGCCCCGACGACTCTTACCAGGTGGAACTCACTTCGTTACGAGGAGAACTTTTGAAGGAATTTTTCGTTGTGTCCCATTAGAGGAAATCAAAGAGATTTTGCTCTTTTGCATGATCCATGCAGCTAATAAATTTGATATTGAGATTCATGGTTTTTGCTTTATGAGCAATCACTACCATCTCATTGTCACCGACCCGCATCAAAATCTGAGTGATTTTATGCGGTGGCTGAATCAGAATTCTTCAAGGTGTATTAACTTCTATCTTGGACGGCGA
>JANQLS010000093.1 GCA_028280485.1 Planctomycetota bacterium
GAACTTTTGGTTTTTCCCGACGAGAGGCTTGACCAAAGCAAAGGCAGTAGCCACTTTGTTTGCGCTAACTCATAATGTGATTCGCTCATTAAGTCTTAGAGTAGCGACAAATTAAACCCTTAAGGCTAAGTCCGCCGATGTAAACGGGCCTAGAGGTGGTAAAAAAAACACAGATAATAAATCTCAGGCAGTCATCGCTCCCAAAAAAATGATCGTGTAATTAAAGATAAATTACACGACCATTTTTTTTTAATTTGGGCTGCCAGAAATGATTAAAAATTCACAGCCTCGGAGGGTGAGGACTACAACCGCCATTGTCATATAGTGACAATCTGATCCCCTCAGGTGTAAACACGTACCGTCTCGCTTTCCTTGGGCTATGCAGGTATGTTGTTAAATTTATTATACTTATGGGCTTGCGCCCATCCTGGCATCAAGTTTGCTTGACAAACTAGGTTCTTAAACCTGAGCTGGAAGGCTACTCATGGCTTTAAATTCCACTGAAACTCTGACTAACAGTCCTTGGAGACAATTAGGATGGGGCTTAAAGTGGAAGGAGCCTGGGTTGAGCCTCGGGGGGAGTTCCCTCCCATTTCTCAAGGGTTACTGTCGGTCTTACCGACCTTATGGTCTCCATTCAGAATAGTTATGAATGATTTAAGCGCACATCCAAAGAAGGCTTCGGTCTTAACGATTCTTTCGTTTAGCTTGCCTCTCCTGATAGCGATCTCCCATTGTAGTTGGGTTAAGGCTCAAGATGGAGTCGAGCCCGTGGAGGTCTTTATCGAGGTGAGTTCGGTCGAAGCCTATCCTGGTGACACTGCGGTCGTCGATGTGTTCATCGAGACACAAGAACCACTAGGTTCCCTTCAACTCGCCATCAATTTTGATGAGTCCCGCCTTCAGTTCATTCAAGCGCATCGACTTTTAGAGATTGCGGCTCCAGGAGATGTTGTTAATCCCGCACCACCTCAGGGCGCGGCCTTCAACAATGAGAATCGCTTAGTGGGGAACCAAGCCGAAGAGGGTTGGGTTTACCTCGAGTTAGATGCGCATGGGATCACTTTTGAACCTGGTGAAAACACAGCATTGATCGCCCTCGAATTTTGGATCCCTGAAGATGCTCCCGACGGTTTTGCCAACGTTGAATTTTCAGGCGTGGGGGCCAAGACGATCGATGACGAAGTTGTACCTCTCTATATCAATCAGGTCTTCTCCGATGCTGATTTTGTCGAGGGCATGCCCATTCCCCCCGAGAACTTCGTTGGCGGGGGAGTTAAAATCATCGGTGAAGTTGGGTTCTTTATGAGAGGGGATGCCAACTACGATAAGAAACTCGATATTTCAGATCCGATCTTTACTCTGAGCTATCTCTTTGCTGAAGGGGAGAAACATCCTTGTGAGGATTCTGGAGATGCCAATGACGATGGCGCTCTCGATATCACAGATCCCATATTCGCATTAGAAAAGATGTACCTTACAGGAGGGCACTTTCCCGCGCCGCATAAATGGGGGCGAGACCCAACTTCTGATCGTTTGGGATGTAAGTCGGGTGTAAGTGGATTTTAAAAATGAACGCTCTGTAGCGGCAGGGCTTGTCCCTGCCCCTGTCGGCTCAGCCCCTGAGCCGGTTATGAAATTAGATTTGATTTTTAGCTATTAATAAAGCGTGAAGAGTGGGCGAAGCCTTTTAAATGCTTGAAGTGTAGTTGTGTTCTAGTTCCGGTTCACGGAAAGCTTGAGAATTTAAGTACTGATATTTAATAAGCCCGGAGCGAAAGCGACGGGACAATGCTAAAGTATTTCGTGAGTGGAAATTAAATGCCTGAGTTATCCCTTAGGTGGTACCGATGGGGATTCAGCGCGATGACGTGTCCCGTCGCTTACGCTCCGGGCTTACTAATGTATTTCGAAAAAATTCACAGCCTCGGGGTGAGCCGACTCCATTCAAGCAAATATACGATCACCTTCAAACCGTGGCAGTATCCCTTCCTTCTCACCGCGCTCTAATAAAACCCGAAGAGCTGCTCGACCTTCTTTTCCGAGGGATTCCGTGAAATCGGTAACGTAGAGATCGATGTGGCTTTTAATCACATCATCTTCAATTTCTTGAGCGTGGTTTTTGATGCTTCCCCAGATGGCTTCGGTTTGTTGGTGAGCCAGGGTGATGCTTTGTTTTAGGAGTTGATCGAAGGCCTGAATCACGGGATCGCCTAATCGACGATGTGCTAAAATGCCTCCCAATGGAATGGGGCAACCTGTTTCGGATTCCCACCAATCTCCCAGATCCACCCAGCTCACCAAGCCTTCTCTCTGATAAGTGAAGCGGCTTTCGTGGATGATCAATCCGGCATCGACTTCGCCCTGCTTTACCGCTTCAAAGATCTGATCGAAGACCATGATCTTAAAATTTTTGAGTTCAGGTGCGTAAAGTCTTAAGAGGAGTGCGGCCGTAGTGAGTTCGCCGGGGATGGCTACGGTGAGTTTCTCCAACGATTGAGGTCGGTCGGGATTTCGAGCGATCAAGAGCGGCCCGCAACCACGGCCTAAGGCAGAGCCTGCATCTAAAAGTAGATAGTTCTCTCGTAGGTGGCCCCAAGCATGGAAAGAGATTTTCGTAATGTCGAGATCGCCCTTGAGGGCGCGCAAGTTTAGCGCTTCGACATCTTCGATGACCGAAGTGAAGGAAAATTGATCTTGTTGAAGAAGCCCTGAAACCAAGGCTTCAAAAATAAAAATATCGTTCGGACAAGAGGAGTATCCGAGGCTGAGTGATTGTGTCATCTTTCAAATCGTAGCCAAATTCGCCAGAATTTGGACCTCTGTTGAATTCTGCTCTTACGTTTTCAATCATTTTCGACTTTTTACCGCCCTCTACCCACTTGGCCACGAGGACTGAAGGATTGTATTTACAACTTTAGCGGCGTTTTCGCAAGCTAAGGGAATATTCCAAGCCTCTCGATCTCTCGGTCCCACTTCATTTGAAATTCCACGAACTTCTATGAAGGGAATGCCGTGGGAATGAGCGACTAAGGCGGTGGAGGCTCCTTCCATTCCCTCGGCAGTAAGCTCCCACCTCGATTCTAATTCTTGAGCCCGAGCAAGGCTTCCAGTACAGCTTGAAACCGTAGAAATGTTGCCGGAGATCACCGCGAAATTGAGGGATTGAAAGTTCTCGAGGATTTCAGGGCTTGGAAGATGGCCTTTAAAGCGATTAAACAGTTTCTCACCGTTTGGTGTTTCCCCCGTGGGGAGATGGAGCTTTTCTAAGTCCAAAAACTCTTCTTGGCCTTCAAATCCCTCGTCTGCCAAGATCGACTCTGTGCCCAGAACGACATCACCCAAACGTAAATCTGATTTCGGATAAGCCCCGGCACAGCCCAATAGGATGATTCCGAGAGGGAGGTCGTCCTCCTTGAGGAGAAGTTCAGTTAGGCCCATGGCTGAAGCGGCTTTACCGATCCCGATCGCCTTCAGGCTAAACGTTCGTTCGAATGGGGGAGAATTCTCTGTCTCTGTCGAGGTACTTTGATCGGTAGAGTTCAGCTTTTTGAGCAAATAACTCAATTCCATATCTGTAGCTGCAACAATAACAATCGAAGGCATGTGCGTTTTTTCCTGGTTTTTATAGGGGCTTCAATACCCTCCTAGGGATTTGGAGCTTCTATAATTGACTCTATGTTCCGTTAATATCAATTATTGATCCCAAAAGAACTCCTACGGGAAAACCTTAGCCCGAAGCCTATTTACTTTTTATTGTTTACTTTACCGATTTCGTTATTAGTTTATAGGGGTATAGAAGTGGAGATAATTTTCATTTATCGGTTTGATGATCGACGGTCTGTCTAGAAATCTTTTGGAATCATCACTCGATAATTTTCTCTTACCGGAATGAAACACCGGAAATCTATATCCGATTTCGTGAAAATTTTGTGAATAGTGTAGGTGATTTCTTAATGGGTGAAATCACTATTGTGGCACGTCATGGCATCGTGCTGAAAATGTTTTCTCGTAGGCTTGTTAAGCAACGAGTTTCTTGGGGGAGGGATTAAGGAAGCTTCGGTGAAAGTTCCTTATCCTCTTCAGGCTTAAAAGTAGCCTCTTGAGGGAGTGAAGAAGATGGCTAAAACCCGATTGAGTGAGAAGAAAAAGGAAGAGAGTGGAGTATCTATCGCTCCGAACGCCTTATCTCACCTAAATGAATTTTTTGAAGATGAAAAGACGACGCCCGGCACTGTGACTCCCGGGATGTCTTGGTTGGCTGCTGGGGTCATCATGGGAATGTTACTCTCGATGGCTTTCGGTTTGGATTTGTTCGAACTCTTCTCTGACAATGGGAAGTCCTTACCCCTTTCCACTCAAGAAGCAGTTGAACTCCAAAAAGCCAATAGCAAGATTGCTCAGCTTGAAGGTGACATCGATCGATTGAAGAAGGAATCGAGCATGGTTGCCTCCGACCGCAACGATGCCGAGCTCAAGAATCAAAATTTATTGAATCAACTTCTCGGTCAGGATGAAAATTCCCAAATTGATATTCAATCTCACGACGAATTGATTCAACTGGTCTACGAAAAGAAGTGGCGTGAGTTCCAAATCGCTCTTCAAGGCTTGTTAAGAAAAGGGGACGAAGGATTCGATATCCTTCTAAGTTCCGCCAAAGCCGTTGTCACCGATCACCAGGAATTATTAGCTGACGGGAATGCCGCTTGGGCGATCAATCATGTTCTGGCACAGAACGACCTCTTCGTTGCGAATTTCATTCAATACGGATTGAGTTCACCCGTTTTCAATTCCGATCCTGCATTCGCGGAAAAAGGCCTCTACTGGAGTTCTTTATACTTTGCGAATTCCCTCTCCAAAGGGCAAACCATCGAGCAAAAGAGTGCACTCACTCAAAAGCTTGAGAAAAGTTTAGAGCTGGGAGATCTTCATATTCTCGTCGTCTTAGAGTGTATGGAAATCCTTGGGCTCGAAGCTCCCTTAGAATCTCTCGCTGGAAGATTGGAAAAACAATCCCAAGAGAATTCTCACGGGATGATCCTCACCTTCCTCGGGGAACAAGATCGTGAAGAAACCGTAGAGTTCTTGATCGACTTCCTGAAAAACGGAAAAGAACTTCCTTCCTGGAAGCTCGAACTTGCATTAGAGATGTTGGCCAAGAGTCAACATCCTCGAGCCAAAGAAGGCCTCAAAGAGTTCATGCAGAGTACAGACGTCACTCTAAGGCAAGCAGCTCATTACGCTTACTTCAGCGTCGCCCGAAAGAGTGAAGAAGGCTTAGGGGTCTTAGTTCAGTTCTTAAACGCTGAAGGAGAAGGGATCGGTGAAAAACGCCATCTTCTCAACCGAGCTCGTTTCCACGCTCCCGAGGTTTTCAAATCGTTAGCGGAAGATCCCGAGCAACTCACAGATACCGTCCTTAAAGAAGAATTGAAGGCAGGTTGGGTAAGTCTAAAAGCTGGTAGCTAAAACCCCTTAGTTAGGGGCGCCTTTTGGCGGAGACTTCACTTCCATGGAAATCCCAAGCGAGAGGCTTCGAGAGCCTTTTGCTTGGGATTTTTCTTTTTTAGGCCGGAATTATGAGGGGAAGTTCCGAAAATCGCCGGACAATTCAGGGATCATCTTTTAGTATTAATAGGGCAACAATCTTGTGTTTGCTTCTTAAGCTCCAGCCCTGATCCGCCCTATTATTAGCCCCTTACAGCGCTAAATTTTACAGCGCTTCTTTTTACAGTGCTCCGCTTTATGGAGTTCCAAGTTAAGGGGCTCTAGCATCGTCATCATCGTCTCCGTAAATCAGGCTGGCATTCAGCCGGAAGAGGCGGATTCAATTTTCACTACTCGATAGAACTCTCTGCCCAGCAGAGAGGATGAATCATATGTTGAAGAAACTTCAAGGGCTCGGTGAGTCACTCCCTCTATCCTTTCGATCTCTTAATCTATTCCTCTCTCTATTATTGGTTCTAAGCTCGTTGGTTTCTTGTCAGACCTCCGATGCTCCTCGAAGAGAAAGTGAGCCCCGTGCTCCCATCAATAAGACTACCCCTTCGAAAGATCCTTCTCCGATGGATATCATTCGGAACAATTTAAAAAAGCAGAAGGAATCGAATTCGAATACCGAGAGTGCTCAAGGTACTAGGACGGCTCAGGTTGTCGTCGATTCCAATTCTAAACCTAAAAAGAACAACCCCGAAAAAATCACTCCGGTGAAACCGAAGGAAACTTCTGAGAAAGCCACGACTCAGATTGAAACGGATCCTAACGGTTTTAAATTTGATGACCCGGATAAAACTGCGAAGAGTATCCTCGCACGTCTCAGAAAAGATCCACGAGAGGCGAAGCAAGCCTTTAATGATCTGTGCGTCATTCCTACTTCTGAAATTCCTAAGCTATTACCTCTGGTGAGCTCGACGGATAAAACTCTTCTAAGCAATTTTAAAATGTATGTTCCCAACCGGAACTACGTTTCGGATGAACGGCACGGGAAGCAATTTCTCCTGAACGATGTCCCCGGGATGGGAGTGATGGAAGAATTCGATGACGAAGGTTGGGGAAGACCCATCGAGTACACCAAGAAGTCAGTGGGGGTCACCAAAAGTCGGAAGGCTTATCAAATTGAGGTGGATAACTTCCGAGGATTCAATTTGGGAGTCGTTATCCGAGCCGGATTAAGAAATCGATTCTTCTTAGGCTTGAGAGAGAACAAGGTCTCAAGTTTTAAGTACCCCAAAGGCATCGACCATCGCCGCCACCTCAACACATGGTGGAAGACCTTCTATGCGACTTATAAGAACAAGTTGGAATTGTAGTTCGCCCAATGTAGTCCGCACGCTCCGCTTGCGGTCTTCCTAAGTAGTCTTATTTTCTTTTAGGTCGTGAGCACCATTGTTAAAGAGAGTAATCATTTAAGGCTTCTTTAGTTTCAAATATTTAAATCCTAAATTCAAAATCGCCCCGCTTAGCGGGGCGATTTTTTGTTACTAATTAGTTTTTGTTGAATCTTGCTCCTTCGGAGGAAAATTCAACCGTTCCAGCAAATCTCCGATTTGCTTTCACTCCGCTAAACATAGGATCTTCGCCCCTACGTTCGCGGCCGAGTTGATCCCAACTCGGCTTAGTTCCTGTTTAATCAACAGGAACTAATTAGAGCATGTTTTTTATTTAGATCATTGAAATAGCCTTTAGTGAAGGCCGCACGTGGAACGTGCGGACTACTTTGGCAACACGGCTTTCAACTCCAGCTCAAACAATTGGGGGACCAAGCTTTCGAAGTGTCCCTGTGCTTTCTCGTTTTTTTGGAGTCTATAGTTTCCTCTCACGGAGTCGGGGTCGTTGACGATCCATAGTTTATTTTCTTTTAAATTTAGAGCGACACCTTCAGGAGAAACCCAAAGCATCTTCAGTCCATTTGGAGATCGTAAATGAAGATCGACAGTACTTGTGACTCGCTGTTTCTCCACATCAATGATCACGAGGCGCTCCTGATCTCGAGCGACGGCCAAAAGCCATTCTCGATTCATCCATTTTAATGAAGTGAGGCCATTGAAGTTCAACCTGGCTCGTCCCTTTCCCGGTCGAAATCCTACTTGGCTCAAGTCGATGTTTAATAACTGGGCTTGTGTGCTCGCATTGAAGGGCGATTTGGTTTTTTGAGGGAGCTTCACCTTGAAGATCTTGGGCAATCCATCCTCATGACGTTCGTAGGCTAAGAACAATTCTCCCTCAGAGTTCATTCGACTGGTGATGCCTTCCAACCTAAAGTTTTTATCTTCCTTGTAAGGTTGAGTTCCTTTTGGAAACTTCACCTCAGTTAATTGAGTTAAGCGTGCTCGAGTTTTATCGTTTTGAGTTTCGAGCTCGAGGCTTAACAACCAAGATTGTCGATCTTCAGTGATAGCAATGAGAGTGTTGGGTTTATTTGGATGGGTCGCCAAGCCTTCAAAGTCAGGGTTAGGCCAAGCGCGAAGCTGGTGGAGTTGAGGGAAGTCTTGTTCTTCTCGATCGAGTTTTTCAGGAAGAATCAGTGGAATGGGGGAGCCAGATAGCCAGGCTTTTTTGGGATCGATTTGAAAGAGTTGTCCGGCAAATTCACTCCGCTGATCACCGACCGACCAAAGTATGGTCTTCACTTGATCGTTCGTTTTAGTGGAGCGAGCCACTAAACCCGAGGTTTGTAATCCCCGTTCTCGTCGTTCAGGACGGCCTTTAACGGCTTGACCCTGAGCGTCAAAAATCCATCTTCCTTGAATGAGCTGGGATTCAAGGCGAAGAATCTTCACCGAGTCTTCAGTTTTGATCGAGTTTGAAGGCGAAGTTTGGCAGGAGGTTAGTAGAGTTAGAGCGAGAAGGACTTTAATAGAGTTGTGGAGAATCATAATGGTTCAACCGTTAGAGTTTGATCGAGTACAGATTCGTTTGGTGGTTTGTATTCTAACGGGAAGGGATGGAATTTAGTAGTCGTCTCAAAGTAGTCCGCATAGTAGTCGTCTCGCTCCGCCAGGGGATTTGTAGCAGGACGAATAACCTGCTGCGTGACGATTCGTTTTAAATAGATATTCATGCATCGTAGTGAGGTGGTCGTCGTGCTTAATATATAGATGAATACTCGATCGGAGTGACTTTTGACTCTTGCAGCTATTTGCTTTGGTCAGTAGCCGCCTCACGGAGGGAGACGCCTACTAGCGTGACTCGTTCCGGGGTAGAGTATTAGAGGAATTCTCGTCGTTGTTAAGGAAGGCCGCGCATTGAATGTGCGGACAACTTTGACTACTTCTCTTCCTCAATGGGCGAATTCGGATCTAAAGGGGCCGGATGGATCTTCGATTCGATCTCGCGCATAATTTCGGGGACTTCGACCCACTGAATGAGGCTGTAGGGATGGCGGTTGCTAATCTCTTGAAGCTTGATGCTCGCTTCTTCGTAGCGTCCGTTTTGGAGATCTTGGTCGGCTATTACTTGTTTTAAGCAGAGTGCAAAGTCTCTTCGGGCGTGAATGTCGTAACCGACATAAACACAGAGCAAGGCCAATAGAACAGTCGCTATCGAAGTGCGGAGCATTCTTCGGCGAGCCTGGCGGGAGCGCTCTAAGGCTCCGGTTTTTACCTTTTCGAAGATTTCCCGTGCTTGCTTATGGTGGTTGTCATATTCGATGACTTTGGCGAGCACTTTTTCGGCTTGGGCTTCGTCCTGTGCTTTTAAGCGAGAGTTAGCAAGATTGAGTAAGTTTTCGACTGCACCCGACTTGTCACCCAGTTTAAAGAGAGTGTCGGCGTGTTCTAAACGAATATCCACTTCATCGGGATAACGCTCTGCTAATTTTACGAGGAGGTCTCTTGCAACTTCGTCGTAGCCTAAGCTTCTCAGTTTTTTTGCGTAGTCTCGTCCAAAGGCGAGCAATCGATCAGGATCTTCGTGCTCTTCTAATACTTCGTAGAGTTTTTGCCAAGCGCTGATATCTTTTTCGTTGATCAGGATGGCGACTCTTAACTCCCCTTCTGCCCGTTCAAGTTCGCCTTCAGCACGCCACTTTACCGCTAAGTGTTTTCGGTAAGTCGCGGATTCTTCCATCCGGTTTTCTTGTTGGCAAAGCTCGGCGAGCTTTTCTAAAACAACCTGATTTCCTGGCTCACGCTCTAAGGCGGCTTTGAGTTTAACGATGTTTCGCTCTCGTTGGGGCGTTGAATCATTTTGCTCGACTTGGTTGACCAACTCATTGCCATCGACGGGACGAGCTTTTTGAGTGGATACTAGTTGAGCCAACGCACGAGAGGCATGAAATCTTCCGTAAGGAATCAGGGAGATCACTTCTCGGATGGAACGAGTTCCGTCTAAGAGGAACACCGCTTCTTGAATGACTTCATCGTCGGCAAACTCCTGACGAAGGGCTTCGGCATCGGTTGAAGCGACACGGTAGATATCATTTTCTGAAGGAAGGCTGTTTCTGATGGAGGTCCACTCATCGCAGCGCCGAGCGGCTTCCATCAAGACGTTTGAAGCATCGAGTGCGATACTCGCTTCGACGAATTCTCGATTGTACGACTCTTCATTCACCGAATTTTCAGTGAACTCAAATAACCCTTCATTAAAAGACAGGGTTTCACAAACCATATCCTTCATCAATCCGAGGAGTCGTTTTTTGTATTCTTCTTCGGTGAGGGCCCCAGTGTCGGCTAAGATTGCGCCCAAGGTTTTTCTTTTAGCGCGATTATATTTTTTTAACGCCTTTGCCAGTAACGCTTCGGGTTGGATGATTTGCTTCTCTTCGATCCAGGTTAAGACATTAAATCCTGCATCATCGGTATAGCAGACGATTCTCCCTGCATCGAGGGTGATCCAGCGAGTTTGAGTGTCGAGTTTAACCGTTAACAAGCCCGACTTTCGGTTTGTCGAGAGGTTCTGCACTACGTCGGTGATGGGTAGAGAAGCGATGTCTCCCTGGAACTTCATTGAGTGCTCATCCTAGAGTTAGTGACTGTTAATTTGCCCTAGCCTCTATGCTTGTTGAAGATAAGCAAGATAAAGACCGGCGAAGCAGAAGGGAGTTCTACATGCCTATTTCGGGCGCATCATCTTTTGTTTTAAAAGTATAGGATGATTCTGGGAGGCGTGCTTGTAGATCGTAGAAGTTGAGTGAGGGGGCATCCCATAACTCGCAGATGTTCAATTTTTCTTAAGTCATCTGCGAGTTATAGGCCTTTAATTGATTCTTTGAAGTTCCAAATAAATTGAAACTTATCCTCTCCCCCCAGAGACTTGTCGGAACAGCCTGACCAGTCGAGTTTTGAATTGCTTGGGGTCCGAGGTGTTGTCGAGGAGAACTTGGGCATTACTGAAATAGCCCTGGGCGCTTTTGAGTAAGCCTTCGCTCATCTGAATATGTTCAGGTCGTGGGGGTTCTGAATTGAGATTTTGGATCACCCATTTTGCTCCCACTTTTTTGATGCTGATGTTCTTTTCTTCGAGTTCTTGAGGAAAGACTAAGGTTGCTTCATCCGTACCCATCTCTAATTTGCCCCTCGAGAATCGTTCGGCCATCTCTTTTTGCTTGTCGACATTGAAGAACAAGCTGGGCGGAAGCTCTCGAGTAAATTCAGGGCCGAATTTAGATTCGAGGTTTTTTTTAAATTTTGTTCCTAAGACCATCATGTCGATCGAGCAACTGATGATTTTGACAATACCCTTTGCCCCTTCCGTGCTTTGATCTAAGACTGAAACAACCCTCTGTTTATCACCCTCGATGATGCCATCGATGAAGGACTTGACGGCTTCTTGAGGGCTGTTGGCTCCTAATTCGATCATTGGATTGGGATTGAGAGTGGTCTTCGGCTTAGGGGGAGCGGCTTGAGGTAGAGAGCTCGATTTTCCTTGGGCCTGAGATTTCTTTTCATTCTCCGTACAGCCCATCAAGCTGAAGGTGAATGCGATGGAAAGGAGTAGGCATTTTTTAAGCATGGGCCGCTCTCTTTAATACTTTGATTCGAAAGGGGAATGGTAGTGATAAAGAAGCTCTTTACGAGCTCATTTGATCTTGCCAAGTACCTAATTGGAGTCTCCCTATTAAAATCGGGCTTCTATTGATAAATCTCCAGGATTATCTCCCCTAAAAAGTAGTTGTAGTCCGCATGCTCCGCGTGCGGATTTCCTAAGATCCGATATTCAAGTCTCAGAATTTTAATTCGCTAAATCGAGTCACTATAGTTGTCGTCTCGCTCCGCGAGGCGATTTATAGCAATCATAGCAAATAGATGCCCCACGTTTAGCATTTGATGGAGATTCATTTCCCTTAGTGAGGTTAGCGGCAGGTTTTAATCCTTTTATGAATACCCGATCGAGTTGAGTATTGAATCTCGAAGATGGCTGCCGGAGTCAGGAGCCGCCTCGCGGAGCGAGACGACTACTATGGCTACTCGTTCGAACTTAGAGAAGCAGATAAATGGGTTATCGTCGCTCAGGAGGGCCGCACGTGGAACGTGCGGACTACAAACTGCTAGGTGGATTTTAGGTTTAGCAGCAATCATGCCTCAGTCTTAAAGATTATATTTAACAACATGAAAAAAATATATTGAACATGCATCAGACGGGAATGTTTTGGAAATGCTAGGTAGATTTTGGAGTCGTTCGACAAGGGCATATTTTGAAGGTACTCTGAATCGACCTCATTGAGAGCGATGGATTAAGGCGAGTACTTTTTGATGAAGGTCTTGCTTTTCGATCGCAGCATACTTCAAAGCGGACGCGTTTGGGAGTTCCTGTGAATCTTGATGAGTTCCGATGTCATGACTAGCAACTATGTTTACAGGGTCCAAAAGTAAGCGGTTGCGAGAGAGGTGGGACGCGGTCGTAGTCAGCAGGCCGCGTCTATTTTCACACATTTAGGGTCACCATACCCGGGGGGGTAAGGAACGTGAAAATGAGAGACATCTGGAATGATTTTGAGAGGAATGATTGTTGTTGCGGCAATTTTAGTGGGGAATGTAGCGTTTGGAGTGATTGGAGTTGATAAGGATTTTAAACGCGGTGATGCCAACAATGACTTATTGGTAGATACAACTGATGCTGTTGTATTGCAGGAGTATCTATATTTAGGAACTTATTCTCCTGTCTGTGAAGCTTCCTGTGATGCAAATGATGATGGTTGGGTGGATAATTCGGATATTATCTTTATTCTTGATTATGTTTTTAATGGGGGAGCAGCACCACTTGATCCTGGACCTTATTACTGTGGAGCAGATCCAACAAATGATGATCTAACCTGTTATGTCAGTGCGTGTGAATAGATCTAATACAAAAAAAGGCGCGAGAAACTTCTCGCGCCTTTTTTTGTACTTTGATTGATTCCCTAAAACATGGGGATCATTTGTCCTGCTTTACAATTATCTTTAAGTAAAACAGTTCTTTTAGCTAATAACTGCTTAGAATTTTCAGAGCACTCCATGACTTCCATTGTTTTATGCCATCTCTCTGATTCATTTTCCCAGCCCCAATGGTGGCAGAGTGCGCATAACCACGATGAGAGTAGATAAAACATTAATCGACTCTCCGTGAATGAAAGAGATAGTTCTAAATTTTCGTAATGCCTTCTCGCTTCTTTCAAATACCCTAATTCGTGAGCAGCGGCGGCTGCACCAGCATATGGGAACAAAGAGTCCTCAGCATCGGAGTTAGATTTCTCTAAACAACTAGTATATTTTTCAAGCGCAGTTTGGAACTCACCTCTTAAAAGATGATAAGCACCTTCTGATCTTAGTAAAATTCTTTCCGTTAATGGATTAGGTGGCTCGTGATTTAACTGAGCCTTTTTGATTGCTTCGTCCGTTAAGAATCTTGCTTCAGGAGTGTTGTGTTTAATTTCTAAAAAGAATCTATTTTCAATGGATTGGCTGAAAATTAAAAAGCGTCGTCTAAGGTTGTCCGCGTTGGGTTCGAATTGATCGAAAAGCTTTTCTGCTTTTTCTAGATTCTCGATAGCTTCATCATGCTGAAGGAGATAAGTTTGCATCCAACCTTTCAGAATATAGGTGTGGAAATGTTCGTACCCCTTTAAGGCATCGTAAGCTTTTTGAAAATCTAAAGACGAACTTAGATCTTCATGCCAGTTTTCAGGACAAATCGGATTCTCTTGCATCACTGCTCTTTCGTTAGGCCTTCCCTGCCTGGTCATATGAATCATTCAAGTGGTTGCGGTCAAACGCCAACAGTCTCTTAGCTCTTCTATAGAGAGCTACTTAACGGGTTGAATCATCGATTCGTTCAAATTGAAAGCTTTGTGACCCGAACTGTTCTGCAGATTGAACTAGTTTTAAAATGTTAATACTTATTCAACTTTATTAAGGAATTTAATTAAGTATTAAGTAGCTGGAAACTGCTCCCACGACAATCTTTATTATAGCGCCTGTATCGACTCTTCGGGAGGTTTTTTATCAGCCCTTTCTCATTCGCGGGGGGCTATATTCCGGTAAAGTTAAATGTCCTAAGGTTAATATTTTAAACGGGCTGTGAAAGTGATGAGGGTGTTTTCTCAGGTAGGAGGAGGCGGTTTGACTTGTTTGTCCGGGATATCTTCGGAGCTGGACCCGTACTGAGTCCTTTCGATGATCACCTAAAGGTTTGATCTTAAGTTTAGAATATTAATTACTTTATGTTGGTTTCGAGTGTTAGCCATAGAGGGAGGATCCGATTTTTGTGTACAGGATAGGCCGTCCCCAAGAGTTTTCGTTTTAATTCCCAAGATCTGCCTGATGGCGCCTAGCCCGGAGTCAGTTCCTTTTCGGCTCACCTCACTTCTTTAAATTTGAAAAGCTATCTCCCGACTTCGTTCACGCTCTCTATCCTTCCTTGCTTCGCGGGTCCTTTGCGGGCAAGATTGAAGCATGTCTTATATGTCGAAAAGTAAAAAAGCTAAAGTGATTTTATGCCTCGCTGGATCGAGCGTCGCGATTTTTGCCCTTCTCTTTTTATTTGCTTCCGATGCCCTTCTTCAAAGTTGGTATACCTTTCGATTGAACTCGGCTGAAGAACACGAACGATTTGACTTAGCCGTTCAGTATGAACAAAAGGGGACTCCCGGGAAAAACGTAGCGACGGAGTATTACCTTCGATGTCTTGAAGATCGCCCTACTTTAAATGAGTCCTCTTCCCTCTATCCTGCGGAATTGCCACCAGGTGCCAGCGAGTTTCTTCCGAGCGATTATGAATTTTTAAAATCTGCAATCATTCTCGATAACGGCATAGAGTTGGAGCGAAACCTCTTCTATTCAAAATCGCATGAACAGCTTTTCAAGGTCACTCAACGCCTGGTCTATTTAAATGTTCAACGGGCGGCTCCTCGGTTATCAAAATTATTTTATTCTCGAAACAAGAAACCCAAAGTTCCCACTATTCATCGTCAAGCCTTGCCCAGTTGCTCTTCTCAGTATGATCAATATCAAGTTCAGCCATTAAATTACTTAGTAGCCGCTCTCATTGACTTAGGAGAGCCGGCCTCACTTATCCAAGGCCTCGAAAGTATTCACCCTGAGATCCGGCTTGAAGCCATCGATGGCATTCTGTGGTTGGTTTCAAAAGACCATCCCCAGAAAAATGAGATGCTGGAGTTGTTTGGCGATAAGCTTGTAAAAAATATGGGGGATCCGTACTTGCGAATCCGATTCTCGGCTACCGTTATTTTTAGACGTAACCCTCAACTGAACACCAAAGTCGGGAAATGGTTTACTGAAAAGATAAACGAACCCCGATCGATGAATCTCAATTGGGTGAAAAACTATCTGTTACTCGCATGGAACGATCCCAAGCTGGTCGAACCCTTGGATCATGCCCTCAGATCGACAGATACCCCAACTTCAAACTTAAAGACTCTTCTTCAAGCGTTTTGTAGAAATCATGAAATTCCCTTCAGTCCTAAATTGCTCGACGCGATCGCGGGTAACATTTCACACGTTGATAATGAGGTCAGAAGCGCCAGCATCTATGCGATCACAGCTTATTATTCATATTTCAGGACTCGAACCGATTTTCCCCCGAAGTTGATCTTAACACTCGCTCAGTATTTAGAAACGGATCTTCACGAATCCGTTCGACTCGCCGCAGCTGATCTTTTGAGCAGTTTAGGGGAGACCGCGAGGCCCGCAGTACCTCATTTAAAGAAAGCGCTTAGCGATAGCTCTCCACGGGTACGGGTGTTAGCGAAGTCCACCTTGGATGAATTGGGGGAAACCGAATTCGATGGTGGGTTTTTCGCCAAGGAAAATGAAGAATAGAAACCAATTGAAATTAAAGTGATCTCTTTTTGGGGCCGATTTTATTGATGAAGCTGTCTGCAAGCGATTATTCTAATGTACGGATTGACGTTGAGACCTCGAGTCCCAGCGCGACCTTAATTAGATACAAACCCCTCTTTTAGTTCACTCTGAGGACCTCCAATGGCTGACTCCAACACAGAACCCACCTCCATCCTCCAAGAAGAAACCTTCGCTCGCTGGAGTCCTCTGGAAAATGAAGAGGCCCCCTGTGCCGTTGTTTCTGAGCGTATGGAGCTTATCTATTTGAATAAATCCGCTCGGGCTCTGATTCCTCAGGATTGGTTTGCGAAACGCTGTTGGGAAGTCTTTCCCGTTAAGGAAGAGGATTGTGTTTGGAAATGTCCCACGGTCTTCGCCGTGAATACGGCTGATTCAACCACCTACTGTGAAGAAACGTTAGCCGCTGGAGATGGATCGGGACAAACATTAGGAGTTGCCGTCGTTCCCGTGAGTGAGACCAAGCTTGGACGAGCTTCCGCCATATTGGTTTTTTGCCCGAAAGTCTTTAAAGTCGATACTGGATCGGATGCCGGTGAAGGCAGCACCATTGAAGAGCAAGCTAAAGAAGATTTTTTAAAGAACGCTAGTGAATTGGTGGCTAAGGTCATCGACCAAATTCCTTAAAAATAGATATAGATTTTCATTCAATTTTTGTTAGTAGTAGGCTCGCTCCGCGAGTCGTACGAAGTAGGACCGTATTATTGAGCCAAGAATTCTTACGCAATGATATGGCCCCTTCGATCCAAACGACTCTTTAAGCCCGACTCTTTAAGCTCCACGCTTTAGCGAGGGATCTTAGTGGTAGGCTCGACCTTCGAGCCGTGCGCCAAATAGTGTTTGTATACCAGCGAGCTATAGGTCTTTGTTTCGGTTCTTGAGTTGGAGCATCCCTCGCTAACGCTTCGGGCTAGTTATTGTTTTGTTTGTTACTTAAGGTTTCCTTCCTGCCTTAAGTCAATTAATCCCCTCAAGAAACGGCACACGGCGTGTGCCTACTACCCTGATGTACTCGATCATAGAACTTTTAGCTGTTGTTTCGTCAGCAACTTTTGGAATCCTCTTGGCCCGTCAACATCGGATGGATTTTGTCGGAGCCTTTAGCGTTGCGTTTATCGTTGCCTTCGGAGGGGGAACGCTTAGAGATCTCTGTTTAGATCGGCACCCCTTGTTTTGGATTCGGGAAGAACACTATCCGGTGATTGTCTTCCTCTTGGCATTAGCCTTGTCCTTCATTCCGAAGTTGCCGCAATCGACCGAGCGCTACTTAAATTTCCCCGATGCTTTAGGCTTAGGCCTTTTTAGCGTGGTCGGGGCTAACGCTGCATTGGAAGAGGGGACGTCTTTGTTTATCGCTTCTCTCTTTGGAGTCGTCACGGGGACTTTTGGAGGAGTGATCGGGGATGTGATCTGCAACCGCGTACCGAATCTTTTTCGTTCGGCGCCTCTTTACGCCACGTGTTCATTCTTTGGCTGTTGGTTGTTCTTTTTGCTCAATAAGGCGGGAGTACCCGAAACGTATTCAGTTGCGCTGGGGATCAGTTCTATTGTGGTGATGCGGTTATTCGCAATTAAGTTTAATTGGCGATTGCCGCAAGCGGATGATGGCTTAAGTAGTCGGCTCACCCCGAGGCTGTGAATTTTTTCGAATTAAATTAGTAAGCCCGGAGCGTAAGCGACGGGATACGTCATCGCAATGAATCCGCATCGGTACGTCCTTAGGAATAACACAGGGGTTTAATTCCTACTTACGAAATACTTTAGCATTGTCCCGTCGCTTACGCTCCGGGCTTATTAATATTGGTGCTTAATTCTTTGTTATGAATTTAGATTTCCTGGAATCTAAAAATTCACAACCTCCCCGTGAGTCGGGAAAGGCAGTAAAGATGTTCACTTCGCTCACGCACTTTCTAAAGAATGAATTCGAGGGTTGATCGAGGAACTTTCGGAGCGGATTGAGAATAGAAAACGTAATAATATTTTATGTTCAAATGTTAACTAGCCCGAAGCGCTAGCGAGGGTGTTTTTTCCCCTCGCTAGCGCTTCGGGCTAATTAGTGAATTATTAAACGAAGATTGATTTTAGGAGCAGGGCTTGGCGATCACGACGATTAAGCGATGAGCTTATAAGTAAATCAAATAGGATTGCAGCTCCGGCTCACGGGGTGAGCCGACGACTATAAAACATATTGGCTTCGACGGCACCCAGCGTGTGCCTACTACCCTGAGGATGGCCGCAAACGGAGTTTGCGGACTACTTAAATCCCTTCGCGCTCGATGCGTTTGAGTTGTTCTTCGCTGCGATCCATTTTGGCTTCGTGGCCGGGTAATGGGATCAGTTGTTGATGGATCGTATCTAAGATCCAGTCTGCTTGGGGGAAGAAGGTTTTCTCTAACTCGGCGGGTGGGGTAATCCAGTTTCGAGCACCGATCACGGCGACTGGAGCGTCTAAGTTGTCGAAGGCGAATTGGCTGATATTGGCAGCGATCGTATTTAAGTAGCTACCTCGAGTACAGGCATCCGCAACTAAAACGATGCGACCCGTCTTCTGAACGGAAGCGAGAACCTTTTCGTAATCGAAGGGAACCAAGCTTCTGGCATCGATGAGTTCAGCGCTCATGCCGTATTGACTTTCCAGAGTTTCGGCAGCTTCTAAGGCGGGATAGAGGCTGGCACCGATCGTCAAGATGGTGACGTCCGATCCTTCGCGTTTCACATCGGGTTCACCGATAGGAATGGTGAAGTATTCTTCAGGAACACCTTCGGGATGGAACCATTCCGTTTGGCCGTAGATCTTTTGGCTTTCGAAGAAGACCACGGGGTCGTTCCCGGCTAAGGCTGAAGCCATCAAGCCCTTAGCATCGCGAGCCGTTGAGGGGAAGACTACTTTTAAGCCGGGGATATGAGCGACGAGGGCACTCCAATCTTGAGAGTGTTGGGCGCCGTATTTGTTTCCTACGGAAACCCTCAGCACGACGGGCATCTTCAAGATGCCGGCCGACATACCTTGCCACTTCGCCATCTGATTGAAGATCTCGTCTCCCGCGCGACCCATGAAGTCAGCGTACATCAGTTCCACCAAGGCTCGCCCTCCTTCGAGAGCGTAACCCACGGCGCTTCCGACGATCGCTGCTTCGGAGATCGGTGAATTGAACAGTCGATGGTAGGGGAGGCTTTCGGTCATTCCGCGATAGACGGCGAAAGCGCCGTCCCAATCACGGTTTTCTTCACCGTAGGCGATCAGGCGATGGTCGTTATAGAAGTGGTGGATGATCGATTCAAACAAACCGTCTCGAATCGAGATGGCTTTGGTTTCGGGAATGCGCTCACCCGTTTCAGGGTTGAACCCTTGGCGTGATTTTTTCGAAAGCGCGATGACTCTTGAGTTTTCCTCTAAAGGTTTTCCTACATCGCCTTCTCGAACACCGGGGAGGTTCGTTTCGACTTCATGGGAGAAGTGGAAATTTGAAATACAATCAGGTTCTTGAGCGACATCGAAGCGAGGTGAGATATCGAGATCGATCGCCATGCGACAGACGCGTTTCATCTGAGCGGCGATATCGGCTTTGATGCCTTTCAATCCATCTTCATCGATGATGCGCTGGTCGACCAATTGGCGTCCCATTTCGTCGATAGGATCGACGTCCCGCCAACTTTTGATCTCTTCCCGTTCACGGTAAGCGCTGGCATCACTGGGAGAGTGACCGCTTTGACGATACGTGTTGATATCTAAAAGAACTGGGCCTTCGCCGTTATCAAGAATTTCGATCTTGCGCCTAAAGGCATCGATGACGGCTAAGGGATTGTTTCCGTCGATGGTTTCCGCGTGAAGATTGTGTTGGTTCAATCCAGCGGCGATGGTCGCTAAGCGTTCGAAACCCATCGTTTCTCCGCGAGTTTGACCTCCCATGCCGTAGAAGTTATTCATGAAGGCAAAGATGATTTTCAAGCCACCACGGAATTCGTTTTCCCACAAGCTCCAAAGCTGGCCCATAGTCGCGAAATTCATCGCTTCCCATACTGGACCGCAACCTGTCGACGCATCGCCGATATTAGCAATGGTAAAGCCAGCTTCTTTTTGTACTTTCTTATATAGGGCAGCGCCTACGGCGATGTCGGCGCTTCCACCCACGATCGCGTTGTTGGGGTAGATGCCCAATGGAGTGAAGAAGGCGTGCATAGAGCCTCCCATGCCGCGGTTCACTCCTGTTTTTCTTCCGAAGACTTCAGCCAATAAACCGTAGAGTAAAAACTCAACCGCGAGTTCTCGTCCTTCGAGGTTGGCTTCTGAGTGACGGTTGACGATATCTAAGATCTCTCCGTCGAGGTAATCCGCCATGATCGCTTCTAAGTTGGAAGCTTCCATTTGGCGTATAGCGGAAAGTCCTTTAGCGATAATTTCACCGTGACTTCGATGGCTTCCGAAGATGTGAACTTCAGGACCCAGTAAAAAGGCTTCTCCCACCGCAGCAGCTTCTTGACCGATCGACAAGTGAGCCGGGCCCTTGTGATCGTAAGCTAATCCTTGATAACTCCCGAGCTTCTTGATGTGGTCGAGCATCGATTCGAATTCACGAATCACAACCATGTCTCGCCAGATGTCGATGGCTTCAGCTTGGCTGATGTTTCCAAGCGTGATTTCATCGCTAAGCGATTTGCTATAAGAATTGACAGGGATTGAACCTAAATCGATGGTCTCCTTCCGACGAACGTCGTCTGGAAGGATCATGAGTTTCTTCACCATGGGGAGAGCTACTGAGTTTGTAAGGTTGTGAGGTTTCGATATCCACTGATATCGAAATGAGGCTTAGAAGTAGGGTTGAGTGAAGCCGATGTGCTTCAAAGACCAAAGAGCTATTTTATCATGTTTGGGAGGCGGGAATCGAGGGGCTAGTTCGAAGAGAAATCACAGCCCAGAAAGCTTCGTAAGTGACTTTAATAACTATAGCTTAACGAATTTCAATGCGCCTTTGAAGGAAGCGTTTTTTAGTGAAATCCATCATCTGAGGGGCATCGACGATGGCATTCACCTGCAGATCTTTGAGCTCTTTGAGGTCAGGCAGGGCTTTTCGGAGGCTTGTCATGTTAATGGAGAGTTTTCGGTTATCGCCATCGATGGCATCGGAGCTCCAGGTAAAGGCTTCCTTATTAGACTTCAAAATGGATTCCGTAATTGGAGTTTTATTGAGAATTAAATTGATCGTGGGAGATTCATCTTCGGGAGTGAAAACTGAGCGGGAGAACCGAATCTCAAGATACTCGGCGGGTTCTCGGTAGTATTTCACCACGACTTGATCTTCGGGCGTCAGCCATTCCCGTGCTCCGGGAGAGATCGCCATGATTAAAAGCGGTAGCATCGCTAACAAGCAGAAAAGCATCATAGGGAAGCCGGCCCAAGCTAAGAATCCCGGTGGGCTTTCCGCTTTACCTTCTTGCTTGATCGTCGACTGGATGATCTTCATTCCAAGGATCGTGCCAACTCCACAAATTAAGGCCGCGAGGTAAAAGGACCACGAATCGGCGTCTCCTCCTCCCCAAGTCATCTGAAGCAAAAGATAGAGGAGGGCTACAATCAGAGCACCAATGACAAAGCGGGTGTAAATGCGGGGGGCTTTTTGTCCGGCAGGAATTTCTTCGGAGGAGGACGGTACATCAGCGGGAGATGCTTCAACCGGAGGTACGTCCGAATCAGATTGAGGGGGGAGTTGGGGTTCTTGGTTCATGATGCCAAAAATGATGCATCGATAGAACTCAGATTGCCACTAGATTCGATTATTGACCCACAGTATATTTTTCTAAGCTGAACTTCCCGTGAAGCCCGTTATTTTTTTTGTCGGGATCAACCGCCAGGAACATACCTTCTACTTTGCGAGTTCCTCGAAGCGTGCCGATGATTTGAAATTCAAATTTTTCGTCATTTCCCGTGGCTCTCAGGACATGTCGATCAGGATTTAAAGGATCGCTGGTGACCCAGCCCGAAATGGCGCGGGCTTTTTGTCTCCGGGTGAGATCGTCTCCAGCAAAGTAAATTTCAACTCGCAGGCGGTCGGCGATCGGACGAGTGAGAACTCGTACTTTTAAATCTTTGATGAGATCTATCTTTGCGGAGGATTCTTCACCTGCTTCAGAAGGCTGAGTTTTTTTACCCGAGACATTGAAGACCCAAACACCAGTTTCGAGAAGTGGATTTGACGGAGGGAGAGGAGTTCCACTCTCGATCGTTTCAGTGATGAGTTCAGGTTGGGGGGGAGGGTTGATCTCCGGATCGTTCGTTGAGTCTTCCGATTTGTTTTCTTCAGAGGAAGACTCTTCAACTTTTACATTCCCTTCTTGCATCTCTTTGAGAAGGGGATTTCGATTTCGCTCTTCTAATTTTTTACGTCGGGGGTTACCACAACTAAAAAGGAGTAATAACGATGCTAGACCGACAACAACAAGTTGAAATATTGAATTTCTAACTTGCTGTTGTGAAGGAGAGTTCCACTTAGAGTTGGAGTGATTCCTTAGCATTTATGAAAAAAATTATTGGTCTTTAACTTTACGAAGAATAAAAGTGCCTTCGCGGCCTTCTTCCCGAGTGTGTTCATCATAAGCGTAAAAACCGCCTTTGACTAATCTTGGTGTGCTGACATTTCCAATAAGTTGAATTTTAAATTTGCGGTCACTGCCGATGACGTCGAGAACCAAGTTTTCTTTTTCGTCGAAAGTGATGGTCCCTTTGAGGGGAGTGGCGGCTTCTTTACGCTCGGTTTCTTCATCGCTGTCGTCCTTGGGAAGGAATCGAATGATGACGACTTCGGTTTCTGCATCTCCTTCTTCGACCCACTTTAACGCCACATCGACCGTAAGACCTTCGATGAGAACTTCTAAGGGGCGCTGTCGGATTTCGGATGGATTGAAACCGGGTTCTGTAATATTGAATTTACGTCCCTTCACACTGAGTTCCCAAACCCCGGGGTCGATGGTGTACTGACTGGCACAACTACTTAAGCTGGTGAGTAGAAGGGTGAATGAAAGCAGTTTAAGCCACTTGATCCATGCTTGAGAATTCATCGGAAAGCTGTCCTTTAATTATGGAATAAGCTTCGAGGTTGACCTGAAGAGTTATCGAAACCTTGATGTTGATTAGGCATTAGGCATCATTTGCTTATCGGGGTGATGCGTTACGGACTAAAGCGAAAGGCAGTTCCACTCTCTAATTTGCTTTAGAAGTTGTAGGAAAAGCAGTTAGCCCGATTAAACAGTGAGTAAGCAGTAGCAAGTCTTATTCCCTCGTAATTTGGATCCGGTAATTTTAACCTAAATCTTAAGTTTATTAATTTCACTGACTTAAGGAATAAGTGGTTCACTCCTCTTGTATGAAGAACCTGCACCTTGTAAGTATAGTGTTTGCCTTTCACTCAGTTCTCGCCGTTTGAGGCGACACTGGATCGATTGTTCCGAAAAAAGAGAAAACCATGGCTACCCCCTTTCAACGAGAACTCGACTTCGCATGTGACTTGGCTCGAGAAGCCGGTGAGGTCACATTGAAGTACTTTCAATCCGGAGTTCAGCCCGATTTTAAAAACGATTCTTCACCGGTTACGGTCGCCGACCTCGAAGCAGAAAAACTCATTCGAAAGCGGATCGAGGAAGTCTTTCCGGGCGATGGGGTTCTCGGTGAAGAGTACGGGGAACAAAAGGGTGAGAAAGGGCGCCGTTGGATCGTCGATCCCATCGACGGAACGAAAACCTTCGTTCAGGGAGTCCCGCTTTACGCGGTATTGATCGGTTTAGAGATCGAAGGCGAGTTAGAAGTGGGGGTCGTGAACATCCCGGCCCTGGGAGAACTCATCTTCGCAGCACGTGGAGGGGGCTGTTTTCTCAATGACACTCAAGTCAAGGTTTCGGATGTTTCAACGGTCGGAGAATCGTGTTTGGCTTATACCTGTTTTAGTAACTTCGATCTTGCGGGGGAGCGAGGACTCAAAGCTCGAGATCGCTTGGCTACTTCCTGTCGAGTGATGCGCGGTTGGGGCGATGCCTACGGATACACCTTGGTAGCGACTGGAAGAGCCGAGGCCGTTTTCGATCCCATCATCAATCCCTGGGACATCGCCTGCATGGTTCCCATCATCGAAGAAGCCGGGGGGAAGCTCACCGATTGGGATGGAACTCGTTCCATTTTCACCGGCCACGCCTTTGCCAGTAATGGAACGATTCATGATGAGTTGTTGGGGACTTTGAAGGGGTAGGATTTCAAGCCCGAAGCGTAAGCGAGGGATCTTAGTAGTAGGCTCATATTTCAAGCCCGAAGCGTTAGCGAGGGACTAATACGAATCGTATCCCAACCCTCGCTCAGTAACATTGGTCGCTTCGCTTCTTCGTGCAATTAAGCCTTCGGCTTACGCACTTCCTAAAGATTCGGGCTTGAAATCACTACTACTTCGCAAGCTTCAAATACGAACTCACCGCCAAAATGCGGTGGTCGGGATCTACGACTTTCTCGGCAGCAATTGCGGCTGCTTTGCCATAAATATTATCGTCTTCTTTTTTTGCGAACTTGCTGAAGTAAGCGGCTAAGGCTTTACCCCCTTTTTCAGTACGCGCTCCTTTTCGCTTCGACTCGGCGCGTTTAACTTTTTCGATCAACGCGTAAAACTTTTTACCGGCAGATATCGCTGAGCGAGCCGCTGAACCTTTGAGCTCCTTCGCGATGGGCTCTGCGGATTCGTCAAATTTATCGATACCTTTAAAGGTTTTTTCGTGTGCTTTGAAGGCGATACTCAAGCGATAAATATCCCCTGACTTCCTGAAGCTTTCGATCTCCGCTAATGCTTGATCTACAGGCCAAAGGATCTCTTGCTTGAATGCTTCTAAGAGTTTTTTCTGCTTAGCTTGATCTTCTTCACTCAGCTTGTCGTCTTTAACTTTAGCTTCATGCGCAGTTTTAAATTTCTTCAGCGCTTTCCACGCCGTTGAATATTTTTTCTTCTCGAGTGCACGATAGACGGGCTTCGAATCGATATCGAGGTCTTTTGCTAATTCTGAGAGAGAGTTCTCAGCGCCGATAAGTTCGACCATGGCTAGGCCCATCGCTAAACCTACGTCCATATAGGTTTCAGCGTTACCACCATAGTGTCCTCCAGAGGAGCCTCCGTGACAGTGAGGTTTCGAGTACACCGATGCGACGTTCCCCTTGAACTCGCGATATTTCCCGGTATTACCGTCAACGGCAAGTTGAGCATTGAGGACATTCCCAGCGTTGCCACCAGCTCCTTTTGAGGTTTGACCTAATGTGGCACAAACAAATTTAGCCTTAGGAGCATCGAAATCTTTTCGTAGAGTTTTGATCAATTGCACCAAGTTTTTTTCGTAATGCTTAGCGTGGATGGCATTGCGGGTATCTTTGTCTCCCTGCCAAAAGAAAAAGCCAGCAACTTCGTACTTCTTGGCACCGGGGTAGTACCTCTCAAGATCGGCGAGGACATTTTTAGCATTTCGAATGTCACCGTCGTATTGCATTCCGGCGTACCATCCGATTTTCTTTGGAGTCTCTCCCTTCTTCCATTTATCAGGAGAATCTTTGTATCCCGCGTAGACCGTGCCATCTTCTTCGAAGCGTTCCGATCCAGGGGGTAACAAATCCCAGCCTAAACTTCGATTTCCTATGCAACTTTTAAGAATGAGAACGGGCGCGTCGATGGCATTTCCTAAATGATGGCCGATGCCGATCTCAGGACCGATATTTTTTCCGGTGATCGTCATCCATTCATTACCGTGAGTTGACATGTTCCCCGTTCCACTCGACATAACTCGCACATTGCGAACGTCTTTACGTACCGTCCAACCGCCATCGTCATCGACTAAGTAGGGATACTTGTCTTTTTCTTTTGTCGCATGGGTCAAAGATCCATTTCCCCCCTTAATTTTCCCGAATCCAAGCATGTTGGATTGTCCCAAAAGAATGTAAACCTGAACCGGTTTACTCATATTCGCAGGACGTCCGTCGGGATCGGGGAGGGGACGTTCAGATGGATTTCCATTTAAGGGCAGAAGAAGCCCAAGAAACAAGATCATCGTGAGTGCCCACAGTGATCGAGATGAAATATAACTAGACATGAGACTTTGCGCGCCAGGTTGAATGTTAACTAAGGTAACTGAATTGCTAATACTTAAATCTATGCCCTGTGTTTGGCAAATTCAAGGCTGAGAAGGGTGATTCAGCCTTCCCAGCCAATCTCGCTAGAGTTTGGGGCGAGGCGCTTCAAAGTTTTATCCCCCCAAATTCTAGCGAATTTGGCTACAATGGGACTTTGGGTAGGTCCTATTTAATTTTTATTTAAACCTTACGGAGGGTGTCATGGGGATGAATCAACGAAAGTCCTTATTGTGCATTATATTCTGTGCTTGGGTTGTCGGTTTTACTTCAACCATGCTCCAGGCGGATCTCGTCGCTCACTTCACTATGGATGGCTTCCTTGAAGATGAAGTGGATGGTCTTGAAGCAACCTACTATGAAACTTTAGCACCTTACGACGATTACGATGTAGAGGCGGGATATGATGGCACTGAGGACGGCGCCATCTTATTTGACGCAGCTTTCGGGCATCTCGTGGAGATTCCAGTAGCTGAGGCTGACGCCTTACCCATATACAACGGGAAAGTTTATACGGTTGCAATGTGGGTCAAAGGGGATGCGACCACGCAACAAGGGGATCGCCGAGTTTATTCTGAATCTTCAAGTACAAGTGATCGCCCCTTACTTAATATCGGTACACACTTTCAAGCTGCAAATGGAGCGGTAGACATTTATATCCGTGGGGTTGGCGGTGAGGCTATCCGACACAAGCATTCTCAAGGCACGGCTTTTGATGGCACCTGGCATCATATAGCTTGGGTTGATGATGGTGGAAATGCTGTTCTTTATATCGATGGCGTTCGTGATGGAACCGATTTCACTTACAACCAAGTTCCAGATTTGTTTGACATCAGTTCTATCGGGGGAATCATTCGCCCTACGACTGGAGCTAATCACTCCCATCAATTTACCGGTGCGATCGATGATGTGAGACTTTACGATCACGCACTCACTGAAGAAGAAGTTGCTGAACTGGTGATTGGGAATCAAGAATGTCCTGAAGAAGGGGATACCCATTGTGGTTCTTTAGAATTAACCGCGGGTCCCGATGATAATTCGATCGGAGATTACACCTTTACCGTTGAAGACTCGGTCGATGATTCCGGTGATCCTATCGTCTACACCTTTACAGCTGTGAATGAAGAAGGTGAAACTGTGACAATGGGGCCTTCAGCAGCGAATGCCGCTACCATGAGATTAGGATTCGGAACTTGGACGGTCACGGCTTTTGCCGATGACTTTCCTTTATGTGATGACGAAGCTCCTGATGCCACTTGCGTTGATTTAGAAGTCGTCGTTGAACTCGGGAAGAATGTCGCGTTGGGAGGTACTCCCAGCCAAAGTTCTGACTACGGTAACGGGCAATTCCCAGCGAGCTTTGCTATCGATGGGAACCTCGGGAACTTCACTCATACTTTAGCTAATGACAACTTTCCTGATAACTCCTGGTGGGAAATCGAACTCAATCAAGATTATCCCCTGGAGAGCATCCAGATTCATAATCGCGATAATTGCTGTGGATCGCGAATGCGAGATATCGTAGTGCTGATCCTCGATGAGGCGCGCGAAATCGTCTATGAATCTGAAATTCTTAATGAAGAGAATGAATTGGGATTTGAACTCAACGGGAACAAATACCCACTCGGCCCGGAGATGTTAGAAGTCCTCTTAGATGATCCGGTCGTCGGAAGGTTTGTTCGCATCGAACGCATTCCGGATGATGATGCTTCGGGTTCCGACGGGCAAGGTAATGCCGATGAGAGTACGGTTCTTTCTTTAGGGGAAGTCATCATCAATCGGTCGACGGATATTATCGAACCCCAAATCACTTTCCGACGAGGCGATACCGATGGAAACGGTGTTCTCGAAATTACCGATCCCATCAACAGTTTGTCGTTCCAATTCTTGGGTAAGTTTACCCCTCCCTGTGCGGACGCGGCCGACTTCGATGACAACGGGAAGATTGAGATCACCGATCCGATCGCTAGCTTGTCGCATCAGTTTTTAGGGACCACGCCTCCGGCTCCACCGGGAGCCGAAAATTGTGGACAGGACCCCACCCCGGATGATCCGGAGTTGGGATGTGAGATTCCTCACGAGTGTTGAGAATCGAAGGCTAACTTTTATTATTCAAATAAACTCTTAACTAGCCCGAAGCGCTAGCGAGGGGCCAGCTTATTTAAGAATGGGCCCCTCGCTAGCGCTTCGGGCTAGTTAATAATTGGGAAATCTATCAGATTGGGCTTAATGCAAATAGTTAGAGTATTGTGTGGCTGCAGTTCCCGCTCACGGGGTGAGCCGACTACTAGCGCTTCGGGCTAGTTAAGTTTTGTCATTCGGGGATCTAAAGTACGCATTAAAAAGGAGCGATAACTGTCTCCAGTCATCGCTCCTAGGAGTGGGGTGAAAGGTTGGATTGTTTAGATAATTAATTTCTGTTGAATAAGGGTCGTTCCGATTAGCTCGCCGAAACCTTCTCTTCCGGTGAACCTTCCGGTTCAACATTCAAGACATCTTCGATCTCAAAGGTCAGCTTGCCCTCCTTCGCATCGACGATCACCTTTTGGCCTTCCGTCAATTCATTGCTAAGGATCTTTCTCCCTAAAGTGGTCTCCAGATGTTTTTGGAGATAACGCTTCACGGGACGAGCTCCGTAAACCGGATCGTAAGCGTTTTGAGCGATGGCTCGCTTCGCTAATTCGGTGAGTTCTAAGCTGATCAAACGATCACCGAGTCGTTTCTTCAAGTGTTTGGCTTGAAGCTCAACGATCTTCTCCACTTCATTAACGCTCAGTGGCGAGAACACCACCATTTCATCGATTCGGTTTAAGAATTCAGGACGGAAGTGACGGTTCAGTTCCTCTAGAACTTTCACTTTCGTTCCTTCGCTGATCTCCGCCCGTTCCGCCATCTCTTCGAGAAGAAGAGGGCTTCCTACATTCGAAGTTAAGATCACCACGGTATTCTGGAAGTTCACCGTTCGACCTTGACTGTCGGTGAGTCGACCGTCGTCTAAGAGTTGAAGCAAGGTGTTGAAAACATCGGGGTGTGCCTTTTCGATCTCATCCAAAAGCACGATGGAATAAGGCTTCCTGCGCACGGCTTCAGTCAGTTGGCCACCTTCTTCGTAACCGACGTAGCCGGGAGGGGCTCCCACTAAACGTGAAACCGAATGCTTTTCCATGTACTCACTCATGTCTAAGCGAACGATGTTGTCTTCAGAATCGAAGAGAACTTCCGCTAAGGTCTTGGCGAGTTCTGTTTTTCCGACTCCCGTTGGCCCTAAGAACAAGAAGGAACCGATAGGGCGCTTTGGATCTTTCAAGCCGCTTCGAGCTCTCAAGACGGCGTCGGCTACCACTTGAACTGCTTCCTCTTGGCCGATGACTCTTCGGTGAAGAATCTTATCGAGCTTCAACAGTTTTTCACGTTCGCCTTCAACCAACCTTGAAACTGGAATGCCAGTCCAACGCGCAACGATTTCCGCTACGTTTTGAGACGAGACTTCTTCAGAGATCAAAGTGTTAGAGTCGGAACGATTATCAGAGCGCTTCTGTAAGGCTTCTAGTTTCGATTCGAGTTCTGATAGCTTTCCGTACTTGAGTTCTGCCGCTCGATTCAAATCGTAATCGCGTTCCGCCGTTTCTACTTCACGTTTGGTGTTTTCGATCTCTTCTCGAATTTCGGAGAGTTGTTGAATCTCAGCCTTTTCTCGGTCCCACTGTGTTTTCAGAGCTTGGTGGGTCTCTTTAAGGTCAGCGATTTCTTTCTCCAAATTCTTCAATCGATCTTTTGAAGCCCGGTCCTTTTCTTTTTTAAGGGCTTCTCGCTCGATTTCGAGTTGAAGCTTTCGTCGATGGATCTTATCGAGTTCTTCAGGCATGCTGTCGATTTCAGTTCGAATTGCCGCTGCGGCTTCGTCGATCAGGTCGATCGCCTTATCGGGAAGGAAGCGGTCAGAGATGTAACGATCCGACAGGGTCGCGGCGGCGACTAACGCGCCATCTTGAATACGAACTCCATGGTGGAGCTCAAACCGTTCCTTTAAGCCTCTCAAAATCGAAATACTATCTTCGACGGTGGGAGGGTTGAGGAGAACCGGTTGGAAGCGTCGTTCTAACGCGGCATCTTTTTCTAAATGTTTTCTGTACTCGTCGAGAGTGGTCGCTCCAATACAGTGAAGCTCACCGCGAGCTAACATCGGCTTTAAGAGATTACCGGCATCCATCGCGCCTTCGGTTTTCCCGGCCCCGACGATGGTATGGAGCTCATCGATGAAGAGAAGGATTCGTCCTTCGCTCTTTTGAATCTCACCGAGGACTGCTTTGAGTCTCTCTTCGAAATCTCCACGGAACTTCGCTCCTGCTAAGAGGGAGCCCATATCGAGTGCGAAGATGGATTTATCCTTTAAGCTTTCAGGAACATCTCCACGTACAATTCTTTGAGCGAGCCCTTCAACTGCAGCAGTTTTTCCGACACCGGGTTCACCGATAAGGACGGGATTGTTTTTAGTCTTTCTCGACAGGATACGAATGATTCGACGAATCTCTTCATCTCGCCCGATGACCGGGTCGAGTTTTCCATCGCGAGCTAAGGCGACGAGATCTTGACCGTATTTCTTTAAAGCTTCGTAAGAAGCTTCGGGATCTTGGGACGTGACTCGATTGGACCCTCGAACCGCTTTGAGTGATTCTCGAATGATGGCTTCGTTCAAGCCGTAACTGGCTAAGATCTTTCCTGTGTTCGAGGCACCGGCGACTTCTAAAGTTGCCAGTAAAAGATGCTCAACACTGATGTAGTCATCCTTTAGTTTTTTAGCTTCCTTTTCACTTCTTCTTAAGACCTTGATCAATTCAGCTGAAGGCTCAGGGTGAGCATTTCCGCCACTAGAAGAAGGAAACTTGCTGAGAGCCTCGGTAAAGGCTTGTTCAACTAGTTGAGGTTGAATGTTGAGTCGTTCTAAAATTCGTGGGATCAAACCTTCCTGATCCGTGAGTAATGCGACGTAAAGATGCTCAAGCTCAAAGCGAGGATGACCTCGATCTAACGCTGAGCCTTGAGCTTCCTGTAGAGCTACTTGAGCTTTGGTGGTGAAACGGTTCAAATCCATGGGAACCTCCCTTTCTCTTACAAATGTTGCTTGTGGCCATGAAATGAATGGCTGGAAGGTATTTAGCATCTGGGAGGCCAAAACCGGGCTCTTGCCTAAGTGCTTAATCTGTAGTTAGATAGGGGGCTGCTTTTTCGCCTGAAACGGTGGTTTTTTTAGTGTCTGCCCACATGGCGGCAGTCGACTGCCGATGTTTCAGGTCAGAAGTTTATAATGGTGGGCTGATTTTTCCTTCTAACAATTGATGCAAAACAGGGTGATTAATGCCTTGCTTAAATGATCCCTCGCTTTCGCTTCGGGCTTGAAATAAATTAACTCTTAATGAATTTCTTAAAGAGAATCCAACTTTCTAAGATTGCCCTTCATTGGGGGCTCGTCTGCATCCTCTGCGCCTTAATAAGCGCAGGTTGTGATAAGTCATCGAATCCTTCGAATCCAACACCTAACCCCAATCAAAAAACTCAAGGTACAAACCCTCAAGTCGCCTCCCAAAAGTTTGAAGCCGAATTAAAAACTTTTTGTACCAGCCATCACTTATTTCCGAAGCCTGATGTTCTTCCTCGGTGGGCCTGGAAAAAAGAAATTACCAAGATGTATGACTTGGTGAAGACGATGGGTTTTGAGGAAGGGCTCCCGGATCAAGCACAGGCATTAGCCTACTTCCAAACTCGAGCACCCGAGCAGCTCGAGCGACCGAAGAGTCAGTTCCAACTCGGGCCGGGGAAGCTTGATAAATTGAATAAACTCTACGTGAAGTCCGGATCGTGGACTCCTGATCCTGCCGTATCCCACATCAGTTTTCACAAGCTCTTGACTCCGACGAAAGGCTACGACCTCATCGCTTGCGACATGCGGCACGGTAAGATCTTTGCCCAACCTCTCTACACTCAGAGGACGACGATTCTGACTCTCGCTCGTGTTCCTCATCCGGCTCGAGTCGAAGTGATTGACTTCGATAAGGATGGTCGATTAGATCTGCTTGTTTCAGACTTGGGATCCTTTTTGCCGGGTGATCACGACAAAGGGCAAGCGTTGTGGTTACAGCGAACTCCTGAAGGAAAATTCAAAACCCATGTTCTTCTAAACAAAGTAGGCCGAGTGGCCGATGTTCAGGCTGCAGATGTGGATGGGGATGGCGACCTCGATTTAAGTGTGGCGGAGTTCGGCTGGAGAATGGGCGGGCGAGTGCTGTTTTTAAGGAACGAAGGATTCAAGGCCGATGGATCACCGGAGTTAAAACTCGAAGTCTTAGATCCACGGCCGGGGGCGATTCGAGTACCGTTCGTCGATATTAACGGAGACGGAAAGCTCGATATCGTCACGGTTCTCTCTCAACACCACGAACGCGTGGTAGCCTATCTCCAAAATGAGAGCGGGCAATTTCAGTTAAAAGAACTCTACGTGGCGCCTCATCCTGAATGGGGATACACGGGGATCGAAGTCGTCGACTTAGATCGCGATGGAGATATCGATATTCTTTTAACCAATGGAGACACTTTAGACACCTCGGTTTTAAAACCTTATCAAGGGATCCAATTCTTGGAGAATCTAGGGGACTTAAAATTCAAAGAGCACCCTCAGCAACAATTACCTGGTGCTCATGGTTTAGAGGTGATCGATGTTGATGGAGATAACGATCTCGATGTGATCGCTTCAGCCTTCTTACCTCAATTTCCAGTAGAAAGAGCGCGTAAGCCTCTCAACTTAGAGTCATTGATTTGGTTAGAGCAAACGGAGCCTTGGAAGTTTAATCGATTTTCATTAGAGACGATCAACTGTGACCATCCCACGATCGCAGCGTTAGATTACGACAACGATGGAGATATCGACATCGTCTCGGGAAATTACGCTTTGAAGCCTGAAGTCCTGGGGGGGATTTCGGCATATTGGGTTCTCTATAAAAATGAGGCGAAAAAGTAAGGAGATAGCTCGACAGAGCTTTCTTAAATTTTCGATTCGCGTTAAATTTACGCAGTTTCACCCTGTAGGGGCAGGGCTCGTCCCTGCCCTTTTCCAGGATCAACCTGATCGTTTTAAAATATTCACGAATGCTTGGGAAACGGGCGCCCGCAAGGGACGCCCCTACAGTCATCCTTGATTCCAGTCAAAAAGGGACCTAAGCATCAGAATGAACAGCGTGTTCAACCATCGAAAGAGAAAACTATGAGTAAAAAAATTGGTTTCATCGGAATGGGAATCATGGGCCGCCCCATGGCTAAGCATCTGGTTAAGGCGGGATACGATGTGACGGTTTACAACCGAACCGCCTCTAGGTGTGAGGAAGTCGTGGCGGAGGGAGCACAACAAGCTGCCACTCCCCGTGAATGTGCTGAAGGTAAAGATGTGATCATCACGATCGTTACTGACAGCCCGGATGTCGAAGCCGTATTGTTCGGAGATGACGGGGCTATCGCGGGAGCGAAGGAAGGTTCGGTGGTGATCGACATGAGTACGATCTCTCCCGATGTCACCAAAGAGATCGCTCAGAAGCTTACCGATAAGGGCATCGGCTTTCTCGACGCTCCTGTTTCGGGAGGGGATATCGGAGCCCAAAAAGGAACGCTCACCATTATGGTGGGGGGAGAAACCTCCACCTTTGAGGCGGTTAAAGATGTCTTCGAACCGATGGGGTCGCGGATCACTCATTTAGGCCCTGCAGGATCGGGTCAATCAACGAAGGCCTGTAACCAGATTCTCTGTGCCGTCAACATGGTCGGAGTTTGTGAGGCTATCCTCTTAGCAAAAAAATCGGGCTTAGATTTAGAGTTGATGCATCGTGTCGTCACGGGGGGAGCAGCAAATTCTTGGGCATTAGAAAATCTTGGCGCTCAAATCATCAAAGATGACTTCGATCCTGGCTTCATGGTGAAGCTGATTCAAAAAGATCTCGGCATCGTTATGGATGCGGCGAAGAATCTTAATCTTCCCCTGAATGGTACTTCATTGGCGAGAAATTACTTTCGCTCGAACCAAGCTCACGATGAAGGGGATTTGGGAACGCAAGCGATGTTTAAAGTTTTGGAGCGATTAGCGAATCTGTAGTAGCCGAATTCGTAAGAATTTGGCTGGATTCAGGAACGGTTTCTTTAGTGCGAAATTTCATCCCTTAGTACCTCGCTTCAAAAAGCCAAGCTCTAACGAGTTCGGCTACATTCTTTTCCTTTTCAACGGAGACACCATGAAACTTAATCCATCGCTCGTCGTTCTAATATCAGCATTGCTGTTGACGACAAGTCTCGTCTCCGTTGAGGGTGACAAAAACAAAAAGGGACGAAAGCCTAACCCGCTCGTCAAAGAGAAAAGCCCTTATCTCCTTCAACACGCCTACAATCCTGTGTACTGGTATCCTTGGGGCGAAGAGGCCTTTAAGCTTTCGAAAGAAAGCGGTAAGCCCATCTTCCTCAGCATCGGATACTCCACTTGTCACTGGTGTCATGTGATGGAGAGAGAGTCGTTTGAAGATAAAGAGATCGCTGAATATCTCAATAAGCACTTCATCTGTATCAAGGTTGATCGAGAAGAACGTCCCGATGTGGATGAAGTCTATATGCGAGCCCTCATCGCTTACAAGCGAAGCGGGGGCTGGCCTCTCTCGGCTTTTTTAACTCCTGAAGGCAAGCCTTTCTTTTTAGGTTCTTATTTCCCGCCTCGAGACCATCCGCAACGCGGAACGGGCTTCATGACTTTGATACAAAGGGTCGTCGAGCTTTGGGGAGGCGAAAAAAAGAAAGAGCTCGAAGCGTTTTCCGAACAATTCACGAAGCAGCTTCAAGCAGGGGGTGGGCCGAAGCCTTCCGAAAAATCCTGGAGTCGTGAGCTTTCAAATTTGACCTTTACGGATATTGAAAGAGCTTTCGATCCCGTCCACGGTGGCTTCGCGGGGCCACGGCATCGCCCCAAGTTTCCACGCACTTCGAATCTCGATTTCTTATTGGCCTACCATCACACCCAACAAGATAAAAAGAGTTTGGACATGGCCGAACTCACCCTACAGAAGATGGCCGATGGGGGGATCTACGATCATGTGGGAAAGGGTTTCGCCCGGTACTCGGTCGATCGCATTTGGTTGGTACCTCACTTCGAAAAGATGCTCTACGATAATGCTCTCTTGGTTAAGAGCTACGTCGATGCCTACCGCATCACCGGAAAAAAACGTTACTTGAATGTCGCCAAGGGTTGCCTCGAATATTTGATGGGGCGGATGCAGCATTCTGATGGCGGTTTTTATTCGGCTGAAGATGCGGACAGCGAAGGGGTGGAAGGAAAGTTCTATGTATTTAAGCAAAAAGAACTCTTGGAGCTCTTGGGAAAAGAAGCGGGTGAACTTTACTGCGAGCGATACGGAGTAACGGATTTCGGAAACTTTGAACACAAGGGAGATTCTATTCTCTTTCTAAAAACTTCTTTAGATGAACTCGCGAAGAAACATCAGAAGACGGTTTCAGAAATTGAGAAACAGTTAGAAGAATCGCGTCTCAAGGTGCTCGCATATCGAAATAAGCGAATTCCACCCTTAAAAGACGATAAAATTTTGACTGATTGGAATGGTTTTGCGCTCACTGCTTTGAGCCTCGCTTATCAGGCGACTGGAGAGAAGAGTTACCTCGATGCCGCGGAGCGAGCTCAAGCCTTCATCGATTTAAATCTAAAGAAGGAGGGCAAGCTTTTCCATCGCTGGCGATTGGGAGAAGCTCGCCATCTCGCATATTTTGAAGATCACGCCTTTTTAGCTGAGGGATACCTCGATCTCTACGAAGCCAGTTTAGACCTCACCTATCTCGTAGAAGCTAAAGAACTAACTCTAAAAATGATTCATGAATTCTGGGATCCCAAGCAGGGGGCCTTCTTCCAATCGAGTAAGGATCATGAAAAACTCATCATCAAAACCAAAGATTTTTACGATGGAGCCATACCTTCTGGAAATTCTGTCGCGGCCAATCTTCTCACTCGATTGAGTCACTATACCGGCGACTCTAACTTCAAGCTCAAGCTAGCGGAGCTTGGGAAGTACGGTGATACCTTGATTCGTCAAAACGCCCGAAGCTACCCGCAGATGGCCTTGGCGGGCCTTCGATCACTGACAAAAAGAAGAGACTTTATCGTTTACGGAAACAAGGAAGAGGCCTTGACCCAAGAATTCATTCGGGAGATACAAAAGGCCTATATTCCTTCAAAGGTCATCCTTCAAGTCGAAGCTAAAAACAGGGATCAAGTTTCATCGGTAGTTCCCTGGCTAAAAGAAATCAAAGCGCTTCAAGGAAAGAAGGAATCTCCTCCTCATGTCTTGATTCGTTTAGAAGGGGGCGAGTGGAAGCAGGTAGGGTCGGTGAAGGAATTAAAAGCTGAACTCAAAAAGCGCTAAGAGGTTTTACTCGAGCACTTCGGTCTCTGATTCCAAGACTCGCATTCGATCCGCGATATCAGCTAAAGATCGAGTGATGATGATGAGGTTCGTGTAGGCATCGCGGCCTAAGATTTCGGCTAAGTCACTCTGTGATTGGGATTGAGACTCATCGGTTTCGACTTTCTCTTTAACTCTTTTGAACCAACCGGTTTCAATTCGCGTTGTTGATCGAGCTAACCTTTCCCCCAATTTGATGGCCTTTTCATTGATCAGTTTGGTGGGGGACTTGAGCAAATTGAGAATGTTTTCGAACTGTTCCATCATCAGTTCGTAAACACCATCTAAGTCTTTGATAACCGATTCTGGAATCTTTAGTCCTTCTTCTTGGGCAACGCCGGCCAACTCTCTTATAAACTCACCCTGTCGAGCAATTCCAGGGAGGTAACCCGCTGCTGATTGCAAGCTTTGGAGCCGCGCTGCAACTTGAGGGGCTAAGCGATTGTTCGTAAGTTGGAGTAAGTAGAGGGTGAGTTCCTTCTGAAGGTTGCTCGCCATCTCTTCTCTGCGTGCAATTTGGTCGACGAGATTGAGGTCTTGATACTTGAAGGCATCGTAAGAATCGGCTAGATTTTTTCTTTGAACTTCGATGAGATAAACGAGTTCGTTTGTGGTTTGTTCGAGCGCGAGTGAAGGGACATCGATGAGGCTGGGATCCAATCGGTAAGGTTTGAGGTCGTCGTTGATCGGATCTCGGGGAACGATAATCTTCACCCATTTTAAAATGAGAGGTGACATTAACAGCAAGGGAATACCATTGACGAAATGGTAGAGAGTGTAGGTCATCGCGATGTGATGTTCTACATTTTCCATGCTGGGCTCAAAGAATCTCCCGGGTACGACCCAGTCGACGAGTTGTAAGACCAAAGGTTGTCCCCAGGGAGAGATAAAGGTCAAGGCAATCAACCAGATACTCCCGAAGACATAAAAGAGGGTATGAGTGAGGGCCACTCTACGTGCTTCTCGGTTACGTTTTAAAGATCGAATCAAGACGGTAGAGCAAGAGCCGAGGTGCCCGCCGACCATGAAGGCGATAACAGTGTGAGCGCTGGTGAGTTCCTTGCCCACACAAGCCATCCCGATGACGACTATGAGGCTCGAATTTCCCACCAAAGCCGTGAAAATGAGAGCGAAAAAGATGAGCAAGCCGAAGGTCATCCAACTGGAGGTTCCACCGAGTTGGTGGTTGGCCGGATCCCACGATTGGATGAAGGCGGTCATACTCGGGCTGACCTGGGCGAGGTCCGCAGAGTAAAGCAGAAACTGCCAACCCAAGATCACAACTCCCAATCCTAAACAAATACTTCCCCAGGCTCGGGTGTTCACCTTTCCGGGAAGGATGGAGAGCAGGGCACCAATCGCCGTGAGCGGGGCTCCTAAAATGATGATTCCATCGAAGGCTAAAATTTGAATTAGAAGACTTTTCCCAAAGTGAACTCCCAGAATTTGTCCCGCAGTATTTTTAGCTAATAACAGGCCACTGTTGGCAAAGATCATCAATCGAGTGACCACCGTGGAAGAAGAGAGAAAGGTCGCTCCGATGGCGGTTCCACCCAAAAAACCCAGTACGTTATTCTTGGCAAAGGTCGATGTTGCGAGCCGTAATTGTGGACTCAATCGAGTCAAGAGTCCTCCTGAGATAAACCGCAATCCGATTAAGAACAAGCCGAGCCCTCCGAGGAGGAACAGTCCGAACTCGATGGGATCGTGAATGTAGTGTTCGACCGTTACGCTTCGACTGGAAGCTGAATTCAAGGTGGGTTCTAACTCAATTAAAATGTGAGGTTGACCGGCTCGAGTCCCGTAGGCCATGTCAACTTTCGCGATCCCATCGGAGTTGCTTCTATCTTTGGTTTTCTCTAAGGATAGATGGCGTTGCTTTTGACCGATTTCGACAGGGGTGAAATAAACCGCTCGGTTTTTTTCGGGGATGGCTTCTAAGCCAACGTTCTTGTAAACCTTAACTGCAATGTCATTGGGGCTACCCGTGGGACCCTCGCGCTCGATCGGTGAAGACTTTAAAAGCTCTAAACCGGAGATCAGCCAGAAGTCTACCGTTCGGGGTTGCTCGAATTGGTTATTGATTTCGGCTTCGACTCGAAACTCGCCCACGTATTGACCCAGTTGAACATCGATGCTCGCGAAGCCGTGGGCATTCGTCTTCAAGGTCACCACTTCCGTTTTGAGTTCTTTGAGATGCTCGGGTAGATCTGTTTCCTCTTCGAGATCATAGAGCGATTGATCCGATATCTGAGCTTGAGCATCAGAGCCTTGTGGATCGATGATGAAATGTGGGAGAAACTTGACTAAGGGATTCTCTTGGGATGATTCCTGTACAGTGGGATTCGGAATTTTCTTTAGGACTTGGGGAAGCGAAACGGAGTCGGCGTATTCGTTTTTGATTCTTAAGGCGTATTTGAACCTGAAGGTGACGTCGACCCCCGAAACTGGATCCCGTCTTCCGTGTCGACCCGTCACTCCTTGAATGACGGGACCGAGGACTTGGACTCGGAGGGGACCCACCTTTTTCCCCGGGGCTCCGAAGAAGATTTCGTCTTGCTGAAATCGGTTTTGTCCTCGGATCTCGATAGACTCCACCTCAGGGTTGCTACTGTTGGGGTCGCAACCCACTAAGGTTAATAAAACCAGGAAGTAAAGAGGGCACAGCCCAACAAAGCTAAGGGAACTTCTTAGCCTTTTGGGTTTTCGGACTATGAGCTGATGTTTACTGGAACAATGAAACATTCACTCTCTCTTTACAGATCGTTAACCAAGCGATGTTATAAAAATCAAGATAGCAATTATATCGGAGTTCTTTCACATACTCCTTCAACAGAATGAATTTTCTTTATCGATCTGCTGTCTAAATCGTGTGCCTTCATAGAGTTGTAGGGCAAAAATTACTCGCTTCTTAGCGTAACTTTAAATATCACGTATAATTACTAAGAGTTTATTAGGAATGTTTCTATCTTTTAAGCCTTCAGAAAAGCCATTGAGCGCTTCTTCAAAGGTAGCTTATCCTAATTCAGATCCTGGCCCCGGATTGTCCTCCTCGGTGGACACCAAAGAAGGGCTGATGAATGAATTGGTTCAGCCGCCTTCGGAGCCTAAGAAGGCAATTCAAACTTATACTGAGCTAACTGATTTTTTAGAAGTGCCTTCTCCTGAAAACTACACCCCCAGAAATGGTTTTTTAGAATTTGGATCGACCTCGATCAAATTCTACTTGGTAGCTTTATCGGGAGATCATGCGGGTGAAGTCGAAAAAGAAATTAAGATTCCCTGGGATTTAGGATTTGAAGTTTTTCAAAATGAGCACATCAGTCCTGGAAGTATCAATTTTTGTTTAGAGACTTTAACCAAACTGAGTGAAGAATATCCCGATATTCCCTTCGAGGGAGTCACTGCTATCGGTACTTCGGCTTTACGAGAGGCCCAAAATGTTGAGGCCTTTCGTAAAATGCTCTTCGATAAGCTCGGTTTAAAGCTCGGGATCATCGAAGGGGGAATCGAAGCATTCCTCCTTGAGACCGGTTTTAAAAATGAGATCCATCAATACCCGACCGGCCTCTTCGACTTGGGTGGAGGAAGTTTGGAGCTCGTCGAATATTTAAGCCCTATCTCCACGCGTAAAACCAGTCTCCCCATCGGAGCCATCCGTGTTCACTGTGCTTTAAACTCTGCTCGTGATTCCTTAGAGTACATCCGCCAAGGACGTAAATTTGTTTTAGAAACGTTCAAAAAGCAGATGCAAGACGGGATTCCCGACTACGCTAAAGTCATGGGAACGGGGGGAACGGTGAAGGCCATCGCCAAGAGCCTTCGAAAAGATACTTTTAATTTGAAAGACGTTCAGTCTCTCATTCAAGAAGAGATTCACGGGAACACTCATCGTGATCTTCTTCCCTACCGCCGACGAGTGTTCTTACCGGGCCTTCTCGTCGTTGAAAGTTTGTTCTCTGCCCTTCAAACCAAAGAGATCTCCTTCAGTCAAGCTTCGGTCAAGGGAGGATTGATCTCCTTGTCTCGCCTGATTCCGATGTAGACGTTTCAGCATAACAAAGTAGTCGGCTCACCCCGTGAGCCGGGACGGCATCTAGGGCATTCTTTTCAATTGGATCCCTCGCTTATTTATGATGGTCGCTTTGTTTTTCGTGCGAATCCGCGCCCCATTTATCCCTCGCTAAAGCTTCGGGCTTGGAAAGTGTAAATCGACTTCAACGCTAAATCGATGATAAGGATTATTACCTTATCCCTCTTTAAGCCATAATTGAAATCACCAACCTACCAAGCCCGAAGCTTTAGCGAGGGATAATTGAAATGCTTGCCGACTTTGAAGATTGTGGAATTCAAAAATTCACATAAGAGGAGCGAGACGAATACATCATTACGATAGACAGGAGGGATTTTTAATTAGTTCCTGTTGATTAAACAGGAACTAAGCCGAGTTGGTATCAACTCGGCCGCGAACTTAGGCTCGCAGAGCCTACGTTTAGCGGAGTGAAGGCAATTCAAAGAATTGCCGAAACGGTTGAATCTTCCTCCGAAGGAGCAAGATTTAGCAGAAACTAATTAGTTCCTGTTGAATAACAGGAATTAATTATATTTGCGTGGGATCACGCAAATCACAAAAATAGGCTTTTAG
>JANQLS010000095.1 GCA_028280485.1 Planctomycetota bacterium
AACGTTTCCAACTTTCATCATCAGGCAGGATGGGACCGCCGAGAAGGAGTGTGAGGAAGAAGCGGCGGGACGCGGATTCCTCACGCGAGCGTTCAGCGAGCTCTTAACGTGAGGATCATGTGGGTGGGACAACGCTAATTAACTCTATGATTCGGTTCTTAAAGCTCATGTAAATTTAATTACAACCTGCAAACTAAAGTTTTATTGCCGCCCTTACAGGGCTCGATTCTTAATCAATCCTTTACCCAGGGCGACGCTTCGCTTTGCCCTGGGTTAGGTTATTGCGGGCTTTCAGCCCTGGGTGGGCTCGTCATCTTCTAATTTAGTTAAATGCTAAAGCGTCTTATAAAAATAGATTTCCAGGAAAAGTATGATTCTTGATCATTATTCATTCTAAATCGAAGCATCCCTCATAACTTGTTAAGGCAAGGTGAGTCTTAACACTGAAGCTTACTTTGAAGTCAACAAAGATGCCCCTTTCGACATAAAGACTTTGCTTGGCGAGGAGTGTTTGGAACAAAAACACCACTTTAGTATTTAGGAATAACAGCAAAGAGTCAGTAATTTTAACTGTTGCAACCGCAACAGGATCCCCTTGATAATATTAATCTCTAATCTATCCCAGCATAAATAATCCTCGTCTTGCTAAAAAGGTAAAAGATCCATGCGCTGTTTTTATTCCCATATTAGGTTGACTCTTCAAATTCCACTTCGTTTATCAAGTCTTACTCTTCTTTTGGGTGTGATTGTCGCATTAAGCTCCAGTACACATTGTCGAGCGGAAGGAAAACTCAAAGTCTTCATCCTTGCCGGGCAGTCCAATATGGAGGGCCATGGGAATATGTTCTTAAATGAAAGAACTTTGAAGAGGCTCAAAGAGAACAAGACATTTGATCGGGATAAGCACAATTACTTAGATTATCTCGCCAAAAAATCAGAAAAGAAAAACCAATACAAACATCTTCTCAACTCGGATGGTTCTTGGTCATCGAGAGATGATGTTTGGTTTTACTGGAAGAAAACGGGACACCGAGGTCCTAGGGTCAAAGGGGATTTAACCGTAGGCTACGGAGCTGGGGACAGAAAAGATAAAATAGGTCCTGAGCTTCAATTCGGCCATCTCTTGGGAAATCACTACAAAGAACCCGTGTTGTTAATCAAAACGGCTTGGGGAGGAAAAAGCTTGGCGGTTGATTTTCGACCTCCGAGTCGAGGAATACCTTCGGATAAAAAATTGAATCTACGTTTAAGTCAAATCAATGAACAAAATAAAAAGCGCAAACGACCTCTGCGAACTCTTGAGGAACTCAAAAAGGAGTACGGCCATTACTACCGATTGATGCTTCAAGAAGTCGATGAGGTTTTAGGAAATTTAAAGAAGGAATTTCCCAAGTACGATGAAAAAGCGGGATATGAAATCGCTGGTTTCGTTTGGTTTCAAGGCTGGAACGATGGAGGATCAAAAGAATATGCAAACGAATACAAGGTCAATATGATTCACTTGGTGAAAGACCTTCGGAAGAAATTTGGCGATATCCCTTTTGTTGTGGGGACGAGCGGTTTCGGGAAAAATGCTCCGAGCCGTCGTGATGGCTGGGTGAACCAATTACGTGAATTAGTCGAGCCAGCTCAAATTGCAGCGTGTAAAGAACTCGACCGAACCGAAGCCTTCGAAACGGGTGATTGTCTGATTCCTCATAAGGATCGAACCTCGAACCGAGGCATCCATCACTGGTTCAATAGCGCCGAAACCTATTTTTTGATCGGGGAAGGTTTGGGGAAGACGATGCTGAAGTTGCTGAAGTGATTTATTACTTAAATTTCCCCTGGTCGTATTGAGCCCAAAACTGAGCGGGCGGCATCCGTTCTTCTAAATTGATTCCTAGTTCACGGACGGTCGATCCTTCTTGCGTGGATTTTAAGCGAAACTTATTCAAGCCCTTTTCGATTAAGCCGGGAGAAAAAATGAGGCGGGTAAGAGGGAGGTTCAATGTGGGGGTGAGGTCGTTGACTTGTGATTCGCCGATGTGGAGGCGTTGAAGGGTCGTTTTCTCTAATGCAGAGATGTCGTGGACTCGCGTTCGGTGAAGAGTCAAGCTAACCAATTGAGAGCAGGATTGAAGGGGGGAGATGTCAGTGACCTCCGTTTCGCTGAGCCAAAGCATTTTGATGGGCGTTCTTTTCAATGGGCTCAAGTCGCTTACTCGCGTACCGACGAGATTGAGTTCTTCTAAGGGCATACCGTCCAAAGCTGCGATACTCGAGACTTTGGTTTGATTCAAGTACAAGGTCTTGAGCAAGGCCCCCTTCAAAGGACTCAGATCAGAAACCTGAGTTTCATCGAGATAAAGAGCTTGTAAGGGCATTCCCTCTAAGGGGCTCAAATCGAAGACTTGAGTCTTAAGCAAATCCAATGCTTCAAGTTGCATACCCTTGAGAGGACTCAAGTCCTTAACGTTTGTGCCAGGAGCGATGAGGTTCTTTAAAGGCATACCCTTCAGTGCGCTTAAATCCGAAACAGGGTTTGCGGTTAAGTTGACCCCGATGAGTTGCAAGCCATTCAGAGGGCTGAGGTCTTTCACTTCGCAGGCTTTAAGATCGACTGCGATGACCTTTGTTCCATCGGAGTGAATTTTTGCCATACCCGTGTAGGATGGATTGGCAGCTTTCAGCTTCTTGTGAAGCTCTGCTTCTAAATCGACTTCAGGTTCCGTCGAAGTTGGAGGGGAGACTGGTGTGACCGATTCGGGCTGAGTGATCTGCTCACCTGAGTTTTCTTGAGGGGATGGGTTTGTGGGCGAGTTCTCTTGGGGGATCGGTTTTTCGATTTTGGGCTGAACAGCTTGAGGACCGGGTGGCTGCTGGGTTTGAACCTGAGGGTCAGGCGCATCCCCTGGAGTACAGCTTGAAATGAGTGTAAGCATACTGCTCAGGAGAATGAATCGAATGAGGTTTGCTGGAATTGAGGAGTGCATCTTCAATGAGAGTTCCTTTATAACTACACTTTACTTTTTTGAGTTGGGGAGGACTCGCTCGACCAGCGGGCCTTCAGCCGGATCCATTAGCATAACGATTCTCTAGAGGAAGGGACAAGGGTGTGCTTGTCGATAATGTCGAGTTTATTATATTAGGCTCAGGAACTTCAGCGGGAGTGCCCATCATCGGTTGCGATTGTTGGACCTGCACTTCGAAAGATCCTCGAGACCGTAGAACTCGCCCGGGAGCCTGTCTGAAAATCTATGAATCGACTGGGGCCTATCGAGTTTTATTGATCGACACAACGCCGGATCTCAGAGAACAGGTTTTAAATCAGGGCATCTCGCGACTCGATGCCATCCTTTACACTCACAGTCATGCCGATCATATATTCGGTCTGGATGATGTGAGAAGATTTAACGCTCTTATGGGGCAGGAGATTCCCATTTATGGAGATACTCAAACCCTCGAAGAATTAAGACGAATCTTCCAACATATTTTCGCGCCAGAACTCAATGTCAACCAATCTTGGGTCGCTAAGCTTCAAGCCCATACGATCAAGGCCTTTGCGCCCTTCGATCTCTATGGGCTGCGATTCACTCCGTTAGATCTTCTCCACGGTAACCTGCCGGTATTGGGATATCGAATTGAAGCCTTGGATGGGCAGGGGGGGATATCTGAGGTTCAACCCGGACCCTTGCCCCTCGCTTATTGTACCGATGTTTCGTTGATTCCTGAGCCCACTTGGGAACATTTGGAGGGATTGAGAACGTTGATCTTGGACATGCTTCGCCCGAAGCCCCATCCGACACACTTAAGTTGTGATCAAGCCATTGAGATTGCGAAGAAGGTTCGAGCCCTACAAACTTATTTCGTTCATATGACTCACGATATTCGGCACGCCGAATTTGATGCCATATTACCAGAGGGGATGCAGTTGTCTTATGACGGATTGGTACTTTAGCCAAATTCGCCAGAATTTGGAGCGACAAACGCTAAATCAAAGTCATCTGTAGAGACGTCCGTGGTGGACGCCCGTTTCCCAAACGGTGGAACCAGTAACTTATAAAACCAAATGGCGAGTCCAGGAATTGGGCAGGGACGAGGCCTGCCCCTACAAACGAGATGGGCTACATCTTTCCCTACACCAACAACTCGTGAATCACCTCACCGTGAACATCGGTGAGGCGCATGTTCCTCCCGCCGAAGAAGAATGTCAGCTTCGTATGATCTAAGCCGAGTAAGTGCAAGATCGTCGCGTGTAGGTCATACATTTCTACTTTTCCTTCAACCGTGCGGTAACCGTACTCATCGGTCACTCCGTGGATGTGACCTCCTTTAACTCCACCGCCCGCCATCCAGATGGTGAAGCCGAAAGGGTTGTGGTCGCGGCCATTGGATCCTTGGGCGAAGGGAGTTCTTCCGAACTCGCCAGACCAAACCACGAGGGTTTCGTCTAAGAGTCCACGCTGTTTTAAATCTTTTAAAAGGCCCGCGATGGGTTGGTCGACCGCTTTGGAGTTTTCACGATGGTTTTTAACCAATCCACCGTGAGCATCCCAACGGTCGTTCCCCGGGATACGAGGGCAAGTAAGTTCGATGAAGCGTACTCCTCGCTCGACCATCCTCCGAGCGATCAAGCATTGTCGAGCGAAGGTTTTAGTGGGGCCATAGTTTGAGTTAATACCATAGAGCTCTTGGATATCTTTCGATTCTCCGCTGACTCGCACGAGATCGGGAACGGTGGTTTGCATCTCTTTAGCCAACTCATAGTTCTTAATCGCGGTCTCTAAAGCATCTGTTTTCCCGTAACGATTGAGAACTTTAGAATCGAGTTTTTTAATTAAGTTGAACTTACGATCCTGTATCAAGATGTCTTTTTCTTGAGGGCGAATGTTGGCGATGGGATGGTCTTGAGGCTTAAAGATCGTTCCTTGATAGCTCGCCGGTAAGAAGCTACTTCCAAAATTGTCAAGTCCACCGGAGGGGATCAACCCACCGTTGATCACGATGTAGCCGGGAAGATTTTGGTTTTCGCTTCCCAGGCCGTAGCCTAACCAGGCGCCCATACTGGGTCGTCCCTGTTGACCGAAGCAGGTGTGTAGAAAATAGTTGGCGGTCTGGTGCTCGGAAAACTTTGAAACCATCGACCTCACGATGCAGAGATCATCGACCATCTGCCCAACATGAGGGAACAGATCGCTGACGGGGATATCACTTTTGCCGTAGCGTTTGAATCCCCAGGGCGATTTGAGGGTTTTACCGATGTTGTTGAACTGAGTAGGTTCAATTTTCGCTTTAAACTTCTGACCGTGCTCTTTATCCAATCGAGGTTTGGGATCGAAGGAATCCACTTGGGAAACCCCGCCATCCATATAGAAGAAGATCACACTCTTCGCTTTGGGTTTAAAGTGAGTGGGTTTCGGAGTTAAGGGGCCACCCGGTCTCGCGAAAGTGGGATCGGCGAGCAAAGCTGATAGGGCTAATGCACCGAAGCCACAAGAACTCTGTCGGAGGAAATCTCTACGCGAAAATGGAGGTAGGCTGAATTGATTACAGGCGTTACTAGTCATTGTTCCAATCAGTTGATGTAGATGAATTCCTTGAAATTGAATAAAGCATGGCACAATTGACTCCACGCTTCTTCACTACCCAGAGAGGGACCTTTTTCACCATCGATTTCTGTTAAGAAGTCGAGGCAGGCTTTCAGTTCTTCCTTATCCGGTGCTCGAGAAAAAATCTCCTGGTAAGCGCGATGGATTAAAATCGTTTTTGAGTTTTTAGATCCCTCGGTTGGGGTGAGAAGATTTTTAGCCCATAGTTTAGCTTGATCGTGAACAAACGGATCGTTCATCAGGATTAAAGATTGAGCCGATGAGTTTGAAACGTTGCGCTTTCCGATCGTCGCGAAGGGAGTGGGTTTGTCGAAAGTATTCAGGAAGTGAGAGATGTGATTTCGCCTCACCTTAACGTAGATACTTCTTCTTCCTTGACCGTCCCGAGGGCCGGAGTGACGGGGACTTCGATTTCCTCGCATGAAGGGAGTGATCTCAACCTCCACACTGGGTCCGAAGAGTCTTTTATCTAAGCGCCCTGAAATGTACAGGAGGCTGTCACGAATATTCTCACCGGTTAAGCGACGAATGTTCATTCGATGGTAAAGCTTGTTGGTGGGGTCGATCTCCAAGGCTTTGTCGTTCGGTTGACTCGACATGCCGTAAGAGCTCGATAAGACGATGTTTTGAATCAATTGTTTGATCGACCAACCTTCTTTTTGAAAGCGCTTGGCTAGGTGATCGAGAAGTTGGGGATGCGTGGGTTTAAAACCCATAGCTCCGAAATCATCGACGGTAGAAACGATGCCTTGTCCCATCAGGTGGCTCCAAACTCGATTGACAATGACTCGAGTTAATAAAGGGTTCTCGGCGCGAGTTAGTTCTTGTGCGAGCTGAAGGCGGCCGCTTCCCGTCGCTGGATGTCGGATCGGCTGATCAGGACGTTGAAGTGCGGTGAGGATTCCCCGTGGGACTGTATCGTCACTTCGAGTGCTTGCATTACCTCGATAGTGAAGGGGCTCTTCCTCGCCACTACCGTCCAGTAGGGCCAATACGAAAATCGGGTTGGGGATTTGTTTCTCTACTTTCTTTCTGGATTGAATAAAGACGTTCATCTTTCGAGCCCAACGATCTCGAATCTTACTATCCGATTCCGTTTGAAGTTGTTTCCCTACTCGAAGGAAGTAGTTCAAGATTTGGGCTTGAGCCTGAGCGAGCTCTTTATGAGCAGACTTAGGCTTGGGCCAATCAGTGACCGATTTGAGGAACACTTCTTGAAAGAGCGCTAAGGTCTCTTGCGTGCTCTTCAGGGTTTTGGAGCCGAGGGCTTGTCGGAGAGCTTCGTTAGCTTTGAAGATATCTTTCGGTCGACCTTGATAGAATCGAATCTCTCGGAGTGAGAAGTCTTTCTTCGGCTTGAATTCAACGTGAACCCGGTGGCCGATGTAATCTTTAACATTATGGCCGTGCCAGCCAAATCCATTTGGGCTCTTGATTCTTTGTTTTACGATACCATGAAGAGGGCCAGCGACGACGCGATGGGAATCGACCGCCAGGAAGACTTCAGCTTCGCCTTTGAAGTTGTACCAGAGAGTGTCGGAGGTGACTTCAAAAGTGCGAGTCCGATAGAAGCCTGAGAATCGTTTGGTTAAACGATTGCCTTGGGCTTCGTCCTCTTCAACGATACGTTGAATGGGATTCTGAGGATCTTCGGTGAAGATAATCGTTCCGGTAGGTTGGGGGCTCGAATTGAATTTGTACCCGGCGGTGATCCAATCTTCTTTACCTAAGTGATCGAAATCTATTACCAGGTCTTCAGCTTTTTGGGGGCGTTCCGTTCGAACGTAGTTTCGTTCCCCTTTTTCGAGGGTGATCGCGATAGGTTGTTTTTCAAAGGCTTCGCGAGTCGATTTTGTTTTTGCTTTCCAGGAATCTAAAATCTGTTTCTGGGTTTTTGGGATGGTTTCTGCTTCAGTTTGTGAGGCGATCTTCACTAAGGGGTGAAGAAGGTGAGCATCATCCTTGAGAGCTTTTTCGATTTCTTTCTTCCAGAATTCGATTTGGGGTGGAGGGATCTTTGTCTTTTCGGTCTTAAGAAGAAGCTGGCTCATCATCTCGCCCCAGCGGGCGATTTGATTCTTAAAGAGTAGGCTTTGATTCACTCTCGAAACAGCCTGAATTCTTTTGTCTGCCAAGTTTAAAAAATCGTAGGCCTTTTTCTGTGCTTCTGGGTCGGAAACATCAGCTAGCTGATAGCTCGAGCTTTGAAGGTAGCCGTACATCGCGTAGTAGTCTTCGTGGGGGATAGCATCGAACTTATGGGCATGACACCGAACACAGCCGAAGGATAAACCCAGGAATGCTTTAGAAAACACATCGAGTTGATTTGCCATCCGTTCGGCTTCATCGCCTCGAATATCGACAGGACTGTGAGTCGCATCGTGAAGTTGCCAAAAACCAGTTCCCTGAATGGATTGATTTGTTTTCGTTTCGGCGTCGATACGGGGCTTTTGAATCAAGTCACCCGCGATGTGCTCCGTGACAAAGGTGTTGTAGGGGACATCTTGATTGAAAGCACGAATGGTGTAGTCACGGTAACGCCACGCGTTGGGCATGCTGTAATCTTGTTCGTGACCTCGAGTTTCGGCGTAGCGCATCAAGTCGAGCCAGTGTTGGGCCCACTTTTCTCCGTAATGGGGAGAATTGAGTAAACGCTTAACTGCGTTCCTTCGAGCTTCGGGCGAAGGATCTTTAACGAAGGCTTTAACATCTTCGGGCCTTGGAGGTAAGCCCGTTAAGTCGAAAGTGACCCTTCGGATCCAGGTTCGGGGGGAAGCCTCCGGGGCAGGTTGAAGCTTTTTCGATTCCAATCGATTTAATATGAAATAATCGATGGGATCTTTCGCCCAAGACTTGTTTTTGACTGCAGGCAATTTGGGTGATACCGCAGGTTTCCATGACCAGTGAGCTTGAGCTCTCTCTTGGACATCGAATTCATCTTCACTTTTTTTAGCTTTTAGATTCGTTCTGGGGTCGGGGGCACCTCGTTGAACCCATTCCACCAAGAGGGCAATCTCGTGGTCTGGTAGCTTGGACTTGGGTGGCATTTGGAGTTCTGAATTTTGGTAGGAGACCGCCTGGATGAGTAAGCTCTTCTCGGGATCCCCCGGAATGATAGTGGGGCCACCATCGCCACCTTTTTTCCAACCGGCTTTTCGATCGAGAAGGAGATGCCCCTTAACTTTTTTACCTTCTGAATGACAACTGTAGCAACGGTTGATCAGCAAGGGGCGGATTTTACTTTCAAAGAAAAGAGAATCCTCTTTGCTGAGTTCTTCTGCTTTGAGATTCGTAAAGCTTGCACAAGTTAATAGCAGAGCCAAAATCACCTGAGTGAGAGTTCGGCGAACCTTGATAACTTTAATCATTTGAAATCGTTTGAGTTTCATATTACTCGCGTTGACGGTTTGTTTCGCTTCGAAGGCCCTGTAGCCGAATTGGTAACATTTTGGCCATCTTGAGAAGGTGATGGTGCTGATGTTTAACCCATTCATTTATTGGCGAAATTTGATCCGGCTGAACTTTAACAAGTTCGGCTACTGCTTAATTATAAGAGTCCTGCATTCCTAATTGAAGATTCAATCGGGTCTTCCGGGAGCTCAATTCGATTATTTGTTTCAGAAAGCTATTTTCATTTTGACACTTTTCTTGATCTTGCGTTCTAGTGAGGTCGATAAACCCTGTAATCCAGTGGATGACTTCACGGGATGACCTTGTCATTCTTTCCTCAGCTTTAATCTACGAACCGAAGGCAAAATGATGTCACCTCGGCCCTCTAACGGTATCCAAAAATCCTCTTTTCTACTAGCTCTATTGTCTTCTCTGGCATTATGCGCAAGCCTTCAATCGAGTGAGAGTAAAGTCACTCTGCCTAAAGATATTTCGACTCGAAAATCGGGGGTCGATTACCCTACGTTTCTGGGTTCGACGGGAGATAACCGATCGACCGAAAAGGGGATTCGAACCGATTGGGGGCGAGACAAATTGCCGCTCGTTTGGAAGAAAAATTTGGGAACGGGTTACGGTGGTCCTTCTATTTCTCGAGGGCGCCTCTTCTCGTTCGACCGAGTCGGCGATCACGCTCGTCTCCAATGTTTGAACAGTGAAACCGGGAAGTTGCTGTGGGAGTTCAAGTATCCCACCGACTACGAAGATCGTTTTGGATATAACAACGGCCCTCGCTGTACTCCCGTGGTGGAGGGAGATCGAGTCTATCTCTTCGGTGCCGAAGGCATGCTCTACTGTTTGAGTATCCAAAATAAGGGTAAGGAAATTTGGAAAGTTGATACCCGTAAGAAGTATCAAGTGGAGCAAAACTTCTTCGGAGTGGGCTCGACTCCAGTAATCGAAAAAGACCTCCTTTTGGTTCACATCGGAGGAACCCCGACTGGAGAGGGTAAGTCGGCCAATTCGGATTCGAAATGGAAAGGTTCCTCGGTGGTGGCATTCGATAAGCTCACCGGAAAGGTTCGTTACGAAGTTGGTAATGACGACGCGAGTTACGCCAGTCCTGTCCTGGCTACCATCCAAAATCGACGCTGGTGTTTGATGTTTAGCAAGAGCGGTTTGATGGGTTTCAATCCGGCCGATGGCAAGGCTGATTTTCTTTATCCCTGGCGAGCTAAGATCTATGAATCGGTCAATGCCTCGAATCCCATCGTGATCGGGGATCAGGTCTTCATCAGTGAGACTTACGGTCCCGGCAGCAGCCTTCTGAAAGTTAAACCCGGCGGCTATGAACTCAAGTGGCGCGACCCAGAGCGTAGTCGAAAGCGGGCGATGCAAACTCATTGGAATACGGCGATCCATCATGAAGGCTATATCTATGGAAGCAGTGGGCGGCATTCTCACAATGCTGTACTCCGTTGTATCGCCTTGAAGGATGGTGAAGTGAAGTGGTCGGTGCCTCGTCTCAGTCGGTCGTCGCTTCTTTACGTTGATCAGCATTTCGTTTGTTTGACCGAGTACGGCGAAGTTTTTCTCTTTAAGGCGAATCCTGAGAAATTCGAGCCTGTCACTCAAGCTCGATTGATCGATGAAGTCGGTTCTCCAATGTTGCGCTATCCGGCTTGGGCTGCTCCCGTGCTTTCTCATGGGCTCCTCTATTTGCGTTGTAGCGGTCAGCGGCCCGATGAGAGTCGATTGCTTTGTTTAGAGCTCATTCCTCAAAAGGGCGAGCAGAAGAAATCAGCCGACTCTGAGAAGAAGTGAATTCTTCAGTACTCACAATTTCAATTTCAAGCCCGAAGCGTTAGCGAGGGACAAAACGCATTTACAATCCATCCCTCGCTCAGTGATAATGGTCGCTTCGCTCCTTCGTGCGCGTAAGCCTTCGGCTTACGCGCTTCCTAAAGATTCGGGCTTGAAGCGGTTTAGAATCAGCGAATACCTGAAGTATACCGTCAATGTCTTTGCCTTTGTTTTCGCATTCCGGATAATTATTTTCACTTTACGACATTTCTGATTTGTATCTATTTATTAAGAATATTTGTAAATAATGCGTTATTATTTGTTTTCGGTTCTCCCTTTGACTGTTTAAGTTGTCACTTTACGTCGACCTAGAGCTGTAGGAGTCGGCTCAGCCCCTGAGCCGGTAGAGTTTCTACAGGATTGCTTAGTTAGCCCGGAGCGTAAGCGACCGGATGCGTCCTCGCGATGAACTTCCCATTGGCATGTTTTTAGAGGGAGCAAAAGTAACTTAGAATCCACGTATAAAAACTTTAGCAATGTCCCGTCGCTTACGCTTCGGGCTAGTTGAGTTGGAAGTCTTAAAAAATTCACAGTCTTGGAGTGAGCCGCCTACTAGTGACCTCACGTGGAACGTGAGGACTGCCATAGCCGGCTACTTTCATTATGCGAGCACGTCGAAAGCGAGTTGCTTTACTCATCGAAACTTCTAAGGGTTACGGGCGAGGAGTCCTCAAGGGGATCTGTCGGTATACCCAGGCTGAGGCTCGCTGGGAAATTACCGTGGATGAACGTGGGTTAGAAACTCCGATTCCGCCCTGGTTAGGGTCGTGGAAGGGGGATGGGGCGATCACTCGAAGTGAAGATTTAGAACTTCCTCGGGCCGCGAGAAGTTGTGGGGCTTCAGTCGTCCATCTCGGAGGTAGTCTTCATAAAGACTTTCCTACGGTCACCTCAAAAGAAGATGAGATCGCTTCTTTTGCCATCGAACACTTTAGCGATCGTGGTTTCACTAATTTAGGTTTTGTGGGGGCTCAGGGAGCTCGATGGTCTGAAAAAAGGTTAGCTTCATTTCTTCAACAAACAAAAGAAATCGGAGTCGAGCCTCGGGTCTTAAAGATGCCCCCTTTAAATCGCTTGGATCATTCCTGGGGAAAAGATCGATCGATTATCGATGAGTGGTTGAAAGAATTTCAACCTCCAGTCGGGATCCTGGCGTGTTACGACGTGATGGGGATGCGAGTGCTCGAAGCTTGTCGAAGGATCGGCTTTGCGGTGCCCGAAGAAATCGCGGTCCTGGGGGTCGATAATGATGAAATATTATGTGAACTCGCCTCTCCACAGCTTTCTAGCATCGAGCAAGATGTTGAGCGCATCGGTTTCGAGGCGGCGAAGCTTCTCGATGCATTGATGGAAGGTGAGGATGTTCCTCGTGAAGTCTCGGTCTCTCCTTCAAGGATCGTTCCTCGAATGTCGACAGATATTGTAGCGATCGATGATCCGCAAGTGGCTCAAGCCCTGCAGTACATTCGAGATCATGCTTGTGAAGGTATCTCTGTCGATCAAGTGGCTGAGTTTGCAGCTTTGTCTCGGCGAGCCTTAGAGCGTCGGTTTCAACAACTGTTAGGGCGATCACCGGGGAAAGAAATACTCAAGCTTCAGATCGATCGTAGCAAAGAACTTTTACGACAATCCGATTTCAAATTAGAGGTCATCGCCCATCGCTGTGGCTTTTCTAGCGCCTCTTATTTCTGTCGAGCCTTTTTAAAAGCAACTGGTTATTCCCCTCGGAAATGGAAAGAAGGCTGGGCTCAGCATGATTCTTCTACTAAAGGGTAAGAGTATTCTCGATGACATCTCCGACTGAAGAGATTTCAGTTTCCACTTGGAACTCTTTTTTGAAGCAATGCCGTTGGTATGGTCACAAAGATCAATCCTTAGTGGAGGTTGAGCTTCTCGCATCAGAGTCTCAGGGAAAGGGGCGGTCGTGGTCCTTGCTTCAGTTGAAATTCGAGAGTGGAAATCACGCCATCTATCAGGTCTCTGGGATTCAGGAGAGTTTGGGTGAAGCTGGTCAAATTATTGAAGATCCCGCCAGTGAAAAATCTCTTCAGTGGTTGAGTGATCTTCTCGAGAGAGATCGATCCTCTATCGGTTCGGGGGAATTTAAAACGGTTATTCAAAATCCGATAAGTTCCAATCTTGGTCCTAATCATTCCATCGAATGTTTGACGGGGGAGATGTCGAATACCTTGATTCGCTTGGGGGATGGAGTGCTATTAAAGCTCTATCGCTCGCTTGAATTCGGGCCTAATCCCGAAGTTCTGGCTTACGATATTCTCAACCGAGAGGGTTTTAAATCTTGTCCCAAGCTTTATTCGAGTTTGAGTTTTAAGCCGGAATCGAGTGCTGACTCACTGACCCTCGCTCTTTGGTTCGAAGATTTAGGTGATTGTGATGACCTTTGGACTCGGTTTATCGAACCCGAGACCTCCGATGCTGACATTCAAAAATTTGCCACCCACTTAGGAAAGCTGACGGCGGAATTTCACGGAATCTTCTTAAAGGATGCCCTCAGTCAATCCGTTCCTCAGCAAGAACTGACGGTGGACTTGGCTTATGTTGAAACGCTCTCTCGACTCTCCACTTTAGAGTCCCGTTTATCGGGTCGCCTCAAAGAACAAGTGATTCAGTTGATCTCAAGAAAAACTGAAATAGATCACCTCCTTGGGACGGTACCGGAGTACTCCTTTACACCCATTCAAGTGCATGGGGATTACCATCTCGGCCAGGTTTTACTCAGTGAGGATGACGAGAGGCTCGTCGTCTTCGATTTTGAGGGTGAGCCTTTAGCTCGATTGGAAGATCGCCTTCAGCGATTCTCGCCCCTCAAAGACATCGCCAGTATGCTGCGTTCTTTCTCGTACGCACAAGTTGTTGGGAAAAAAGAGGCCCAATGGAAAGAAGGGATTCGGGAAGCCTTTCTCGATTCTTATATCCAAACGGCTCTCTCCCAAAAAAACTCGAGCTCGCTCTTGCCTTCTGATCCTAAACAGGTAAGGTCTTTGCTTCGGTTTTTTGAGCTTCAAAAAGCATTTCGAGAGATGGAGTACGAGTTGGCCCATCGCCCCGATTGGTTGCACGTTCCGGTGAGTGGGGTTTTAGAGGCATTGATCCATCCGTAGCCGAACTTGTCAAAGTTTGGCTTCTCGTGTTTGTTCGCCAAATTCTTACGAATTCGGCTACGGGATTTCAACGTCCGCTAACCCTCGTCTGTTAAGGACTTTTCATTTCTTTTATCTCGACTACATGCCGATAGCTGAGTATGTGCATGTATCTCCACTGATGGCGATCTCGAATCGAGATCGTTCGGACTTCCCATAACTTTAACCATCGAAGAATCACATGAGTTCTAGCTCCACTCGCGTACTCACTCTGACTAAAGAATACCCACCTCACGTCTACGGCGGCGCTGGGGTTCATGTTGAAAATTTAACTCGAGAGTTATCTAAGATCGCTCAGGTCGATGTGCGATGCTTTGGTGACCAACAATTAGATTTCACTTCGGGTCAACCGTCAGTGGCCGGTTTTAAAAACCAGTTTTCGTTTCCTGATAATCTTGACCCTCGTTTACTTAAAGCCTTAGAACCCTTGGCCGTCAATTTAGGGATCGCCAGCCAACCTGTCGAAGCCGATGTTGTTCACTGTCACACTTGGTATTCGATGATGGCGGGATTTTGGATCAAGACTCTTTACGGTATTCCTCTCGTCGTGACCACTCACTCCTTAGAACCTCTTCGCCCTTGGAAAGAAGAACAACTTGGGCGTGGTTACCATCTTTCAAGTTGGATGGAAAAGACGGTGGTTGAAGCGGCGGATGCGGTGATCGCCGTATCTGAAGGTACTCGCGCCGAGGTGATGGAGGTTTACGATCTCGATCCCGAAAAAGTGCACGTGATTTATAACGGTATCGATCTTGATCGATATCAGTCAAGCGATGCGACAGAGGTCTTGAAGAAATATGGTGTCGACCCCAGTCAGCCTTACCTTCTCTTCGTCGGAAGAATTACGAAGCAGAAAGGGATCTTGCATTTGATCGAAGCCTTGCATCATATGCGACCCGGAATTCAAGCTGTCCTCTGTGCGGGTATGCCGGATACCGAAGAGATCGGTAATGCCACTGCGAACGCTGTTAAAGAGCTTCAGAAAACACGCGAGGGAGTTCATTGGATTCCGGAGATGGTTCCCATCGAAGACATCATTCCTCTCTACAGTGGTGCGAGCGTCTTTGTTTGTCCTTCAGTTTATGAACCCTTCGGTATTATCAATCTCGAAGCGATGGCCTGTAAAACTCCTGTGGTTGCCAGTGCGGTGGGAGGAATTCCTGAAGTCGTCGTCGATGGTGAAACAGGATATTTAGTTTCTGTCGACCAAAACACTCCTCCTGATTTTTCACCCGTCGACCCGGCGAAGTTTGCGCAAGATCTTGCCGCTGGGATCCATCGAGTTTTAGATGACCCTGACGCTAAAACAAACATGGGATTAGCCGGTCGTAAACGAGTTGAAGAGCATTTCAGTTGGGCGAGCATCGCTAAAAAGACCTTAGGGCTCTATGAGTCTTTGTGTCGTCAGAAGGTGGGATGTTGAAGTTCGACATTAATTCTAGACGCGAGAGCTGCCCCTGACCACGTTAACTTTTAATCGATTCTGATCCTGTAGCGCCACCCCTTGTGGGTGGCCTTTCCTTGCTGGTTAAAATGAATCTTCAAAAGTTGATTCCCTCTTCAGGAATAGGCCTGGGGCAAACCCAGGCGCTACAGGCGTAATCGTTCTTCAATATAAAGACCATTCCACTGAATGGCCAAATTCTTACGAATTCGGCTACGGGTTTTCCCGTAGCCTTTTTTTTATCAATTCTTAACCGAATTCCTGTCAGTTATTCTTTTTCTAACTCACGAATGGCCGTTAGAATTGGAGCTGGAAATAAAGAGCTCCCTAATTTGTTCCTCTAATTGATTCACTTTTAATGAGTTTCTGTTATTCAACAGGGACTAATTAGTTTCTGTTGAATCTTGCTCCTTCGGAGGCAGCTTCAACCGTTTCGGCAATTCTTCGAATCGCCTGCACTCCGCTAAACATAGGCTCTACGAGCCTATGTTCGCAGCCGAGTTGATCCCAACTCGGCTTAGTTCCTGTTAAATCAACAGGAACTAATTACTAAAAATCTGATCTTTCGTGAATCAACAGGGTTAGTTCTGTATATCAGCTAAAACGATGAATCACTCCCACCTCTCAAAGTTTCTTCAATTAGGAACTTCGCTTCTCTTCATTTTCCTTCTCGCCGCTTCTTTGTCATCCCAAGAACGAACGGTTGTCGATTTCGATTCTCCTGTTCGTTGGATCATCCCTGATGAAGGATCCAATTTGGAAGATGAATGGAAGGATACGGGCTTCGATGATTCCGAATGGAATGAGGGAACGTTCGCAATCGGTTACAACGCGGGGGGAATGATTCGAACCGAAGTTCCTGAAGGGACTACAGTTATTTTTGTTCGAAGAACATTTGAACTCGATACCCTTGCCGATATCGATTCTGTTTCCTTTGCGGTCGACTACGATGATGGCTACGCTGCTTGGTTAAATGGGAATCTGATCTCGCTCGCTAATGTGGATTCTGAAAACCCGTCTTGGGACCATTTGGCCTCCGCTAATCATGAATCTTCAAATGACTCCGTGCCCGACTTCGATGATGCCGAGGATATCAGTCAGCAGGCCCTACCTCTCCTTCAGGTGGGGGAAAATGTTTTAGCTGTTGCTGTCTATAACGATGCCGAAGATTCCAGCGATCTCGCCATCGCCGCCAATCTCACTTTCAATCCTCCCAGGCCAGTCGAAGGAACAGAGCTTTGTGGGGAATACGAAGAAGTCGTTACTTTAACACTCCAAGAGAGTCCCTACACGGCTTCTTGCGATGTCACGTTCCATCCTACTTCTGTTCTAAATATAGAAGCGGGAGTTCAAATCTTCTCGAGTGATGGAGTCGATATCGTGATCCAGGGGGAGGTGAATATGTTGGGAGGGGAAGAACATCCGATTCTCTTTAAAGGAAATCTCAGTGAATGGGATGGAGTCACCATCGACTACTCTGACCTTGAGGAAACGGTTCGTTCCGTCATTCGACATGTGACCTTTGATGGGGGTGAAGATCTTTTGAAGGTTGAATCGACGGGAGATTCAAATGTGCTCGTCGAAAACTGTATATTCGATAATTGGAGCCATTTAGCTCTCGATTGGGATGATTGCCCCCAACTGACGATTCGGGGATGTGAATTTGGCTTAAACACGCCCGTTGGCGAACGCGACCAAGAAACGATCAAAGGCAAGAATGGCGGAGCAATCGTTGAGCATTGCACCTTCGGGCGGCGAGAAGGATACAACGATGTTTTCGATCTCAGTGATACATCCTGGGAGGAGACCGTCCCGGTCGTTCGTTACAACACTTTCTTAGGTGGAGAAGACGATGCTATCGACCTCGATAGTTGTGATGGATTCGTCATCGGCAACTTAATTATGAATTTCCATCCCGTTGAGGGAGGCTCATCGAGAGCCAATGGGGGCGGTTTGACTGGAGAAGATTCTGCGGTCGTTGGAATCGGTAACGTGATTGTGAACTGCTACCACGGCGTGGGCTATAAAAACGATGCTCAACCGCTTCTCATCGGAAATCTGGTTTACGGTTGCCACGTGGGTTATACCTTCTATCAAGATGAGTGCGATGAGCCGAATCCTCATGCCGTCATGATCAACAATATCGCTTGGAACAATCGCCACTGGGAGACGGGTGAAGATCAAAACATCCTTCTTCACGGAGCTTGGTGGGATGACTACTGTGAAACTGTTGATCCACCACAAGCGACAGCAGAAGTTTCTTATTCCCTGATCGAAGGTGGCTGGGAAGGTGAAGGCAATCTCGATGCTGACCCTCGCTTCGTCGACCCTGAAAATTTAAATTTCACCTTAGGTCTCGACTCACCAGCGCTCGACGCAGCCTTCAGTGGTGAGATTGAATACGAACACGTTTCGATCGAAGACCTGGCGAGCTTGATTGAAACGGACATCGAGGGTCGAATCAGAATCGATTTAGATTGTGCCGACAACCAGGGCGCTGGCCCGATTTCCTATATGGACATCGGACCCTTTGAATCGCAAGCTTGCGAAAGTATCATCCCCCGCTTTCTTCGGGGAGATTCGAATGGGGATGGTCATTTAAATCTGGGTGATCCCATAGATATCTTGGTCTCCCTCTTTATCGGGGGAGGGCCTCACGATTGTGAGGATGCTCAAGATGTGGATGACGATGGTATCTTAAACCTTACCGACCCCATCGTGCTTTTGGACTACCTCTTTTTAGGAGGAGTTGTTCCGCCAGCTCCCTTCCCGAGCAAGGGTGGGGATCCCACTGAAGATGAGCTAAGCTCTTGCTTGAGAAGCTAAAACCCAGGAGATTTCCTCGATTTCCTCTTTATATTCCCAATTCCCCCCTCATTCTTGGGAAATTAGCCAAGCTCTAGTTCCCTTTCTAAGCAAAATTAGGTAAAACGAACCTCCTATGTGCTCGGTAGAGCATGTCGCCTATTTTGCGATTATCTGTAGGGGCGTCCCTTGTGGGCGCCCGTTTCCCTGAAGAGCTTTTAGCTTATTGAAATTTAATTTTCCTTTAAGGGAATTGGACAGGGGCAAGCCCTGCCCCTACAGGCGAGATTGGTTACGTCTAATTTTTAATTCATACTTCGCTTGAAAGGTTCTCCCCATGTTTGGGAAAAAGAAGTTATCCGAAGAAGTCGTTCTCGATGTTCTCCGCACCGTCGAAGACCCAGACCTCCACAAAGACATCGTCGAATTGGGTTTTGTCAAAGATCTCAAGATCTCGGGCGACACCGTCAGTTTCAAAGTGGAGCTCACGACCCCAGCATGTCCCGTTAAGGATCAACTCAAAGCTGAGTGTGAAAACAAGGTGAGTCAACTTCCCGGTGTAGAAAAAGTTGAAGTTGAAATGACCGCCCAAGTCAGGGGACGAGATCTTCCTCCGGGTGGATTGCTTCCTGGAGTTAAAAACATCCTCGCCGTAGCGAGTGGTAAGGGTGGGGTCGGAAAATCGACTACGGCCATCAACTTGGCTTTAGCATTAAAGAATACCGGGGCTAAGGTCGGTCTTTTAGATGCGGATGTCTACGGCCCGAGTATGGCGATGATGTTCGGTCTAGAAGGGCAGCCCGAAGTGACTCCCGAACGAAAAATTAAACCCCTTGAAGGTTACGGCGTGAAAGTTCTCTCGATGGGATTTTTAGCCGATGAGAGTCGACCCGTTATTTGGAGAGGACCGATGGTTCACGGCCTTCTTCAACAATTCTTAAAAGATGGGGACTGGGGAGAACTCGATTATCTCGTTATCGATTTGCCTCCCGGAACAGGAGACGCTCAACTTTCGATCTCACAATTGATCCCTATTACCGGTGCCGCGATTGTGACCACCCCTCAAGATATCAGCCTGCTCGATGCTCGTAAGGGATTGAAAACCTTCTTTACTTTGAAGGTGCCTGTCATTGGCATCATCGAAAATATGAGTTACTTCATCTGTGATAACTGTGGTACTCGACATGAAATCTTCAGGCACGGTGGAGGAAAGAAGGCCGCAGGTGAGTTGGAAGTTCCCTTCTTAGGAGAAATCCCCTTAGATCCATCTATTGTTATGGGTGGAGACGAAGGCACTCCAATCGTCCACGAGAAGCCAGATTCTCCAGTGACGAAAGCTTACTCTGATGTGGCCGGGCAAATTGCCGCTCAACTGAGCATCATCCAAGCCGGGGGTGGCCCCGGAGGACAGCCCGGTTCTGGCGCGAAACCCATAATGCCTGAGCCCTTAGATTGGAAATAATCCCTCCCCAATCTTTGATCGAGACTCACTTCCACTCAACACTACATTCATTTCTTTAGGAGACAGTTATGGCATCAGACAAACTTCGAATTGGTTTAGTCGGCTGTGGCATGATCAGTGAATTTCAAACTCGAGCCATCGAACAACTGCCCAATGCCGAGGTGGCCGGATATTACGATAATGTTCCCGAACGAGCCCAAGCTCGAGCTGAAGAGTTTGGCGCGAAGTTCTATGAGAAGTACGAAGATATGCTGGGTGATCCCGATGTTCACGCCGTTTCTATTTGTACTCCTTCAGGAGTTCACATGGAGCCTGCTATCGAAGCGGCTAAAGCCGGTAAGCACGTCATGGTCGAAAAACCCGTCGAAGTTACTTCTGAACGTTGCGATGCCATCATCTCCGCTTGTCGAGAAGCTGGAGTCACTTTAGGCGCCATTTTCCCTCGCCGCTTTCTTGAAAGCAGTTTGGCGTTGAAATCTGCGATCGACCAAGGGCGTTTTGATACCCTGGTTCACGCCGATGTCACAATCAAATGGTTTCGAAGCCAAGAGTACTACGATCAAGGGGGCTGGAGAGGCACTTGGAAGCTCGACGGTGGTGGTGCGCTGATGAATCAAGGGATTCACGGAATCGATATGCTTCAGTGGTTGATGGGAGGCATCGAAAGCGTGGCTGCTTTTACCGATACTTTGGCTCACACGGGAATCGAAGTTGAAGATGTGGCTTCAGCCGCCGTTCGATTCAATAACGGGGCCTTAGGAAATATCGCCGGAACGACGGGGGCATGGCCCGGTACCAAAATTCGCATCGAAGTTTGTGGCACTGGTGGTCACGTGGTTCTCGAAGATGAAGTCATCCACATTTGGAACTTTAAAGAAGAACACGACGAAGACGTTAAAATTCGCGATGAGCTCGGCCCTCGTGAAGGGCTTTCTGGCGGTGGAGCTGCCGATCCCAAAGCCATCGACTTCGAAGGGCACCGCCGTAACTTTGAAGACTTCGTCAACTCCATCTTAACTGGAGAAGTGCCACGAGTCGACGGCGCACAAGGTCGACACGCTGTGGCTGCGATCACCTCGATTTACAAATCGGCCCAAGAAAAAACAATTGTGAAAGTGGAGTAGTAGTAGGCTCGCTCCGCGAGTCGTACTTTTTAAAAATTCCCAATTCTCTATTTCAAGCGCGAAGCTTAAGCGAGTGCCTCAATTGATATCTATGGGCAGGGTGCTGTAGATTTTGAAACAATTCAATAGAGCCGCTTGCGCTACGCCTTAATCGATTTGGTCTTTTTGAGTTGGTTATCGACCTGACCCTCGTTGACACTTCGGGCTTGAAATAAACCCTCGATTGATCCCAAATCAACGATTAGGTTGGATGTCACTCTAGGTTTATTCGACTCAGCCGACTACTTTGACGAACAATTTCTGTAGGGGCGTCCCTTGTGGGCGCCCTTTTCCTTGAACGCAATTTTAGTTTTGTAAATCAGTTATGCCTTTCAGGGATTAGGCAGGGGCAAGCCCTGCCCCTACAGGGTGATGACGTAATTTGAAGATTGTTAATATTTCTCTCTTTGAAAACCTTCCCTGTCGTTTTCCGATCCCTCTCTCTGTTAAACTGTAAGCTTCAAAAAATATCCCAGAGTAATCAACTCCCTGACTCAAAATCTGGAGCTATAAATGTTCTTCCGATTGTTCCTTATCTTAACGTTCATCTCCTGTGTCTTCATTAACTCCACAACCGCCGAATCTAAACCCAACATCGTTCTCTTCCTCGTTGACGACATGGGTTGGCAAGACACTTCCGTTCCTTTTCATTCGCAAGCGACACTTTTTAATAAACACTATCGCACTCCCGGAATGGAACGCTTGGCGAAGCAAGGCATCAAATTCTCACAGGCTTACTCTGCTTCGGTGTGCTCTCCCACTCGAACTTCGATTTTGATCGGGCAAAACCCGGTTCGGCATCACGTGACGAATTGGACGCTCTATCCAAATAAGGATCAATCGCGAAAATCGAAAGTCGTGAACGCTCCTCGCTCTTGGCGAAAAGAAGGAGCGCAGCCTTGGGATGTAACATTGCCTTCATTGTTGAAGGAAGCTGGGTACCGAACAATCCACGCAGGTAAAGCGCACTTCGGTGCCTACGACACTCCCGGTTCCGATCCTCGTAATTTGGGTTTTGATGTCAACATCGCCGGTCACGCGGCTGGGGGGCCTGGGCATTTTCACGGCGAGAAGAATTACGGAAACAAAGAAAAGGGTGGTCACACGCGACCGTGGGGAGTTCCCGGTCTTGAAAAGTATCACGGTACGGATACCCACTTAACCGATGCTACGACGATTGAAGCGTTAAAAGAAGTTGAACGTTCGGTTGAGATGAAGAAGCCCTTTTATCTTTATCTCGCTCATTACGCCGTTCACGCTCCCATTCAAGAGCATCGGCCTTACGTCGATAACTATCGGGGGAAGAAGTATCCCGGGACGAATGTAGCTATCGATGAAACAGAAGCTCGTTACGCTTCGATGGTCGAAGGGATGGATGCGAGTTTAGTTGCTCTGCAGAAGAAGTTAGACGACTTGAGGATAGCTAAGAATACTTTGATCATCTTCACCTCCGATAATGGTGGGCTCACCGCCCATGCGAGGGGTAATAGCCCGAGAACCACAGGACGTGATTCACACAACTATCCTCTACGTGAAGGTAAGGGCTCCTGCTATGAAGGCGGGACTCGAGTGCCGTTCTTGATGTCATGGGCTGAAATAGATGCTGAAAACAAATTTCAAAAGGCTCTGCCCATTCAGGCGGGGAGTCATTCTCAAGCCACGATCATCTGTGAAGATCTCTTTCCGAGCATCCTGAGTTGGGCGGGAACTTCTGCTCCTAAAGGTCATAAGATCGATGGTCGGGATATCACTTCATGGGTACTGGACGCTAAGAAAGCGGCTGACCCCAATCACGCACTTTTATTTCACTACCCACATGTTTGGGGGCCTCGTAGAGGGGGGTATCAACCTCACAGTGCGATTCGTTTAGGAGATTGGAAAGCCATTCACTTTTACCAAAGTGGAACTTGGGAGCTTTACAACCTCGCCAATGACATCGGTGAGAGAACCAACCTCGCCGAGAAGCATCCTGAAAAGCTCGAAGCCCTCGCTCGCAGAATGAAAGCGAAGTTTGACACGATGGGCGCTCAGTATCCCATCGATAGCACTACCCAAAAAGATGTTTCCCCGAAATGGCCTCAGCCTCCAAAGAACTTAGTTATCGATGGTAAAGGTCCCGGTTGGGTTGAATTGAAATTAGAAGATTTCATCAATGTCAATTGTGACAAAGACACGTGGTCGACGAAAAATGGAATCATACACGCCACGGGAAAACCCATCGGTGTCATCCGAAGTAAAGAACAGATCAAAAACTTAGAACTGGTCGTCGAGTGGAGGCATTTGAAGAAAGCTGGTAATTCAGGTGTATTCCTCTGGGCGAGTCCACAGTCGATCAAAAATTTAGAGATGGGTAGAGGGCGTTTACCTCACGGTATTGAAGTTCAAGTTTTAGATTTGGGTTACGCTGAGTTCTATGAAAAGCGCTACAAAAAGAAAGCCGATTGGTTCACCTCTCATGGCGATGTGTTCCCCACGGGCCCGGCGAAAATGAAGCCCTTTCCTCCCGTTGCTCCCAACGGTAAGCGAAGCTTCCCCTCTAAAAACCTCACCAAAGGAGTGGGGCAATGGAATCACTACTACATTCGCGCCATCGATGGCGAAGTTCGACTCTGGGTTAACGGCGAAGAAGTTTCAGGCGGAACCGATTGCCAGCCTGCTAATGGCTATCTCTGTTTAGAGTCGGAGGGTTCTCCGGTGGAGTTTAGGAATCTTCGGATTCGTAAGCTTCCTTGATAAGTCGATCTTGTAGCCGAATTCGAAAGAATTTGGCCTGCAAAATAAAAAATCCAAACTCTTACGAGTTCGGCTACGAACGCACTTTGATGCGTTACTCTTGAAAAAGGGAAAAAGCCGAAAGGATCCCAGTAGCTTTTTGGCTTCCGATATCCCCGTGTCCACCCACACCGATCAAGGTGTTTCCATCTCGGGTGAATTGGAGCCAGTTAGAATTTATTGGCATGCGTTCGAAGGTGAAGACGGGGTCCCGTTTCAAGATTTCTTTTCCCACAATTTCTGATTCTAACCTTAGCCAAATCTGAATGTAGCCATCAGAGTTGGCTGTGAGGATGCGTGAATCGTCGGGAGAGAATTTTACGCAGTTTACCCGATGTTTTCCTACTTCGAATCGGTCGGCTAACTTCCAGGTTTTGGTGTTCCAGATTTCAACTAAACCTACTGGATGACCTTTATCCTCACCGGAGTAGTCAGGTTCTTGAGCAACGCAAAACCAGGAGTCGTCATTTGAAAAACTGATGGCAGTATTGGAGTGATTGTAATGGGGAAGTTCTGCAACCTTTGTCTGAGTCGACCAGTTATAGATATGAATAGGACTTGAGTTTCGAGGAGCAACTGCAAGTAGGCTTTCTCTAGAATTGAAGGCTAAATTTCTCACTCGATAATTTGAGTCAACAAATTTAAATGATGGTTTGAGTTTGCCCGCTTGATTGCTGGAGGGGATATCGTAGAAGTAAAGAGCCCTTTCGGGGTCGTCATTAGGGATGGGCGTAGCAGTGATCACCGCTAATTTGGTTGCAGATCTCTTTGAGAAGATGGCTGCTTTGGTGTCGCCTTGAAGTTCGAGTTCGGCGTGAAGGGTTCTTTCTAAGGATTTCGGCGCAATCGTTAGTATCGAGGCCCGGGGATTGGATCCTTTGAATAAGTAAGACCCGTTCGGACTCAGTGAGAAATACGGATCCTCATCTGGGTGGTTGAGAAAAGATTTTGTCCCTTGAAGTTCGATCGAAATCTCGCCATCGGGGTAGGTTAAAAGTTTCCAAGATTGGTAGGTTCCCGAATTCGTCCCTGTAAAAATAGTTTTCTTATTTTGGGTCTCATGGATGGCCAAATCCCACGTATTGTTGTCTAAGGTGTCGATGAAGAAGTGAGGGGAGCGGTTCAGTGGGTATCTTAATGTTTTCCCATTGAGTTGTACCCAAAGTGCATTGGGTGTTAATCTCATACCGCTCAGTGCAAACTCGGTTCTACCGAAACTATCGGTAGAGATATATGTTCTCCGCTTAAGACTTAGTTTGTCGTCTCTAAGAATGTGAATCCAGCCATCGAGAACCGAGAGGGCGAAATGTTGGGGCAAGCTCGTTTCAGAGGGGCGGTTCCAGCTTTGTATGATGCCCGAGGCCTTGAATTCTTTAGTTTTAAACTTAATGAGATTGTCGGATTTTAAATCGAGGCGGTAGAGGTCAATCTTTCCCTGATCTCTCGAAGTAATCGCTAAGAACCGGCCCTCAGTTGTCGTGAAGAGCTGATTATCTCGGGTGAAATCGGCAGAATAGAATGGTTGCTCTTCCCCAGTCTCTAATGACCATCTTCGAATGACTTTATTGAAGGAACGATCCGTTTTGACTTCATCTACAAAAAGAAGTTCATTCTTAAAGCGATCAACGGTGAGAGGGATTTTAATTTGATGCCAAGAGCTGAGCTGGATCTCAGGGTGAATGGGTTTTAGGTTTTGGGGATTGAGGATTGCTATTGAAAGGAGTGGAAGTTGGCTGTTGGGATTGGGATGGTTGCCTCCTTCTAATACTGCAATTAGCATTTTTTGGTTGGGGGTGAAATAGAGGCTTCGAACAATCTGATTGGGTTCAGTGTATTTAATTTCTTTTAGCTGCTCCCCATCTTGAGTTCTTATCGATACTAAGCTTCCGCTTCGTTGGGCGTTCGAGGTACTGAGATAGATTGTTTTTTGATCCGAACTCCAAAGAATATTTCTTCGATATTGATTTTGCTGACCTGAAAAATTTTTGGCTGACATCGTCCAGCGATGTTTTAAGCTCGGGTACTCAAGTAAGTGGAATTTAGAATCTTTGTAAAAAAATAGTAAGTCTTCCTTGGGGCTGATCGGTAATGTTTTAGAGTCATAACTGAGAACTTCACGATTTTGATAGATGAGTTGTTTTAAATAGGCTAACTCGATTGGAGTTCCTAACTTTGGAAATGATACCTGACGGGTGAGTTTTTCTTTTTGTTGATTGAAGGTCTCTAATTTTCCGTCTAACAGAGCTTGGTGAAGTTTTGAGATTTCTCCGGGATAATTTTCTACAAAAGTGTGGAACTCTGATTTTGAGTAGGAATAAAAGAACCAAAAGCTCACCATCAAGAGTGGGATAAAAAGAAGGCTTCCTTTGATTATGAAGGCTCTTTGTTTTTTATTTAATGTTTTTCGAATGGTGGTTTGAATTGGATTGAGGGGGCGAGCCTTCGTGGGTTGGTCGTTTAAAAATCGATTGAGATCTTCACACAGCTCTTCTGAATTTTCATATCTGTTTTTTGGATCTTTCTCTAAACACTTTAAGCAAATGGCTTCTAAATCAGCGGGGGTGTTCCTTTTTATTGTCTTGAGTAATGGAGGCTCTTCTTCAACAATTTTTTTAAGTAAGCCTAAGGTCGTTTGACTGTCGAATGGAGGGCAACCACAAAGGCAATGGTAAAGAACAACTCCTAAGCTGTAGATATCGACGGAAGGAGTGAGCTCCTCGCTCGAAACTCCCCGAGCTTGTTCAGGGGCCATGTAGCGAGGGGTGCCGATGATTTCTCCCGTTTGGGTTAAGAGATCATCTTGTTGAGTTCGGTAAGCTAAGCCAAAATCACTTAAGTGAGGTTGATCTTCCGCATCGAGAAGAATATTGGCTGGTTTTAAATCCCGGTGAAGGATTCCATTTTTATGGGCTACTGAAATGGCGTCTGCGATTTTCTTGATTAAAATTGCCGCTTCGTGAGGGAAGAGAGTTCCTTGGTTTAATTTTTCCGCAAGATCTGATCCTTCGATGTATTCCATGACGATGTATTCGAAGGTATCTTCAGATCCATATTCGTAAATCTTGACGATATGGTTGTGGTTGAGCTGGGCTGTCGATTCAGCTTCGATTTGAATTCGTTTTTGATCTTTCTCTGATTTTAGAAAGTTTTTGGGAATAACTTTAATCGCCACTTTTCGATTTAAGGATTTATCTAAAGCGAGATAAACAATCCCGATTCCCCCTCGGCCAATTTCTTCAATCATCGTGTATTTATCTAAGTGAATGTCTTCGATGAAAGAATCGGAATCTGAATTCGAGGAAGGAAAACCTTTTACTTTTGAATCTGAAAGTGAGGAGGGGCTAAAGAGATCAAAGTTGTCAAAGAAATCGAGAAGCTCTTCTTGGTATTGAGGATACTTTAGAAGCACGTCTTCTCTTGAAGTAGGCCTCCCTGAAGACTGGGCGTCGCAATACTCGATGATGATCTTATTGAGTTCTTCTTCATTAAAGTCAGAATTCATCGTTTCGAGTCTTATTATAGGTAGGGCTGAATTTTTTCTTTTAAGGTACTCATCGCTCTTCTCAATAATCCTCCAACGGCTTCAGGGGATCGTTCGAGAAGTTTAGCGACGGTTTCAGAGGGTTCTTGCTCAAGTCGAATAAGGATAAAGGCAACTTTTTGGTCGCGAGGAAGTTCATCGATGATCTGGTCGATGATCAAACCTAATTCTTCGGCATGAAAGCGTTCCGAGGGGGAGTCAGCTAGGCTTGTAACGAGCTGCTTGATGCTGAGGTCGGTATTATCGAGTTGAATTTCCTTATTGATGTCTCTCTTTTGCTGGCCGTCATGTTTCAATTCGTTGATGAGGATATTATTTAAAATCGTCCTCAGCCAGGCTTTCAGCGGTTCAACTGAATCTCCATCCCATTTGTTTCGGTTTTCGTGCGCCGCTAATATGACCTTTTGAGCTATATCTGATTCATCGAATCGAGCCTTGCTTCTTCGTAACAGTTTCCCTTGTGCCAATATCTTTAAATACGGGCGAAACTTTTCTAAGGTTTTAGCTTCAGGGTCTAAGGAGATCTTCATTTTGCCAGCAAAGGAGCAGTTTCATGGTTGTGTTGAATCCTCAATTTAAGTGGAGTTAATTCTACCCCGGTTGAAGCCTCACGAAAATGTGGAAACTTTTTTTATAAAAAAACCAGATTTTTCGTCGGTTTGATGGAGAAAAGTTGTTTAGGCAGTTGTGAGGTCTTCAGTTTCTATATTCGCAGGTTTTTTCTCGCCGACTTTTGATTTAAAATAGGCTAAATCATTTTAATTGGTCTCTGGTCTATTATTCGCTTCAACTTAATCATGAGTTTTGTCGGCTCAATGCTCTCTGTCGATAAGTATATCTATATTTTGCTCCTCTTAATTATTGTTTTCGGCTGTCCTCCCGCCAGTGGTCACAATAAATCAGAAGACCCATTTAAGGAACTCGTCCAGCCCTTCCTCCGCCAACACTGCTTCAGTTGCCATAACCAAGAGAAAGCAAAAGCTGGCCTTCGCTTAGATCTTCTGAAAGAAAATTTCTTAGATGGTAAGAACGGTGAAATTTGGAAAGAAGTCAGTGATCGCATCAACTTGGGGGAGATGCCCCCCAAGAAAGAGCCTCGTCCTGATTCAGAGCACTCGTTTAAAGTCATCGAATGGATTGCAGAAGAACTGAACCGACTTGAGAAGGAAGCAAATCTCGCCGGTGGACGCATTCCGATGCGACGTTTGAATAAGCGAGAGTACGCTAACACGATTCGAGACCTTCTCTATATCGATGAAAAGCTGATAGCTCCAATTGTTGAAGAACTTCCGGGGGATGGAAAAGCTGAGGGATTCGATCGATTGGGGATAGGCTTGTTTTTTGATTCAACTCAAATCGACCGTTATCTCAAAGCAGCCGAACGTATTTCTGAGCTCGCCATTGTCAATGCTTCTCCACCTCCTAAGCATGAGCTTATTTGGCAACCGGAAGAGTCGATGGAAAAATTGGAGTACTGGACTGAATATTCCATGTATTCAGGTAAGGAGGGGCACAAAGTTAAAGTTGGGGCTCATGCCAATGAGTTTAAAAAGGATGGAGTTCAATGGATCGCCGGTTTAGACGTACGGGATGAAGCTCAGAAGGATAATCCCTGGGAGAGGATGGCGTGGCTGAATCCGAATTTGGATGACATCGTAACTCAGGATGGATGGTACCGGATTCAAGTCAGAGCAGGGGCTCACCAGGGAAAGCGGTCTCAGTCCGTTCGACTGCGACTCGACTATGCCTACGGTACGCCGATCCAAGCTCACACTGAAATAGAAATCACTTCTAAGATCCACGCCCCTGAGGTGTTTGAAGTTTCTATGTTTTTACGTCGCGGCCCGGATGGGGTCCAGCGTCGATTGGAGCCTTGGTGGAACCCAACTAAAGGAATGATCGATCAAACAGAAGAACACCATCGCCATCTCGTCGCAGTCTTGAACCTCGAAGAGGAAATCACCGAAGGGATAGAACGTCAGAGTGATCCAGAAGAGTTAGATAAGCTGCGTAAAAAACTAAAAGAAGCTCGCAAGAAAGCAGAAAAATTTAAAGGACCGATCCAGGAATTTAAATTCTCCACTCACCAAGCCCCTAAGATTTTTCTCGATTGGATTAAGGTAGATGGCCCTTATCCTTCGTCAACAGTTGCCCAGAAACCCAAGGTAACTCCCCATCGCTTTGAAGCAGAGAAACAACGAAGTGGGGGAATGGGGATACGACCTCCTCGGAAAACAGAGAACAATCGTTTTGTAGTGGATGCTAAAGTCGAAGTGGAAGCGGGGGCCCCTCGGTATGAAATTCAAAAAGAGGGTGTGCTCTTCGTTCAGGGTGGCGATACGTACCAACGTGGTAACCCCTATGGACGCTTAGCTACAGTAAGCCTCGATGAATTGATACCTGAAGATGGTTACTATCGAATCCGTATTCGAGGGGGAGCAAGTCGCGGAACTCGAGATGAACCCATCGAGCTTTTATTGAGCTACAATTTCAAAACCCCTCAAGAGAAAAACGAATCCATCTCGATTTCAGCAACTCACGATGAGCCAGGTGTCTTTGAAGCCGTCATGTTTTTACGTCGGGGGGCGGATGATCAGAGAAGAAAGCTGACTCTTCTCTATAATGATCTTCGAAAGTACATCGTCTCTACTCCGGAGTTCAATAAGCTCTTCCAAGACACGATCGGAACTGTGGGGAAGATCCAAAAGGCCCGAACTCGGGGAGATGCTGCTGAAGTAAAAAGATTGGAAGCCTTTCTAGTAAAGGCAAGAAAGAGGGCTCGTGAATGGCCCGGTCCAGTTCGCTATATCAATCCCGAATTCGAAGACGTTGAGCCTCCTAAGTTTTATTTGGATTGGCTGGAATTTGAGGGGCCTCTCCAAGAAGAATGGCCTCCGAAAAGTCATCGATACCTCTTATACGACGGAGATGATCGTCACGATAAAAAGTACGTTCGAAGAATTTTCGAGAAGTTTTTACCCCGAGCTTATCGAAGGCCGGTGAGTGCAATAGAAATTGATGGAGTGGCTCAACTCGTTCTTAGCGAATTGGAAACGACGAAGGATTTTCATGGAGCTCTTCGTCTCGGATTGCAAAGAGTGCTGACTTCTCCCGGATTTTTATTTCTTCAAGAACCAGGTGGTGCTGAAACTCGTCAGCGAAGAGCGCTCACCGCTCATGAACTCGCAACTCGTTTATCTTTCTATCTCTGGAGTAGCATGCCGGATGCTGAACTCCTGACCTTAGCTAAAAACGGTACACTGCTTCACGATGAAGTTCTTCGAACTCAAGTGGATCGACTCCTCAAAGATCCCAAGGCGCGCGAATTCGTTTTGAGCTTCGGGGGGCAGTGGTTGAGCGTGCCCGAGTTCGGCAGCATCATGCCTGCTGCTGAATATCGAGACTACGATTTTGAGTTAGAGGAAGCAACGAAGTTAGAAGCCTACGGTTTCTTTGAGGAAGTTCTCCGTAAAAACCTTCCAATTACAACTTTCTTGGATTCCGATTTTGTCATGGTGAATGAACGACTGGCTCGTCACTATGGAATTGAAGGGATTAAAGGGAAAGAGATCCGGCGGGTAGCTATTCGACCTGAACATCACCGAGGGGGAGTTTTAGGCATGGCAGGATTGATGACTTTACTTTCAGACGGTACTCGAACCCTACCCGTACGAAGGGGCACCTGGATTGTGAGTCAACTTTTTAATCGCCCTCCTCCACCTCCCCCCCCAAATGCTGGTGAAGTTCAACCGAACACAGCTGGGGAAAAATTGACAGTGAGAGAGCGACTTCAACGGCATCGCGATGAGCCTACTTGTGCTTCTTGCCACCGAAGGCTCGATCCATTTGGATTAGCTTTGGAAAATTACGATGCGATCGGTAAATGGCGTACTCGGCAAAATGGTGAAGATTTTCGAGGGAGCAGGACTCCGTTGCTCGATGTGAGTGGGGAGTTACCCAGCGGGAACAAATTTCAGACGCTTGAAGAATTTAAAGCCTTGCTTCTTAAAGAGGCCGATTCATTCGCACATGCTTTTACTGAAAAAATGCTCACCTATGCCCTGAGTCGTCCGGTAGGATTTAGAGATTCAGAAACTCTAAATAAACTCGTGAATGAATTGAAAGGAAATGAATTCCGAATTCATTCTCTCATTCACGCTATCGTTCAAAGTCGTGTCTTCAGAACAAAGTAAGACCTCCTACTTTATTGACAGAAAGCCTTCAATCGATGAAATCCAAGACTGAGATCACTCGCCGAACTTTACTGCGGGGGGCTTGTGGAGTGACCCTGTCACTTCCCTTCCTCGATATCATGGCTGAGGTGGAATCAAAAAAAGCAGCTTTAAGTTCTGATCAAGAACCTCAGATTCCCAAACGATCCATCTTTTGTATGTGGGGCTTAGGACTAAACGGTAGAGACTTTACTCCGAAAGAGACCGGACTGAACTATAAGACGACTCCAATTTTGAAACCTCTGGATTCGCTGAGAAAGGAATTCACAGTCATCAGCGGTCTTAAATTAACTCATTCCGGAGGGCATGGGGGGGACCGAACATTTCTGACGGGCACCAATACTCACGAAGCGGGATCTAAGTTACGGATTTCTTGTGATCAAGAGTTAGCTCGGGCGATCGGTGGAAAAACCCGTTTCCGCTCGATGGTCTTAGGCATTCGTAGAGGGACTGGATTTGGAAATCCCCAAGATCATACTTTGTCTTGGTCGAAAAACGGTACTCCGTTGCCAGCCGAGAATCGTCCCCATATTTTGTTTGATCGCTTGTTTCGTCCCTATTCGAAAGAAACTATCGCCCAGAGGGAAGCCGAGTTTGCTCGGAGAGCAAGTATTCTTGATTCTGTAATTAAAGAGGCTAAAGATCTCGAAGCCCAATTGGGTAAAGTCGATCGGGATAAGTTAAATGAATACCTCACCGGTATCAGAGATTTAGAGTCGGCAATGCAAGAAGAGAAATCTTGGTTGTACAAGCCGAAACCCCAAGTAACACCGATTGAGTTTGGGGATGCCCAAGGATTGGACCCTCAAAAAGGAGATCTGAATTATCGACGTTATCAAAGGATGATGTTCGATGTGATCACCTTAGCCCTCCAAACTGATAGCACTCGGATCATTTCTTATATGCCGCGTATGGATAATAGTGATGGCACTGGAGCTTGGAAATCGGAAGGCAATCCCTACGGATATCACACCATGACCCATCATGGTGAAGATCCTAAAAAACTAAAATGGTTCACTCAATCCGACATCCTTTATATGCAAGAATGGGCTTATTTTCTGAAGAAACTTAAGAGTGTCAAGGAAGGGGAGGGTACCTTGCTCGATCATTGTATGGTCGTTTGGGGAAGTACGGGGGGATCGATCAACGCTCATCACAATCATCACCTTCCAACGATGATCGCTGGTGGTCAAAGAATGGGTGTTCAACATCGAGGCCATATTGTTAAAGAAGACGAGTATCTCGGGAATCTGTGGCAAACCATGTTTAAAATAATGGGAGTCAATGTGCCTTATGGATTTCAGGGAGGTGAGGCAAATGGAGTGATCAAGGAACTGATTTAATCTCGTCGTAGACTCGCTCCGCGAGTCGTACGAACTTGAAACCCATTGTCGATCTAATCAAACTTAAAAACATACTAATAGAATCGTTAAGAGAGAATGTTAAAAAATTCACACCATCCGAGCATGACGACTACCCAGGTTTAGAATTTTAAGTGTTGGTAGGGTAGAGCACTTACCACGCTAATCTCTGCCTCGAAACAACTATTCCTACCTCCATCAAACGTTAGAACTTCTTTTATTAATTCTATATTTAGATCTTCATTCATTGTTTGTGGAAAATTTCGCTTAGTTTTTCCGAACACGCTGATACAGCAGTGTGGATTAAGTTTCATTAGTTCTTTAATAAGCATTGTCTTAGTACTCGATGCATATGTAACATCGATATTCTCTGGGGGCGCAAATCTATTTCCATGATTCTTAGATCGGCTACTGAAGGGGGTAAGTGTTTTCACTTATCTCATTAGCTCTTAAATCCCATAAACATAAAAATCTATGCTGAATTCTTGCCTACGGATCATTCAGATGTTCAAGACTCTCGCTTTGGTCTTCGTTAGCCTCGTATTTGTTTCAGATACCGCTTGGAGCCAATGCTTCATCCGAGGAGATGCCAACTGTGATGGAAAAGTCGAGGTAGCTGATTCTCTTTATTCATTGACGTGGTTGTTTTTAAAAGGGGAAGCTCCCTGCTGTTTGGATGCTGCCGACTCTGACGATGATGGGCGAGTTAATATCTCGGATTCCATCGTGTCTTTGAATTGGTTGTTTCATGGAGCCCAAGCGCCGGTAGCACCTGGTCCTTTTGAGTGTGGATTGGATCGAACCGACGATGATCTCGAATGTAGTTCGTACCCTTTATGTGTGAACCAAGAGGCTTGCGACATTCAATCACAAAGACTTTTAATGGCAGAAATCCCCGATCGGGTGATGATTCGAGGAGGTAATTTTTCTGTTACTCCAGAGATCATCGAAGGAGATCATTTAAAGGGGATTGAATTTCAACTAATTGAGCATCCGGAAGGGATGAGCATCGACCCCCTTACTGGACTCATCAAGTGGTCGATTCCATTTGAACTCCCTCCCCAGATTTTTGGTATTACGGTTTCGGCAAGGAGTTCAATCGGTGCTTCTGATATTCAATCTTTTAACCTTATAGTTCGGATTGCGAATTCTGAACCCGAGGCTGAAAATGATGCTTTTAGAGTACTCTTTGGAGAAAGTTTAGAGATTCAGGCTCCCGGGATTCTTAAAAATGATACCGATCCCAATGGTGATCCCTTGGAAGCCATTTTAGTAGAGCCTCCACGAAATGGTGAACTCCAACTGAATCAAGATGGCTCTTTCACTTACACACCTTCACTGCTGATTCCAAAGGTACGAGAAAATCTAAATCTATCATTGCTTCTATTTACGGAAGCCACTGCGGGTACCACTTGGGGCCCAACATTTTCAGTTGAAAATGCTACAGACAACGACCCCGGTACCTCATGGTCGGCTAGTAGTGTGGGAGAAAATTATTTCGAACTGAGTTTTGAGCAAGATGTCACCGTGCGTTCCGTGGAAATCATCGGCCCTCGAAATAATAGTGGGCCTTTTGAGGGTAGGTTGATTAAGGCCAATATTATCATCTTAAACCGAGATGATGTCCCCATGCTGACTCATGCCGGACTTGAATTTGATGAGTTCGGGGATGCCTCAGTCCAATTGGGTGAGCTTCAGGGGGCAGCTAAAGTTCGTATCGATCCTATTGAAGCGAATCAGAACATCGCTACCTTTGGAGAATTACACGTCTTTGGCGATGCGGTGCCGGAAAGGCTTGCTACTAAAGTCGAATGGACTTGGGAGGGAAGTGAAGTCGAGCCGGAGTCGATTCAAGCGATGGCGACTCCTCTGGTTGCAGATTTAGACTTGGATGGTAAACCTGAAGTTATCTTTAGCACTTCTTCTTCTACGAGTGTGTTTGCCGAACTTCCAGGTCACATTCGCGTTTTAGAGGGCGATGGAGGAAAAGAAGTCTTTACGATTACAAATCCCGAACACATGGTTCAAGCTTCAGCTCAACTCGCAATTGGAGATATTACGGGTGATCGAAATCTTGAAATCCTTGCACTCTCCAGTGATAAAAGATTCATTTTAGCGTTTACTCATTCCGGTGAACTCTTGTGGAAGAGCGATCGATTGCCAGGAGCAGGACCTCGATTTGGAGGACCTACCATAGCAAATTTGGATCAAGATTTTCGCCCTGAAATCTTGGTGACGACTCTCAATCCGCCCACCACTTCCGCCATGGATTCTCAAGGGAAAATTCTTTGGACAACTCCCGGAGCGGGAGGGGGATTACTCGCTGGGATGGCAACAGCGGCTGACATCGACCTCGATGGAGATGTTGAAGTCGTGGTAGGAAACACGGTATTAAGTCATGAAGGTGAGTTGGTCTTTAAAGCAGAAGGTGTTCGAGACGGAACGCAAGCAATAGGAAACTTAGATTCTGATCCCTTTCCCGAAATTGTCGTTTCTTATGGTCCCACTCTCTTTTTAGTCGATCACGATGGCAGTTTGCTCTGGGAGATTTTTCGCCCGGCATCGAGTCAGTTCGGGGCTCCGCCCACTATTGCTGATTTTGATGGAGACGGAAAAGCAGAAATTGGATTAGCCGCTCAGAGAAGCTATACAGTCTTCGAAGCTGATGGTTCTGAGTTATGGTCAAGAGAAACTGTCGACCTGAGTTCAGCAGCTACTGGTTCAACGGTTTTCGACTTTGACAACGATGGTTCCCCTGAGGTCGTTTACTCCGATGAACTATGGTTGTGGGTTTTCCGGGGAGCCGATGGTGAAGTCTTATTAAAGACAGAATTACGTTCAGGAACGGTTGTCGAGTATCCCGTCGTCGCTGATATCGACAATGATGGGCACGCGGAAATTGTTGCAGTGGCTAATCAAATTGTTGTTGGAGGTGAGCAACATGGTCTGTGGGTCTTCGGCGGCCAGTTTGATGATTGGGTTCGAGCGCGTCCCATTTGGAACCAACACGACTATCACGTGACCAACGTCAATAACGATGGAAGTATTCCTCAGAAAGAACGACCGTTCTGGATTCAGCCTGGATTGAATGCTTTTCGACAAAACACCTTTCTTCCCGAAGATCTCACTCGAGCCGATCGATTCATTTATCGGGCATTTGATGGTCGTACAGAATCCGAGAACGCTACGGTTTATCTAGAAGATCTCCCCATCAATTCTGCGCCTGAGTTTCAATCTGTTCCATCAATTTACGCCTCAGTGGGATTCCCCTACGTACACGCAGTCCAAGCTATAGATCCGGATCAAGATCCCATTTCCATTTCCTTGATCGAGCCCCCAGAAGGAATGACCTTCGATCCCGAGCTGGGGATTTTACGTTGGTCTCCGAGTGAAGTGGGAGAGTTTTTCCTCACCATTAGAGTTCAAGATGATAAAGGCTTTGAATCGTTTCAAAGAGCCCTCATCACAGTTAGAGAACCTCGAGTCGTTCCCAATGTCCTAGGGGAGACTGAGACTGATGCTGCCAATAAGCTTCACTTTGCGGGTTGGGAGCATAAGGTAGATCGTTCGAAACATCACCGAACGGCTGAAATTGGAACGGTCATCGAACAACGCCCAATAGCGGGGACTGCAGTAGAGTTTTTTGATATCGATGTTCATTTGACTCTATCTCTCGGGCCTGATCCTTTTGATGTAGATGATGACGGTGATGGGTTCACTGAAAACGAAGGGGATTGTAACGATTCGGAAAAATCAATATTCCCGGGAGCCGTCGAAATTCGGGATGATCAGATTGATCAAGATTGTGATGGTGATGATGCGAGTCTAGGATTTTTTGAAATCGTTGTGACTCCAGTGGAAGTAAGAACCATAGTAGGGCGTGATGTTGAGCTGACCGCCTTAGCGCTTCAAAACGATGGAACCGTGCGTCGAGTGGATGGCTTAGTGACTTGGGAGAGTGGGGATAATTCCATTGTGGAGGTCGATTCCGAGGGCTTAGCGAAAACGATAAGCCCCGGGCGAACGAGGATCTCAGCCACCTTAGAGGGTATTACGGGATCGATGGCGATTTGGGTGGTTTCTCCCGCTCAGGTCACCGATAGAATTCCTCCTCGTGCTGATATCACTTTTCCACTTCCGGGAACTACTCATCAATCCGTCATTGATATTAAAGGCTTCGCCTCCGATCAAAATTTTGTTCGTTATCTATTGCAAATTGCCCCAATGGGTAGTGAATCCTATGTCGAACTGGCTCGTGGAACTGAGCCTATTGTTGATGGAACTCTCGGTTTTCTCGACCCGACGACTCTGCAACCAAATAGCTATCATTTGTTATTAACAGTAGAGGATGCTGCCGGTCATAGTTCGACTTCAACTGTGCCCATTACAATTGAAGAGGGGTTTTCTGTAGGGCAATTCTCATTATCATTTCTCGACCTTAGAGTACCGACTCATGGCATTCCGATTGAAGTGATTCGTACTTATGAAACTCGAGACAAGTCTCAAGGCGATTTCGGGATCGGTTGGAAATTTGCCTATAACACGATTCGAATTAATCCCAATCGAGTACTCGGCGATGGGTGGGTCGGGGTGAAATCAGGCTTAGCTTTTGGAATTGTGCCTGCGGGAGAACATAAGGTCTCTGTTTACTTGCCGGGGGGGCGGGTTGAGGTGTTTGACCTAGAGCCCCAGCCCAGTGCGACCGTTCTGAGGGAATCGTTGTTTATAATTCCTCAATTTATTCCGCGCCCCGGGACTCGAGGATCTTTGAAGAGTTTAAGATTCCGTGATCATCTTCTTTCGACTGGAGGAGTTGGAAATCTCTCTCTCATAGATACCACTACGGGTTCTTCCTTCGATCCTCAGCTTTTCCTTTATACCGACGCCGATGGAACTGAGATTGAAATTCACAGCGTTGATGGAGTGCGTCGCATTCGAGGACCCAATGGTAATGAAGTCACTTTAACAGCAGATGGAATTGAGCACTCCTCAGGTTTAAAAGTTAATTTTGAACGAGATGTTCAAGGTAGGATCACTCGAATTACGGACACTCTCGGAGTCGAACAGAAGTATGAGTATTCCATTCAAGGAAACCTTGTAAAACACATCGATCGAAGCGGAGAGAGTACTCAGTTTAAGTACGACCAAAGGAGTAACCTTATCGAAATTATCGGTGCTGGTGAATCCAATGTCACTCGATATGAATACGATGATTTGGGCCGATTGGTTACGATTGTCGATTCAAACGGGAATCGTACTGAAGTGGATCACGACACAGAGGGTCAAAAAGAAACTCTCTCTTCTCAGGATGGATTTGAGCGTACTTACGAGTATGACGATCGAGGAAATATTCTTAGCGAAACCGATGCCTTAGGCAATGTCACTCGATTTACCTACGATGCTGCTAATCGTTTAACTCAAGAAACCTACCCGAGCGGTCTGACGGTGGATCGAGAGTATAACGAATTCGGTGACCTCATCTCAGTTCAGCAAGCCAACGGTTCCATCATCGAATATGAATACAATGAGATGGGTAAAATCGTTACGAAAACTGAAGCCGGAGACATAACCACTCAGTTTTCCTACGACGCCTTCGGGAATCTCACTTCGATGACGGACGCCCTGGGGAATATTAGCAAGCGTGCCTACGATTCGAATGGGAATCTGATTCGAACCCAAGACCCCAAGGGTAATATTGAGACCTTCGAATACGATGAATTCGGCCGCATGACTCGCCATGTGGATGCGGTCGGCAGTGAGCGGCTCCACCTTTACGATGCTAACGGTAATCTATTATCCACCAGTGTTGTTCGTGGCTCAGCCGAAGAGCCGATCGTAGATACCTTTGAACTCGAGTACGATTCAGGTGGTCATTTATCTCAACTGATGGGGCCCAATGGGAATCAGATTTCATTTGAATACGATGCCCTTGGAAATCGATCCGCTGTAGTTTTAGACGATGGAACTCGCACCGAAATCGCTTCTCGGCATGATTCCCAAGTCAAGAGGATACGTTTTACTGACGATGAGGAATTTGCTTTTCACTATTCACCCGGCAATCAATTAGAAGGGATGACCTTACCCACGGGTGAAACTCAGCGATGGATCTACGACGAGGCTCGCCGACCCGCTGGTATTATTTATCCCGATGGCGATGACGATCCTACAAATAATCTTCAGTTAAATGTGGAATTGAATACGGATGGTCTCGTTTCAAGTCTCGATATCCCGGGGCAAGGGATCCTTCAAATAAGTCGTAACGAACAGGGTGAAGTCCAAACGATTTCGAATTCCGAGAGTGGAGATCTTCACTTAGTGACAAACCATCGAGGACAAGTCACCCAAGCCACCGATGCCGATGGTCGAGTCCAAAAATTTGAATACGATGACTTGGGTCGAGTGATTCGATCGATTCATCCTGATGGGACTGAAGAACTCGTTACTTACAATGAATTAGGGCAGGTTTCGAGCATCGAGGATAACGATGGAGTTAAGAACCGTTTTACGTACGATCCCTATGGCAAAGTGACTTCCGTGATCAACCGTTTAGGTCAACGAACTCAGTACGAGTATACCTCTAAAGGCTTGCTTCAAAGGCAAGTCGATGCCTTAGGAAGAGAGACTCACTACGATTACGATAGTTATGACCGATTGACCGCAATGGAAAAACCATCGGGCTCTCAGATGGAAATCGAGTACGACTCGGTGGGTTTAATCCTGTCGAAAAAATCTTTTAACGATGAAGTGATTCACTATGTCTATGATTCTCGCCATCGTTTAATCGAAAAAACGTTTCCTGACGAGTCTAAAATAAATTATGAGTATAACTTGGTGGGGCAGGTCATCTCCGAAACCTCTGAAGCTGATCATCGTCGATACAGTTACGATGCCATGGGGCGCTTATTGAGTCGTACGGAGCCCGATGGGCGAAAGATCGCCTACGAGTGGAACGATAAGGGGTATTTGGCGTCGGTCGAAATTTCTTCTGGCGTCATTCAGTATCAGTATTCGGATTCTGGTCTCCTCGAAGTCGTAGTCGATGTGGACGGGGGAATGACTCGATACCGTTACGACTCAGCTAATCGACTGGTAGAGACAACTTTCCCAAATAATTTTAGAGAACGAAAAGAGTTTAACAACAAGGGGCAGTTATTAAGAATCGAATCGCTTTCTGACCAAAATGAAGTGCTTGATTCGTGGATCTATTCCTACAATTCTATTGGCCAAATCGTCTCCGTCTTAGAGCTTAACGGTCGGACGGTCAATTGGGAGTATGATTCCCTCGGACGTCTGATATCTGAAATGAGTTCAGCGCCCGATGATGACCGCCAAGTTCAACTCACTTACGATGCTGTCGGGAATGTCATCTTGAGGGAAGATTCAAACGAGGGGATGACTTCTTATCTCTACGATGATGAAGATCGACTTATCGAGTCCAACAAGGAAGGGGTGCGGACGGATTATACCTACGATTCTGCTGGAAGATTAATCCATATCCTCTCTCCCGATAAGGAAGAGCAGTATATCTGGGATGCTGAGAATCGGTTGATTCAACACACCATCCATACTGAAGAAGAAACCACCATTGAGTATCAATACGATTCTAAAGGATTGATGGTTTCTCGAAGTGTGAATGGAGAAGAGACTCGATTCCTCGTGGATACGCTTCAACCCTTTGCTCAAATTGTGGAGGAGACAGATACGGAGGGGAATGTTTTAGCGGTGAATACCTGGGGCGCTGGAGGATTGGCTCAGGTTAAAAACTCGGCTGGAACTTTGATGCCGTTTAAAGATGGGCACAGTGGTATTCGTTCCTATCGATCGGATAGCGGAGAGCTCTCCATTTCTTCAACCTGGGATGCTTGGGGGAATCGAATCAGTCCTGAGGCTTCCAGTCTTCCTTATGGCTACCGCGGGGAGAGAGTCGATCTTGTCTCCAACTCTATTTATCTTCGTCAACGTCACTTGAATCCAAAGCTCGGTCGATTCATATCACCCGATCCCTTCGAAGGTATTCCAGAGCTTCCCGTTTCACGTCATCGCTACCTCTATGCTAATAATGATCCTATTCACTTTATTGATCCTAGCGGTGCTTTTCCGACTTTTGGAGAAGTCATCGTTAGTTTGAGTGTTTCAGCAATTCTTCTTCAAATTGCTGCCGTGGCTATCGATGAATCTCATGCTCTCGATCGCATAGGCTGGAACGGTCATATGTGGTCTCTGGCGGTCACTACCGACATCACCAAGATCCTTTCTGCCGGATCGGGTAACGGATTGGCGGTATTGAAACCCGGTTTTGGGACTGGTGTTTCTTTAACCGGATTTACGGCTGATTCTACTTGCCAGGGAGTCAAACGAACGGATGCCAGTTGGTTGACTTTTAGTGCGGTGGCTGGGGCTGGATTTGGATTTGGTGCGAGTAATGGGGGATTTGATTTATCTTCGCCGGGATTCTTAGGCCCGCATTGGGCAGCCTTGGTTGGACCATCCTTTATGCTTTCCGGTACTGCGGCAGTGGGAGGCTTTCCAAATCTGGGAGGGATCCCTCTCGATCAGCTCCAAGGAGGTTACTCATTTATGCTCTGGTTAACGGGACTTTCCAGAGGTTGGGGACCATTGAGCAGTATCGGAGAAGAGGGAGTTGCTCTCGATTTGTCTGCAGGAGCCAGCGGTGGATTCACTATCCCAGTTCGTATGGGAAATGTTGAAGCGTGTGAACGGGAATAGACTTTAATACTATTCCCGCCTTCTCCTGTTTAAGAAATAATATCGTGCACGACATCCCCATAGACATCCGTTAGGCGATAACTTCGCCCTCCCGCATCGTAGGTGAGTTTTTCGTGGTCGAGGCCGAGGAGATGAAGGATAGTGGCGTTGAGATCGTGAACATGGACTGGGTTTTCTAGGATACCCTTGGCGGTTTCTTCAGTTTTTCCGTAGGCGATGCCTGGCTTGACGCCTCCACCTGCGAGAAATACGGTGTAACCGTTACAGTTGTGTTCGCGACCCGCTTTTCCTACCCGGGAGCCTGCGGTCCGGCCGAATTCTCCTCCCCAAAAGACCAAGGTGTCTTCGAGTAAGCCACGCTGTTTCAGATCTTGAAGAAGCGCAGCGACGGGTTGGTCATGACGCTTACACAGCATGGGGGTGATGGTGTTATTCTGTTCGTGGGAATCCCATCCGAAGGTGGCCGCAGTTTGGTTTTCGGATTTTGGCACTCGACTGTAGGGGACTAAGACGAAGCGCACTCCTCTTTCGATCAGGCGACGAGCGATGATGCAACGACGGGCGTATTCATCGGTATCCTTCCCGCCCACTCCGTACATTTCCTGAGTCTTCTTTGATTCTTTGGTTAAATCAAAGACATCTGGAGCTTCCATTTGCATTCTAAAGGCTCGTTGGAAGCTTTCGACCCGAGCTTTCAATCGATCATCTCCAGGGCGAGATTTCCGATGGAGCTCATTCATCTTCAGTAACAGATCCAATTGCTTGCGCTGCTGCTCAGGGCTGAGCCATTTGTTATTGATGTTGGGAATAAGAGGAAGTTCTTTGCCTTTTTTCTTCTTCTTATTGAGATTGAGAACGGTGCCCTGAGTCCAAGCGGGGAGAAAAAAGGTTTCAGAAACATTGGGGTTGGACTGATCGAGCGAAACTAAAGCCGGTAGATTTTTGCTTTCGCTTCCTAATCCATAAACGATCCAACTCCCGATGGTCGGTACTGGAGAATTGTTTTGAGGAACTCCAGTCATCACGAAAGTTTGGGCGTGCTCATGGGTATTGGTTTCCCCTTTCATCGATCGAATGACGCAAAGGTCATCGGCGTGTTGAGCGATGTGGGGGAGGAGTTCACTGACCCAAAGCCCACTTTTACCACGGCGTTCAAACTTGAACGGAGCTTCAGTAACGTTCGGTTTCTTCTTGGCCAAGTCATTGATAGCAGGTTTGGGGTCGAAGGTGTCCATTTGTGACGGACCACCCGACATCCAAAGGAAGATCACTCTTTTAGCTTTAGCTTTGTGCGTCCCGGGTCGTGGATCCAAGTCGCTTCCATGGCTCAGCTCATTTTGGAGCATCGAAGTGAGGGCGAGAGTCCCCAAGCCATTAGCGTAGTGACCTAATGCTGTTCGACGAGAGATGAGAGGTTTATTTTTTTCTTCCGTCATAGCTCAATCCACAAAGAGGAATTCATTCGTTGCTAAAAGGACTTGTAAATACGATTGCCACTTACCCAAGTATTCTGGTGGCGGGGCGTTTTTCTTTCGCTTGGAATTTTTAGAATCCTTACTCTGCTTCCATTCTTTCAAAAACGTTTTTCCCCACTGAATTTCTTCATCACTTGGCGAGCGACCGTAGAAAAGTAAAAATACGTTTTGGATTCGATCGCCATCACTTTCCAATCGGTACAACCGGTTAGCAATCTTTTCCGTACTGGCCTTAACAAACTCACTATTCATAAAGAAGAGGGCTTGAAGGCTCGTGATGGATGATGTTCTTCGGGGAACGATTAAATTATTATTCGGCCCATCGAAGAGTTCGTTCATCTCTCTGACCATATCGATTGAAGGTGGTCGATGCCTTTCCTTCGACTGAGAGTCGTATTCAAACGAGTTGAGGCTTCTGTAGATCGATTCCACTTCCAGCCTTTTTCTCGTGCTGATCCCGAAGAGTTTTACTCGATTGTCTTTTTCGATCGGATCACATTGGTAGTTAGAAGATTGCTGGAAAGTTGCTGAAAGCGCGATTCGTCGAATCAGCTTTTTTATCGAACCTCCATTTTGAGCTAGCTCATCGCTTAAATAATCAAGAAGTTCTGGATGACTGGGGGGAGATCCGCTGTGTCCAAAATTCGAAAGCGATCGTGTTAGCCCTTCGCCCATCATGTAGTACCAAATGCGATTGACCATCAAACGCGTGGTTATGGGGTGGGATCGATCGCTCAGCCACTCGGCGAGTTCTAATCTGCCGCTTTGTTTTGTTTGTTGACTGATGAGTGTTTGTTTCTTACCCGCTAAGACTTCGGGGAAGCGTCGAGGAACGGGCTTATCTTTCGGGACTTCTTTTCCCGGCTTAACGACGATTCCTTCTTTGGGTGGTTGTGAGTCAACGATTTTTTTAGGATCGGCTTGATCGACAAAGGCCTCAAACTGATACACATTTTTCCACTTAGTTTCGAGTTCCTTGTTTTCTACCTTCAAGCGGTGGTATTCCAAGGCCTTGGGGTCGTCGAGCGAAAGTTTACGCTTCTTGATATCTTGGAGGCGTTTTTCAATTTCCTTTTTCTGCTTCTCGATGCTCTTTTCGATTTTGGCTTTGTTCTTTGCTTGTTTGGGATCGTTGAGTTTTGCTTCTTCAGATTTAAGCCTTTGTTGTTGATCGAAGTATTGAGAAACCGATGAATAAGACTTCAATTCTTTCTTCATGCGAGTTTCATTCGCTAACTTCTTAGCGAGATCTGCCATATACGTATCGAATTTAGACTTTTCTTTAAGATAAGGCGCCTGAATCACTCGACTGCTTTCGAAGATACCTTGAAGCGCGTAGTAATCATCTCGCGCTAAAGGTTCGTGTTTGTGGTCGTGGCAACGAGCGCAGATCAAGCTGAGCCCCATGAAAGTTCGGCCGAGTAAATCGAGTTGATCGTGGTGGCGATTTTTAATCGAGAAAGGTCTGACGGCGACCATGCCGTCGAGATGGATTTCACTCTTTGAAGATGGGTTGGGCATCAGATCACCCGCAATTTGCATTTTCACAAATTGATCGTAGGGCATGTCCTCCTGAATCGATTTCATGACCCATAGGCGATAGGGATCATTGGATTCGTTTTTACCCTTCATAGGGCGGTAACGAACATGATCTAACCAATGGCGAGCCCAGTGTTCACTGAACGCAGTTGAGGCGATGAGGGAATCTACGTATTGTTCGAGGTTGAGCGAAGTCTTTTTGAGGTCTTCAGGTGTTGGAGGTCGACCAGTTAAAAGAAAACTTAATCTTCGAAGTAAGATTCTACGCTCAGCTTTAGGAGCTGGATTGAGTTTTTCGTTCTCTAACCTTTTCAGAATGAACCGGTCGAGATCATCTTGAGACCAGGCTGAATTCTTGACTTCTGGGAGAGTGGGGCGTTGAACGGGTTTGAAAGCCCAATGGTGATTTTCGGGGCGATCTTCAGCTAGAGAATTCTTGAGGAAGCCCAGATATAGGACAAGGATCAAAATACCCTGCAGTGATCGCCTTGTGGGGTCGATGGATCTTAGAGGCAATGGATTCTCTCCCAGTACTTCCTGGTGCTTCTAACAGTTCGTCTGTTCACGAGATTGAAATATTCGAAATTCTATCAAATATTGACCTTGGGGGGGAAAAGGTTACTCTTCTCTCAGAAACTTTTAGGCTTTATAAGCAGCCCTCAAAGCTGAATTTAAGGGTAAAATAAGGGAAATAATCATAGTTTTTGGAAAGGCATCTCTCTTCTTTTTTTACCCTGTAACTTAATTCGATATGACCAGGTTCTGTTTGCTAACACTTCATTTTGTGCTCCTTTTGGGCCTGAGCAGCGCATTCTCTGAAGAGAGGAAGCTGTCGGAGCAAATTGATTTTTCAACTTGTGGGTACAAGCAGAGCCAAGTTGAGATCCCCTTCGTCCTGCCGATGGTATTTATCGAACATAAGCCCGGTATCGATGCGGGCGCCTCGATTCAACAAGCCATCGATCATATCTCCAACTTAGAATTGAATGCCGATGGCTTTCGGGGAGCCGTGTTGGTCGGTCCTGGGGTCTTCGAAATTTCTTCACAACTGATCATTCAAAAATCTGGAGTCGTTCTGCGAGGAAGCGGACCTGAACAGACAGTGTTGCGAGCCGTTGGGGCTGATCGTCGCTCCTTGATTCGAGTCTTGGGGCAGGCGGATTATCTCGTCGATCAAGAAGTTCGAAGTCAAGTTCAAGATGAAGTCACTCAAGTTGGGGCAACACAGCTTACCCTTGAAGATGTTCGAGAGTTTCAAATGGGGCAATTGATTTGGATTACACGGGAATCGACGACGGAGTGGATTCAACAATTGGGTATGGATCGCTTTGGCATCGCTTGGAAGCCCGGGACTCGCGATGTGACTTGGGAGCGAAAGATAATTGGGATCAGTAAAGATCAGCAGCGAGTGACATTGGATGCCCCGTTAACAACAGCATTAAATCGCACTCTATCTCCCACGACTGTAGAAGCCTTTTCTTGGCCTGGAAGAATTGAGAATGTGGGTATCGAAAACTTAAAACTCGTTTCCCATCCCACAACTGAGCATCGTCACGACGAGGACCACGCTTGGATGGGTATTACCATGGAAAATGTGAAAGATGCTTGGGTTCGTCAGATAGAGTTTCATGGTTTTGCTGGATCGGCAGTTGCGCTCTATGAAACCACTAAAAACATCACGGTAAAAGATTGTATCAATCTCAATCCGATTTCTGAGGTTGGGGGGCATCGACGTGAGGCATTCTTCACGATGGGGCAACAAACGTTGTTTATACGTTGTGGATCTCAGAAAGGCCGCCGAGATTTTTCAGTCGGGCACGGAGCTACAGGGCCCAATGCCTTTGTGGGTTGTGAAGCTGAAGAGTCTTTGGGCGCCAGTGGAACGATGGGCAGTTGGGCTACAGGAGTGCTCTTTGATAATGTTCGATTGGAAGGAGGTATTTTTAGTTTTGAAAATCGATTCGGGAAAGATCAAGGCGCGGGTTGGACAGCAGCTAACTGCTTGATCTGGCAATCGACGGCAGCTCGTATGCAATGTTCAGATCCGCCGGGAGCTTCAAACCAAGCCTATGGAGTGTGGGGGGAGTTTAGCGGAACCAGTCGGTTTGAACAAAGAGATGAGTTTGTAAAACCGTTAAGCCTGTTTCAAGCTCAGCTTAGTAAAAGAGTAGGGGCAGAACAAGCGAACCAATTTTTAGGACCGATCGGTAGAAGACATGTAGGAGCGACGAATCCGAAATACAAACAAGCAGAAAAGTTTGTTCAAAACTCGAATCTACCCGCATTAAGTGTTCGAGCGATCGTTCGTAAGGCTCAGGCGAGAGAGCCCATTCCCAGTTCCCCTGAAGGTGTGCAAAAACTGGCCTACTCGATTCCTATTCCTGAAGTCACCAAAAAGAAATCGTTAATACTTGAAAGTGGAATTTTAAAAATCGATGGTCAGGTTCTACGGGGAAAACGTTTTAATCCCATTTGGTGGAGAGGCGATACGCGCCCTAAAGATATCGAACGTTTTGGCCCGGCTTTGACTCGATTTGTCCCCGGGAGGATTGGAACTGGATTTACCGATGACTTGCGTCAGGTTGCCAGAAAGCTGAAGAGTTCTGGTGTTCAAGTTGTCGAGCACCATCATGGGCTTTGGTACGATCGACGACGGGATGATCATAATCGTTTTCAACGTGCGGATGCAGAAGTAGAAGCTCCTTTTTACGAGCAACCTTTTGCTCGTAGTGGAATCGGGAAGGCGGCTGATGGTTTAAGTCGTTATGACTTAACGAAGTTTAATCCCTGGTATTGGAATCGATTGAAAGGCTTTGCGGCTCATTGCGAAAAAGAGGGCCTCATCCTCTTCAATCAACACTACTTCCAGCATAATGTATTAGAAGCCGGAGCTCATTGGGCTGATTTCCCTTGGCGTTCTGCCAATAACATCAATGAGACTGATTTTCCTGAGCCGCCTCCATATACCGGCGATAAGAGGATCTTTCAGGCGCATCTGTTTTACGATATCCAACAGCCGAAGCGAAAGAAATTACATCGTCTTTACATTCGAAAGCACTTAGAGAATTTTAGAGGTAAAACGAATGTGCTTCATTCTATCGGAGGAGAATTCACCGGGCCGCTTGCGTTTGTAAAGTTGTGGATCGATACAATCGTAGAGTGGGAAAAAGAAACAAAGCAGGATGTGTTCATCGTTCTCAGTACGACGAAAGATGTTCAGGATGCTATTTTGCAGGATCCAGTGAGAGGTAAAGCAATTTCTGTTATCGATATCAGATACTGGTGGTATACCCACGAAGGAAAACTTTATGCACCTGAAGGTGGGAAGAACTTATCTCCTCGGCAACATCAGCGGCAGCTTATGCCGAAGAGTCCAAACGCGGATTCAAAGCGTCGAGCAGTGTTTGAGTATCGAGAACGATATCCGGATAAGGCGGTGTTGATTGACGGGGCGCCATTATAGTAGCCGGCTCACCCCGTGAGCCGGGAATTTGCAAGCTTGTTAAGACTCTTATCTAAAATCAATCCAACTAAAGAGGAAGGATTGATTTTGTCGTTGTGGATATTTAAAAACGAAGATAACCCCAAGGGCTGAAAGCCCGAAACTTCATAGCCCAGGGCAGAGCGAAGCGTCGCCCTGGGTTGAAAGGGAAATGAGATCAAGCCCTGTAGGGGCGACACTTCTCTGTCTTAAAGTAAATTGTTTAAGGTCTTTCAGAAGAACGATAGCTAAACTGAATTTTAATAATTGTCTCTCCGAGTGGAACTTCTCTTTTCTTGTTGAGCATTGCACATTGTAAGACGTTTTTGATAGGACGGCACACGGCGTGTGCCTACTACCCTAGTTCTTAAAACTAATCGTATCGTTGTTATTGCCTAAGTTTTTGTAATCAATAAACGCATTCGGATCCGTTCCATTTAAAAATTCTTCCACGTTGGTATAGCCATCCTCATCTCCATCTAAAATTGAATCTGCTGCATTCTTAGGATTTAACTTATATTTCTTCTCCCACTCATCCGGCATGCCATCGCGATCGCTGTCTACTGGGACTTCTTCCGGTGAAAATGAATACTTCGGGAAACCACCGACGTCTTCAGGGGAGTTGATGATGCCATTCTTAGTCAGGAATTTAACGGTTTCCACGGATTTGCAAACTCGTTGATCGACTGTATCTCGTCTCGGCAAGGTTGCACCCGCGTTGGCTAAAACGTTTTTGTAAGCGTTCAAGGCTGATTCCTGTTTGACGGGCCAGGCTTCGAAGGCGGTGTTGACGCGGGCGAGTTCTTCAGGGCCTTGCATCCCTTCCCAGTTGTTTTTGGTGATTTTAGGGAAGCCATGAAAATAATTCCCAGCGACGTACCATTTACCGGGGCGTTTCTCACCTTTGGGGAACCAACCTTGATTTTCAAACCGTCTCCCAGGTGAATACTGATTACGCTGCTCAATTCTAACCATGACGTCGACCATGCTCTTTTTGGCGGCCGGCCCTGGTTTGTAGTAATTAGCAATGACATTCACCATCGAAGTTTCGTCGCCGCCATCCATGGTACGGTGGTACCAATTGAAGATGACATTATTCCTAAAATCGAACTCACCTCCCATTCCAATCGATGGGTTACGTCCGGTGTTACAAGCGAAAAGATTGTGATGGAAAGTCGAGTCGGTTCCTCCCCATGTTCCTCCGAAGGCATGGTTCTTTGCGTTGAGTGCTTCGCTTGAAATACAAAATTGAACAGTAACGTTTTTGGTGGGGTGCTTCACAAAGGACTTATCTTTTCGGTATTCCATGTAACGGTAGAGAGATAAATTTTCATCCATTCCCCAGCTTGTCGAGCAATGATCAACGATGATTTGTCTGATAGGATTCCCCCCGATGTTGTCGGATCCTTGACCGCCTTCGGGAAGACCTCGCCGTACTCTTAGGTGCCTCAGGATGACTTCATAGGTGTTGATGTTAATAGAATCGTGGGCGATGCAGATTCCGTCACCAGGAGCCGATTGCCCTGCGATGGTGATATAAGGATTGTTGATATCGAGTGCTTTTTTTAAGTAGATGATCCCAGCTACTCGGAAGATCACGATCCTTGGTCCCTTAGCTTCGATAGCTTCACGTAAAGTGCCTGACCCTGAATCCTCCAGGCTATTAACAAGAAAGACTTTCCCTCCGCGTCCACCTTTTGTGAACATGCCGCCTCCCCATGCGCCGGGGAATGCGGGTACTGATTGATCATCTAAGACTGACGGGAGTGGGGGGATTTGGGCTGGGGGAGGGGTGACTTTTTCAGCAAAAGCACTTAAAAATGTTTGAATGGAAAGGGTAAAAAATATGGTGAGAGATAAGAGGATTTTCATGCGCCGGAGGAATATTAAGTTGTATGTTATTTTTTTACAATTGGATCCAAGATGACAGTGTGTCCTTTATTTGGCCTTCCCTTTGTTAATATTTTTATTTCGAGGATGTCTACATTTTTAATTTTTACCTTACATTTTTGTTCTCGTAATTTACTGCCGATAGCTTTTGATTTCCAAAGAACTCGTTCGTCTCCAACAACAATAAACTGAAAAGAACCTCGGAGGTTTTGGGCACTTTCATTCAAACCCATGACAGCTTCGAAGGTGTTGTATTTTTTATTGAGGCGATATTTGACTTGGCTTGCACCTCTTACAGGACTGTGGATGGTCAGGCCTTCATAGGAATAGATCTTCGAAACTCGAATCCTCTTATTTTCATAAAAGTGACCTTTTTTTAGAAATTTCCCAAATCCAACTTTAACATCTGACTCTTCAAGGTCACTCAGGTATCGATAGGGAGCAAAGTTGAGTCGGATATCATAAGTTAGTTTTTCGAGGTTTGACAGTTGAGGCTTTGCCTTTAAAAATCGCTGATAGCTTTCTTGAAGGATCGCTTCTTTAACGAATTTATCTTCAATTGAATTAGCGAGCTTGAACCAAGCCTGCCCGTTTTGTTCAACTTCTTCGGTACTGAGGAATTCTTGTTTTTCGAGATCGATAAGTGTTTGTATGTTTTTATCATTAATGGATTGGAGGATTTTAAATCCTGGTTCCCAACGGTTGAGGATCAGGCACTGAAAAAGGGCAGTGTAAATTAAACTTTTAGTATCGCCTGGTTCTTCAATTAATTTCTTCTTTGCAGCCTCATTTATTTTTCTCCATTTCCCAATCTTCTTTATGGACTCTTCTAAGTTGTCCAATCGATACTCAATCCAGTCTGATTTGAGGCCCTTGCTAATTTTTTGAGCCAATTTAATTGTGCTCGTAAGAGTTTCAAATTGAGCTTTGGGGCGGGCACTCTCTATAACTTTTATAGTTTCTTGAATAAGAAGTTTTTTATCAACTCTATCTTTGGTTCGCTTTTCAAGTAAGCCAATAACCTTGATTTTTTCTTTGATTGTTGATACTTGAAAAGTTTTCGTCAGTGTATCAGAGATTTCTAACGCCAAATCTATGTCATTAGCTTCGATCGCAAATTTTTGAGACTCCAAATATAAGATGTATTGGTTAGAGGATCCCTTTGGTTCTTCTTTGGCAGTTGTAAATAGCTTCTTGGCGAATTCTTTTTTCTCGCTGTCTTTACTGCGTTTTTTGGAAAACTTAAAAAGGTTATTAAGTTTCGAATATGCGAGGTCTTTATCCACCTCCCGCGGAAGTGGAGTTCGGGAATCTTCATTGTCCTCGGCATGAACTGGACAGGGTGAAGATATTAATAGGAGGAAAGAAATGAAGCTATATTTGAGTAGATAAAATATCTTTTGCATGTTTCACAATTTAATCGAAATCCAATTAAAACCGCCACGCCCGCCTGACACCCTTGTTCTTAATGATTTTCTTTAAAGAGCCTTCCATCTCATCCGGCTTAAACCCAAATGGACCTGGAAATCCTTGGTAAGCAATTCTACCATCTTTTCCGATGATATAAAGACGATCAGGATGCCCACCGTAGAGCTTAGCTGCTTTGTCATCCATTTGATCGATGACCATCGGCATCGTGAAGTTGAGGGCGGTGGAGCATTGTTGAGCCACTTTTACTCGTTCGTCGATGGTTTTAGGAGTTAAGATTTGTGGCCCGAATCGCAAGGGACGAGCTGAATCTTTAGCGTGGGCTTCTTTGATGTAAACGATTAAGAATTGCGCTTTGTCTTTGTAAGTTTTATAGAGTTCTTCCAAGCGCCCGGCTTGGCGAGTGAAAGGCGGTCACGTGTAGCTTCCGAAGATAAGTACGATCGGTTTTTTATTTTTAAAATCAGACAGCTTGACGCGTTTCTTCGAATCTAAAATCAACTTCTGAGTTTCAGTCGTTTCTTTTAAAAGAGGTAAGACCAAATTCGGCGCCATTTGTCCTTCTTTGACTTGAGCTTTCGAACTTCGAATAAAATTCCTTCGCGAACCTCCACGGCGGCGAAAGCCTTCGCGCCTACTGCCTGACCGGCGATTTTGAAATTGGCGATCTCGGGAGGAAGGACGATCCGTTTCTTTCTTCTCTTCTTCCTTTTCCTGGCCGTAGAGTTTTGGGGCGAGTGAAAGTAGAAGAGACCCCATCAGAATGAACTTGAAAAAATGCATCGGAATTCCTTTTACCTAAATTTTAATCGATAAGATTTAAAGCCTAACCCCAGGGAATAATCCCAAGTATTTAAGTCTATAAAGGTCGAAAAGTTCTTATTAATCTGAAATCGTTACCCTACTGATCTTAATGGGAATGTTGAGTCAGAAATATCAGTATTTATTGGAAGATAGGCCTTTCTATGCGTCCCTTGAAACCCGACTAACCTTAACTTAGAATTTTGGGATACTATTTAGGATGATCGAAAGGATCTTTGCGTGTTGATCAATTCAATCTCGACGAATACTAAATCATTTAGGTCGATATTTAATTTATATTCAAGCATGTTGAAGGATATTCTTCAATCGTTGTGAGGCCTCCGTTGGCAGGATTTACATAACTCTATGTTGAAAATAGATACTCAGCGAGTCGATGAACTCGCACCTAATGCAAATGCCATCAAAAATGCTCGGAAGCTACTCCAGCAAAATAAGTTTTATGGGTTTTACATCTCAAAAGATCAAACCTTGATCTTTGGTGAATGCGAAGGTAGCGGGGATTCAGTTTACGAGTGTTCGGTTGACTTCATTAATGAAGATGAACCCATCAGCCGTTGTTCCTGTCCAAGTCGTCAATTTCCTTGTAAGCACTGTTTAGGGCTTATGTATGCTTATGCCAACTTAGAGCGTTTTGTAACGGAAAAAATTCCTGAAGATGTTTTGAGGAAGCGGCAAAAACTCTTAGATCGAGCCAAAAAGAGATCCGAAAATTTATCTCAACCTAAAAACATTGATAAGGAAGCCCTAAAAAAGAAGGTTGAGGAGCAGCTTGCGGGTTTAGATCATCTTGAAAAATTGATGCATGAAATGGTTCGTCACGGGTTTGGGAATTTAAATTTTGATACCCTTATCGACCTTTTTAATCAATCTCAAAGATTGAAAGAGGCCTATCTGCCCGGCGCACATAAACTGTTTTTAAGCTGTTTGAATCATTTCTTGAGGGTCGATTATGGCTACTATAACCGAAACGCAGAGGATAAGGAGGCTCTCTATAGTTCGGCAATTGATCATTTGTCACGAGTTAACAGCTTGATTAAACATGGTCGTAAATATCTAAGTCAACAACTCAAAGAACCAGATCTCAATCCCCAACGAGATGGAGTGATTGCAACATTGTTAGGGCAGGTTTGGCAGTTGAGAGACCTCAAGACCGCCGGTCTCATCGAAGGGAGGGTTGAGCTTGCCCAATTAGCCTATAATTCATATCCATATATGCCGTATGAAGAAACCATTGGCATCGGTACTTGGATTCACCTGAAAACTGGAAAGCTCTATTCCACCCAAGAAATGGTTCCCTTCAATGCCTCAAATCAAATGAAGATGGAGGGCAGCCAATTTCAGGTACAAGAAATCAAAGAGTTATTTATTTATCCCGGAGATATCACACCCCGAGTGCGGTGGGAGGAATCTAAGAAACGAGATTTGAAGAAGAAAGATTTAACCAAGATTCGAAAGTTTGCTCAGGTAAATATCGTTGGTGGGTTAAACGATATAAAGAATCAAATGAAGGCTCCGCTTGGAGATAAGAATCCTGTAGTTTTGATCCAATATAAAAAAATCGTATCTGTCGAGGGAAAGCCGGCCTTAGTTGATTTCAAAGATCAGCGTTTAGGGTTAACGGATGCCTGTGATTCTGGTGACCCTAAAACTCTAATATTTTTAAACTACCTTCCAAAGCAGTATTTTCACAACCAGGTCATGGTCGCTCGATTGCACTTTGATATTGAAAAGGGATCGTTACACGCTAAGCCCTTGAGCATCGTTGGTGAAGATGACATCATTCGACTTACTTATTGATATTGAAGAGAAATAAAAAATGAGCATCCCTCTTTTGGATCAAGTCTTTCAAGAATCTCGACGCCTCACCATCGCGGGAAGTCGGCTGGCTAAAAAAGATACACGCTTGACCACGTTTGTCGATCCACTTCGAAAATTAGCTAAAAAAGCTCCTGTATTCGACAAGATTGCCGATGGGATTGAGCTCTTGAATGAAACGAGCGACGAACACTTGGCACAAGCTCTCATCGAACTCAATTCATTGATCGTCGCAGTGCTCTACACTCAGGGTGATCCCGGGGTTTCGGGGGAAGAACAGGAGCACCGATATTCCGAAAGTGATTTAGTGTATAGTCAAGCTCCGGCTAAATCCTTGTTACCTCTTAAGGAGGTCTTGGGAGGCTCTGTGTCAGGAAAAATGGGGCTACTTAATGATGCTGTCGAGCGAGGGGTTTTTCTCGACTTTCGGATCCTCCCCGATGTTTTTTCTGCATTAACGTACGCATCCCCGGTTTTGATGAAGCTTTTAGTTGAGCAGGTTTTGCCTCCGTTTGGTAAAGCGATCACCGTTGAATTGGAAGAACTTATTTCTATGAAAGGGAGTGCGCTCGACATCAAGCTCCTTAAGCTCCTTCATCAAATCGATCCTGACGGTAGCCAAGAATTTATTGAGGCTGCCGTGGAGCATGGATCTAAAAAAATGAAGGCGGCTGCGCTCGCACTTAGGAGGGTTTCGGATGATCTTCCTTCAGAGCTTTTAGAGCAAACTCAAGCTAAAACGAAAAATGTACGGAGTGTTGCTTACGAGAAGTTGATCGATTTCGCGGATTCTGAGGCGGTGTTTCAAGCCTTTAAATCAGGCTTAGAGGGGAAGGATCTCGGAATTTCCATCGATAAAATTTTCTCATCCGACAACCAAGATCTTCACCAGTTAGCAGTAGAGGTTACTCAAGGATTCATGGAATCTGCCTTGGAGTCTGAGGGTGAAAAAGAGGCGAAGAAGGCATTTGATAAATTATTGATTGCGTTTTCTTGGGTGGGAAAAATGAAGATCAAATCCGCTCAAGACTTTGCTCTAATCATCCTAAAAGAAAAGGCGAAATTAGAAAAGATCTACGATAAATGTCTGTCTAAATCTAAGCACTATAAGTCTAAGACTTACATCGTTGATCAACTTGTGACAACTTTAGTGAAGAGTCCGGGGAAGAAAACTCAAAAAGCCGGTTTAGATCTTATTCCTCAAATTTCTAAAGAATGCTTGAAAGAACTTTTTGAATTCTCAAAATCGGAGTTGAGTGTCAAGGTGGTTTTCGATCAATTTTCTGGATTCTTTCACAAGCCAGCGGGTCGACTGGAAAAAGAAAAATACGAGATCCTATTAAATGCATTCGTTGAGAGTGATCGTTTACATAAATGGGATTCTCGCTGGACCGAGCTGGCGTTAAAGCACGAAGATGTCATTCTCGTCGCGGCACTTCTAAAGAAGGGGAAGAGTTTTGATTCTTCAGTAGAATTGATTCAAAGCAATTATAAATCCTTCTTAAAGTTATTCCCGGTTTCGCATCCCCATTTATTACTTCATGTCTTTTTAGGTTTTCTTGAAAAAGATTCAGGTGAATCGATTCTGTTTATCATTGAAGCCTTTAATCATTTCGCGTTTGGAAAAAATAAGAATCTTGATATGGAAATCGATATTGGGAATTTTTGTTATGACCTCCCGGATGAACCTCGGGCGGAGTTCAAGAAACAACTTCAGGCTGCAAATAAAAAGATTAGAAGTCGATTTACCAACTATGGGATTTACGTTAGTTAAAACCGAAAATTGAATTGAATGAACCCCGATGGCAAAAAGTAAAAAAGAAAAATCAGAGTCTACTGACTTACGACTTCCGGCAGATATTCAATACCAAGAGGAACTAGCAGCTCTTCAAAAAGCAGATAAAGATTCGAAGCCTCACGGTTGGCAACTTTCTCCCCGATCCGTATTGACCTATATTTGTGGGGGAACAGCCGGAAAAAAAGAAATCACTCCGAAATATATTGGGCGATCCCGTTTGGTTGAAATTGCCATTTCAACTCTCTTGACCGACCGTGCATTGCTTTTAATTGGAGAGCCGGGAACGGCGAAATCATGGCTCTCCGAACACTTAACCGCAGCGATTACCGGAGATTCTACAAAAGTCGTCCAAGGAACTGCAGGCACGACGGAAGAACAGATTCGCTATACCTGGAACTATGCGATGCTGATCGCTTCCGGTCCCCAACCAGAATCCTTGATCAAAAGCCCCATCTTGCGAGCGATGGAAGAAGGTACGATCGCCCGATTTGAAGAGATCACTCGTTGTGCGGCTGAAGTTCAAGATGCGATGATTTCGTTGTTGTCTGAAAAGAGGGTCTCTATTCCTGAGTTGCTGACTGAAATTCCGGCTCAAAAAGGATTTTCAGTCATCGCGACTGCGAACACTCGGGATCGGGGGGTCAATGATATGTCGGCGGCGTTGAAGAGAAGATTTAACCTCGTAGTTCTCCCTACCCCAACTGATATCGAGGTAGAAATTGAGATCGTTCAACAACGAGTTCAGGAATTATCAAAAGACCTGAATATCCAAGCAGAACTCCCGAGTGATTCCACAGTGAATCAAGTCGTCACGATTTTTCGAGAATTGAGAATGGGGCAAACTTTAGACCGAAAGAAAAAAGTAAAAACTCCGTCGGGGGTACTCTCCACAGCCGAGGCCATATCTCTTCTTACAAACAGCATGGCTTTAGCTGGAAGTTTCGGCTCCGGTGAAATCAAGGTTGAAGATATTGCCGCCGGATTGCAGGGTTCGGTGATCAAGGATGAAGATAAAGATCACGACGTCTGGGAAGAGTATCTAAGAAATGTGATGAACAAACGAGATTCTGACTGGAAGAAACTCTACCAAGCCTGTTTAGAAATCCAAAATTGAAATGGTGGGTCGAGATTCCGTCAAAATATTTCCTATTCGTCATCTTTCCCCGGCGGGTGCGTGGAATTTAAAACAATATTTAGATGCCCATCAGCCGGAGGCCGTTCTCATCGAAGGACCCTCCGATGCTATTGATCTTATCAAGGGGATCGTCGACCCTCAAACTCAACCTCCCTTAGCATTAATGGCGTATACCGATACGCATCCTGTTGATACCTTACTTTATCCCTTCGCTGAGTATAGTCCTGAATACCAAGCTCTTTTGTGGGGTAAAGAAAATAATGTTAGAGTGGAATGGATCGACCTTCCGGCTCGTGTTTTTCTCGCCTTGAAAAGAGAGCAGAAAAATACCCCCAAGGAACGCACACCTAATGAGGAGACTGTAGACGAGGTCTATGAGGATGAATTGTTGGGAGATTCTCAAAAGGCTTCATTGGAGTCAGATTCATACGAAGATATACGAGTTCGAATTGCTCAATCCACTTCAGAAGTGAACTACGAATCTTTTTGGGAGAGGCAGTTTGAATCTATATCTGTGCCTGTCGACTACCAAGGCTCGGCTTATGAACTGGGAAAGCAACTTAGAGAGTACGAGGATGCTCCGTCTCTCATCAGAGCAGAAGACCTGGTTCGCGAAGCTTACATGAGGCGAAGAATCGATGAGGTGATGACTGAAGGTGTTTCGCCTGAAAACATTGTTGTTGTTTGTGGTGCTTTCCATGCTTCAGCCCTGGGGGAAGATCGGGCAGCTTTGAATGATGACGAATTGGCTCAACTTCCTCAAAGAAGTTGTCGGTTAACCTTGATGCCTTACTCCTATTACCGACTATCGAATCTTTCAGGGTACGGGGCGGGGAATCAGGCACCTGCTTACTTTGAGATGGTTTGGCACAGTTTACAAGCTGATACCATCAGTGAACTTCCAGCCAGGTATCTTGCAAAAGCAGCGCAGTACTTGAGGGACAGTGGAATATTCCGATCATCGGCTGAAGTGATCGAAGGAGTTCGGTTAGCCAATTCTCTCACCGTTTTTCGGTCTAAAAATATTCCCGTTCTAAATGATTTACACGATGCCGCCATCACCTTGCTAGGAAGAGGGGAGAGGTTACCTGTTCAAGAATCATTAGCTCGAATTGATATTGGAACTTCGATTGGTTCTGTCCCTAAAGATGAGTATTTGGTTTCCATTCAAAGCGATTTTAAGCATCAGCTCAAAGAGCTAAAATTAGAGAAATACAAAAGTCTGGTAGGGAGTGAACTCCGGCTCGACTTGAGAAAAAATCGAAGGGTAAAATCTGAATCCTCTGCTTTTTTAGACTTAAATCGATCTTTCTTTTTTCACCGCTTAGAAGTCTTGGGCATTGAATTTGTTGAGAAGTTGTATCATTCCTCCGAAAAGTCATGGATCGAAAAATGGTATTTACAGTGGACTCCCGATGCTGAAATCCAACTGGTAGAGTCGGTGTTGTTCGGTGATAGCATTGAAGCCGCAGCGGCTATAAAGTTAGGTTTTCTCTTAAAAGCCAGTAATACGATTGATAATACCTCTAAGTTAGTTAGAAGGGCTTGTGAGTGTCACCTCATCCAAGTCATGGAGGATGCGAAACGGAAACTTCAATCGCTGTCGACTGAAAACTACGATTTTCTTAGTGTTGTTAATGCTTTAAACGAGCTTTCGTTCATTGTTGTTTACGGGGATGTCCGCCGCCTCGATACGGATTCGCTTTTACCCTTGGTGAAAGAGTTTTTCGTTCAGGCTTGTTTGATTTTCAAATACGCAACGAATTGTAACTATGCTCAAGCCAAGGAGCTCATCGAGGGAATCGATAAGCTTCAGCGACTCTCTCTCGATCTTGCTGGGATTGTTGAAGCCAAGCTGTGGGAGCGGGAGCTGATCCGTCTTTTTCAAGATCGTGACCAAAACCCTCTTCTCTCCGGTTACGCTTGCTCCCTTTTGGTTGAACAAGATCTTCTGCCCGATGAAACACTCTCCAGCCAGCTCTCTCAGAGATTGTCTGTCGGTGAGGATCCCATGGTTGGAGCTTTTTGGTTCGAGGGATTAAGTCTAAGAAAAAATCAGATTTTGCTTGTGAGCCAGGATCTTTGGAAGCAGTTGGATCTCTACGTCGAGTCTTTGAATCAAGAGGACTTTTTACGAGTATTAGTTTTTCTCAGGAGGGCTTTTGCTCCCTTTTCACCCCATGAAAAACGCTCGATCATCGATCGATTGAACTACATTTGGGAGGACGGGAGCGATGCACTCAAAGAATTTATGGAAACTCCACTCAATGAAGAGGAAGAAGATTCGTTAGATGCTCTCAACGATTTTGATTTTGATGATCTCTAATGAACCGGTATGAATCATGGTTGAATCTCAACAAGTCAATCGTTGGCGACTCATTTTAGGTTCTGAGGTTGAATCACAGCTTGAGAAGGGGAATTCTGCTGTGAGCCCTGGGATTCAATTGAGCGAAGAGGAACTGGCGATGGATCAAGCACTACAAGCCATCTACAACCCTCCTTCGTCGATGGGGTCGACCGATTGTGGGGGGGGGCAAGGCGCAGGGAGGGCTGGAGGGTCAGGCTCGGTGAGTCCAGTGCTTTCAAAGCTATTAACAGATATTAAATCTTACTTTCCAGAAGAAGTCGTCTCGTTAGTTCAAGAAGACCTCATTCGAAATCAAGGTCTTTTAAAGACGATTAAGGAGCCAGAGTTTCTATCGAAAGTTCAACCTAGCGTTCAACTCGTAACCATGATCATGTCGTTAAAAGATCATATCCCTGATGAAGCTAAGAAAGCTGCCCGGGATTTGGTGCAATCCGTGGTTGAGGAAATCAAATTAGAGTTAGAGCAAGCGTTAAAGTCATCTGTTTGTGGTGCTCTCAATAAGAAGGCACACTCACCTATTCCTCGGGCAAGTAACATCGATTGGAAATGGACGATTGAACGGAATCTAAAGAATTGGAATCCCACTCTAAATAAATTGATACCCGAAAAGGTTTGGTTTTATTCGAATACTCTCAGGGTGAATGATTGGACAGTGATTCTCGATTTAGATCAAAGTGGTTCGATGGCGGAGTCGATGGTGTACGGTGCCGTCCTTGGTTCTATCTTTGCGAGTATTCCAGCGCTAAAAACTCACGTTGTCGCTTTTAGCACGGAAGTAGTTGACCTGACAGAGCAGTGTGCTCAAGATCCCGTCGACTTGCTATTAGGCGTACAATTAGGTGGCGGGACCGACATCAATAAATCGGTTGCCTATTGTGAGGAATTGATCACTGAGCCTCGTAAAACTTTGTTTATTATTCTTAGTGATTTTTTTGAAGGGGGCAATCAAGCTCAATTCGTACGACGAGTTAAAAACTTGATTCAACAAGGTGTTACCGTATTGGGTCTTTTAGCATTATCTGATTCGGGGAAGCCGGCTTACGATGAAAAGCTCGCAAGAAAAATTTCTAAAGTGGGGGCTTTCTGTTTTGGTTGTACGCCAAAGAAATTACCTGAGGTTTTGGCCGCAGCTTTATCAGGGTCAGATTTAACTCCATTGATGACGGATTTTGAAAAAGGGCGAAAACGCTAGTTTTCCAATTGTCCCACTCGTCGCTATCGCTGCGGGCTTGAAATCCGCTTGTGGAACGAGCGGACTACCATGCTTCGGGCTAATTAGTTTCTGTTGAAAATAGGTCGTTCCGACCTACTTTCAAACGCTCCAAGCAGTTCTTCGAACTGCGTCGCTCCACTAAAAATAGGCTAAAAG
>JANQLS010000109.1 GCA_028280485.1 Planctomycetota bacterium
TGACCGCTAAAAAAAGGAGCCAGCAATTTAAAATTGAAAAATTACGGGGAAGGGGCGAGGATTATAAAAAATTCACAGCCTCGGAGCGTGCGGACTACATCGCGGACTACCTCGCCACAAACGCGCCTAAGTAATGATTCGGGTAGGCTTCGACGGCGCTTTTAGGCTCGGGGTAAATTTCAATATTTTTAAAACCGGAGACCTTGAGGGCTGCACTCCAGTCCTCACCGGTTAGGAAGCCTTTTTCCGGTCGAAAATGAGTTCCCACTTCGACGTCGCGAAATGCTAAGAGTAAATGAAACGCAAATTCAGCGGCGATCGGTCGACCTCGCTCCGGACGAACACCTTCAACAAATACGAGTTGCCCACCATCCCGCAAGAGGCTGTGGATTCCACTTAAACTGGTTTTTAAATCCTTAGCCAAATGCAAAACATTGACAGCGTAAATAAGATCGTAACCCTCATTAGAAACTTTTTGCTCACCAAAGGGTTTGTTGATATCGATTCGAGAAAAATCTAAGTTCAGTTCGGTGAATCGATCCTCCAGCATATTTCCACCGCGCCTTAAAAAACCGGCAGCCACATCGGTAAAGTGGTAGAGGCTTAACTGAGGCTCCATCTCTTCGATGATTTTTTCGGCGGCACTCCCTAATCCTCCACCTAATTCAAGGATTCGAACTTCACTTTTGCCTTCTAAGCACGATTTTACGACGTGAGCGCCGATCGAGTTCAAACTTCGAGTGATCCGATGGGAATTGGAGAAATACGATTCCCACAGTGAAAAGGATCCGGGCTTAAACAAAACCTGATCACCCTCCACTTCCCCCACAAGAAAATCTCGGTAACCCGCAAGTGCGAATTGAATCAATTCTGCATTGGGTTGAACTTGGGGGTCGGCTTCGATAGCTTTCAGAAAAGTTTCTTCGAAACTGGGGAAGCCGTTCATGGGGTCATCGAAGGATTGAACTTCAACTCCGACGACGCGTTGAGGATCGATCAACCAACGGAAGAGCCAAGCAAAAACTTCTACGCGATCAGGGACGACACCCGCGGTATCCGCTAATCTTTCTACGAAATCTTGGCGCTCAGTTTCCGATTCGATCGATTGATATTTTTTCAGTTCGTCGATTCCAAAACCCAATTGCTGGATAACTTCATAGCTCGCCGCATCCACCATATGATTCACCCATTCACTCGAAATGAATAATTCGGGTGAACGGATCTCATCGGGAAGATCTTGGAATGGATCTAAGTTCAGTTCTTCAAAGAGCAGGTGACGTCTCATTTAGGGCTCAGGCTCCTTCACTCGCTCCATTTTCAGTTAGGAAGCTTGCGATGCTATTGACGTTTTTTAAAACTTTCTCACCCTCTTCTTGGCTCTTGATAGCAACTCCAAATTCCTTTTCAATCCCGGCAACCACTTCGAGAACATCGATGGAGTCTAAGCCTAAACCATCACCGAATAGCGCTTCTTCATCTTGAATTTCATCGGCACTCATTTTTAAACGTAATCGAGTGATAAGCATCTCTTTAATTCTGGTGTTCAAATTCTCTGAAGACACTGAATCTAACCTTTCTAAACTGATGGTGATCTGTAGCTTGAGTTCGACATTACCGAATGAACTTGAAGCCAGCCTCACTGTAGTCAATATTATTTTCGAATGCCTGAACCACTCTTAATAACGAGGGAGCCGCTAAGCTTCTCAATCCCTCTGGAATTTCTACTTCAAAGTTAGTCTCTGAAGGATCGGTCTCAGATGGAGAGTCTGCCACAATTTTTATGGAGGAGTCTCCCATCATCGGTTGTTGGCTTAGACAAATCGAGGTCGCTAATTCTAATGAGAGTCCTTCAAATCGTTGAGGGTTTTTCTCCGCTCGATTGAGTGAACTCAAAGCACTTTGATTTTTTATATCCACCACACTGAAGCACGACACGACCAGTCTTTCAACCCTGCGTATCGAAATCATATCAATCGCGTGCCTCAGCGCTTTAAATCCCGAATCTTCGCCCTCGGTTAGAGTTGACTGAAAACTCTTCAATCCCAGCAAGATTCCCAAAACTGCTGCCGCAGATGAGGGTAGTGCGAATAAAAAGCCCGAGGGGCTGAGCCCCTGCGCTCCTTCAGATGCTAATTCTTGAGCGTAGCCTGTAGAAACCGAAAGACTGTGAAAATCCGTTCCCACCACTAATCCCCCCTCGACGAGATTCTCCTGCCCAGGTTTCCACCAGCCTGCCTGCTCGAGGGCAATCGAAGTCGATCGAATGAGAGTGCTTAATCCGGAGGCTAATTCTCGGCGGGCGTTCCACCGTTTGGGAAAATATTCAGCTAAGATTTCAGGCTCGGTCTCAAAGTCTCGGCCCTGATGCTGTTGAACTTCACCTTTCAGTTCACCACTCCTCCACGAGCCCACACTGGCGGAAGAAACCCAGTAGGCGGAAGGAGATTTTACGACTCTCGAAGGTTGAATCATGGGTGCAAGCCCTCCCGAAACTCTCTCAAAACGCTCACTCCGTTCTGGCCCCCAAATCCTACGGTAAGAGCGAGCACGGCTTCACCGTTGAAAGCTTGCCCCTCATTTAAGATATAATTGAGATCGCAGCCTTCAGCTAAATCTCCCAAACCGAAAGCGGGTAAAACTTCTTTTTCTTTTAAAACTAATGCAGCGTGAACTAAACCCAGGATGCCCGTACTGGCTAAGGCGTGGCCTGTGACTGGCTCCCAAGTTGTTACAGGAATAGTTGATCCTGATTCTTTCAGGGCTTGAATCACCGCCCGGCTTTGCATTTTATCGTAGATAGGCGATCCAGTGGCTGTAGGGCTGATACAACCGATATCTGATTCTTTCAATTGAGAATGGGCGAGCGCTCCTTCAATCGCCTCCGCCATCCCCTTCCCCGTTGCATCAGGAGAAGTGAGATGGGAAGCATCACTTCTTAAGCAATTACCTTCTAAGATACCGAAGATGGGAGCATTTCTTTTTAACGCCTTATCCAGAGGCTCCACCACCACACAAGCGGCCCCTTCACCCAAGACGATGCCATCGTGCTCACTGTCGAAGGGCCTCAAGTCTCCAGTTGGAGATAAAGCCCGCAAGGAACAAAAACCCGACTGCATGAACTGACTCAAAGTGTCTAAGCCCCCTACGACGACAGCATCCGAACGATCGAAGTAGAGATCGGCGAGGGCTTGCTCCAAGGCGTAAAGACCCGAGACACAGGTCACTGAGAAAGTCCAATTGGGTCCCTGAAGGCCTAATCTCCGAGAAACCTCTTGAGTCATGCCGTAAGGAGTTGCGTGATCCCAAGCTTCTGAGTTTTTCTTTTCAGTAATTATGTCTTCAAGGGTTTCGATCGATCCCAAGGCCGTACCGAGCGCAAGACCGACTCGAAGCGATGAATTTTTTTGTTTCGAACCCACTTGTGCTCGGTCGAGGGCTTCCTCAACTGCGTGGAGGGCCATTCTCAAGGCGCGGTCATCCTGAGGATCCCCGGGGAGAATGTCTCTTTGGACTTCCCCTCCGCGAGCCATCGCTAATCCCGCAGTTTCGATTTGAGTCAGCTCACTCAAGTGGCTTCGTTGAGCTTTGAAGGCATCCCAAAGAGCCTCGGCTCCCAATCCTGCGGCTGAAACCAAACCGAATCCGGTCACAGCGATGCGAAGCTTGGAGGGGAGTCGATCAGACGGTATTTCTGAACTCATTGAGATTCGGTTCCTGAAATCGAAAGAAATTACAAAGTTCTCACTGAAAGGGCCCCTTTATGCCAGCAAATCAGCTAAACTGGTTCCCTTTGTCCTAGAGTGCGCTCTTACGGAGATAAGCGCGCAAGGTTATCCCACGCCCCGTTTTGGTGCAAGCCCCCACAAAAAGTCAAATCGCCCTCAAGATGAGAATTTGCGACTTAACGAATCTCTACATTGATAACGGCGAAGGTGGAGTGAATACCTATCTCTACGAAAAAGCGAGATACTTAGCTCAAAACAAACCCGATTTTGAACACTACGTGATCGTCCCTGGCGAGAAGGATGACTGCCGTAAACTCTTTAATTCTCAATTGATAACGATCAAGAGCCCACGGTATTTTCGCAATCCTCAGCACCGAATTCTCTTCAACCGAAAAGCGATCCAGAAGCACTTAAGAGACGTCTCCCCCGATTTGATCGAAGTGGATAGTGCTTCCAAATTAGCTCACATCGCCCAGGCTGCCTTCAATTCCTATCCCCCCCCGATCGTAGGTTTTTACCACGTTCACCTCCCGACATTCTTCGCCCGTGAATTCGGGAAGACTTTTGGTCATTGGGCGGGTCAAATCATCGAGAAACTTGCTTGGCGGATGGTGAAGGGCTGGGTAGAGCCTTGTGAGAGCCTGATCGTCACATCAAAAGATATTTTGGAGAGACTCCAAGAAAAGAATTTTAAGCGATTGGAGTACATCCCCCTGGGAGTCAATACCGAACTCTTCCGACCCCTCGAAGAGAAGGAAATGACGGAAAGGAAGGGTCCCAGAACCATCCTCTATGTGGGTCGACTCAGCAGAGAAAAACACCTTCACGTCCTCTTTGAAGCTTACGAGCTACTAAAGAAACAACCAAAGGACCTCGGGGATCTCAAACTAAAGATCGTCGGCGACGGGCCTATGCTTCCCCTAATTGAAAAGAAAGCCGCCGAAGACAGCACGATTGAATATGCTGGCTTATGTCCTTATGGTGAAACCCTTGCCGAACATTATCGGAACGCTGATCTATTGGCCTTGCCCAGTCCGAGCGAGACTTTCGGGCTGAGCCTCTTGGAAGCCTTAGCTTCAGGCCTTCCGGTCGTCGCCATCCGGAGGGGTGGGCCGTCCGGCTTAATCACTGGGGATTTGGGGTCATTAGCTCTCCCTGACGATCCCAAAGATTTCGCTCAGCAGATTGAAAATGTGCTTCAAGCATCTCCAGCTTCTGAGAATCGTCGCCGATATATCGAAGAAAAATTCTCGTGGAAAAACACCTTTGAAACCTTGCTGAACGTTTACACCCAGGCACTGGCGAGGAAATAAATGGCGAAAGGGTGATTTTAGAAGAGTTGTGCCTTATAAATACGTCAAATTCGTATGAGTCAAAGGGAAGCTAAAATGGACTTGAAAGGGTCCTGGGACTGAGGATCGGGCCAAAAGCCTAGAATTAACGTCCGATGAGCTCCCCTTAATACGTTAATGTTGTAGCCGAATTTGTAAAAATTTGGCGAGCAGTCGTCTCCAGTCAAACTTTTACAAGTTCGGCTTCGACAGCCTGTGAGGGCGATACCCTTACTTCGTTTTATTCGTCAGGGAACTCAATCAACCTATAAAAAAAGAGACTTTTCAAAGTAGCTCAAAACTTACTTTGAGAATTAGAAGAGAAAGTCAACAGGAGGCTTGATCATGAAACGTGTTATCTCGAGCTTTTCCAAGCTCCAAATACTATTAGCTGCCATCCTCATCACCCTTATTGGATCAGGTTGTGGCGCCCCCCCCGTCAAAATTAATAGCCCATTGTTCAGTGGCAAATATTACCTATCTCACAATTTAAAATTTGAGCAGGACGGAGCCTGGCGAGTAGGCCATCGATCCAACTACTTAGCCAATGTGACTTCCCCAGTAGCGAGGGGAAGTGAAGTCAGTATTGAATTTTATAGTGCACAACACATTGAGATGGACATCGAAGGTATCCCCTTCCGAATGCACAACCTTGGAACGGAGTTCCCAAGTGACGAAGCAGGTATCGCACGATTCATGGAGAAACACTTCGTTCGGGATGCGCAACAACTGGACTCCATAGAAATCTCCGCACAATCCCAAAGCAGTGTCGAGCGAGGTGAAGCAGCTTTAGGTATGACAAAAGAAGAAGTCATTCTCGCCATCGGTTACCCGATGGCCGTCGGCGCCGACCTCTCAGCCTTTAACATGACGAGAGAAGAAATTCTCAACCACGCTCAATGGATTTACCCTTATCAGAATATTCTTTTAATCCCGTTTAACTGGCAACTCCAGTTCGATTCAAATGGGATTTTGAGGAATGTGATTCGTTGAGATCACTTCTTCAGCGATTAAACCATGTTTTAAGGAGCATGGTTTAATCGCTGGACTCTATTACTTGCCTAAAATTTGAATTTCCCCAGTCCAACAAACTATGTCCGACACACCTCGAATTCTACTCACTGGAGCGACTGGAACGATCGGCCAAGCTCTCGTTGAACTCTTTTCTAAGAAACAGGCCTTCGTCGGAATTCAATTTCGAAAGAATCGCGAAGGGGCGCAAGAACTTCTCGACCTCGCCCAATCCAATGGAGGCGATGGAATCTTGCTCGAAGCGGATCTACTCGATTCAGCCCAAATAGAATCGATGGTCGAAGAATTCGTTCAATCGGCGGGTGGAATCGATAGCTTAATCAATAACGCTGGGGGCAATGCCGACAAGCTTCTTTACTTCATCGAACCCGACGAGTGGGAAAACACCATCGCTCTCAATTTAGATAGTGTTTATGCCGTAACTAAAAAAGCCTTACCGGCGATGGTCGAGCAACGATCGGGTTCCATTATCAATGTGTCCTCGATCAGCGCACTCAAAGGTCTTCCCGGGCAAACCTCCTACGCAGCCGCCAAAGCTGGGCTTCATGGTTTTTCAAGAGCCCTAGCTCGCGAAGTCGGTCGCTTCAATATTCGTGTGAATGTAGTCTGCCCCGGCGCGATCGAATCTCCTTCGATCGAAGAACTCACCGACGAAAGAAGGAAATGGCTGGAAGACGCCGCCTGCCTTCAACGCATCGGAACTCCCGAAGAAGTCGCACACCTCATCGACTTTCTCGCCTCAGAGCAATCCTCTTTCATCACGGGTCAGATCATCGCGGTGGATGGCGGGGTGGTTTGAGTCGTCCTCTTACCCCTTGGTTATGAATTTTCGCTCAATTCATTAACTAGCCCGGAGCGTAAGCGACGGGATGCGTCATCGTGAGGAATTCCCCTTCGGCATGTTCCTGTGGGGAGCTCATGTATTTAGTTTCCACCCACAAAACACGTAAGCTAGATCCCGTCGCTTACGCTCCGGGTCTAGTTAAAAGGATCTTGTTAAAAGATTATTACGCCTCACCCATCACCAACACCGAAATCCCCCCCGTAGGTGTCGTTGAAATCACCAAAGCGAACTTGAGATCGGTCTCCACCACCTCGGTCGGTAAAACAAACTGGCCGGGTAAATCGCTGGGAGTTGAATCCAATCCCGGAGGAACTTTTCCTTCCTCTAAACTTTTCGCGGCAACGATGGCTTGAAAACAAGAAGAGAATCCGAATGCCTCCCCAAGGTTAACTTTGGGTGCACATAAATAAACGGGTTGATCAGAAGTTCCAATTCCTGCTTCGATTAATCCGTTTAACTCTTCTATATCTTGCTTTCCCCCCCGCGCCCCTGAGACCACCAAATCGATGTCTTGAGGTGAAATACTTAAATCGTTTAAACATTGAGTGACGACTCGAGCGACGGCCGAGTCCAATTTTTCATCGGGACGAGATCTTAGATTCAATCCACCGAGTAGCTTACAGTAAATCGTGCGTTCTGCTTGAGCTGCCTCATTCAATCGTTCCAAACGAAGAAAGCCGGCTCCCTCTCCATAAGCACAAAGATTTCCATCTTCAGAAAATGGAGTTCCCGGTCCTTCACCGACGATTTCCCTTTGACTCAAGCTGGCATGAAGCAAATCGACATACTCATCCGCTCCTCCCACCAATGCGAAGGTGCAATCCGTACCCCTCAATTGATCCAGCCCGTGAATCACGGCTTGAACTCCGGAGTCCTCACCCGCAACGAATGCTAAACCAGGCCCTTGAACCCCTAAGTAATGACAGATATGCCCCGTCGCCGCGTTGACTACGCTCTCTGAAAAAAGCAATGGACTGGCGTCACTTAAGCCTCGCTCAAAGAGATCTTCATAAAACTCGAAGTGATAAACACCCGAACCAAATGCGGTGCCCAGCATGACACAAGCATTTTCGTAATCTCCTTCACGTTCGCCATCGACCGCTCCGAGAGCTGCCACTAAGCAGGCTGAAGAGATTCTAGAAAGTCGACGAACAAATCGAGGATCAGCATGATCGGAAGCATCGAACTCACTCGCCTCTAAAGTGTGAGCCTTTTGGGGTATGGGTGCTTTGAATTGAGACTTAGGAGAATCTGACCTCGATTCCTTTCCCTCAAGTAAAGCTTGCCAAACATCCTCAACTCCAACTCCTAAGGGAGAAGCGACCCCCAAACCTGTCACCACAATTGAATTCATATTTTTATTCATGACTCTTCTCTCTCCAGAGTGTTAACAGAAGAGAGAATCAAACTGGCATTCGAACCACCGAAACCAAACGAATTGGACATCACGTGTTGAACATTCGCCGACTTCCCTTGTTCGATCAAATCCAAAGGCAGGTTGATTTCAGGATCGATATCTTCTTGGGTCACATTGAGAGTCGGTGCTAAAGATTGATTCTTGATGAACAAAACACTTAATACCGCCTCGATCGTTCCCGCACCACCAAGAGTGTGTCCTACCGCCGGTTTAGGCGCGTAAACATAAACCTCCTTTAAACCTTCACCGAAGACTTGCGACAAACCCGCTGCCTCGGCCGCATCGTTTGAGGGGGTGGCTGTCGCGTGACAATTGATCACATCGATATCTTTAGGTTGAAGATTCGCCATCGATAATGCTTTTCGCATCGCCCGAGCGGCACCTCGTCCTTCAGGGTGGGGATGGGTTAAATGATGCGCATCCGAAGATTCGCCGTAACCGGAAAGCAATGCTTGAATTTCAATTCCATTTTGCTCAGCCGATGGTACGGATTGAATAAAGAGCGCGGCGAAACCCGCTCCAATTTTCATTCCATCTCGATCGTGAGCAAAGGGTCGAGTCTTGTCTTCAGAAAGGGCGAACAAGGACCCAAATCCAGCGAAGGTAAAAACGCTGAAGGCATCGTAACCTAAAGCCAATACCGCATCACATCGCCCCGATTGAATCCAATCTTGGGCGCGAGCTAAGGCTCCGGCCCCCGCAGCACAAGCATTGGAGATAATCACGACCGGTCCTTCGATGCCCAGATGCTGAGACAAATATTGAAAGTGTCGATCCATGTGGTAACCCCGAAGCAAACCGTAATCAGCTTCTTCCACTCCTTTGTCTCGACGCGAGTTGAAGAGCTGATCTGTGATCGTTGAAGCAGCGAGGGAACTGCCGATACAAATACCGATTCGATGGGTTTCGAAGGGTAATTGCCCATTGACCTTTGCCTGCGTGAGAGCTTCTTGAGCCGCTAACACTAAATGGCGCAGTTCAGGTGGAACGTCAAATCCATCCGAATAAGGGTCCATCGTCGGAGGTGGATCTACCTCTCCTCCGTCTTTGACGGGATAGTCGCTGACGTCAAGTGATTGAAGAGGTTTCAAACCTGATTCTCCTCGACGCAGTTTCTCCCAATTTCCTTCGACGCCTTCAGCGAGCGAAGTCGTCAATCCGATGCCAGTGATGGCGAGTGCATTTTTCATGATTCAATATTTGTTGCATTGAAAACAGATACTTTAACTACTCCGTATCTATAGCGTAACTAGAGCGTATCCGTTAAACTCCACGGCCTATTAACTAAGGATTTCAACTTTTTAGTGCAATGATTTCAAGAGCCCTGGCCAAACTTCTTCTATTTATTACTCGAATTCTTCCTGCCAGTTGGGCTCGCTGGCTCGCCGTTTCCCTCGCTCCTTGGGTTTACCTTCATCCTCAAGCGCGAAAGGGATTACTCCTCAACGCTCGCCATATCTTAGGTGAAGACTCCTCCCAAGAAGAGCGAGAGATCCTCGCCAAAAACGTGCTGAGGAGCTTTGGTCGAGCTCTCGCCGACTTGGGACTTGGAGGTCGCTTGCGCCATTTAGCCGATTCTTCTGAAATTGAAGTCGAAGGTCGTGAAAACATCGAGCCCTTCTTGAACAATGACCAAGGCTTGATATCGGTCTCACTTCATATGGGAAGTTACGAAGTAGCTTGTATGCTTCTCAGTGAGCGGCGAGGGGAAGTAGCCGTTGTTTACCATCGTGACCCGACGGGTTTCTTTGAAGAGTTTCGCTCTCAGCGTCGAGGTGATTTTCCAATTACCGAAATTGCCATCGATAAATCCCCCTACTTTGGTGTTGAACTATTAGAACGTCTCAAATCAGGAGGGACGGTTTTAATGGCAGGAGAACTCGCAGCGGGAACTCGAGGGGAAGCCTTTGAGTTTTTAGGCGGCGAAGCAAATTTTTCTCAGTGGCCGACCCGTTTATCTCACAATGCCAACGTTCCGATCCTCCCATCTTTCATCGTCCGGACCCCATCGGGAGGATTTAAAATCTTTATTGAAGAACCGATGTTTCCCAAAGATTTCAATTCTCCCCGCGAGATGATGCAGGAATTGGTGAAAGTCTTTGAAGTCTATGTACAACGATATCCGGATCAATGGTTGATGGTGCGACCGTTTTGGCCCCAGTCGAGCTAAATTCCTCTTTTTTCAAATGTCGATTTGAGGTACAACGAATGTAGATTCGTTTTAAGTCTCAACTAAGCACACCCTCATTAAATCCCTAATAAACCATCTATTTCAGGGTTAGAAATCATGGCTCAATTTCGATTTCTTTTTCTTGTTCTATTTTTAATTTCAACGGGTTGCTTCGAAAAGTACGCGCGACGGGGAGTCACTGAGCCTTCGAGCTACGACGTCCTTATCAAGGGGGCGACCCTTTACGATGGTTTAGGAAAAAAACCTTACAAAGCTGATATCGCGATCAAACGAAGTCGCATCGCCCGAATTGGTAAATTGAAGGGAGTTCAAGCCCGACAAGTCATCGACGCTTCGGGCCTCGCCGTTGCTCCCGGTTTTATCAACATGCTCAGTTGGTCGAACGTCACCATGATTGAAGACGGTCGATCCTTAGGCGAGCTGCACGAAGGCGTGACCACTCAGATCATGGGAGAGGGCTTTTCGATGGGACCTCTTTCACGAAAGATGCAAGAGGACCTTAAAGCAGGTCAGTCTCTAATCAAGTACCCCATCGAGTGGAGTTCACTCAGAGAGTATCTTCAATTCCTTGAAAAGAGAGGCATCAGTCAAAACGTAGCCTCCTTTGTAGGACATACAACCTTAAGAAAATACGCAGTCGGCCCTGACGATCGACCTCCTTCGCCGGGTGAGCTCGAATTGATGCGCTTACTTTTAAAAAAGGAAATGGAAGAAGGAGCTTTAGGTTTATCGACTTCTCTCATCTACGCCCCTGCATCTTTCGCAACAACCGAAGAAATTGTTGAGCTTTGTAAAGTTGCTTCTAAATACGACGGAATCTATGTCAGCCATCTTCGGAGTGAAGGTAATTCTTTGATTAAAGCGGTTGAAGAGTTTCTCCACATTTGTAGAGAAGCTGATCTCCCGGGAGAGATTTATCACCTGAAGGCCGCTGGAAAAGAAAACTGGGGTAAGTTGGACCAAGTCATTCGGATGGTGGAAGATGCTCAAAAGGATGGGCTTAAAATCACGGCTGACATGTACACCTATACGGCAGGCGCAACGGGGCTCACGGCCTCAGTTCCTATTTGGGCCCAAGATGGAACGTTTGAAAAGATGATCGAACGTTTCCGAGATCCGAAACTCCGGGCGCAAATATTGGAAGACATGGTGACTCCCTCAAACGAATGGGAAAATCTATATTTAGCTGCCGGGGCCGCTGAAAATGTTTTATTAGTTGGCTTCAAAGATAAAAACCTTCGCGAACAGTACCAAGGCAAAACCCTGGCTGAAGTCGCAAAGCTCAGAAACAAAGAAGCACCCGAAACCATCTTAGATTTGATCACCGAAGATGGAACACGAGTGGAAGCCGTCTACTTTTTCATGAGTGAAGAGAACGTCAGAAAGAAAGTAACTCTTCCCTGGGTGAGCTACTGTTCAGACGCAGCGTCGATGGCTCCTGAAGGAGTCTTTTTAAACTTGCACCCTCATCCTCGAGCCTACGGAAGCTTCTCACGCTTGCTCGGTAAATACGTTCGTGATGAAAAATTGATTTCCCTAGAAGAAGCCATTCGCAAGTTAACTTCATTCCCTGCGAAAGTATTAAACTTAGATCGTCGAGGCGTTATCGAAGAAGGTTTCTTCGCCGACATCGTGATTTTCGACCCCGAAAAGATCGGGGACCGCGCAACCTTCTTAAAGCCCCACCAACTCTCGGTAGGAGTTGAAAAAGTAATCGTCAATGGAACACTCGTTCTAGATCGAGGGCGATTTACCGGGAGTTATCCGGGTAGAGCGTTAAGAAGAAAACAAACTAAAAGCACCATCCCCTAAAAATCATTCAGAAATATGAATCGAGCTGTTGCCCTCCTCTTTCTGCTCTTCACGTTCGTCTTTAGTAAAACACTCGTTTCAGAAGAATATTCCTTCGATAGCTTTACACTTAAAACTCTACCAGGTTTTAAGGTCGAGTTAGCGGCAGGCCCCCCTCTCATCGACCGCCCGATCACCGCTTGTTTCGATAATGAAGGTCATCTCTTCGTCGCTGAATCTTCAGGTGACAACAGCTCAGTCCATGAGCAATTAAAGAAGAAACCGCACCGAATTCTAAAGCTCATCGATGAAGATCAAGATGGAGTCTTCGATAAAAAAACCATCTTTAAAGATAAGATAATGTTTCCGGAGGGCACCCTATGGTTTCGAGGATCGCTTTATGTTTCCGCACCGCCAAGCATTTGGAAGCTCACCGACACGGATGGGGATGGAGTGAGCGACAAAGAGGAAGAATGGTTCAAAGGAACATTAACCGGCTGTGCCAATGATCTTCACGGACCTTACCTAGGTAATGATGGTTGGATTTATTGGTGTAAAGGTGCTTTCGCAGAACAAACTCACCCTCAATTTAAAGGCCCTCCCTTAGTTTCAAAAGCTTCCCACATCTTCAGGAAAAATCCAGCAACCGGAATCATCGAATCGGTGATGGCGGGAGGGGTGGATAACCCCGTGGATGTCGTGTTCACTCCTTCAGGTGAACGGATCTTTACTACGACCTTCTTGCAACATCCGAGCGGAGGAAAACGGGATGGCTTGATTCACGCGCTTTATGGAGGCTTGTACGGGAAACGGCATTCCGTCTTAAACGGCCATCCGAGAACCGGCGATCTCCTCCCTCCACTCACTCACTTAGGAGCAGCTGCCCCTAGCGGTTTAGAGATCTATCAATCGAAGTCCTTTGGAATCGAATTTGAAAATAACTTATTTACGGCTCAATTTAATCTTCAAAAAGTTTCTCGACATATCCTCCAACCTCAAGGCGCCACCTTTACGACGGTCGATTCAGATTTCTTAGTTGCGGATTCAAAAGATTTCCATCCTACCGATACTCTCGAAGCTCCGGATGGCAGTTTACTCGTGGTCGATACTGGCGGTTGGTACAAACTCTGTTGCCCGACTTCTCAACTTTATAAGCCGGAAGTTTTGGGAGGGATTTATCGAGTTCAACGTAAAAAAACCAGCAAAACTGCCAATGCATTAGAAACAGTTAAAAGCTTATCTCAATCCGAGCTTCAAGACTGGATTCCGCTTTTATCTCATCCCAGTTCTTACGTCCGTGAACAAGTTAAGGAAAGAGTGGCTTCGGTCAAAGATCGAGCCCTTCCCGCGCTTCAAAGTGTTCTTGAAAGCAGGGGAGATCGTCGATGGAGAATCGACACGATTTGGATTCTTTCGAGGATCGCGAGCTCAAAAGCTCTCCGACTTGTTCAAAAGGGATTGGAGGATCCCGACTCTGAAGTTCGTCAAGCGAGCATTCATGTATTAGGTTTATACCGCCACGAAGAATCGAGAAAAGCCATCGAAGCTTGTTTACGGGACTCGTCAGCCCAAGTTCGACGGGCTTCCTCTGAAGCCTTAGGGCGAATCGGAAATGCCCTGAGTGTGAAACCCATTTTAAATTCTTTTTCTAAGGTAAGCGATCGAAGTGAAGAGCATTCAAGAGTGTTTGCCCTCATTGAAATTGGATCCATCGAAACTTTAAGAGAAGAATTAAACTCAGTCACGGGCGAAGCCCTAGGAGCTGCCCTGATCGCTTTGACTCAATTGAACTCCGCGCAATTAAAAGCTTCAGATCTTGCTCCTCTCATTTCTTCTGGTTCAGAAAAAACTCAGCAGGTCGCCTTAAAAGTTCTCAAGCTGAGCCCCAAACTGACTCCTGACATCGCTCAGCTGATCATTGACCAGCTGGATAGGGGTGGTCCCAATAAATTGAAGATCTTTCTACCATTCGTTCATAAACTCGTAAATCAGCCCAACGTTCAAAACTCAATTTCGCGCTGGCTAAAAACTGAAGACAGAGAAATAAAATCTAAGAAAGCTCTTCTCCGCACGATTAAAACCAACCTTAGTAAGATAAATATAAATCAATTTAAAGAGACTCTTCAATTCCTCATGGATCAAGATTCGCCTGAACTTCGAGAAGAACTATTAAGTCTCCTCGAAGATTGGCCCCGACCATCATGGAACCAGGATTGGTCCGAGCAACTTCACACCTTAGTGAAAAATAGGAACTTAACTTCAGCTGAACGCCTGAAGGCACTATTAGCCCTTCCCAAAAAGAATTTGCTAAGTGACGAAATTTTTGACTTAGTCAAAAGTCAACTACTTCAATTCGACTCTATAAAGTTACGTTCGTTAGCCTTGAGAAATTTGAACAAGCATCACTTAAGTGAGAATCAACTCAAATCTCTCTTAAGCACGATCCCCCAATCCACCCCAGGTGAACTGGGGCAGCTCTTGGAACTTTTCAAAGGATCCCATTCAAAAGATTTTCACCAGGCGATGATCGCACAACTTAGCGAATTGGATTTTTTAATTGCTTTAGACCAAAAGCGATTTAAATCTTGGTTAAAACCTTCGATAAAGTCCGCCCCGAAGGCGAGTAAAGAACTCACGATTAAAATAGAGCAACAAGAAAAAAACCGCCTTAAAAAGCTCGATAAATGGATTAAACATCTCCCACCGGGCGATAAGGTGAGAGGCCAAAAAGTATTTAACAGCACCAAGGCCGCTTGTTCCTCTTGCCATGCTATCGGTTATTTAGGAGGAAAAATTGGACCCGACCTCACCCGTATCGGGAAAATTCGCTCACGAACAGATCTTTTAGAATCCATTCTATTTCCTTCAGTGAGTTTAGTTAGAAGCTATGAACCCTACGAGGTGATCACCGCTCAAGGAGAGCGCTTTGTCGGTTTACTGAAAGGTGAATCAGACCATCAGCTTCAATTTATACTCGGAGCTGAGCGTGAAGTTACTTTGAATCGAAACGATATTCTAAAGCTTCAAAGCAGTAAAACATCCATCATGCCCGCTGGATTAGATGAGCAGTTAAACCAACAGCAATTAGCTGATCTTATAACGTTCTTGGAGGCATCAAGGTAGTCCGCACGCTCTGAGGGTGTGAATTTTTAAGGCTTTCAGATAGTTTGAATAAAAAATAGCCGAGCAATTTACTGAGTAATTGCTCGGCTATTTTCTTG
>JANQLS010000146.1 GCA_028280485.1 Planctomycetota bacterium
ATTAGTTTCTGTTGAATAAAGGTCGTTCCGACCTTTATTCAAACGCTCCAAGCAGTTCTACGAACTGCGTCACTCCACAAAACATAGGCTTTTAGCCTATGTTTGTGATTTGCGTGGTCCCACGCAAATTTAATTAGTTCCTGTTATTCAACAGGAACTAATTAAATCCGAAGCTCATAAAAAAGGATTGTTATGCGTATTAAATCACTGTTTTGTATCCATTGTGGGCAAAAACTCTCGGGCGGGGTTTTGCCAAACGGAGAGCCCGTCAATTGCACTGCATGTCAAAATAAGCCAATAGATTTGTGCACGCTCATGTTAGCTCTCGACATAATAGAAATCACTTTAAAGCTCTGTAAGGGGTGTGGACGAAGTGCGCTTTATAACAACAAATACTGCTATCATTGCGGGGAGAGTCTTTAGCGAAAGATGGAGATCAAGTTTTGATATAAATTTACCTTTCTTTACTTTGCTATCGACCTATAACTCCAAAAACTCCGATACGACTTTTTTCAGTAACTCCGGATCACTACCGGGCCCAACGGTTAAGAGTTTCGATCCCGTGATGGGCACGCCACGGAAAGGTCGAATATTTACTACACCATCCGGGGATCTTTCAAAGAAGGTGTAGTGTTCAGAATCGCCGACTTTCGTACATCCTTTTACTCGAAGAATACTTCGTGGCAAGGAATCACAGATCGCATTAATGCACGACTCATCCCTCAATACTGGAAGGTCGATCGAACATGAAGCCCAGTGTGTTTTCTTGTGATCCAATTCAGTGGAGCGATTCTTCGAGGGCTTAAGGCTTGAAAGTAAAGTTGGAGTTAACTCATTCCTTGTTAAAAGCATTGCGTGAGGATTCAATTTTCGAAGCTCCTCCTTCACAATCGACCGTCTATCTTCCGAAACCGATTCAAGGTGATTGAGAACGATAAGCGAAGATACTTGTATTTGATTGGCCTCAATCTCATTATTGTTACTGAGGTCTTTGGCAGAATCTTGAGGTCCAGGTTCTCTCTTTTGCCAGTTCTTCACATCCACAACCGAGATCTGTACCGGCGGCCTGAATCGTTCATCTATCCCCACCCCCAGAAAACCCATTAGGCTGCAAGCATCGGAAGTACCGTTCGCCTCGATGAGCGTAACTCCCTGATTTCGTTCTGGGATGCGATTAACGGAGTCCCTCAATTCAGTGATCCCGCTACAGCAGATGCAACTTCCATTCAAGGGCTTTATCCAATCAGGGGAGATCGCTTCGGGCAATTGTCCTGCATCGAGGTAAGCGTTCTCATAGTCATTCAAAATAATGAATGGACTCCATTGTTCATTTAAGTATTGCTCTGCCAATTGTTTTAGGAGAGTCGTTTTCCCGGCGCCTAAAAATCCAACGATTACTATTAACGATTCCATCGATGACTTCTTGATAACAATAGAAATGGGAGAGCATGAGCCCTTCCTCAACCTTTTTAGGATTTTTCAATCCCAATAGATATAGACCAGTTTATTTGAATTACCGTTGATTAACGTCCTGGAAATTTGAATTTATTATCAACGGGATTTCCAAATTAAAGATTTTAATTCTTCTTCACCTTACCTGTCAGGGCGTTTTGCTGAGGATTGCAAAGGGCGCCACAAGTAGAAGTACCAGTAAATTTGCATGGAGAACAAATTAGATAAGAATATGATTCCCAGGAATATCAAAAATCGAAACTTCCCGGGTACGGCCTTGATAAAGAAGGAACTCAGAGCAGTTATCAACACTATGGACCAAGAGATGATGGCGAGCGTCCAGAAATTCCTTTCAAAGAATCCTGGATTGTAATCTTCCGGTCTGTATCCGGAGTCATTAGTAAGGAGTTCGAATATGAATCCAAAAGAAAAAACGTACGGAAGTAAAGTTATGAAAAGCCAAGTCAGGCTCAGGCATTTAAGTCTCATGTCGTTCAGTGGGGGGGAACCAATAGTTATCTTACGCGTGCTTGTAGAAATGGAAGGGTTCCAAGAATTCTATTTTCTTCTTAGGCGAGGCGAAAGTAAAGGAGAGTGTGATCTTGTGGGGATTATCGATGATTCATCTTCAGCCCGTTCCCAAGTGCTCCACGATTAAGACCCATCGCCCTCCTTCGCGTACCAATACGCCCGTTCCGTGTCCTGTACCGCTCGCCGAGTTTCCATCGATCACTCCGCTCCACGCAAAATCGAAGAGATAAACCGCTGTTTCTTCTCCACGTCTCACCCAGTGAATGTTCGTCATTTCGTATGTGTCGTTCTGGATCACCGAAAAATTACGCTCAAACGCCCGCCTCACCGCGTCCTTACCTCGGTTCACTTCGCCAGTAGAAAATGTCACGCAAGCATCTTCATGGATCCAAGGCGCTACCTTCTCCCAATCCTGTGACGCCAAGGCTGATTCATACTGGGGCAAAAATTCATCTATATTCATTTGATATGTTCCGTAAAGACGAGGCTCCTCGAAGTCCTTTAAACTATTGTGCTCCAATATAGAAATGATCGCTACCTGGTAGAAGAATTTTCAAAATTTATTTTAAAGTTACTATCAGAGACTCAAAGACCTAATTTATCAATATAGAGATGGATCTATCGAAGGTTAAGGAAATTCCTTGTTCTACGGATTATTGATGTTTCGGTTTTAAACTCTATGTCGTTGTGAAAGTAAGAATGAAGTTGAGTTTTAAGGTCGAATCCCTTTAGATAAATTGGTTGGGCACTTCACTATAATAATTTCATTGGGATGATCTAATGTTGCTGATTGGATCGTGAAAGGCAACTCACGTTGGGAAGATCAATGACTTTATTGACCATCGCCAACTTTCAGTAAAAGCCTAATGAAAATCATCACAAGAGGATTAGAGCACCAAGCATGAAATCAATCGTTTTGAAATACAAAAGCTTCTCTCTTAATCTAGCTATTATTGCTTTTATTTGTTCCCTAATAGGTTGTGGCCCTCATTCAACACCGCCAGGCGCTAGTAGGATTATCACTCACGCTCCAGGAATGACCATCATTTACCTTCGATGGAAAGAGGGATTAAAGATTCTGTTCGTCGATAATATCAAAGGCGGACATCATGCCGGTGGGTCGAGTTCATCAAATGACCCAGTCTACCGAGCCACTGTAACCGCCTCCTCTCCTGATACAAAGGGGTATACCTGTCAGATTGAAACTACAGACGGTCAATCGGCCAAATTCAGTATTGATGGAAAAGAATATGATCTTCTTAAGGGAACTCTTTTTGTCATCAAATCCGAGGGAGAAAAAGTTGAGATACATCAACTGGAGAGAGATTTATCTTCTATTCCCTTCGATGCTCAAAAAAGTATTGATCCGATTCAAAAGGATTCTGAAATTCGAAAGTTGCTTGGACTAAAGGAAGATTCGAAATAGATGAATTCTTAAAGGTGCTAATGCTTTTACTCCCGGTATTCCAAAATCCTCTAATAAAATCTTAAAATCCATTACCCTCTAAGGCTTTTAGGAACAAAAATGGACAAGATGTTTCCCCTTAACCTTACCAGGTAGGGGGAATTGAGAACGCAGCTTGATGATGGAGGTCCGCAGGTTAATTAATGACTCATCATCAAAACTAAAAAATATAGAAAACATTGAGAAAGAGCCGTGACAAACCTAACTAATCCTCGCTACATAGTGATGATTCTCCTTGTACTCTGCGGTTTCCTTTCCTTTCTGCCTGGACTTCAGTTATCTGACGACAAGGTAAAGTACACTCGCATCGCGACACCCGACAATTTCGGAGATCTTTCGTCCCTCAAATCGGCGGATTTCACACGCCTTGATCGCTGGCTTGCCAACCAGGTCACACAAAACGTTTACCCCTCTCTTTCAGTCGCCATCGCGACGCCTAAAGAAATCCTTCACGCTTCCGCTTTTGGTTGGGCTGATCGCTCGAACAAGCGAAAGGCAACACCGAAGACGCTGTATCAACAGGCTTCCGTTAGCAAGCTCTTTACTGCGACTCTGGCTACGATTCTTCACCAGCGTGGCGTCGTCAACCTCGATCGACGGGTCGTCGAAATCCTACCGGCTGAAGTTACTTTCACGCGGACTCCGGAGAAAGCTTCTGCTATCACGCTTCGTCATTTAGCAACACACTCTTCGGGACTTCAACGAAGTGTCGACCTTCCAGTTCAAAGTTCTGACAATTCGTATGCAGATTTTGATCGGAGCCTGTTCTATCGCTGTATAGGGGATAGCCAGCTAATATTTGAGCCTGGCACGAATCGCAAATACTCAAACTTGGGATTTGGACTCCTTGCGCACTGCCTTGAGCTAAGCGCTCGCCTCCCTTTTGACCATCTTCTTCGCAAGTATGTCTTGAAGCCGGCTGGTCTCAATAGCACGTTCTTGCTGGACCAGAAGAACACCCAGCAGATCGCTCGACTTGCTGCCCGATACGACTCTAACGGACGAGACCGCGGAAAGTTGACGATCAGGAAACGTCTTGTGGGTTCTGGTGGGTTGGTAGCTACACCAACCGATGTCGCACGTCTTGGTTCTTTCATTCTCCGTGGACGTGCAGGCAAAGAGAGCAGTATTCCATCGGACTCCCCTCTCGCACGCTCAGTCAGCTATGAGCTCAAGGAGAAAGGCCCAAGAGTCTCCTTCGGATGGGATTCCGGAGGGACCCGAATTAAGAAAATGGAAAAGTTAGAGTTCCCAAAAAAGAACGGCGGTAGATCAGGGGTCAGTACATACGTGTTGATTTCCCCGCCTGAAGTTCCCAAGCCTTTCGCCGTGGCGGTTTCAATAAACCTAGATGTGGATAGCCGAAAGGGAACTACCGCGGGAGGGATCGCGCGAGCGATCATGAAGGGTCTCCTCGGGGGGGATTAAGAATCAAGGGAAAGGTATGTATATTAACATGGGTCACCCCTAGTTCTCACAGCCCTTCATTTTTATAATCCCTTTTGGATTTTTAAACCTCTTCCCTGGTAAGGGGATTTCGAAGAGAGGGGAGAATAAAGAGGCAAATAATTATTATCTAAAGGCAACTAAGCTAAAGCCAAATGATGTAAACATTAAACGGTGGTTTGGGGAATTTTTAAGAAAAACTAAATTGAAGTAGCCACGACTTAACCCAACTAATTTTTGTAACCGTCAGTTTAAAAACGAATTTGTAGACTCGGTCTTTGTGCTATCACTCGGAGTTATAATCTGCCCAAAACTTTTGGGCATCGAAACCAAATCTCTTCCAATCTCTTTCTGAACTCCGCATGAACCATTTGTGATACCTTTGGTATTCCTCCTCCGGGTCCGAGAAGATCGACTCAAAAAGCATCTTGTCTGGGTCGCCCGTTCTCTCTGTACAAAGGATGTCTTCCTTTATCTCCTGAAGAGTGTGAAAGATCTTGAGGAAGTAGCGCCAGTGAGTTTTGCGCAGCTCCAAGCTCGCGAAGGGATTGTTAAAGTCGATACTGTCGATGAGCTCTTCAGAGGGGATACCAAAATAGGTTTCCTTAAAGCTCAGTTCTTTCTTAAGATCATCGGCCGACTGCACTCGCATAAACCAGTTAGCAAAGCGGCTGTAGGATCCGGCCTCTTGAATGGCCTGAGCACCCTCGGGATCCTGCTCCGCCAGTTCGTCTACCCAATCACCACGCGCCTTAGCCATCACTCCATGAAATACCGTGTGATCACTCCAGTCCTTAGATAACTCAAGTAGCTCTTTGCGCTTCTCGAGTGCTTTCTCTCGGTCGTAGTTCATTTGAACTGGGCCATAAAAGTTCAGCCAGTCCGCAACCTGAACGTCGTAAGAATGGCCCTTTTCTACAGAATAATTCGCGATGCGTTCTACCCACTGTTTTTGCGTAACGGGCCCTTTGAAGAATCCTGGATCAAAGACGTACCCTAAGCCATCAAATACGATGATGGGAGCCACGTGATATTTGCACAACGCAGATTCGGTCTTAGAATTGTTCAGGTAAATACCAAAATAACCCGTGGGTCCAGGTGGTCCCTGTATCCAAATTTTCTGGGGTTTTAAACCACGGCCATCTGCAATCTCGGCCATGAGATCGGCTCTCGATTCGCAGCCTGTATTGGAATGCGTCCAGCTCAGTTCCGGGAGGCGACAGAATTCTTCGAACAGTTGATTTGCAGCTTCGGGGATCATGATTGCGTCTTGCTACTTGGGAAGCCCATAGCGCTGAGTTTTACCCGCGTCTTGGTTATAGAATTCTAGCTCACTCAAGTTCAGATTGGCGCTTGCGTTGGTGCTGTCGGTGAGCGATACCATTGGTTTTCCTTATATATCTAAGCACCTTGCTGGGTTCACTACTTTGCGCTTTCGATAGATTCTATTCCCTTAATAACCTTCCAGATTTTATTTTCTTTCTCCCAATGGGATTCGTAGTTGACGATCGCACTGAGTTTTCTTCCATTTTTTAAAATCAAATCGTGTTGAACTTGGTTGTAGCAGATGGCCTGATGGTTGGATTGAACTTTTATATCACGTTTTAATACTTTGGTGACCATACTCGCTCTCCTACTGTAGGATCCCCTTAATAACTTTTCGAACTCAGCATATCCATTGAATGATTGTTCACCGAGGTGATAGGTAAATCCCGGTTTCCTGCTGATGTAAGATAGTGCTGTTTCAATATCGCCGTTATCAGAAGCCTGATTCCTGAGGTCATCGAGTTGAATAATTTCTTTTATAATTTTAGCGTGTTCAGCTTTTGTATCTCTGGTCGGTTGTAGGGGAGGTTCCGTTTTTGAATCACAGGATGTCTGGATCATGATGATCAATAGAACTAATAAGTACATTGAACGAAGTGGTTTCATTTTAGTTTCCATTAAATAACCCCTACCTGGTAAAGATATAAGGTACAGATTCGCACTCTTATTCGTTCCTCAGCCGTACCAGGTAGGGGAATATACGTGAATTCTAAGATTTACTTGGGAAGTTTTTCGCTAAGTGTTCGCGGTAACTTTCGAAGTCTGTTTCGATCTGCGGATTCTTCATCACATCGTGGCAAGAAAAGGTCTCCAAAGGCTCCATTCCAAAGAACTTGAAATTGAGGTGCATAGGCCAGAATAAGTCATCCGGTGATTTTCCCTCAAAAAATATCTGTTGTGGGTCATTAAAAGATTCTGAAGGAGCATTCAAGGTGAGCGAGATCATGTATCGCTTGCCGGTTAAGGTTCCTCCCGTCCCGTATTGTTTGCTTGCGTCTTTTCTTGTTCGACCGTCTCCATCGCAGAGACGGCCATCCATGCCAAAGGAATAAATGTAATCCATATACTTCTTGAAGCTCCAAGGAACACCCATCCAGTTGACTGGCGTTTGAAGCAGAACTGTGTCTGCCCACTGGTGCTTCTCAATTTCCGTATCAACCTGCCAATCGTCTTTCATCGTTGTCAGTTGGGTTTCATAGCCAGCAGAGGCAAGGTGTTCGAGCGCAATCTCGGTAAGAGCTTGATTGAGTTGCCCTTTTGAAAACTCATATTCTTCATGAGCATTGATGACAAAGACCTTATTCATTTTAGGTTTCTCTCTTCTATTACTTATAGTTAAGCGTGCTTTATTAACCCTTTTTTGGTAACAATAAAATAAGTCTTTCTTTGAGATAATCTACGATTTTTTAAATTCAGAATAAATCCTAGCTGAATAAACCTAACCGGGTAAAAATATAAGGTACAAAATCAGACTATTCATTCTTCCCTCACCGTACCAAGTACGAATAATTTTGAAATAGCTAATAGAAAGCCAAAATGAAGATCAATAACACACGTATCAACTGGTGCCTACCTTTTCAGTTATTATGTCTTTTGATACTGGTTCAGGGATGTAGCTCAGTGACGACGATTTTACTCGTGCGTCATGCAGAAAAGGGGCCTGGATCGAATCCCTCGTTGAATCCTGCGGGGAAGCTTCGAGCTCAGGCACTAGTCGATGTTGCTGACCAGGCAGAGGTTTCTGCGATCTACACGACGCAGTATCTGAGAACTCAACAGACCGCTGAACCTTTGGCCAACCACCTGGACCTGACGCCAACAATTGTCTCGGTTGGAACTGACATAAAACAATATGCTGAAAACCTTACAAGTAACATTTTTGCCAATTACAGTGGCAAAACCGTGGTCGTAGTAGGTCACTCAAATACTGTTCCCCAGATCATTGAGACGTTCGGAATTTCCCCTCCTCCCACTATTCCCTATACCCAATACGATCGCCTCTTTATCGTCACCAAGAACCAGAACGGTCTTACAAAACTGGTAAAAGCACAGTACGGCCCTGAATAATCCCTACCTGGTCGAGCAAATCACCGAATTGCCAAACTATTGAATTCAGAAGAGACAACCCCATTCTATACCTTGTTAAAGGCTTAATAGAATTAAGGTGAATGGATTGGGAAGGGCTACGGTAGGAACTATAAGCTAGGGAAGTGACAGAATAAATTCTTAAAGAAATCATCTGAGCTTAACTCTATTTAGTAGTACTGCTATAAGCGTGATTGATAAGATAATTAGGTTTAATATTGCTAAGATGAAAATCTTAGTTTCGGACACATTGTTTCTCTCTCAATTTACCAGGTAGGGGAATTTTTGTACCTGGTAAGAGAAATTTGGTAAGGGAATTTTAGATAACAAACCATGAAACTACGACTTGTAGCCTTAATCGTGATCTCCATGAATGCCGCAGGATTCAGCGCAGACTCACTACCGCGGCAGAACGTGCCCCCTCAAAACATCGAGCAACATCGAAAGTCTTCTACTGAAAGCGATCGACCTTCGAGCCCTAACATCATTCTTCTCATGGGCGACGATCACGGTTGGGAAGAGACGGGCTACAACGGGCACCCTCATGTGAAGACTCCGGTTCTCGATGAAATGGCCTCAACAGGTCTGCGGCTCGATCGCTTTTATGCTGCTCATCCCTCCTGTTCTCCAACGCGAGGAAGCGTTCTCACCGGGCGTCACCCGAATCGTTACGGTACATTTGCTCCCGGCTATTCGTTGCGTCCAGAGGAACGTACAATCGGGCAACTCATCGGTAAGGCTGGCTATCTTCGCGGACATTTCGGGAAGTGGCACGTTGGTACCGTGAAAGCCGGTTCACCGACAAATCCTGGCGCCATGGGATTCGACGAGTGGATTTCGCATGACAACTTCTTCGAACTGAATCCGCCACTCTCGACTAACGGCGGGCCTCCAGTGATTCACAAGGGTGAAAGCTCAGCGGTCGTCATCGAGGAAACCATGCGCTTTATCGAAAAGGCGCAGAACCAAAAGAAGCCTTTCTTCGCGGTCGTTTGGTTCGGTTCGCCTCACGAGCCTTACAGTGGCTTGCCTGAGGATCTCGCTCTCTACGATGATCTCCCTGATAGATACGCCAGTCGAAAACCCGTGAGTCTGACCTCCAACGAGACGGGTCGAAGAGTGAAGCGTCCCCTTGGAGATGTGCTACGCGAACGCTACGCCGAAATTACGGCCATGGATCGATCCATCGGAACACTGCGTGATTTCCTGCGTCGTAAGGGTCTTCGCAACAACACACTCGTTCATTACTGCGGAGACAATGGCACTCCACCCAGTGGCGTTCTCGCCTCGCCATTACGCGGTCGAAAGGGACAGATGTACGAAGGTGGTACGCGCGTGCCTAGCGTGATCGAGTGGCCAGCACGCATCACCACTCCGAGGACTTCCGATGTCAACGTCGTCACCAGCGACATCCTTCCTACCATCTGTGCGCTGGCAGGAGTGCCGGTCCCTGAAGACCGCCCGCTCGATGGAATCAACCTGGTTCCACTGTTAAACGGCCAACTGAAGGAACGGGTCGCTCCAATCTTTTTTTGGAGTTTCGGCGGTCGACAGAAGAAGAACGCCAAGCCGTGGATCGACCCAGAACTGCAGAAGGGCACAACACCCTTGGTGAAATATTCTGGCAATATTCGGACACGAAACTTTCGGAACTACCACCATCCGAACATCGTCGAGTCGGATTACCGTGGCCCGCGCGTGATGCACTCCGATCGCTTCAAGCTCGTGATTCACGATGCGAGGGCCGGCGAATTGAAAGTCGAGCTCTTCGACATTCGCGCCGATCCCGCGGAGAAAGCGAATCTCGCTGAGAAGGAAAAAACCATCACGAAAAAGATGCGATCAGCGCTCCGTACTTGGCAGAAGTCTGTACTCGAGAGCCTGACCGGTGCGGATTACAAAAAGTAGTAGCTGAACACGGTGAAGCATGTCGCCTTGACCTGGGTTCCCCCTTAACCTAACTGGTAGAGGAGTTTTTGGGGGCTTTTAGCTTTTTCTCCACTTTTATCGTTCTGTTGGAGCCTCGATGAAGTTCACTCGCTTTCTCACATTAGTTTGTATTCTCGCAAGTATCGAGGTCCATGCCCTAAAGGGATTTCCACAGGAAGTGCAGGGCGATCCTAGTCAGTCGCAACGTAAATTTTACCAACCCGAAACTGTACAGTCGGTTTATCTACACATCTCTCAGGCAGATCAGCGCCGCATGATGGAAGCCTTACCCGAGTGCGTCTATGTGCCCGCGTCCTTTCGCTGGAATGATATATCGCTGAAAAAGGTCGCCGTTCGCTTCAAGGGCAACAGTTCCTCGCATCCAAGGCAAAAGCACAAACGAAGTTATTTGGTTCGGTTCAACAAATACGACGATAAACAAAGGTTCATCGGCCTTCGCCGTGTTTCATTCGATAACGGAGTGCAATTCGGCAGCCTATTCAGCGAACCCATTATCACGGAAATCTTGCGAGCGGAAGGTATTAAGACGCATCGTTGTAACTATGCAAAAGTCTACATGAATGATCAATACCAAGGGGTCTACGTCAACGTAGAACGTATCGATGAATCATTTTTGAAACAACATTTTCCAGAATCGACGGGTGGACTTTGGAAAAATGACTTGGGGGGGCCCGGTGGTGACTTGCGCTTTATTGGTGAGGATCCCAACCGTTATGAAAAAGCTTTTGAGGCGAAAAACAAAAAAGCGAAAAGCAGACAACAGCTAGTAGGATTTATTAGGCGAATCAACGAAACTCCCCAGGCTGATTTCGTTTCAATGCTAAATTCCAACATGGACGTGGACGCCTTTCTTCGCATCACTTCGGTGATGCTACTGTCAGGTGCGTTCGATCAACTGACGGGTTGGGCGCCACACAACTATTATTTCTTTCACGATACGAATCAGAATCGCTGGCATTACCTGCCCTGGGACCTTGATGTTGGCTTCAGTGAAACTGCATTCGGTCGTGTCTATGTACTTGAAGATTGGAACGCAGCGTGGCCCGTTCCCGCCGGACGGAAAAATCCACTCTTGGACCGCATTATTGCTGAACCCACATTACTTGCACGCTATCGAACCATCGCTACCAAAGTCCTCGAGAAATATTTCGAATCGGATCGCCTTTGCAATCGCCTCGACAAGAAATACGAGCTGATAAAGACCGATCTACAGACAGATCCATTTCCGCATCGGCGAGCCACTGTTCCAAGCGACAAGAACTACGATGGCATTGTCGATTCGATGAAGACCTTTATGCGAAAACGTTACGCCACCGCAAAGCAACAATTAAAGAACCCTGGGCAACGACCCAAGCCCGTTCAACGAAGCGGCCATAATCAGCAAGGAATACCGCCCAAACTCTCAGCCCGTATTCAACGCGTGCAACAAGGGGCTAAAAACATGCAGAGAAAAATGAAACAACTGCAGAAGATCATGCAACAAATCGGGCAGCTGATCCACCAAAAGAAATTTGAACAGGCGGACAGGCTAATTGAAAAAGCGTTAGAGCTGACCCAACAAACTGAAAGGGCGACTGATTAGTGATTATATGACTAGTGTTTCGCACCCTTGCTAATGTCTCAATTTACTAGGTACGATTAAAGGGCACTTTAATTTATTAGAAAATAAAACAGGATAGAGAATATACGATGAAAAAAATAAAGCTAAGCCTCTTAATTCTTTTCTACATGAATGCATCGGGTTTCGTGCTGGGTGACGGAAAGGTCTTTCCGCCCCGAAACTACAAAGGCTCCCTGGAGGAAAAATCGCAAGAAGCGATCATCGTATTCAAATCAGGAACTCAGGAAAAAAGCGCTGTACAGGATCTGATTTTGAAAATCCAGGTGGAAGGAAATGTCGATGATTTCGCATGGGTGATTCCGCTACCTAATCCGCCCAAGACTGCCAAAGCAGATGCGAAACTATTCAAGGAAGTTTTTGACTATGTTCAGGCCAGAAAATACCGATCCCGGGGATCCAAGAAAAAATCTCTCGAAGGGGCCGAAGCTACAAAAAATGATCAAAAGCCAAAAGGGGTTAAGGTCATCTCCAGAGAGGTGGTCGGCAATTATGACGTGGCCGTCGTGCGTGAAAAAGTTGCGGGCAGTCTGAACGTGTGGCTTGACAAAGAAGGATATCAAAGCCTTCCTAAGGGTGAGGCAGTAATTGACTATTATAGAAATAAAGGTTTTGTGTTTACCTGTATTAAGGTAAAGGAAACTGGCTTGAAGAAAAAACAGAGCGTCAACCTCCATCCGCTCAGATTCACCTTTGAGACCGGAGGGCGGGACGGCATCTTTTTTCCAATGAAAATGACCGGCTTACAGACCGAACCCTTTCACGTGAACCTTTATGTGTTTTACGATGCATGGCTGAATGAAAAGATCAACAAGTACGGTTATACAAAACGGGGATTCCATCTGTATTTCCGCGACTGGGATAGTCCGAAGTGTAAACCCAATGCCGGCAAGTCTTGGGCAGAACCAGCTAAGGATCCCTACCTAAAACCCCTCGCTCAAAAAATTCCTACCCTTAAGAAGTTTTTCGCCAAGAATTACCCAAAGGATCGCTTTTATCTCACCAATATTAAAGCTCATAATCTTAAACCAGCCCAGGTCAAGGAGTGGGAAAAGGATCTCTGGATGTTTCCGCATTATGTGAACCGATCGTTCGTTCCTTTTGACGTACGACAAGGCGGCCCGGCTAATTGATCCTCCGATTTGGATTGTAGATCATTAAAGCTAAACAAGGTGAGGAAATGGAAGCTGGTAAACTCGACATAGCAATGAAGATCTTGTTAGAGAATCCTCCTGCGGGCCAGACTTCCTAAGCGAAGGTTAGCTTTGTTTTATATTTGTTTCATTAAAGGTTACCAATTGTCTCCAGAGGACAGACGATGCTACGAGCCGATCACTTTGCATTTCAAGTATCCGACATGGATCGCGCCATTCGCTTCTACACCGAAAGTCTCGGGTTGAAGCTCCTCTTCCGGGAGTCGATCGCGGAGCACCAGGAGGAAGTCGCGTTCCTCGAGCTCGATGGGGGCAACCTGGAGCTATTAAAAAAACTCGACAGCTCCACTTTCAAACCGAAAGCACCGGTGTCTCCCTACTGTCCACACCTCGCGCTCTCTACCGACGACATGAACACAACGCTCGCGATGGTTCAGGAGAAGAATCTACCGATCGTCAAGGGTCCTCTCGAAGTAGCTGGTAAGGTAAAGTGGCTCTATATAAGTGACCCGGATCAAAATGTTATAGAGTTCATCCAGTGGCTGGAGAATTAAAGAGATTTAAATCGAATTGATTTTTCGAATAGAGACATGGCACCATAAATAATTAAATGATTCATTTTTAAGATGATCTTTTACGGCAGGAAGGCAATTGTTATGAAATTCTTTTGGATCATTATCATTCTGTTTCTGGCTTCTAAAACTACGATTTTAAAATCTCAAGAACGTATTTTCTGTGAGGGGGAGCATTGTACAGACAACACTCTTAAATTGGTTTTTGATAATGGCGGTCACTGGTCATCCGAAGGATTTACAAGGATTGGCGAATCGATTCGAGTAAGAGTGGTAGCTGATATAGTCGAGGTTACTAATGCATGGGCTATGGGGGTGCGACATGACAAATCTGTTCTGGAACTTGAGTCTGTAAGTATCGAAGGATTAGATCTGCCTACAGAATTCATTAGCTCTATAAAACCCGCCGTGGGGGACCCTGCACCGGGTTTCGTTTGTGCCTATATTGCTGCGTTTCTTCCTGCTCCGGGGGAATTCTTAGAACCTGGGAAAGATATTCCTCTGGTTGAAGCTCGGTACTCGGTGAGCCCAAATTTCTTTGGGCAAACCAAGCTTGAATTCACCGAAAACTTAATTCCAACAGAAGGTTCTCCTCCCGTGTCGATAAATTTCAACATCGACAATCGCACACTAAAACCTAAAACATTGACCGAAGGAGTTCTCAATGGGTTCCATTGTCACTGTTTTTTCGATTTTGAGTATGCTGTTTCCTTTGGCGATGATCCAGTATTTGATCCTCGAATCCACGGCACTGAATTCTCTATTCGAATGTTAAATCCTTGGCCGGTGAAAGGATTTAGTCTTGGGGTTCTCTTCGAGGATGGCGTGTACACTTTTGCCAGCAACAGATTGGGAGCAAGTCCAGATCATTTAATCGAAAATAATATTACCGACCTAGACGGTCAAACATTCCAGCTTTTTGGTAACATCGCAAAAGATGCAAAAAAACGTGAGATCTTGTCGATCGAAAGAGGAGCAGCTCTCTTAAATCTTCAAGGTGATGATTTTTTGCATATAGATCTAGAGCCGACTGTGGGTGGCTCGGGCTTTATCGTGGAATACACTATCGCGGAAGGAAAGGATTCAGCGATTCCACCTTCACCCAATTTTATCGACGCCTGCCGTTGTAGCTTGAATGAATTATTAGTTGTGAAACTGCCAGAAAGGACCTTCCCAGAATTTGTACGGGGAGACTGTAACGATGACGGCTTTATCGACATTTCAGATCCCCTTTTCAATCTAACTTATCAATTTACTGGCTCTATTATCCCATCTTGCTTGGCCGCCTTAGATACGAACGCCGATACGAATATCGATCTTTCCGATCCGATTTATAATCTCAAACATCAATTTTCGGGAACGGAAGCCCCTCCCTCTCCCTATCCATTCTGTGGTATTGACTCTTTACCTCAAGGGGAGGCTATGCCTTGCGAAAAAACGTCGACCGTTTGTGAGTAATATTTTTATTAACCTAAATCTGATTCAAATGCCTTACAAGGTAGGGGATTTTAAGCTGCGGAGTAGATGAACTATAAACTATCTTTTCCGGATCTTTTCACTACGACTGTTGTTTTGTTATCATCATTTATTCGAGTTCAGCGGGCTATCACTCAACTAAAATGTTGGTAGAGCACAGTTAGAGCTGCTATACAAAAACAGTCGCTGACGGAAGCATCACAGTTTAGCTTATCCACGAATGAACAAATTAACGCGCAGAGGAAACAGACAATGAAAGTGGCCTTAGTTATTACCCTTTTTATATCTATCTTTATTTACAATGGTATTTCTTCGCCTAACGCCTTTGGGCAGGATTCCAAAGAACTGTTGCTTGAAAAAGCCTACGGGCTCATGGAATCGATTTATGTGACTCGTGATTTTATCGGGGGAGATAGAGCCAGATCCTTTCGCGGAACTTGGCTTCCCGACAGTTCTGGATACACGGTAACTGAGTCGGTACCTAGATCGAACCGACGGGTGCAGGTAGAGTATGAAGTTGCTACCGGCAAACGTACGGTCTTAAGACAAGGAGATAGAAGTGAGAGGGATCGACGCCGCAGGTACGGTCGTAATTATTTATCCCCCGATGGCCTTCTTGCGTTAAGTTTCGATGGAGGAAACCTGCAGGTGCGTCCGGTGAGGGGAGGGCGTAAAACGGAACTCACTCAGAACGCAGATGGCGATGCGATTTCGAACAGGAGCGCAGTGTGGAGCCCCGATAGCAAGTGGATCGCATTCATGGAGAACGACAGATCAGCGATTCCCTTTAGAACCACGCTTGAACCCACCGATCCTACTTATCCTAAGGTCAAGAAGAGTCGCTATTCCCGGGTCGGCGAGCCGATCAATCGAGCACGGGTCGGGGTCGTTGATTCCGAGGGCAAGGCCATCCGCTGGCTAACCATCCCGCAACCTAAAGAAGGATGTTATTTGGGAGAGCTTAGTTGGGCGGGCAACTCCCATGATATATTTATTGAAAAATTAAGCCGTGGTCGAGATAAACGTGAATTCCTCCTCGCCGATATCCGTACCGCTTCGATCAAATCTATTTTTGAAGAATCCGATCCGGCATGGGTCGCGGGCGCTTATGAGACGGATGCCGGGCCCGTGTGGATTCGCAACAATAGTGCATTCATCGTCATGAGCGATCGAGACGGTTGGAGGCGGTCGTATGTTTATGGACGCGATGGGAAGGAACAGGGAGCCTTGACTCCGGAAAAAGTCGACGTCATGGATTTTGCTGTTTTGGATGAAGCGGGTGGTTGGTATTACTATTACGCCTCGCCCGAAAACGGGACCGAGCTTTATCTCTATCGTTCGAAACTTGACGGCACCGGTAAGACTGAACGCGTTACGCCGGCCGACCAACCTGGCACGCACGACTACAACTTTTCTCCCGACCTCAAGTGGGCCTTCCACACCTATTCAAAATTTGATAGACCACCCGTGACGGAACTTGTGAAAATTCCGAGCCATGAGGTTGTGCGTGTACTCGAAGACAATAAAGCGCTACACGGCAGATTAAAATCATGGATGGCTCAACCCACTGAATTTTTTAAAGTCGACATTGGAGATGGTGTGGTCATGGACGGTTATATGATCAAGCCACGCGACTTTGATCCATCCAAAAAGTATCCAATGTTTATCTATACCTATAGTGAACCTTACATGCAGGAAGTCGTGAACAAGTGGCGCGGCGAGCAAAGCTATTTCCATCGCGCAGTTGCAGAAATGGGATATCTTGTAGTTTGCATGGACACCCGCGGAACACCGGCACCGAAAGGAACCCGGTGGCGTAAGGCGGAATTCCCAACATTAGGTGTTCTCTCGACTGATGATCAGGCGGCTGGTGTTATGGAATTAGGTCGCACTCGGCCCTATGTTGATCTGTCACGTGTGGGTATCTGGGGTTGGAGTGGTGGTGGATCCAACACGCTCAACGCACTCTTTCGCAAACCAGATGTGTATAGCCTGGGCATTGCTGTGGTGCCTAAGCCACAACCCCATTTATACAATTCGTGGTTCCAGGAAATATTCATGCGGACTCGGAAAGAAAATCCAGAAGGGTATCGAAAGTCCGCGCCCATCAACTATGCCGAAGGCCTCAAAGGCAACCTGCTGATCATCACGGGCACGGGCGAAACGAATACACATGTTCAAATCGTCGAGGGTTTGGTGGATCGGCTGATTGCTTTGGACAAAAAATTTGACTACTTTGCCTATCCTAATCGTGACCACGGCCTCAGACGTGGCAAAGGTACAACTCTGCATTTAAGGAAGTATATGATGCGCTATCTCCTGACAAACATGCCCGCTGGTCCTAAATAAGGAGCAGGTCAGGATGATCGCAGAGTTGTCAGAGGTGGATCTTGGTCGAATAGTTATTTATGACACGGCGAGGAAACAGTACCGCTTAGCTCAGAAGGAAAAGGATGTTTTGAGGAATGCGCGATTCGATTTCGGACTACGACAAGTACGGCGGGCACTACGGGGGGCACCGTCAGGGCGACCCAACCATCATGAAGGAAATGGAGTCTGTCCTTGGAGACGCGCGAACCATTCTTAACGTTGGAGCTGGAGCTGGGTCCTACGAACCGTTGAATCGCTACGTTGTCGCCGTCGAACCTTCAGCAACAATGCGTCGACAGCGTCCATCATCGCTCCCACCGGCTTTAGTCGGTACTGCAGACCAACTCCCCTTTGACGACGAATCGTTTGATGCGGCGATGGCCGTGCTTACGATTCACCATTGGCCGGACCTCTCCAAAGGACTCCGGGAAGTTCGTCGAGTGACGCGTGGACCCGTTATCATCATGACCTTCGACCCCAACGGAACTACCGAATTTTGGCTCAAAGACTATCTTCCTGAGATGGTTGAGGTGGAAAAAGCTCGATACCCTGAGATACATCTCATCAAACAAGCGGTTGGGGGAGAATGCTCCGACATCTCTATAGACGTACCGCTGAATTGTAGCGACAAGTTCCAAGTTGCCCTATACGGGAGACCCGAAGAGTTCCTGCGAGAAGAAGTACGCAACTCTCAATCAGCGTGGAAGTTCTTGCCAGACGGAGTGGAAGAAGCATTTGTCGAAGCTCTTGAGAAAGACCTCGAGTCTGGTGCCTGGGACAAAAAGTACGGTCAATTTAGGAATCGCCCCAGTATTCGTTGTCAGTTACGGCTGGTCGTTTCGACTGGTGTTGGTTAAATAGCGTCTACCTGATAAGTATGTGAATTACATAACCGGACGCATTGGTTCTCCCTCACCATATCAGGTTGGGGATATTGAAATCGAATTTACTAAAATGAATGAGTTTAAGAGAATTAATTGGCCTTCTCTTTGGTTTTCCTCAGGTTGCCCAATGGCTTCATTTGAATCGGAAGAATTTTTTACATTTGCAACAACATGGGAGGTAAAGGAATGGAAAAAAATTAAGGTGAATTTTTTGGTGGATATCACCGGTGAAAAATATGAATTAACAAATCCTAAAATAGCTCAAGAGTTAAGTTTTAAGGACAAATTTTTTAATATTTTAATTAAGTCAAATTATAAAATACAATGGAATGTCAACCACGTAGAGACGCTTTCTTTGGAAGCATTAAAAGAGTTAGTAAAACTGGATTGGGATGAATATCATGATTATTATTCTGAAACCTACGGTATTGAAGAAGAGGAAATTAAAGTTTTGAGCGCTCAAAGTATTACTGAATTATTCGAAGCCATACTTTATTAAAGCAAGCTTGATTTAAAGTAAAGAAGGACTGCGTATGGGGTTGAGTTAAGTTAAATAAACTTATATATCCATGCAAAAGAATATCGTACTTTTAATATTGATAAAATTCCCCTTACGAATTCTGGCTCTGAAAAAGAACAGGGTGTCCGACTTCATACTCTTATTTCAATTAGATTGAGGTTTTGATTTTCTTAATTCTCCTTCGGAGGCTTCGCGTCTCTCGCCGTCCCACGGACTTTCCAATCCGGATGACGATAGATCGCACCATCAATAAATCGATAGCTGTCCCATGGCGCCTCCCCACGCTGCCTCGGGTCGCCCGTTCTTTTCAGATAATGGTTCATCTTCTCGGCGAGTTCTTTCTTGGTCTCGCTAAACTTGGGAACGTCGACGAGGTTCTTAAGCTGATGCGGATCGGCTTCCATGTCGTAGAGTTCCTCGGCCGGTCGCCTTCCGAACGAGAGTAAGTAGTAGGGATGGATAGCTGGATCCATAGATTTGCTCAGCAGGAAAGACTTAGTTGCTCCGGCGTCGACGTCACCGAAGAAATTTCGGTTCGACGAATAGTAGTCTGGGTCTCCCGCGGGCCATCGATCCGGTTCGTAGTTGCGAATATAAGAAAACTTATTCGTGCGAATACTCCGCATCGGATACCCCACACCTCCGCGACGGGTCATCACGTGGCGCTCGAAAGCGGTAACGACAAAAGAGCGGCTGGGGTCCACCTGTCCATTGGCTGTCGACAGCAGTACGGGCAAGAGGCTGCGTGCCGACATCGCCTCCGGCACATTAGCCTTTGCAATCTCAAGGAAAGTGGGGGCTAAGTCCGAGAGGTTCACGAAGTCATCGACGACACGACCGGCAGCAATCTTTCCTGGCCAACGCATCGCCAAGGGGACTCGCGTTCCGGTGTCGTATAGGTTGCACTTCGACCTCGGCATGGGATTGCCATGATCGCTCGTCACCACCACGATCGTGTTTTCGAGCAAGCCCGCTTTATCGAGCGCTGCGATGGCCTTACTAAGGTGTTGATCAAAGTGCTCCACCTCCAAGCTATAATCCAGGAACTCTCCTTGGATAATTGGGTGTTCAGGAAAACAGCCGGGAACTACCGCATTTTCAAGTTTCTTCCCCGCACGCTTCCAAGCACCCACCTCGTAGTTCTGATGGGGCTCGTGCGTGCCTAACCAAAAGAAGAATGGCTTCGATGGATCGCGCTCGCGAAGAAAATCCTCGAAGTTGCTAGCATAGTCGACCGGACTCATTCCTCGCTTACGCGGCTGGATCTTTCTTTTCTCGTAGGCCTTTCCGGTCAGGACTTCCGTGCTTGTTGAGATGTACTTTCGGCCGAGGTCTGGTTCTCCGTTTGCTTTCTTGTAGCCGATCAATGAACCGGGCCCCCAAGTCTTGCCAGTGGCCGCAAGCACGTATCCTTTGTCTTTCAGGCCATGAGTGAACACCGCAAACTTTGAACGCAACTCTCCGATGAGATTTCCAGCTTCCTCAAGCTCCCAGATATTCCGCCCCGTAAGAATCGCACTGCGCGATGGCATGCAGGACGGTGCTGCCGCGAATGCATGTTTGAAAAGAATTCCCTCGCGCGCAACACGGTCGAATGCTGGCGTTTGCGTGGAATGATCTCCATAGGCACCGCAGTGCATCCACGACTGATCATCGGAGATCGCGAAAAGAATGTTCGGTTGCTCCGCTCGCGCTAAGGAAGGAAGTAATAAGAAGGAGACGATAGCAATGTTGCAGAGTAGATTCATGGTCTCTCCAAAAGATCGGACGGTAGAAATCGAAATCTAAGTACGGCCGCAGTCTACCAGTATGACAGAATAACCCTCAATAACCACTACCTACTAAGGGTTTAGATCGGCTTGGGAGAAGCGTCGTAGCTTCAATCAGGTAACGTAAACTACTTCGGTTGAGGTTACCGCATCGTGTAGAATGGCGATCTTCCATTCAAAAGGTCCTTAATCTAGAGCAATGACCACAGTGAATCGAGAAAGGTCAAGGTCCAGTGCTAATCGGCAAGAAAAGTTTTTTGAGGATGTTGAGTTTCACAACAACAATAGTTGTCGCCAATATTTTTCTCCCTTCCTCTCAAGCGATAGGCGAGGATGTACAGTTCTCTCACACCGCTTTTTACACGCTCATCAAGGATTCAAAAGCAAGTCGTAAAGTCTTCATCACTGCCTGTCAACAGTACCTCTCGGGTCACGAAGGAATCACCCTTTTCTCCACGGGCATTGCAGCGGAAACGAGGCATGATGAGAAAGCGATTTTTCATGTCGAGGTGCGAATTGTTTTTAGGCAGAAGGAGGATTACGAGCGCTTCAAAAAGCATCCAAGGAGGCTGGAGTTCGTAAAAGAATACAGTGAACTATGGAGCCGCCAGCACGTCTTCAATACACGGATTCAATCGATCGACACCGAGAGCAAATCGGGTAACGACCTTCTAATACGTGACAGAATTCTTCGAATCGCCGGAGACAAAGAAAACCGAGAGAATGCTATCAAGGAATTGGTGGTCACCGGCAAGACGGCAGTGCCTCTATTGCTCGCCGCCCTAAAGCGTCACAGCTCTCAGAGCTCTTTCGGATCCCCGCGAGATGTGAGATCTTACAACGGTGTCGTTCGGGTACTTGTCGCTCTTCTCGGTCCTGCCAATATTCTTTCGACTGTTCTGAGGAGCCCACAGCTTCTCTCCTCCCAAACGCTCGAAGAATTCAAACGCAATCATTCAGCTCTGCCGAAAGAAGAACAAAGAAAAATCCTCTCCCTCCTCAAATCAGCTCTCACGGGTAAAAACCTCTACAAGCGAATCGTAGCCCTTCAGATCGAGTTGGTTGTGGGCGACTCAAACGTAGCCCTTAAAGAGTTAACGAAGGAAATTGAGAAGGGAGAACTGGCAAACGAGGCCGCCTCCGCCGCTCTTGAAGCTGATAGCTCTTGGTCAAAATACAACTCCCAGCTGATTGATCTCTACCGCGCTGTACTTCGTCACAAGGCTCTTATGGCGGCTGGTCTTCAACATCTTAAAGACCATTATGACTTCGGCTTTGATAGGGAAAAGCAGGAGATCCGCTTTTCCTCAATCTTTCCGCAAATCTTCGTGGCCTATCTTCACGAACGAGATTCTTTTGTATGGGCGGGTGAAATGTTCTTTTTGGAGGATATGTTGCTTCGCGGTCTTCGAACACGGTGGAACGAGTATGACCCTCAGAAGATTCTCTTAGATTCGAATTATACAATCGACGCAAAGAAACAATTAGTTTTGCTCTTTGCTCAATCGATGGGGCGATACGAAGTCGAAGATTTTTGGAATGGGCAAACATTGGCCAAATTAAACCCCCTTAGGATCAACTTTTTGATGCACTTGGTCTTTCTCAAGTCAAACGATAAGGCACTCAAAGATATTGTTCGCAAATATTTTCCCGAGGTTGGATATAGAGAATTCTGAGAGACCTAAATTGCTCTTCCAAGAACATTGGTACAGCTTTCCGTCCGATCCGAAATCTGGATTAAGGAAGAGAAGTAGCCAAATAAAAAATGAGTTTTAGGTCTAAATAGAGTAGTCGATCATCTAAAAGATCCTGATTCATAATTTTAAGGCCGGTTGTCTATGGCATCTAAAAAGAAAATCATATTAACGACAGTTCTTGTTTCGAGCCTGGCATTGATCGTTATATTAATAACCGTCTCGGCTAACAAAGAGTTTAAAATTCAGAAGTTTGTGAAAGTCATTGAGAAAGAAGCAGAAAAACCAAATTCCGAAGTTTATCTAAAGTTGAAAAATTATTTTGCTTTGAAAAGAGAAGCATTTAAAAGATTTTTAAAAAGCAAAAATGGGAGTGAGTTCGTTTGTAAAAAAATTGAAACGTTTTTTGGCTTCGTTCGAATGGAGAGGCTGTCAAATATTCTTCCAATATCTCCCCAGGAGGAAGCTCGTTGGAATTTTAATGAGATGCGTGCAAGTGCCATATTGATGATTGAGGATCGAATATACTATTCGGCCGTATTTGAAGATGAGATGATTTATTGTGAAATAGAAAATGATTTAGACACCAAATTTTTTGATCCATCTATTGTGAATGAAAAATTTGAACAATGGGATGAGAACCTAAAAGAGATTCTGCTATATGTAAGCTTATGTGGTGGCCTAGATAGTGCTAAAAATTGTCTACCAAGTAACGTAGAGATATACAACGTTGAAAAAAACATCGTTCCAACTTGGTATAAAGAATTGAACTGGCCTGATAGGGGATTGCTCTGGATTTGGTATCATTCATCAGTCGATTTGACACATATAAACACTAATGCAGAATGGAAAATATATGAATTAGTGGATGGTGAGGTCTTTTTAAGGGAGTAATTAAAGAAATTCATTTAGTCTACTAAGATCGGGCTTTATGTATTTGGTGATCAAAGTCATGAAATGTCAGCTAAGATTTTTGAAGGGCAGGTCCCAGTGTCTAAGGTCACATCCGAGCGTTCCTGAAAATGGATTAGCTGCAGGTAAAATTAAGATTCTTGGATTTTGATTAAATGAATCATAAACTTAAAATTCACCTTCAGCTACTTGCAGTCATAATTCCCCTCCAATTCTTACCTGGCTGCTTAAGCATAAAGAGAATCTATATAACCTACCCTGTACCAGTTCAGTCCTATGGAGGTACGCTGGTTCACATCACTCAATTTCCGTATTACGCAAATTCTTCCCCATGTTATCGAGCACCTCTGCCTGGGGTTTTATTTTGTGTATTTCAATCTTTAATAGATCTGCCGTATTGCATTGTTATGGATTCTGTCCTTCTACCAGCAACTCTTCCGGTGGATATTTATGGTATTTTTTATCCAGAGGACTTTGAATACTATCGAGCTGAACTTAGGGATCAATACAATCTTTAAAACTTGCACTGCTCGGCCATGGTTTAAGATTGTTAATTTCCGACCCGTCAGGAATCTGAAATAGGGGGGAAAGGAAGGATCGTGTGGATCACGGAGTGGGGTAGAGCATGGTGATATTTTATGGCAACAATCCTACACATATCCTGATCCCAAAGATTGTCGTCTTTTAATGAAATCACTCCAACTCCTCAATCACTCCGACTGTATCTAACTGATAATTCGTGTAGGACGTATACTTTCCCCTGTTCCAGAGTATGACTCTAAGATTTCCCTCACGTAGAATCAGAGGGCGAATGTTCTTAACGGGAGAATTCTTAGTTAGTGGCTTCCAATTAATGGCTGAAGAATTATGGTGAAGTCCAATTCGAGCACGATAGATTTCATAGTTCCCAGTTTTGATTTTTCCGGTTTGAGGATCTACATTCGAAGAAATTACCGCCACTTCAGGATCTTTAGGATCTAAACTGATCAATCCGGTATAACTTGTTTGCGTGCTGTAAAGGCAATGGCCTGCGAAGGCAACTTCTCGATCGATCCACTGTGTTCCAGTCCAAGATGCAATACGGTAACGATGATCCTCATTTGAGATATGGAGACTGTAAGCTATATGGGGATAATTGTTTTTATCTAATGCGATGGAGCTGGTCCAAGCGCTCCCCGAAGCACTAGCCCGTCCGGGAGGAGCCCATTTCTCACTACCCTTGAAAACTCGCTCTGCTTCTTTTGTTCTAAGTGGCCCCTGTGTTCTGAGAGATTTTATTTTTTCACCATTTGCCTTATAAAAATTTCCGTTTCTAAATGCAGCGTAGTAAATACTATTTCCATATTGATCCGGATGACCATCCGTAAAGCTTACATGAATCGTTTCTAACCCATCTCCACAGTATCGAGCGTAAGGACGATGGCGTCCTTTCAAATCACTTTTGATAAAATGAGTGGGCTCTCCCCAAGTCAATCCTTCATCCAACGAAGTCATGTAAGAGGGGTTATAATTAATACCCCGGAAAAAATTGTAGAGTTTGTTTTCTTTCCCCACCAGGTAGAGATTCATGTAAGTGACAGTACCTGCGTTGGGGTAATTATGAATGTATTTTTTTTCTTCACCCCACTTCAGCGGATTATCTATTTCGCTGATGCGATAAAGATGGGCTTTATCTCTTCCATGACGAGCATAAACAGTCAAAATGGAGCCATCAGAGCGACTGTAAAAAACCGGTGAATTATGGTCATCGCGATCAAATTTTTCGTGAACAACACTCTTACTCACCTGTTTTTTAGATTGTAAATCATAGACACCGACCCAAGCGTGGCCCGATTGATTTCCTTGAACAGAGCCTATAACAAGTTTCTTGTTGTGAATGATGGCTCTCGGGTCTTGAAACCAACACCAACCTCCCTCCGTCATAAAAACCGTTAATTTGTGTTTATCTTCGGATCGATCATAAGAACCTTTTAAAATTTCATTGGCTTGGGAAAAGGAAATCGTAATTAAAGATAAGCACAACAGCAGTTGTAACCCTTTAATCGTATTGGGCATGGTAGGATCCGTCCTCAATTCAGTGTGAATGCATCGACCATAATTCCTCTGGCGGTAGAATCTACGATCCTTTTTCTCTTCCACTGTTCTATACGACTGATGGCCAAAATTGAAGATCCACTTTACCCGAATCTCACCTGCGTCAATTTCACTTCTGTCTTTCGATATGATTTCTACACGCTTAAGCCGGTAAGCGTCGGTGTCATAAATGCAATAACATCGACCTAGTAAGAATGTGAATTACATAATCGGATACTTTGGTTATTTCTCTCATCTTCCCTAATAGAAGAGAATTCAACCTCACAACAGGATCGGTGGTTTTACTCAAGCAAATACCAACTCATTCCTTCGGCCGGCACTTCAACCTGAATGTCGGCGGTGTAGTCTCTGTTGAGTCGAAGTGTCTTTCTCTCACCGGTCGAATTCGTCATCGTCGCGATGTCGGTCAGCCCCGTGTAATAAACGTTCACGGAAAGTTCTCGCCTTACCAATTTTTTCAAAGGATTAAAGACAATCAGCATGCCTTTTCGTTTGAGTGATGGATTGACGTGTAGCATCCAGTCAACGTCTCGACCGTCAGCTCGTCGACCGTGAATGAGATCACTCTCCAAAATGTCACGATACCTTTTGAACCAAGCCACACGTTCTTTGACGAGGGTTTTTGTGCGATCAGTGTCAAATAGTCGGGGCCCTCGATAACAAGCCTGAACCCCTAGAGCCAGATTGGAGTCGAGCATCCGCCGGTAGTGATCAAGATGTTGATCCAGCGGTTCAACGGTCGCTGCTTCACCGCCGCCGTGATATTGAGCTAACGGGACAAACATCCATCCCATGGTGGGTGTCTTCGTCCAAGTGCCGTCGAAGATGTTCTGCCGGGTGTGGATCACCTGCATGGCTCGAGGGAGCGACCAATTGACTTCACGATATCCCATACCCGTCTTGTTCGATCCTGTTAGGAAGTAGTAGTCCGGTACGTTGAGGAAAACACCGCGTTCGCGACACCATTTGTAATAGTCGGTGATCACTCGCCACTGAGCCCAGCGAGAATCCTGTTCCCCTTTTTGAAGTGGTGGTCTGGGTGTGACATCGACGTCTCCGGGATACGATCCGTCATGCTCTAACAAGTCGAATCCTGTCTTTTCGTAGAACTGATATAGACGCTTGAAATAGGCCTGACCCCATTCACTCGTTAAGGCGGGACAGCGACCATGAGTGGGACGTTGCCCTTCTGGTGAAACGATCATGTTTCCCGCCGGGGCGCCACGGCTAGACAGTAGCGAATACGATCCGATTTCGATTCCTTTGGCGTGTGCGTAGTCGGCTACGTCGCGCCATGTCGTGAGGTAGTCCGGGTTGTCGTTGTCCATGTTGAAGCCACTTCCAAACGAGAGGATGATCATCTCGAAGCCGACTTCGGCAGCCTGGTCGATAGCTTTTTTCACTTGCTGGGGATTGGAGTTTAACAGGTGATGCATCAGAGGATTCTCAGTAATCCAAGGTGCGATTGTGCGATACATTCGCCGTAACGCCAACCCACGTCGTTCGCGGTCCGTTGAATCATAGACAAGTTCAAACGTGCGGAAGCTCTCAAACGTTTTACCGGGCGCGACGGCTTGAGCGGGACCGTAGGTGGGTTCCACTTCTAAGAGACACGGAGTTTCTCGTTTGTAGTTCACCTGGGATGTGTACTGAGGATCGGATCGCCAGTGGACCGCGTGTCGATTGGCGTTTTGGTAGGTCATTCCACCAAACGCGAAGTCGGTTTCCACGTGGAGCAAATCCGGATGAGGTAGCGAAAAAGAGTCGCGAGTTTCCACAAAACTCGATTGCTCAACGACGGCCAGCAACTCAGCCGTCATGCGATCAATCGTAATCGACCGGGCGGTTCGATTGTTTACAGTGATCCATTTGGAAAGCACTGGCAGCCCATCGTAAAGTTCGTAGTGGACGCTGACGTTGACGCTACCGCGATCAGTTTGGGATTTAACGGATGAAGGCGCCGCTTTTTGGGCTCCATAAACACTGACATCGACGATGCGGCAACGACCGAGCTTACCCGGATGCTGAAGATCGTCGGACGCTGCGGCTCTGCGGTCCATTTTCCCCACGCGAACTGCTCGTAGAGTGCTATCTTTAGAAAGTTTGATTTCGAACAAGCGAGTCAAGCTTGCCGAAGTCGATACCCCTTGAGAAGCTGACCAGACGAGGTGATTGCCATGACGTTCGGCGCGGATGCGATACGGCTTGGAAACGTCCAGTCCGCCATCTCGAGCTTGAAAGGATCTAACCTTTGCGAGTTTCTCGGCGCCATTATTACGCAGTTCAAAATGTCCGTGCTCACCGCGATCTCCTGATCGTAGTGATACACGAATCACTCGGTCTTTAAAGACAAGGGCCAAACCCGGTCCCCAGCTAACGCCAGCGTCGGTTCCCGGATCAATCACTGCTTCAACGGCTTCCGTCTCCGCCGGAACGGGGCGCTCGGCGAAACAGTGATGAGCCGACAAAGTATAGATTTCACCAGCTTTGCCTTCATTCTCAAAGCTAGTTCGGGGATGTCGCCGTGACTTGGTAACTTTCCAAGCATCATCGAGTGAACGAAAATCGTCACGCCAAAGAACCTTCCGGGCTTTATCCAGCGGAAGCACTGGCTCGACCACTGGCATGCGATAATCCATTCGCAAGTAAGCCCCTTTGGGCGGCCAGTTGGCATCCTTCGCATGATGCCGAACCCGTTTCCACTTAAAACGTGCAGTAGGTTTGCCGACAGTAAAACCGATGAACTGCATCGCTGACTCGTCCGACGGCATCTCATCGAGCCATTCGGGTAGCAGATAAGCGTAATTCGGTTGGCCGATTAGTCCTCCCACCGCCATCTCTTTGCCATCGATAGTCAGCCGCGCTTCCGGTTTGACTCCGCGGACCATCGAGACACCAGTGATGAGATTGTCGAAGGCCACTGTAGCTCCATTGGGAGCAATTCGGAATGTGCGACGAATCAAACCGTTATCGATCGCAATCTCATTGGGTGAAGCCGTTCGATATACGCCCGCGCGAAAACTTACAGGATCGATCAGCCAGTCTTGCTTGGGTCGTTTTCGATCGACCAAGATGGGCAACGATGATGAAGACTGGCTGAAGCATTCTTTAGGGAGTACCAAGCTCGCTACGGTAAGCAAAACTAAGATTAAGTTTTGAAGGATGGATGGCATGGGCATTGTTAAAAGCAAATCAAACCAAGATTGAATATTAGAGTACTGAACTAGGAAGGTACAGCCGTTCTTATTCGGCAGTCTCGTTTAACGAAGTGACTCAGCGAAAACCATTTTCTCCTGATCTCGCTGGGCTGAAACCACCTCGATTGTCTCACAGTTGATGGACTACTTTCAATGGAGCATGTCTAGTGGGAAGGGTCAGCAACTCTAAATTCAAAAGATTCGGATCGCTGAGATCACCCTGAATTCTCCAGAAGTCTACTTTGATTAACTCACACAAACGTTGAGTTGCTGTAGGTGTCTTCACAAATGCCCTCTAGTTGATAAGGGTTTGATAGGGACGATTACTCTGGTCCTATTCAGTTCCCTGTTTTATTTATAAACGATTGTGAATTGGATACAGAGTACCTAATGGGTTCTTTCCTCGAAGAATAAATTGTAATCCCAGCATCCTCATCGAATCATAGCATCAAAATCGAACTCAAAAGTCTCATCATCGAGACCGGAACGTGTAGAATGGTATTAAGATTAATACCGAGCATCACAATTCCTGCCGGTACTTTCAAGTGTCTTTAAACAATTTACAGCTAGTTTTAAATTGGGTTCTCACAATCTGATTCCTGTACTTAACAATACCAAGTGGGAAGAGATTCGCTTAGCTATGCATGAGTTAGGAGTCGATTCTCCAAAGTGGCGTACTCACGATGTTGAGAGTGGCTACGTAAGTGAGTGGAGTAGAGAATGGCATTATCACTTTCGCCAAGAAGGGTATGTGACAATCGAATGTTGCGAAATCCATATTGAATCTCCTGATCAAGGCTTTGCGGTTCTGGATGCTCTACAACGATTAAGGTTCCTGGCAATAGAACTGAAGATGGCTTCATAATCTACGGCTACATCAAAGAAGGCCAAAGCGTTGACTATCTGAAGTAAGTCACATGACAAGATTAGATATTCATGTCATCAGGTGTAGGAATTAACACTGGCTCCCATGTTTACCAGCTTCTTCCTCCCGGCCCGGAATCTGGAGTAGGGGGAATCAATATGCTGGATGATTTGGGAGGGGCAGCGATAGAAAATAGATTGAGGTTTAATTAATGGGGTTAGAGCTTGTCGAGTTTATTATGGCAGTAGAAGAGGAATTTGAAATAAATATTCCCGATGATAGTGCATCCGATATCATTACAATTCAAGATGTCGTTATATTTGTTGATTCTTTAACTCCTGAGGCCTTAAATCAGGCTGATATCCGTTTCAAAATACTTAACATTCTCAATTCAGATTTCAAATTGTTCAATTTACGAGGAGATGAAAAATTGAAGGATATTCTGAGTGATTAATTCCCATCCTACCGCTCAACTGCATTCCGCAAGATGAAACCCAAGCCCCGCAAACTCATCCTCCTCAGCGCCGGTTTACTATCACTCGTCACAATAGGCACAGTAGCCCTCTTCTGGCAGCCCCTCATAGCTTGGTACAAGTTCCAGAGTGAGTTTGAGATGTTGCCTGTGAACGCCCAGGGCCTCCCTGAATACAAGCATCGCCAGACGGGGATCATCTTCGTTAAGGTTCCTGGTGGGAAGTTTATGATGGGTAGTCCGGAGGGTGAGGTTGGGAGATTTGAACACGAAGGGCCTGTTCACGAAGTGGCG
>JANQLS010000042.1 GCA_028280485.1 Planctomycetota bacterium
ATCATAGCCCAGGGCAGAGCGAAGCGTCGCCCTGGGTTGGGGAATTACAGGGGAACTTAGCCCTGTAAGGGCGAAAGTATGAATGAATAAAAACAAGGGCTCTACTAGTCAGTAGAGCCCTTGTTTTTTAAAAGAAAATTTCTTTTTATAAAAGAAGAACCGCTCAGGGAGTGAGCGGACTACTATGCGGATTACTTTAACTGCTCTTCTAAAAACTCATAAAATTTGTGTACGCAACCGCGGCAAGAACTTTGGGTATTGATGAGGTATTCCTCCCAAAAGGATTGTTTAAGTTGCCCCTCTGCAATTTTTTCGCCCAGGAAGATTTTCACTTTGAATAAGTTTTTTTCTTTTGAGATTTCGATTTGGTGAGAGTCTGGAAATACTTCGATTAGTGCTTGTTTTAAGGCTTTTTGACTCATTTTTAAGGTGATTATGAAGGGTTTTGAAGTCCGAGTAGAGAATCAAATTATTACATTAATGAATAACTGCTGGGGGAGGCCGTCTACTGAAGGTGAGTTGGCAAGAAGCGAGCTCACAAGAAACAAACTTAATTGACTCCGGAGAGTAAACTCAAGCAAAACAGAGACGACCCCTCAACTGAGTTCTGATTAGTTTCTGTTGAATCTTGCTCCTTCGAAGGAAGATTCAACAGGAACTAATTAATCTAACTCAGGTCGAGGGAGAAAGGAATACCCATGAAGAGGATAGTTTTACTCGGAGCCTTAGCAGTTGCTGGAACGTTATTAGTCACTTCAGATGCTCAGGCCCAACGCCGGGGTGGTGGAGATCGCGATCGCGGCGCCAGAGGCGGAAGAGATGTCGCAAGAGAAGCTCCACGACAATCAGGTCGGTCAGGCCGATCAGCTGGAAGAGGTGGAGTTCAAGTGGATACTCGGAGAGTGTCCGGCCGAGCTGGCTTCAATTTCGATCGCTCCGGAATTTCCGGAAGAGCTCGAGTCGGATTGAATCTTGGAAGAACATCCTTGGGATTCGGAGTGAACTTTGGCAGAGGATCTCGAGATCACGTACGAGATGGCTCCTTCCACGGACGACGAAGAGGTCACCACCGAGGACGCCCCGTCCGAGTGAAGGTTCCCGTCTACGAAAAGATCTGGATTCCTCCGGTATACCGAACCGTTCTTAGTGGATACACCCGCTGTGGACGCCCCATTTATGATCGAATCTGTGTCCGACGAGGTTACTACAAAACCGTGATCAAATGCTACCGCTGGGAAACTCGCTATCACTGATCACTCGGGTGAATAGAAGCCTCACTTCTCTCAAGTTCTTCATTCCCCCATGAAAACTTGTGAGTAGGAGAGAATCTCGATCAGCTTCTCTCCCGGATGCACCGAGACCCTAATACCCTGTAGTTGGAGAGAAGTACTCGCCGGCGGCTTCGGAAGAAGCCGCCGGACTTTTTTAGTCGTCGTCCCGCTCCGCGGGGCGTCTCCTGACGACGATAAGCACTTTAAATCTTCAAGGTTTAACCTTATCGAGTATCCAAACGTCTCAATCAATTTATCTGAGCCCTCCTAAGAAACCTCGATTTAAGCTATCTCAAGTTCAACATCATTTTATTTTTCTTAAAGTCGCCTCGCGGAGCGAGACGACTACTGATCCCTCGCTAAAGCTTCGGGCTTGAAGGTTGGTAAGTTCATTTATAGCTTATAGCTGAATAGAGCAATCGCTCTAATTCGCTATTTACCTTTAATGTGATTCACGCCCAGGAAGCCCGAAGCTTTAGCGAGGGATCTCTAATTGAAGACAAGATCGGCGTAAAGGGCATAAAAAAAGGCCCTACTTCTTCAGTAGAGCCTTTTTTGTTTTTTAGGACGGCACACGGCGTGTGCCTACTACCTTATAGCTTAAACTTACCAACCATCGTGTGAGTATGAGCTGGTTTGATGGCGTTGAGTTCAAAGCTTTTGGTTTTGAAGTGATTTTTGATCGGTAAGGTATGGGTCGACTCGGCGACGGGAGCCAAAGGCTTCACCTTGCTTTGAGGATTTTTACTACAAGCACATTTTGAATGCTCGTGGTACTCAACTGCGACCATTTGATAGGCTTTTTCGATTTGAAAGAGAACGATCTCTTCGTAGGGAGGTTCTTCCTCACCTGACTTGAAAACACCCGACCGAATTTCTTCGGCGAAAGCACCTAAGGCGGCTTCTAATTTTTTTCGCGTCTTCTTATCAAGTAAGCTTGAAAGAGAAGGCTTTTTACTGGCTAAGCTTGTACTGGCTAAGCTGGGTGTTTCGACATGCTTAGCAGGGTCCCCATCTTCATCGTGATCGGCCTCATCATGACCCGCTTCATCATGATCCCCATCCTCATCGTGGTCGGCTTCTTCATGCTCGTGCTCATGCTCGTGAGCGTGATCATGATCATGACCGTGGTCATGAGCGGGTTGGGCGTGCGTTGCACCCTCAGATTCAGCTAATGTTTCTTGAAGAGAGCGTCTTTCGAATTGAATGTTGGTGCGTCGAACATCGATGACGTTGTGAATGTATTTTTTTCCCAAGTTATGAGCTAGAGAGATCAAAGCTCTGCTTTGCTTCTCATTAGCTTTCTTGTCGATGAAGAGTACGCTTTTGAGCTTGCTCTTATTGAGGAACTCTAAAGAGCCATCGACACGAATCGCGGCAGCGACTTTTAGCCCTTTGAGGTTTTGCCCTTCCCACTCTCCTTTTTCGACACTCCAACCCAAGATGACGAAGTCTCCTCGGTGGTTGTGGGGACCCGTTTTTTGAAGGATACCATTCTTATGGGTGGGACCTAACCAAATGCGTGTGCTCTTGGACTCCAAGTAATGTCCGATGATCGGTTCTGATGCTGAACTGATCAGAGTGCTTTGAGCTAAGACGCAAAAGGCAATTAAGCTAAGAAGGTGAGAAAGTTTAAGACTAAACTTCAAGATCATGATTTATCTCAATATCAGCTGTAGTTGTTAACGCGATGGGTTCATTATGGTTTGAACTTGAAACGGTCAATTGAATCAAGGAGTTCCAAGTCAATTCAGAGACCCCTCTATTCTATCGGTAAACCCCCGCGGGGGGAAGTTTGTGAACTCAAGAAGGGATATCGTCCTAAGTCTTTACAAACAATTGTCTTTTGGGGCGATCATCACGGCCAAAGCGCCGTTTAGAGCGCTTGGATCAATGCCTCAAGCTTTTGTCCGTACTCAACATAGGTGTCGTAAGCCATCTGAGGATTTTCGATGTCTTTGTGCTGGTGAACAACGGAGGCGATATGAGGTTCGATCGAAATTCCACCGGAATAACCCGATCCGATCAAATCCGAAAGGATTTCTTTAACGTAACAGGCACCTTCTCCCGGGAAACAAGCTCGTTCATCGCCCTTAAACTCAGGTTGATGGTAGTCCTTGATATGAACGTAAACAATCCGTTCTTTGACTGCCTGATAGTACTCCCAAGCGTCTTGTTCGTATTGAGCTGGATTTCCTGTGTCGAAAACAAGCTGGAGATGGTCCGAGCCCACCTCTTGGAGGAGTTCATTCGTTTCGTTCGGGCCGATTCCGCCCCAACCGTTACAATTTTCGTGAACCAAGGTGACGCCACCCTGCTGGGCCATATCGGCTAGGGTTTTCAGGCGGGAGACGACTTCATCCTTCCATTTTTGCTCTTCCCATTCAGGATCGGCATTTGGGTAGCTCATACAGCGGATAAAGGGAGTTCCCAGGGCTTGCATCCGGGGGATGGCTCGTTCGAGCTCTTCCTTATCGATCACAAAATCTCCAGAGATCGGACGAGACCAATTCGCTAGTTGCGAGGCGAAGCAAGAAACCTGCATTCCCGCAGCCTCAAGCTTGCCCTGGACGGTTTTAAACTGCTCGTCGGAGATATCGGTGAGGTTCGTTCCTTCGATATTACGGATTTCGATGTGTTTCCAGCCTAATTGCTGGTGAGCCTTGATCTGGCCATCGATATCACGGGCGGCTTCGTCGCTAATTCCTGAAATGAAACCACTGAACGGCATAGGAGAAGCTCCTCCTGCTAAGTTTTGTATTTATTATCCCATCACCCGTATCTCTTCAGTTGATACGTACAGTTGTAGCTGAAAGCCTCAGTTGCGGTACTCTCAATTCAGACGTCAATATCGACGTCGATATTGGCTTCTATATCGAAGTTCAGCGGGACGTCATGCGGATGACGGGGACAAAATGAATCCCCATAAAATAGCGAGTCTTGCGGGAGTCCTCCACTCCTTTTCTGACAGGGCTCGACCTCCGTCTCCAAGTCTTCTATAATCTGCCGGATAAACTTCCGTATTTAGAACTGAGTTCAAGACTTATCGATTCTGGTCTCCCGTGAAAGGAATTGATAAAGTTTATATGAGTTTAAGCTTGGTTCCTATTAATTAAGCTCAGCTGGAGCCCAAGAACGTGCATTCTGAACCCGACAAACCACAAACGGACTCTCACAATCCCTCTCCCAAGCAAGTTGAGGATGATCCAGTCTACGTCAACGGAAAGCGGGAAGCTTGGGTGGTCTTTCTCGCCTGGTTGGTGGCGGGGATCATCACGATTGCGATTTCATTTGGTTTAGGACACGGGAAGTCTTCGACCGAACTCACGACGGTCTTAGGATTGCCGAGTTGGGTTTTCTGGGGAGTTCTCCTTCCTTGGATGGCTTGCCTCGCATTTGCGGGGTGGTTTTGTTTCGGATTGATTCAAGATGATGACTTAGGTCTCGATCCCGAAGAGAGAGAAGGTGAGACCAATGATTGACCTTCTCGCTCAATCCGGTTGGAGCCCCGAGCATTGGTCGGTGGTGACCTTCTTGACTTACACGGGCATCGTTTTGCTGTTGGCGGTCGCCAGCCATCAGGTCTTAAAAGGAAAGTCCTTCCTAAAAGAATACTTTTTAGGGAGTCGAAGCCTCGGGGTTTGGGCCCTCGCGTTAACGTACGCAGCAACGAGTGCGAGTGGGGGAAGCTTCACGGGCTTCCCGGCATTGATCTATAAACACGGATGGATCTTAGCGCTTTGGATTGCGGGCTACATGATTGTGCCTGCGGTCTGTTTAGGATTGCTGGGAAAGCGGCTGAATCAAGTTTCACGAAAAACGGGTGCGATCACTTTACCCGACATCCTGAGAGACCGATTCGCTAGTCCCCGAATTGGGATTTTAATCAGTCTATTACTGACCTTCTTTTTAGGATTCAATTTAGTCGCTCAATTTAAAGCCGGTGGATTGATCGTCGAAGAGCTGTTTAGTGGGGTTGAAGTCTTTGCCAGTATTGCCAGTTACTTTGATTGGATTCCCAGTACGTTTTCTTTTCTAGGGACTTCAAGTCAACCGAGTTCTCTTTACAGCTTTGCGCTCTTGCTCTTTGCTTTTGCTGTCGTTGTTTACACCGCTTATGGAGGATTCCGCGCGGTGGTTTGGACCGATGTGCTTCAAGGCGTCGTGATGTTCATCGGAGTGCTCATCCTCTTGCCTTTAGTCATCTCCAAAGCCGGTGGATTGAAGAATGCTACAGAGCAGCTAGCAAAAGTTCAGTTTGCTGAAGTGGAAGTGGTCGTCAAGGCGGGAGGGACTCTCGAAGAGTTAAAGAGAGGAACGGTGATCCAGGGAGGTGAAGGGGAAAGTCAATACGTGTTCGTTTTAGAGGATAACGTCCTTTTGAATACTAAAGAACCGACACGCTTGCTCATTCGCCGTACCGCTGGGCCTCAACTCTCTGAAGATCAAGCAGCCTTTCCCGAATCGGGAGCGGGACTTCAATTTGCTGAACCCACGATTGCAAGTGCGCTAACCCTACAGAGTTTTCGTTTCACCCCAGAAGTTAATTTAGTCAACGGGCCGGGGCCAAAATCGGGAAGCCCGATGGGATTTTTACCGATTGGAATCGCTCTCTCCTTTTTCATTATGTGGCCGATCACCGGAGCCGGACAGCCCGGAACGCTCGTTCGATTGATGGCCTTTAAATCATCTAACGCTTATCGAAAGGCCATCTTTACGGCGACCGTCTACTATTCGTTTATTTACATCCCCTTGGTCATCATCTTTGTTTGTGCGCGAGTGATCTTGCCGGATATCGATCAAGCTGACAAGGCGATGCCTCAAATTATCAAGGCTGTCGTTACCCCAGCTATCGCTGGGATTTTATTAGCTGCACCCTTCGCTGCGGTGATGTCGACCGTCGATAGTTTCCTGCTGATGATCAGTTCTTCGCTCGTTCGGGATATCTATCAACGGGGAATCAATCCCCAAGCCAGTCCGCAAAGAATCAAGAAGCTTACTTACATCACGACGATGACCGTCGGAGTTTTAGTGACGATCGCAGCCTTCAGCCCTCCCGATTTTTTGCAAGTGCTCATCGTCTTCAGCAGTGAAGGACTAGCGTGTTGTTTCTTAGCCCCAATGGTCTTGTCTCTTTACTGGAAGAAATCCACGATCTATGGGGTCTACGCCGCAATTCTCTCTGGATTCTTTACGGTGGTTTGCCTCTACGGGGTGAATTGGATCACGCAGGGATCGATGTCGCCTTATTTATTCTTGGGAGTGATGCCGGTCGTTTGGGGATTGGCTGTCAGTTTTATCGCCGGGATCGTCGCCAGTTTACTGGGGCCTCAGCCGGATCAAAGACTCGTCTCTTACTATTTCCACAAGGATGCTCTGAAGGATTATCCCGGTGAGTTGAAGGTATAATAAGCAGTTCGCCTGTAGCGCCACCCCTTGTGGGTGGCCTCTTAAAAAGAACCAAAAAAAGTTTAAATTAGAAGAGCAAGCCTTTGAAAGTTATACGAACCCGTCGAGGAGTCCGCGTCGTCGACGGAGATATCATTTTAAGTGAGCTTCCCAATAAACCTCGGGCGAGTGGGACTTTGCTCGATGTACTCGCAGCAGCGAGTGTCTGTCTTCATTCGGTTGAAGACATGGCGCTTCTCGGATTTGCCGCCGGGGGTTTGATCGCTCCCTTGAGAGCCTTGGGTCATGAAGGGAAAGTAGAAGCTGTTGATCTTTCTACTGATTGGCAAGATCTTTACCACGAAGTGGCGAAAGACTGGGGAGGTGAGGTCGTGATCGACCAAGACGAAGCGAGTCTATGGTTAAGTGAACGGAATAAACCCTACGATGTCATCATCGAAGATCTTTCTGAGGAGATCCCTGAGCCCGATATGGTGAAAAAGCCCTGGGTGAGTGTCAACGTGTTACCCCAATTGATGAATGCGATGTTAAAACCTGAAGGCCTCGCAGTCATCAATTTACTTCCTTGGCCCAATATCAGTTGGAAAGTCTTGATCGAAGAGATTAGCTTTCCCTTTGAAGAGGCGATCGTTATTACCTTTGACGATTACGAAAACCGTATTTTAATTGGGGGAGACCAAGTTCCCCCGGCAAGGCGGGCTTCAAGGCTATTAAGAGAAGCCCTTCGAGGTATTCGCTCACGGCAAGCGGATCGCATTCAAGTTAAGACACTCAAGTCGAAAGTCTAAGCCTTCGATTGAGTGATAGCTCTCAATTTTTTAAAGCAGGAGATTACGATGTCTTCCAGGGTTTGTGTTTGGATCGTGTTCGGCCTCAGTCTCCACTTGGCGATTCTTCCTTCAGCTCTTATTAGCTCTCCCGCCGAAGCTGATGCCAAAGCTCGCATTTATTTCGATTTACCTTTTGGGGCGGAAGTTGACGCTTCTCTTCAAGCTCAACTTCAGAAGGTGGATCAGCAAATTCTTTCTCAGCTTGATATTCACCCCAAACACCGCGCAATCGGACTCTTAGTCTTAAAACCTAAAATGCAACTCGCCTGGATTCGGGCTGATCAAATCTTTTACGGAGCGAGTGTTCCTAAAATTTGCATCTTATTAGCTTATTTTGAAAAGCTGAATGCTGAGGGCAAAACTTTAGATGATTCGACTCGACGAGAACTCGAGTTGATGATCAAGCGCTCGGATAATGATTTCGCTCAAAAGTACAGCAAGATCGTGGGGATCGAGAATGTTCAGAAGGTGCAGACCTCTCCTCGTTATCGATTTTATGATGCCCAGGCTGGAGGAGGATTGTGGAGTGGAAAGCATTACGGTTTACCTGCACCGCGAACAACCGAGCCTGTGGGGGGATTTTCCCACTCGTTTACCGTTCGACAAGCTCTCAGGTTTTATCTTCTGCTCGAGCAAGGACGTTTGGTTTCCCCTGAGTATAGCCGACAGATGCAAGAGATCTTCAGGGCTCCAGATTTAGAGTTTCACGACGACAATTTTATTAAGGGGCTCAGGGGAAGAGATGTGATTGCGTATCGAAAAAATGGTCTGTGGGAAGACTGGCACTTAGATACGGCTCGAGTCGAGAAGAATGGAATCGTCTATTTAATCGCGGGAGCAGTGAATCACGAAAAAGGAGGGGAGTACCTTCAGCAGATCGCTCGATCTATCGATGAGATCGTTAACGGTAAGCCCCGAATTTTACGAGGGCACCACCGAACTCAGTTTCTTTCTGGGGCCAAGGATATGAAGTTGGGGACGGTAACTCACGGTGAAGTGTCGAAGAAGGTCGATGGTGTCATCCTGAAAAATCTTCAACCTTCTAATTCCCTGCGAGGTCCGGCGGAGTATGTCACTCCTGTTTTAACCACCGAGCTTTCATTTAATGAAGTTTTGCCTTCATGGAATGTCAGTGTTGAGGGGGGAGCGGGCTGCACCTTCGAACTTCGGGTGTCTCGTTTAGGAGAGAAAGAATGGTCTCCTTATCTGTATGTGGGGGATTGGAGATTGGGAGGTAAGAAGAAGGAAGCTTGGTTTGAGCCACCAAAGGTTTTAAAAACGGCCGACGGTAAAATCCTGACGGATTTCTTTAGTTCGAAAAAACGACACAATCGTTTCCAATTGAGGGTGAGAGCCTACGCTCCAGTAGGGAGTCCTAACGCTAGAGTGATTGTTCACCGTCTCACCGCATGCTTCAGTGATGTTACGGGTCTGCCTCTGGCAAAGAAGTTAAACAACCCTCGGCCTCGCCCCAATAAGTCCTGGCAAAAACGCCTGAAAGTTCCCTTTAGAAGTCAACGCGTTGAGAAAGCCGAAATTGCTGGAAGAATTTGTAGCCCCACTTCGGTGAATATGGTTCTCGCGTATCAAGGCTTTGTGCGTTCGACCCAAGAGGTTGCCGATTTGCTCTACGACCGCGACCATGACATCTACGGCAATTGGCCACGAGCGGTCCAGGGAGCTTTTAGTTTTGGTGTCAAAGGATACTTAGCTCGCTTCTCCCATTGGGATGCCGTCGAAGCTTCGATTGCTGACGGTCAGCCTTTGATCATCAGCATTCGAGTGAGAGAAGGGGAGCTCCAAGGTGCGCCTTACAAAAGTACCGCGGGTCACTTGTTGGTGGTTACGGGATTCGACGCTCAAGGAAATGTGCACGTCAACGATCCCGCAGGGTCGAATGCCAAGAAAGGGATGCTCACCTACTCTCGCAAAGACCTCGAACGCGTGTGGATGGGCTTAGGGGGAACGGCGTATGTGATCGGAAGGTAGTAGGCACACTTGTAGTCCGCATGCTCCGCGTGCGGATGGTAGTAGGCACACGCCGTGTGCCGTTTGAAGGGACGACGTAATACTTTCCCAATTCATTTAAATAAACGAATGAGCGTTGCTTGTTCGTGCCTCTCCCCTCGCTAGCGCTTCGGGCTAGTTAATATTCATCAATCACAGTTAGCTGGTTTGACTTGAAACACCGAGGGCTGAAGGCCCGTCACTTCATAGCCCAGGGCAGAGCGAAGCGTCGCCCTGGGTTGAGGAATGACAATCAACCCAGCCCTGTAAGGGCGAAAGTATTTATGAAAAAACAAAGGCTCTACTTTTCAATAGAGCCTTTGTTGAATTTTATTACTGTTTGGTTCCCTAAGAACCCGCTCACGGAGTGAGCCGACTACTATACGTTATATGTACTCGAAGAAACATCGCCTCCGCGGCCGGTCCAATTCGTGTGAAAGAATTCTCCGCGGGGACGGTCGAGACGTTCGTAGGTGTGAGCTCCGAAGTAATCCCGCTGAGCTTGAAGTAGGTTGGCGGGTAAGCGACCGCTGCGATAGCCATCGTAGAACGAGAGGGCCGTTGCGAATGCGGGTACGGGGATTCCCAATTGAGCTGCCGTAGCGATGACTTTTCTCCAGGAAGCTTGGCAGTCATCGATGACACTCTTGAAGTAATCATCTAAGAGGAGATTGTTGAGTTCGGGATTTTTATCGAAGGCTTCTTTGATCTTTCCTAAGAAGGCGCTTCGAATGATACAACCACCTCGCCACATGATAGCGATTCCGCCGTAATTGAGATTCCATTCGAAATCTTTAGCAGCTTCTCTTAAGAGCATGAAGCCTTGAGCGTAGGAAACGATTTTTGAAGCTAACAAGGCTTTACGAACATCTTCGACGAAGGTTGTGGGGTCTCCATCGAACTTCGCATCGGGACCTTGAAGAATCTTCTCAGCTTCGACGCGCTCTTCTTTAAGAGCTGAAAGACAGCGACTGAAGACGGCTTCTCCGATCAATGTCACGGGGACACCGAGTTCGAGTGAGCTGATTCCGGTCCACTTCCCGGTACCTTTTTGACCGGCAGTGTCTAAGATCTTCTCGACTAAAGCATCGCCTTCTTCATCGCGGTAACCGAAGATGTCGCGGGTGATTTCGATGAGATAACTATCGAGTTCTGTTTCGTTCCAAGCAGTGTACGTTTCGTGAAGTTGGTCGGCGTTGAATCCTAAGGCATCTTTTAATAGATGGTAGGCTTCGCAGATCAACTGCATGTCACCGTACTCGATGCCGTTGTGAACCATTTTCACGTAGTGGCCGGCACCGTCCTCACCTACCCAATCACAACAGGGGCTGCCGTCGGGAGCTTTAGCACAAGTGGCTTGGAAGATTTCTTTGACGTGTTCCCAGGCTTCGGGATGGCCGCCGGGCATCATCGAAGGGCCGTGACGCGCGCCTTCTTCTCCACCTGATACTCCAGTACCGACGAAGAGAATTCCTTTTTCAGCTAAGCTTTTCGCTCGGCGGTTACTGTCGGTATAAAGAGAGTTTCCACCATCGATGATGATGTCACCGGGCTCTAAGTGGGGAACCACCTGCTCGATAAAGCTGTCGACAACTTCACCGGCTTTGACCAGCATCATGACTTTGCGGGGGCGCTTGAGCTTACCGACCATCTCTTCGATCGAGTGAGCGCCGACGATGTTCGTTCCTTTAGCTTCATTCTCTAAGAAGGTATCAACCTTAGAGGTCGTGCGGTTGTAAGCACAAACCGTGAAGCCCTTGTCGTTCATATTGAGGATGAGGTTTTGCCCCATGACTGCTAAACCGATGAGGGCGATATCTGCTTCTTGCGACATAATTTTACTCTTTAAAAAGTGCCGAAATACGGTTGATAACTTTTTGGTGTTCTATTGTGTACCGATCGAAATCAGAAGAATCCGTCCTTCTGATATTGCGATCAGACTTTTCTTGGAATGGCCGCACGCGGAGCGTACGGACTACCTTACAGAACGAAATCAGAAGAATCCATCCTCCTGATTTTGTAATCCATCTTTTCTTGGAATGACCCCACGCGGGGCGTGCGGACTTCCTTAAAGTCTGGGGGCGCAGCCTAGATTACCCTGATGTTAGGATCGGGTTCTCGGATGCTTCGCCTGAGAGAATTTCCGTTAGATATCGTTGAATTGAACGATTTGGTGAGGAATTGCGATCAATCCCAATCGGGAAATTCCGGTAAACTCGCTTCGAATGCTTCGATCAGTTGAGCTTCGTAAGCGCCTTCGTATTCCAAAGCGAAGAATTTATCGATCGCTTCGGTATGTAAATTCTTCCACGATTCTTCTTCTTTACCCGGCACGATTGGGAAGAAGAGGAAGCCGTTGGCTTTAGCGGCTTTCATGTCTCCAGGAGCATCCCCGATCATCAAGCACCGATTGGCATCGAACTTTCCCTTCGCTGCGTAATCTAAGTGCTGGGCTTTGGTTCCGAGTTCTTGCCCGGCGATCATGTGCACATAGCCTTCAATTTTATGTTCATCCCACTCGCGAACTAATGCTTCAGTGGGAGTCTGCGAACAGACGATCATGTCGGCTTGAGGTTCAAACTTTTTCAAGCTCTCTAAAACGCCGGGGAAGGGAGGAACGCCATGAACGACGCGCTTAACGGCTTTGTTGACATCGTTCGACCATTCTAAGACTTTCAGGAGATCTTCATCTTGAGTTGATTTGGCGGCTTCTTCTAAGGCTTGATTACCAAGTTTGCTTTCTTTCTCAGTCCAAGCTCGCAGGCCGGGTAGAGAAGGAGGGGTGACGTTTCTCGCTTTAACATCGGAGCGCTCACTGAGCTGTTTGAGGACTTCGAGTAAAGCTAAGAAGCGATTACAGCCTCGAGTTTTTGAATAGAGATTGACGAAGTCCCAGGCTTCGCGGGCGTACTTGGAAACGGGTTGCATCCCGAAGTGGTAAATAAACTCAGGGGTGAAACATTCTTTGTGTTTGATCTCCATAGAGTCGAAGACACAGCCATCGGAATCGATGCCCACGAAGAATTCTTTGGTGGGTTGGAGGTCTTTGAGTTGTTGGATGCCATCCGACATAGTTCGTCTCAATTCGTGGTAGAAATAGAATGCGTTAATAAATAGGCCTGTCTCAGAGTGAGGCCGATCGTTTAATAGCCCTGTGTTTTACCAATTATTCGTAATTTTGGAAAGTCTCTACAGGTGTGAATCATGGCGGATGTCATTAATGCTTGAGATTTAAAAGCCAAAGGGCCTGGAAACTAAGCTTAAAAGGGCAGTGAGCCCGCTTCCGTAGAGTAAGAAGGTGCACATTCGTTCGGAGATTAAAGAAGTACCCTTTAGATAAGGCCCGATGAGCATGACGCAATGAAAGAGGGGGAGACTGGCGACGATGGTAGCTAAGAGGGGATCGAAGCCTACACCGAGATGGAGGAGCTTGCTCAAACTGGGGAAGATAGCGAAGATCAGGAGGAGCGCAAGGTGGATGATGATAACGCAGAGAAAAGTAAGGATGGGGTGAGTGATTTTATCTTTGTTTTCTGGGTAATATTTGGGATTGAAAACATAAGAAACCCCTGAAAAGAAAACTAATCCGATCAAAGAAAAGAAGAAAATAAAAAAGGAGCCTGGGAGCCAAATGAAGGTCACTCCAAGTAAAACTAGATGAGCAACTTCTGCGATATTTAAAAAGACCCTCGGATCTTCATGGGGAGGTTGGCTGCGAAGAAAGCATGATAAGACAAACAACCAAAGTGCCAAGCATTCCAAACTCGAAGCCCAACTTTCACCCTGTGGAAGGAAGAATAGATCTGGGAGAAATCGATGAAGAACGAATTTGGTTAAAGCAAAAAGAATGATTCCTAGCGTAATAATTTGAATTGTCGAATAAGAAACAATCTTAAAACGGATGCTTTTAAGAGTAGAGGAATGGCGAACAAAGTTTCCTCGGGAGCCGAAAAAGACCACAATGACGGGGATCATTAAAATGATGATGACCCAACCGGTCACAAATCCAATAATCGGGATATTAAAAAAATTGGCTCCTTCGATTCTTCCCATATTGGGGTGACGACGAAGATCTACAATTTGATCAATATGAAGATTTGTCAAAATATCAAAAGTATAAAGATGAAGATGTTGAAGGCTATCTTTGGATAAGTTTTCAAAAGTATCGTGCTCAGTGTGATAAGCCTCGTAACCATCGATCACCGCAAAATTGAATCCCGGTAAGCCATCCTTGTATTTTCGATTACCACTTTTTAAGTAAGTGAAATCCGTATCGTTGGGTAAGTACTCGTAGACTGTTTCGGATAATGAATTCGCCACAGCCGAGGGAACGTGGTCAGCTAAAAATTTGGCGAGTGCAACTTTGTGGTGACCGAACTCAAAGGCAATCACTGGTCCTGCATTCCCTCTCGCTTCATAATTAAGGATGAAAGAAAGGTCTTGATACTCAGGGGCGGAACTGACGAAGGCCTCGGCGCCTCTCAGGCCAATTTCTTCTCCATCGGTAAAAACGGCGAGGATATTGAAGTCGAGCGGGGGAAGGTGCTCTAGGGCAGAGAGAATCATCGCCACGCCCATCGTGTCATCCGCAGCTCCGGGACCGCCTCCGGGTTTGGTGTCGTAGTGGGCGAATAAGCCCACGGTAACATCCGTTTCTTTGGCAGACTTCTTTAAGGCGATGATGTTTTGTAGAAGAGCCCCCGAAGGATAGTACTTATAGAAGTTATTGGCTTCAGTGGGTTGCCAATTTGCTTCTTGAAGACGGGGAGTGAGTCCGAGCCGTCGAAGCTCGGCGAGAATATAAGCGCGAACTTCCTCTATCTCATCTGAATTCGAAGGATGGGGTTTTTGGGCGATGACCTGAATATGCTTCTGGGTGGTTTGAAAGCTTTTTTCAAGTCTTGTGCCCGGGGCGAATCGATCTTCGTCGATGAGGAAATGAGGGTCTAAACTAAAAAAGCCAATTGCGGGGACGCCAACTAAGACGATGAAAACCCAGAGATTGAGAAGGCTTTTATTAAGCATTCGACTCCTTCAGTCTGAAGACTTACCCGTTGGATTCCTTAGATTGTCTTTGAGGGGGAATTAAATCTAGTTCTTCTTCACAAACAATCCAGCCCCGGCAGTTTTTAGCCCCACAGCCACAAGGGATGGCAAATTCGGCGGGCCAACCGTAATCGATCGTCAGTTCTTCGCCTTCAGTAACTTCCTTCGTCGTTGCGACAAAGAGGGGACTGTAGCCCAGTTCTTTAGCGAGCGGATCTTTTTCGTAAACGAAAAGTTCACAATTCGGCTCACAACTGTGATTCAAAAAACGAAAGGGTGGCCCGGGGATCATGTAAAGATTTTCTGCGAGATGGATACAGTAGTCAGGGTCGATATCTTCTTCGCTCGTCACTAATCCTCGAACGCGGCCGAGGACGGTATCTTCCTCTAAATCTTTGAGAGCGAAAACTCCCTGACCGTAACGGGCGCCTTTAACGATGATTTTTTTAGTGACATTCTCCTCCTCAATCGAGGAGGCATCTTCGTAATTCGGTTCTTCAGGGCTCGTGGCCGCTTCAAAATTCAACAAGGTGTTCATCCGTTCTATAGGCGTGATTTTTAGTTAATCCTGGAGTATATCCATCTGAGATGAAGAATGCAGAGAGAATTCAAATTAAATCGAATGATTAGATTAAAAAATTTATAAATGCTTGTTTCTAATGCGAAATACAGAATTTTATCGGTCAACCCCCGAGTTCAAATTAACTCCATCAATGATCTGCAGCTCGATAATTCTATTTAAATAAATTGAAAGTAAGTTTAAGAATAAATTGGCAGGTAGGTTGTGTATGGGTCTTGGGGATGTTTCCGGAAAATTTAATTAGCAAGAAAATGGGGGCAAGAAAATTAGAAGCCCTGTAATTAAATTTCTTCTTGCCCCTATCTTCTTGCTAAATTCTTAGTTTTCAATAATTGGACTTGAGGTATCCAACTCAGGGATCCTTTTAACTCTTTCGCAAGAGGGAATAGAATTTAAAGAGGGAGATAGCGACTCTGTCGCTATCTCCCTCTTTTCTTTTCGTTGCATTGAGTTTAGATTACTTCTTCTTATCCTTCATCTTTTTTTCAATCTCGATGACTAAGCCCAGAATTTTTCGTTCCTTGGCTCCCTTACTCGAATGAGTTTCAACGGGGTAAGCCAAAATGAAGGGCTTTTGGTAAGGGAGTTCCAAGTTGTACTTATCGATGGCTAAGTGCGATACTGGGTGTTCGTAGGGAACGTCTTGAGCATTGGGGAGCGATACTTTTTGTTTAACGTTTTCACCAAAGTCTTCCCGTTTTACTTTGAGTAGAACTTGTGCTTTTCCTTCTGAGCGGGGAAAGATGGCTAAGGATAAATCTAAACCTGAAGTCAAGACTTCAATTCGAGGGTCGGCGACTGTCGTTTTGCCGTCGGAGACTAAATCATACCCCGCGATGATGGGCTTTTGAGTGCTGATGCTGATCGTCCCCTCAGCTCGGGGATAGAGAATAATTTGGGGAGCATTTGCCCTACGAAACGTTAGGGGGTCATCCTTTTCTAATTTTGAAAGGCTGGCTTTTTGTTTTTCATCAAACTCTTTGATCACAATTTGGCTTTGGGGTGTTTTTTTCCACGAATTGAAGAGCTTTTCCCCCTCAGGGCCATAGAGTTGATAAAGAATAAATTTTGCGTGAACAAACTCGTCGGGAAGGGCATCGGAGGTTTTGAGAAAGTTTTCCTTCAGCTTCTGAATCTGATCCGTTTTTCCAAAAAGAAAGGCCTGATCTTTACCTTCGATCGCTGAGTGGGATTCCGGAGATTTGACGAACGAAAAGGTTTTATTCATTTCGTATAGGAACTTGCTGACTTGAACTCCGCTGAGATCATTCGTTAATTCGATTGCCTGAGGTGAAAGCCCTTTGATCGCAATCAAGTTAGAAAGCAGTTCTCTTCCTTGTTGAGTCGCGCCGCCTTGATAAAACTTTTTCGCCTCTTCAGTCAATGTTTTGGCGAGAGCTTTTTTCGCTTTCAAGATCTCGGGGGAGGGTTCGATATAGGGTTCACGTTTGGACTCACCTTGAGTTGGTGTTTTTGATCGTACTAAGTTTGGGATTTTTAAATCTTTTTTATTGTCATCTGCATCTGTCTTAATCGTTATCCACGGGGCGCAGGAGATGAGAAATAACGCTAAGCAAAGGCTCGTGAAGGTGAAGACTTTATTGACGAAGCTCTTTTGAGGCATTTTGACTTTTGAGGGAGTGAGAATCATCTTTACTCTCCAGGATAAGAATTTTTTTGAATCTAAAGCCAGGGCCGAAGACGGACCGGTGAGAGGCTGAGGACTTTGAGATTCCGTCCAAGCCTTGACTAAAGTTTCTACATAAGATTTAGGATCAGGGCAGTCTTGAATGACCGATTGGTCACAGAGGAGTTCAGCGAGACGTTCTTGTCGCTGAGCAAATATTTTTATGAAAGGGACACACCAAAATACTGTACGCATCCCTCGCCAGAGAAAAGCCCAACGAAGGTCATTTTTGACATGGTGCCAAAGCTCATGCCGTAGGATGAGTTGAAGTTCGCGCGAACTTATTTCTTCCTTGAGACTTCTGGATAAGAGAATCGTGGGCTTGATTAAACCCACCAAACGACAGCTGGGGCTGTCCGTGAAACGGAGCTCAACCGTTGAAAGTTGGCTTCGGCACGATTGGGGAAAAGTAACGCAGGCCTGTTGAAGAATTCCGGTGGAGTCAAGCTCGGAATCTCGACGCTCATTTTTAATTTTTTGTAAATCTCTCAGGAAAAGTAAAACTCCGATGAGGAGACCCAAGGTATAGAGTGCTCCTAAGCTGAGACACAATTCGGATGGAAGTTTCCAAGTGGCGAAACTACTGAAACTGAATGAGCTAGAATCAACTTCAGTTAATGGAGCCGGTTGAATCGTCGGGGACGATGATTTACGGATAGGGCCTTCGCTTGAAGGATCGAGTATGTGCGAATTCACTTCTGCTTGAAGCACCTTCGCTAGGGAAGTCGAATTTACCTTTTGTGGGGCGTTCTCTTCTTGTTGGAGTTGACGGCTTAGAGAAATCCCAAAGGTGAATCCAAAAATTAACACAAAGGTGGGAATAAGGCACTTCAGGGTAATCTGTTGTAGCTTTAATCCGCGAGACCCTAAAACCTTAAATCCCAAGTAGGCCCCCCAAGCCATTAAGATCAAGACCAAGAGCGCGTGAATCCACGCAGAGCTCAATAGAGTGAGTGGGGGTAAATCCAATCCGAAAAGAGTCATGATCGAGCTCCTTTGTTTTTGCTGGAATTCCCCTGTCTTAAAAGTTCTTTGATCTCTTCAATTTCAGTGGGGGAGATCTCTTCGCTACCGAGAAGGGCTTGCACTAATCCCGAGGCGGATCCCCCAAAAACCTTTTGTCGAATCGAGCCGATGTAGCGCGATCGAAAGGCTTCCTTTTCGACCTTGGGTCGATAGATATGGGAGCGCCCGTGTTTTCTACGAGTGACGACCTTCCTTCGGTAGAGCTTTTGAAGTACCGAAAGCACCGTGGTGTAGGCGGGGGCATCGGGGTGGGGCCAAGCATCGCACAGGTCACCGGCGGTGGCGGAGCCTTGTTCCCAAAGCATCTCTAAGATTTTAATTTGAAGGTCACCGAGGTCTTCGAGATCCATCGAACTCTCCTGATTGAAACTCTATAATTTTCCTGGAGGTCTCTCCTATGGCCTTAGTATTACTATGCCCATAGTAATTTAGATCGGTGGGTTTTCCAGGAATATTTATGAGTTTTTTCAATATTTTGAATGTTGATTAGTCCCGTAGCCAAATTCTCCAGAATTTGGGAGATGAAGCTTTGGAGCCAAATGGAGTTGCCATGACCGGCTCACGGGGTGAGCCGACTACTTTGAGACGACTCTTAAGAACCTAATTGATCTATTGAACGGAACTTATTAAAAAGAAGCTCGTAAATCGAAATTCCTGTCTTCAGATCGGATTGAGATCTGAGGAATCCTTTTCAATCGACTTCTTAAATATCAAATCAATGAACCAAGAACCCAACAAAGTTATCTTCAGCATGGTGGGGGTCAACAAAACCCACAATCAAAAAGAGATCATCCGAGACATTTCACTTTCGTATTTTTACGGAGCAAAGATTGGAGTTCTCGGGCTCAACGGAGCGGGTAAGAGTACCGTTCTCCGAATTATGGCTGGAGAGGATAAAGAATTTGAGGGGGAGGTCCATCTCTCTAAGGGATACACGGTCGGATACCTGCCCCAAGAACCCGAACTCGACGAAACGAAGACCGTCATGGAAAACGTTGAGCTCGGAGTGGGTCCAACAAAAGCACTTCTCGATGAGTTTGAAGAGATCGGTGATAAGTTCGCTACGGTGGCCGATGACGATGAGATGAATCAACTCATCGAACGTCAGGGGGAACTCCAAGAAAAGATCGACGCCCTCAACGCTTGGGATTTAAGCAATCAGCTTGAAATGGCGATGGACGCCTTGCGTTGCCCTCCCGGGGATAGCGCGGTTGAGCACTTATCGGGTGGTGAAAAAAGGCGCGTCGCTCTTTGTCGGCTCCTTTTAGAAAAGCCCGACATCCTCCTTCTCGACGAACCTACAAACCATCTTGATGCCGAAACGGTGGGATGGTTAGAGCAACACCTTCAACGCTATGAAGGTACCGTGATCGCGGTGACTCACGACCGTTACTTTTTAGATAACGTTGCGGGATGGATTCTCGAGCTGGATCACGGACACGGGATTCCCTGGAAGGGAAACTACTCTTCGTGGCTCGATCAAAAACAAAAACGATTAGCCGACGAGAAGAAACAAGATCTCTGTCGGCAAAAAGCCTTGGCGCGTGAGTTGGAGTGGGTGAAGAAATCCCCTCAAGGTCGTCGTGCGAAGAATAAGGCTCGTTTGAACAATTACGAAAACCTTCTCAATCAAGAGAATGAACAACGAGCGAAGGAAGTTCAAATCTTTATTCCACCAGGGCGACGCTTGGGGAGTAAAGTCATTGAAGCGAAGAACCTCACGAAGGCCTACGGTGACAAGTTGCTCTTTGAGAACCTCAGCTTCTCTTTGCCTCCCGCAGGAATCGTGGGGATCATCGGAGCGAACGGTGCCGGAAAGACCACTCTCTTTCGTCTCTTAGTGGGCGAAGAACAACCCGATTCCGGTTCCTTAGAGATGGGAGATACCGTCGATCTCTCATACGTCGATCAAAGTCGGAGTGACCTAGAAGCTGGAAAAACAGTTTGGGAGGTGGTTTCTGAAGGCAATGAAGAAATCAATCTCGGCGGCGTGAAAATCAACTCCCGGGCGTACCTCACTCGCTTTAGCTTTAAAGGGCAAGAGCAACAGAAGATCGTCGAGAAGATGTCGGGAGGGGAGCGAAACCGCGTTCACCTAGCTAAACTCTTGAAGCAACAATCAAACTTAATTCTTTTAGATGAGCCCACCAATGACCTCGACGTCAATACGATTCGAGCGATGGAAGAAGCCCTCGAAACATTTGCTGGCTGTGCCTTAATTATCAGCCACGATCGTTGGTTCTTAGATCGGGTGGCCACTCACATTCTCGCCTTTGAGGGGAACAGTGAAGTGCTTTGGTTCGAAGGTAACTACCAGGCTTATGAAGAAGACCGCAAGAAGCGCTTAGGCCATAAAGCGGATCAACCTCATCGAATTAAGTATAGGAAGCTGTCTAGAAATTAAAGCATTTCAAGCCCGAAGCGTGAGCGAGGGATGGGCATCAATTAACTTCAAATACCCTCGAAACTTCGAGGTTCCTTCATCCACTTCAGGTAAATGTTTTTTGACCTCTCAAGTAGGCCAACTTTTTGAAGAGGGATAGATGCCTATCCCTCGCTCACGCTTCGGGCTTGAAATAATGACGATAATTTTATGAAAGCCTTCCTCCAAAATCCCAAGAATCAAAAGATCATCATGGCGACGGTTTCCGTTGTTCTCGTGATCTTGTTCTTGTTTTTTTGGATGGGACTTAAGAGATCGATACCTGTATTCGATTTGAAAGATCCTCTTAGCGTATATCAGTTTAAAGATGGCAAAGAAATCTTTGGTCGAGTCATCGAGCAGTCGGAAGCTGAGCCCCTTCGCCAAGCTTTAAAAAATTGGTCGGAAAATGCAAGCTCGGGCTTGGTCGACTATACGACTTACGCTCCTAATCTTGTGATCGTCACCCCAAAGATGAAATTAGATATTCGATCGGATGGTATGGTCGTGTCGATTAAAGCTGGGGGGGAGTACTCTCAATATTCCCGTGGGCTGCGAGATTTTGATCAGGAGTTGATCGATGCGGTGGAGGCGTTTATTGAGAGCTCAAAATAATCGTCCCAGCGATGATGGTCGCGGTTGCGCGCCGCTCTATCGTGCATGTTCGCCTTTGGCTCACGCACTCCCAAAGACCACCCAGCCTCCGTATGGTGGAATGCTCGACATTTCAAGCCCGAAGTGTAAACGAGGGTTGAGGGTGATTTAGTCTTAATGTTCAGATAGATTTGAGGGGGAGCGCTTGTGTGGAATCAAGGTGGGCTTCGTCGTCCAAAGAGATCATAAATTTAGAACGGAACATCGGCACTCGCTAACGCTTCGCGCTTGAAATGTGGGGCAGCCTGCTGGGTTGGGATATAGATTCAGAATGGACGATGAGAGTCAGGAGCCGCCTCGCGGAGCGAGACGACTACCGTCACGGCACGCAGTGCGTACCTACTACCTTTAAATTATTTAATTTCCAGATTCAGTGGCCTCTTTCTTTGCCTGAAGCCCAATTGAGCACTATTATAGAAGTTTGGGTGTGCACTTTCTTTACGGTTTAAATTCTTAAGAAATCTGTGGTCGAACTTTCAACTGAGGGTCGAAATCCGTTGCGACTCTACTGTCATTCCTTCATCGCTTTTATTCTCATCCAATTTTCTTTCGGAATTTGGAACCATCCACTCCACGCTCAAGTCGATTGCAATGGGAATGGGATCGAGGACCGTAAAGATATCCTCGACCAAACTAGCTTGGATTGTGACCTCAACGGCATCCCCGATGAGTGCGATAACGACCCCTTCAATTTCACCCTCGAAAAAACCATTCTTCCTTTACCTCAAATTCCGCGCGTGGTGGTTGTAGGGGACTTCGATAGAAATGGTGCTGAAGACATCATCGCCGGAGCCCGAGGGGTTCAAGAATCTTCAAAACTCTTCCTCTTCCTAAATGATGGATTCGGTACGTTCGTGAGCCCGAGCATGATCGAAGTGGGTGAAGGATTCGGGGGCTTAACGACGGGAGATATCGACAACGATGGCGATCTCGACCTCGTCGCCTTGGGAAGTGATGAGATCAGCGTTTTAAAAAATGATGCCCGAGCACAGTTTAGCCTTTTCGAAAAGATATCAGTTTCGGCTTCGAGCCCTCATGTTCAACTTGCAGACTACGATGGAGATGGTCGCTTAGATCTCTTCACGACGACTTCCGGCGACCGCCATCTTCAAATGAGGTCGCAAGATCAAGATGGACATTTCCAATGGGTTAAGAATATTGAAGTGGGGGGAATTGCGGGGAGGTTCGATTTAAAAGATCTCGATGGGGATGGGCTTCTCGATATCGCCATCACCTTAAGGCGAAACGGGAACTTTGCAGTCATCAAACAAACTGAGGGAGGTGAATTTGCGGCTCCGCAACTATTCCCCTTGCAAGGCATCGATCCCGTTAATGTAGTCGCAGCTCCCCTTGATGATCAACCGGGTTTAGATTTAGCGATTGGAACGGAAGTCGCTCTGGAAATTTTTAACCAGCGATTCGATGGCACTTTTACGGCAGCCAACAGTTACAAAGGACTGAGATCGATTGTCCTCGCCCATGATCTCAATTCGGATGGAGATGTCGATCTCCTGTCACCTACCATCAATCCTCATGGGGTGATTATCCGAGGAAACGACACTCAAGGAAATTTTGATCGCTCAGAACAATTTCTATCGGCTCGAGCCCCTACGACTTTAGCCTTCGGTGATTTCAATCGCGATGGTCATCCCGATATCGTCTTGGCGAGTGCGAGTCCCAGTTCGCTCTCCATTCTTAAGGGGGGATCCTTCAACGGGGTTTCGGTGGTCAACCAGACGATTCCTTTAGATAACTGTAGAAACGATATTCGAGCGGGTTGTGCTCCTCACGCCGGGGGATTAGGGGACATCGATGGGGATGGGGATTTAGACCTTATCGCTTCCAATACGATCCCAGGATCGATCTCTGTCGTATTGAACCATGGTGAAGATCAGTTTGAGCTTTTAGACAATCACATCATTCAGGGAACTCATCCCTTCTCCCTCGCCTTAGGGCACATCGATGATGACGAAAATCTCGATGTGATTACCGCTGATGATTTTAATGATCAACTTTCCGTTCATTTAGGAAATGGCGATGGCACCTTTCAAGCCCCGATACTCATCGATATTCCGGGAACTCCCATCGATGTAGAGCTCGCCGATTTGGATGGGGACGGTCGATTGGAAGCCGGAGTCGTACTGCGAGACACTGAGCAACTAGCGATCATTAAGAATGAAGATTTACTTCGAACTCATTTTCCCCTCGTGACCAAGATCCTTATCGGTAAACAACCCCAAGGATTAAAATTCTTTGATTTCAATAACGACAACCTTCTCGATGTCGCTACAACTAATTTTGGCTCTAAAGATCTCACTTTGATTTTGAATCAAGGAGAGCTCATATTTAAAGCTCATGATCGAATTCCATTGAGATTTCCTCCGGGGCAACTCGATCAAGGGGATGTCGATGGCGATGGCTTTATTGATCTCGCCATCGTGAGCTATCAATCGGAAGAGGCGGCGATTTTTTATAACAACTCCGGGAAATCATTCTCTCCACCCAGGTTTTATGCATTAGGGCGAGCGCCGATTTCGGTGACCCTCGCTGACTTTGATGGCGATGGCTTGCAAGATATTTTAACAGCCGACGAAGTTGAAAATACCGTGACTTACGTTCCTGGTGAAGGGAACCGTGAATTCGGCTTTCCTTTTCACTACCCCGTGGGAAAGGGATTACGTCACGTTTTTGCAGCTGACGTCGATCAGGATGGCGACACCGACTTGATCACTCCTGATCGTTTAGGATTTAGTTATACCCTCCTCTGGAATCAACAACCTAAAGATCAAGAAGAGATCGATTTTCTCGAAAAGATTTGTACGGTTTCCCAATTTCGAACGCTCGCGAAGAGAAACTCGAATTTTGAGTCGAATCGAATTCGTTCCGTGAAGTTTATGCTTCCTTGGGGGGACGATGCTCCCAATATGCCGCTTGTGTTTTTCAATACGCAAAAACATTCTTTGCACTACGAGTTCTTGCAGGCGGAGTTTGGAGATCTTTTTCCGGCCTTAGATCCAGTGACCTACTACTCTTGGGTTGCAAATCGGGAAACCCGAAGATTCTTCACGGGGAGTATCTCTGAATATCATGTCGATGGTCGAAGTTTCTTTGGAGTTGAGTTCTTTGCTCAATTTTCAGATCCCATCGAACAACCCACTTTGTTTGAGGTGCGATCGATCTTGCAACGTTTGAGTGCTCAGTTTGATCCACGGTCTCTCGTCTATGCTCCGATCAGTTCCGCGGCTATCTCCCAGGCTCGCGCTTGGCCCCCAGAATTTGTGACTTTCGATCTATACCTTGAAGGCTTGAATGTCGACTCTAATTATCAAGCTTATACTCTCGGGGTTTCCTTCGGGAGATTGAAGTTTCTGACATTGAATGAACTTCGCGAACTCGAAGAAAAAGGCGGAGTCAGCTTCACTGATTTTTTAGTCTTGGAGCAAGCCCCTTCGGATATCGAAGGCGTCTTCGGAGGCGTTTTAACCGCTGAGCCACAACTGGAGCTCAGTCACTTAGGAGTACGTACCGCACGACGGGGAACTCCGAATGGATACCTCAAGGATATTTGGCAAAAGGAAGACTTTAGAAGCCTTGAGGGGGAACTCGTTCGAGTCGAGCTTTTATCGAATGAAGTTTTAATTCAAGCAGCAGATCTAGAAGAGGCAGAAGTTCACTGGGAGCAGTCTCGCCCTCAATTGAGTGTTTTGCCTAGTCTCGATGCTGAGCCCCGTGAAATATTAAACCTCGATCAACTGAGTCTCTTAGATCGAGAGAGCCAAGAATCCCTGATCGCTTCCTACGGCGGGAAATCCGTTCAGCTCGCTCGCCTTCAGGCTGTTTTGGCTGACCAAGTTCCTCGGTTGAGGACCAAGGGTCTGTCGATTCCCATTTCCCACTACCTCGAGTTCTTGGATTCCAATACCATTCCTTCCTTCTTTGATACCGGTAAGTTAGTTACCTACCGCGAGTATTTAACCGAAGTCATCGAGAGCCCCGAATTTAATTCCAATTCTGAGATGAAGCATTCAGGCCTTCGATTGTTTCGGGACCACGTTGAAGAGAATGGAGTCGTTTCGCCTTCGCTTCTGGAAGACTTAGCCAACAAGATTCTTGAAACCTTTGGAGAGGCTGAGATCAAGCTTCGCTCTCGATCCTCTTCCAATGCGGAAGACTTGCTCGAGTTCAATGGAGCCGGTTTATACGATTCGACCTCCGCCTGTCTAGCCGACGATCAGGATGAAGACTCGGACGGCCCTTCTCATTGTGATTCGAATCAAGACGATGAACGGGGTTTAGGTCGAGCCTTGAAAAGAGTGTGGGCCAGCCTTTGGAACTTTAGAGCCTACGAAGAGCGTGCATACTTTGGGATTCCTCAAAATCGGGTGGGGATGGGAATTCTGATCACTCCGGCCTTCAATAATGAAAAAGCGAATGGGGTCATCTTCAGTGGAAATCCCGTACGAGCTGGGGATCGAAGGTATTTAGTCTTATCTCAAGTGGGAGATCACAGCGTGGTGAATCCCACTCCTGGAGTCGTGGCTGAGCGGGCTCTCCTGACTCGTGATGGACCTAATATTGTCGACATTCAGAGAATCAACTTTTCAAGCTTACTTCCTCCCGGTCAAGTTGCTGTTCCCGAGGCGGATTTAGAAGAACTCGGCGAAGTCCTGAACAAAATCCAAGATCACTTTCCCATCGATTCCGGAGAGCACGACCCTCGGGATGTCTTGTTGGACCTCGAATTCAAACTCGATTCACAAGGGGAGCTGGCGATCAAGCAGATCCGCCCCTTCTTGCATCCCATCTCAGTGACAACTCTGCCAAAATTTGATCTTCAATTCGGCTCCGCATTGGAACTTTGTGGTCAATTCTTACCGGGGAGAACTCTTCAGAAAGAACAAGATTTAAAAATAAGTATGAAGACCGTTTCTTCTCTGATAAGAGTTGAACTTGCCGATGAGAAGACCTCTTCCAACTGGATTCATTCCATCGATTTTAGGTTTCCCCGCCTCGATCAGGTGATCGACCGATCGGGAGAGATTTCACTCCGTCGAATCGGAGTCGAGCGAGGCATGGATGTCTTCGAAGTTCAAGCTCAACAAGATTGGATTCTCCTTAAAGGAATAACGATCCACCTCACTCTTAGAGGTTGGAAGGTGTTTGCTCCTCAAGGTTCAAACGAAGTTATAGAGGCGACCCTCGATCCCGACTTAATTGGGGAAGACGTTGTGATCTTCGGTGAAGTGAGGGACTTTCAGGGTGAGCTGGTGGGGCGACTCGATTTTGGAACTTGTACCGAAAGTGATCTTCCTCTCTGGGTTGTGAACGCTGAGCTTTCTGATGGTACATTTCTTTCACTTGAGGAACGTCATGGACCGGAACTCTTAAAGAACAAGGGGGCAACCCTATTTACTCGAGCTCAAGCTTGGTTTGAAAAGCGAGTGAACTTTCGCCAGTCTGATGATTATTTCAAATTGATTTATGCGGCTCGTAGGCACAATCAAGCCGTTCAGTATCGATTTATCTTTGATGAGCCTGTCTTATTAGCACACGTCCAAGAATCCGTTCATGGCCTTGAGCTCCATACCCCTTACCTCCCCGAGGAGTTTGCGGGTCAGGGCATTTATCTCGATCAAAACTTGCAGCCTATTCACACGGTCGAATTGAATACCTACGATCGTAGGATCTTCACCGGACAGCGAGTTCCCTTCAGGCGTGGAGATGCCGATGCCAATAGTGAAATTGAAATTGCTGATAGTTTGTTTCTTCTCACCCATCTATTTTTGGGGGGAGAAGCGCCGCTTTGTCGAGCAGCTTCGGATGCGAATGGTGATGCCGCGATCAACCTATCGGACCCCATTGCGATATTAGCGCACATGTTTTTAGGTGACGGTCCTCTTCCGGAGCCCTTTTTGGAATGTGGAAGAAGAATCGTTCCTGTGGATTTGGATTGTCATTTTTATCCACCGTGTGAGGGGGGATAGATGTAGCAAAAGACGCCAGTCTTTTGGTTAAACAACATTGAAGTTTGTTTGTTCATTCATACCCGCTCACCGAGTGAGCGGACTGCTTTGAGCCGACTATTAGAGATCCTAGCTATGAAAAATATTAATTCTCTGACCCTCAAAACATTCCTCGTGGGAATTTGTTTTTTGAGTCTCAGTCTGAACTCCGAAACCAGCGCTCAAAGTGTCGATACCGAAGGACGCCTGACAACTTCCAATTGGATGATCCTGGGGCCTTTCCGTCAACCCAAAGGATGTGGGAACTCAACCGAAGAACTTTTAGAGAACTATATCGCTCCCACCGGAATGGTTTGTTTAACCCCGGAAGTGGGGGATGAATTGGAATACGATTCTTTCTTGGCTTCTTCTTCTGGTTATGAAGGACCCCTGAGCGACCTCTTTTTGCCGGTTTGGCGAGTATTTGATGACAGTTCTGAAGATGGCTTTCAGGATCTCAGTAATGATCCAGGAAACACTTGTGCGTCTGGAGAAGATGGAGTCTGCCAAAACTTTTTAAGTTACTTAGTGACTTATATTGAATACACCGGAGAAGCCGAAAAGAACATCGAACTTTGCTTCATGATCAATGGAGGGGTGAAGGTCTGGCTCGACGAAGATATGATTTTTGCTCGCTCGGGATGCGACAAACCTTCGGAGTGCGTTCGTATCCCCGTTACGATCAGCAAGGGAGCTCACCGCATCGCCATCGCATCTTTTACGGCAGAAGAATCAGCTAGAATGAGTCTCTCGATGTTCGACGGCGAATTGAAAGTTCTTCCCAGCCATCCCGATTGGACTTTTCACGGAAAGGAAAGGCCAGAGTCGATGGGTAACTTGCCCTGCCCTGAGCTTACCTCACCTATTAAAAGCTTAGCCTGCCAACTGGGTGAAGATGGAAAATTTAATCTCACCTGGGAAAACCCTTTCGATGCGAATCAAGATCAAGTGATTGAACTCTCACTGAACGGCGAAACCATCAACTCCTTTTTAGGGGATACCACTGAACACTCGATTCCGGCTGAAGATTTTGATCTTAAAGAAGGCTTAAGAGCTTGTCTCTTGAATCAAAGTGGTCACGAAGTTTGTTGTGAGCTCGAACCTTACTCTCCCGTGACTCAACTCGGCTGTTCTGGGGGGCCGAACGGATCCCTTCAAGTAGTTTGGAAGAACCCAGATCATGCGATCGCTTCTTCGCCCATCTGGGTCTTTTTAGACGGTGATTTGATTCAACAGTTAGAGGGGACTATTGAGCAAACCGTTATTCCCAGGGAAACACTTGAGGGAACTGTCGAGCAAGTATGTATTCAGAATGAGAGTGACCAGGAAGTCTGTTGCGAGTCGGGGATGACCGATACTCAAGGCCGAATTCGCGGGCAAGCTTGGTTGGCGCTGGGGCCCTATCAATTTCAGGTCGAGTGTAACGGAAGAGATTTGAGTGATCGTTTACTCGAAAATTTCGTTGCTCCTTCTTCCATCGTCTGTCAGTATCCCCAAGCCGGCGATCCGATGCCCTACAACGTGAACGCAGCGTTTTCGACCGCTTATTGGGGTCCCCTCGATCTCGATAATCGACCCGTCTGGCGTTTCTTTGATGATGGTACGACGGAAGACAGTGATCTCAATTTTCGGGCCGATGCAGGACACGCAGATGTGATATCGAGTCCGGACGGGCAAATGGGCTTTGTCGCGACTTACATCGAATATTTAGGCGCAGAACCGGCTGAGGTGACTTTATGTTTGGGAATCGGGGACTCCGGTCAAGTTTGGTTCGATGATCAGCTCGTCTTTAATCGTTATGAGTGCGGCGAAAGAATGGATTGTGAGTACCAAGTGGAGCTCCCGGTTCAGCCGGGAGTGCACCGCATCTTAATTGGAGTGTTCAATGCCTTTGACGACTGGGGGGCTAGAGTCAGCTTGCGACGAAATGGAGAGCCGATCCTCGATCTCCCTGAAGCCTTCAGTGAATGGGTCTTTTTGGGAAGAGTAAAGCCGGATGTGAATTTTCCTTGTTCAACGGGTGTACCTGAACAATGTGGAAATGGAGAAGACGATGACGGCGATACTCTTTACGACTGTGAAGACCCTGATTGTTTCGAAGCCGCTGAGTGTCACGCCCGCCCTGTTTTCAAAAGAGGGGATGTTGATGGAAACGGAAAGCTAGAATTGACCGACCCCATCAATAATTTGTCCTACCAGTTCCTTGGAACCTTCCAGACCGATTGTTTGGATGCTCTCGATTTCGACGATAACGGGAGAATCGAATTAACGGATCCCATATCGAATCTATCATTTCAATTCTTAGGCACGGCACCACCTGCACCTCCCGGTAAAGATTCTTGTGGTACGGATTGGTCGGATGATGAAGTGGGTTGTGAGGTGAGTCACACGAATTGTAATTAGGGCATAGCCGATAGTAGTCGGCTCACCCCGTGAGCCGGGATGCATGGGAGTTGGGTTTGAAAATTTTCAAACCCATTTTAAGCGCCTCCTGAAATCGAGCTACGCTTAATTTTTATAGGTTTGCTGGTTTGCCTTACCCGCTCACGGAGAGGTTTTGAATTTTTAGATTCCTATGAAATCCAAATTCATAACAAAGAACTAAGCACCAATATTAATAAGCCCGGAGCGTAAGCGACGGGACAATGCTAAAGTATTTCGTGGGTGGGGATTAATTGCCTGAGTTATCCCTAAGGGCGTACCGATATGGATTCATCGCGATGACGTATCCCGTCGCTTACGCTCCGGGCTTACTAACGTATATCGAATAAATTAACAGCCTCGGAGTGAGCGGACTACTACGAATTACTTTTCAACAATGGCGTCGTAGATGATCTGTTTGACACCGATTTCCATGTTCCAGTTGTAGGGCATGGTTTGCTCTAAGGTGATGACGAAGAGCTTGTCTTTCGGTGAAACCCAAAAGTGAGTACTCGCCGCTCCGCCCCAGCCGTATTCACCCACGGCGGCGTAGGGAGCAAATTTTGATTTTTGGTAAACGACGTTAAAGCCCAAGCCAAAACCGATTCCGTCCCGGATTTCCTTTCCGAAGGCAATCGAGGGAATGTGGTCAGGTAGTTGATTCTTGGTCATCTGACGAATGGTTTTCTTTTTGAGGATTCTTTTACCAAACTTTCCTTTTCCCACCATCATTTGAAGAAAACGAGAGTAATCTCTCGCCGTTGAGACCAAGCCGCCACCTCCGGATAAAAACGCAGGATTCTTCAAGTAGGAACTCGAGTTCGCAGGGTCGCCTCTTTTCAATCCTCCCTTATCATCCGAGTTATAGAGATCGGCGAATCGAGCTTGTTTCTCTTTAGGAACATAAAAGCCAGTGTCTTTCATATCGAGAGGATCGAAGATGTTTTCTTTGAGGAAGGCATCGAGCTTTTTCTTCGATACCACTTCCACTAAGGCGCCAAGGACATCGGTTGACATGCTGTACTCCCATTTTTCACCCGGAGAGCAGACCAGGGGGAGTTTGCTCAATTTTGTGATGAACGTTTTTAAGTTATGCTTTTTATTCGAAATATCTTCTTTGTAGTACATCCAACCTACCGGGCCGCCCAAAAAACCGTAAGTGACTCCTGAAGTATGGCGTAGTAAATCGCGTACGGTCATGTCTCGTTTGGAATCGACATTCTTCTCTTTGTTATAGACCTTGAGTTTTCCTAACTCAGGCATGTATTTACTGACGGGATCGTCCAACTCCATCTTCCCTTTTTCGATTAGAATCATCGTGGCGACACTCACGATAGGTTTGGTCATCGAGTAAATCCTGAAAATGGTATCTTCGGTGACGGGAGTGTTATCCTCGATGCTCTTTTTACCGAAAGCTTTGAAGTAGGGGATCTTTCCATTGCGAGCCACGAGTACAATGCCACCCGCTAATTTCTTATCTTTGATGAGTTTGTTGACGGCACCATCGATTTTGGCGAGGCCCTCAGCACTCATTCCTACTTCAGCGGGTTGAACTCGGGGGAGTTCTTTGGAATGAACTAAGGTGGAAGCGAGGAACAGGAAGAGGAGTAGGGTTAAGGGAAAGTTTCTCATAATTCTAAAGTGTTTTTCTGAAGTCGTCGGCACACCCCGTGTGCCGGGACGAAGGTGAATTGGTTTTGAAAGTTCTTAGTCGCAATTTTAGTCAATCACGAATGCCAATTTTGCGAACTCCTTAAAGTTGAATACATTTGCCATCCCGGCTCACGGGGTGAGCCGACTACTTTGAGCCACTCCTACCGCCAGTCTTGCGACCAATCGGCGGTGTGGATTTGGCTGCGGATATGCCACTCTCTCAATTCCGTGAGGAGTTCTTCTTTGGCTTGAGAGGCGGATGGATCGTCCCAAAGGTTTTTTAACTCGTCGGGATCCTTATTGAGATCAAAGAATTGGCCGTAAGTTTCATCCAAGAAGTGTACGAGCTTCCAATCTTTCGTTCGAACCATACTCATGAACTTACTGCCCGTAAAAATCCCATCTCGAACTTGTTCGGCATAAACGAAGGGGCGATCGAAATTTTCTTCTCCCTTGAGAGCAGGGAGTAGTGATTGAGCTTCAAAGGTGGAGGGAACTTCTAATCCCGCCAGTTCTAAGATCGTGGGACCGATATCCATCGCCTGGCAGAGACCGTCTAAAACTCGACCTCCTTTGAATCGGTTGGGTGACCACACGATCTGAGGAACTCGGGTAATGAGATCATACATCGTCCATTTTTGACTGTGGCCGTGATCGGTGAGGCAGTCACCGTGATCCGAGGTAAAGATCACCACGCTATCTTCCAAGTAGCCCTTGGCTTCGAGAGTGTCGAGAATCTCACCAACTTTCTCATCGATCATCGTGACGTTTGCCATGTAGTACGCTCGTTGAAGATGGCGTTGTTCTTCGGTGGGATTTAAGGGGAGGACAACCGAATCGTGATCGATTTCGTTATTGTGAACACGTAGCTCTTTGTAGGGCGGTGGTTGGGAATCGAGTTCCTCTTGGGTTACCGGGAGGAGCTTGAGATTGCGTTCCATGTAAGGTTCAGCGTAGCGAGGAATCGGATCGTAAGGTGGGTGGGGGCCCGGGAAGCCAATCTGTAAAAAGAGCGGTTCTGTCTTGGGATAAGTATCAACCCACCACTTCGCCATCTCACCCACGAACATATCGGGGTGCATGTCTTCATCGAGTTCCCATTCAAACGCGCCCAGGCGTTCTTCGTAGTCAGGTAACTTACGGTAAAGCTCACGCTGCTGTTTGATGAGGCCGCGAGCTCGAAGGCCCTTATCCCACTCATCGAAATAGTAACGACCTTCTAAGTAACGATCTTTGTTTTCGACGACGTAACGTTCGTCGAAACCCAGTTGAGTTTCGAAGGGGAAGGTGTGCATCTTCCCGATGTTCACACAGTGATATCCCGAGGAGCTGAGGCTTTCGATCCAACTGCGACGCCAAATATCGGCGTTTTTGAGAATGCCCGTCGTGTGGGGGAAGTAACCCGTAAAAAGGCTCGCTCGTGCAGGAGCGCAAGAAGCAGCAGTAACGTGGCATTGATCGAAAGCCACCCCTTCACGTACTAAGCGATCTAAGTTCGGGGTGTCCACGTGATCATGTCCGAGAGCGTTGATCGTGTCGAAACGTTGCTGGTCGGTGATGATGAAAATAATATTGGGGCGTTTCGGTTCAGACATCGACTTCCGTTCGGATTCGGTTAGGACATTGGAGTGGAGCTTAGTTCAAGATGCGAGTGCAGAAAATAAAGTTGAAGCTCATTTCACCCACGTCAGCCTGATTCGAGTTTCGCTTGGAGGGCGTTCTGAATGGCGCGTCGTTTGGCGGCGACTCGTTTGATGACCTCATCGACGATGACCCCAATTAAAATCGCTAAGCCGATGACTGCGAACTCCAACTGACTCGAAATTCCTAAAATATTGATCGCATTTTGGAGGCAAACCAAAATCGCACTTCCGAAGATCACGCCTAAGATTGTGCCTTCACCCCCTCTCAGGCTACAGCCTCCGAGGACGGCTCCTGCGATGGCGTAAAGTTCATAGAAATTTCCGAATCCGGAAGGTTGAATCGAGCCGACATCACAAGCCCAGAGGATTCCGCCGAAGCCGGCTAATAAGCTGCTGAAGACATAGGCGGAAATCGTCATGTTGTCGGTTTTGATTCCACTGAATCGAGCCGCAATTTCATTCCTCCCTAAAGCCAAGAGATAGCGACCGTAGACGGTTAGATTCAGGTAGATGGCGGCGATAATCCCGATGACGATGAGGATAAGAAAAGGAGCGGGCAAGAAAAATTCCCAGGACTCAGGGCCCACTTGGAACTTCCCTTTAGCCATACTCTTGATGCCTTTGAAGCCGATACCGAATCCCTGATTCGCATCTTTGGTGACCACGCGGCTGATTCCTCGGTAAACGAATAAGCCACAAAGGGTCACCACGAAGGGTTGCAACTTCAGCTTCGTTATCAGGAGGCCGTGAGTTAAGCCGATCGACAGGGATATTATAAAAATGAGGAATAGAGCGAGGGGAACAGGCATATCCATCCCCCCGTTGTCGGGTGGGGTGATGAAGAACGGTAACAGCACTCCAGTAAGCCCAACGACCGATCCGATGGATAGATCGATCCCTCCCGTGATGATCACGAAGGCGACTCCGATTGAAAGAACGCCAAACAAGCTGGTTCTTTTCAAGAGAACGGTAAGGTTTCCACCTTCGAGAAAAGAAGTCTCACCTTCTTTTAACCAACCGATTAAAAATGTGATGAGCATGATGCTCACGAGGATTAGGAAGATTCCCAGGTTCTTTTTCATCGTTGTGCTACTTACGGATTGAAACGTTACTTCGCCCCAGTGGCTAAGCGCATAATTCCTTCTTCAGAAATGGCATCCCCCTCTAAATTGCCGGCGATCTCACCTTCGTGCATCACTAAGATGCGATCCGACATGCCGAGGACTTCCTCCATTTCACTCGAGATCATCAGGATCCCAACCCCTTCTTTAGCCATTTGCTCCATGAGGCGATAGATTTCTTCTTTCGCCATCACGTCGATTCCTCGTGTGGGTTCATCTAAGAGCAAAATTCGAGGGCCGAGTGATATCCATTTTCCCAAAACGACCTTTTGTTGATTTCCGCCTGATAAGAGTTGTACCTCTTGATCGATCGTCGGGGTTTTGATTAGCAATTTATCCACCATGGCATCCGAAACTTCGCGAAGCTTTGAATGTTGGGTGAACTTGGATTTTTGATAGCGATCGAGCCCCGCTAAGATCGTGTTGTCTTTGACGCTCAGCTCCAAGATCAAACCTTGTTGTTTGCGATCTTCGGGAACCAAAGCTATTCCATTTGCGATGGCATCTTGGGGAGAACGAATCGAGACGGATTTACCCGCAACCTTAATCGTTCCCGACACCGCTTGATCGATGCCAAAGAGGACTCGAGAAAGTTCTGTTCTCCCGGCTCCGACGAGGCCCGCCATGCCTACAATTTCACCCGCATGGATTTCGAAATTAAGAGGATGATTTTCTTGGCCCGGTACGACTAAGTCTTCCACTTCGAGAAGAACCTCACCCCGTTCTCGTTCCGTCTTTTTATAGAACTCAGAAACTTCTCTTCCGACCATCAGGGAGACCAAATTTTCGTGGGTCATTTGATCTCGAGTCAACTCTCCTGAATTCTCACCATCCTTGAGCACGGTGGCCGTATCCGCCATCTGAGTCAGCTCGGTTAGGCGGTGCGAGATATACGCGATACAGACATTTTGAGATTTGAGTTGAGCGATAACTTCAAAAAGGCGGTCCGTTTCATGTTGAGTCAAGCTACTGGTTGGCTCATCCATGATGATGAGGCGAGCATTTTGAGAGAGAGCTTTGGCGATCTCAACGATTTGTTGCTGACCGATCGAAAGGTCGCGGACTAAAGTCGTCGAAGGCATTTTGAAGTCGAGTTGCTTCAAGTAGACTTCAGTTTCTTCGTGGATCTGCTTATTGTCGATCATCCCCAAGGGGCCGGCCTTTTTAGGTTCACGACCTAAAAAAACGTTAGCCCCGATGCTGAGGTTATCTGCAAGATTGAGCTCCTGGTGAATGAAAGCAATCCCCAGTTCAGTAGCTCTTCCCACCGAATCGATGACCTCAGGTTGGCCATCGACCAACACCTCCCCATCGTCGGGGAGGTGGATACCACCGATGACCTTCATCAAGGTACTTTTCCCTGCTCCATTTTCACCCACGACAGCATGAACTTCTCCTGGGTAGAAAGTGGCATCCACATTTTGGAGTGCTCTTACACCGGGAAAAGTTTTAAGGATGCCGCGGGCTTCCAAGAGGGGAGGAGAATTGGAATTTGAACCGCTTGCGATCACTCGTCAGCCGATGCTTTTTGCTTTTTGAGATTGTCCCAAACTTTTTGAACGTTGTCTTTATTCACAACGGTATGAGGGATATCTAAAACACCGCCAGCGGGGATAACGCTCTTATCACCTTCGATTAAGGCTTTGAGGTACTTGACCGATTGGTAGCCGAACTCAAAAGGTTGTTGAATCACAGTGGCGTAGATTTCGCCATCGACGATGGCTTGGAGGGTGGCGTCGTATTCGTCAAAACCAATGATTTTAACCTGATCCGTTTTTCCGGCGTCTTTAACAGCAGCTAAACAGGCAGGAGGATTGTAGCCCCAAAGGCCGACCATGCAGTTGAGGTCTGGGTATTTCGTCAGAGCGTCGACTGCGTTTCGTTTGGCGTCGGTTTCGCTGGCTTGATCAGTTCGGGTATCTAAAATCGTCCACTTGCCCAATTTGACTTCACCCGAGAAGTTTTTGTCGATCGTGAATTTTTTCTCGACGGGTTTTCCGGCGAGTTCATCGATCACACCCTGTCGCCGTTCTTGAGCATTGAGGACATCCAACTTACCGACGAAGACCATGATGGTTCCGCCATCGGGAAGAGCTTCCCTGACGAGCTTTCCGGCTTCACGTCCAGCCATGTAGTTGTTGGTGCCGAGATAGAAGGCACGATCGCTATTGGGGGCGTCACTGTCGTGGCAAAGAACCGGTTTCTTGGCGGCTACTTCGTTGAGGATGTCTTGCTGGTTGTCAGGATCTAAAGGAGATACAGCGACTCCTTTGATACTACTTTTGTTGAGACAAACTTCTAGGAGGCGTTGTTGGTCAGCGGAATCACCACCTGAAGGAATCATGTATTCGACTTTAATTCCGAAGTCTTTCTCTGCCTTGCGGCAACCGGCGTTGGCGTATTTCCAGAAGTCAGCAGGGCCATTCGTGATGAATGCGACTGTCAATTGATCCTTGTTGCCATCACCTGAGCTTGAACCACCTTTTTTTCCATCACAGCCGAAGCTAAGTGTCAGTGAAAGAACTGCACATAATAAAAGCGCGCGTTTCATGATCGTTCTATTCCTCTCATTCAAACTTGAAGTCATCTCACCCAAATCACGAAGTGGATCGTGATCTCAGATGGATCAATTTTCGTTGGGTTGAATACCTCAAAACGAACCCCGGCAATACCCGGTTTTGATACCTTATTTGATTCTTTCCCGGGGCGGGTATGTATACACTTGGACCCCTGATACTCTCGAAGTCGAGTTCCTGATGCAAGTGAAAACCCTGAACCTAGATAGAGATCTTTGAGTGAGATCGGATTATCAGCCCATTTGACGGTTTTTTGAGTCAAAATCAGTGAAAATTAAGGACTTCTGTCGCGAGTGAGCAACGAAATGAGATCTTTGCGGATGGGCTTATGGAGTTAGGTGGACGGCTTGGAGTTGGTTCAGAAGTTCTTGAGTTTCACCTTCGGTGAGAGCGCAGAGTGGGGGACGGAGGTGGAGCCAGTCTGGATTGCTCTCTCGTTGGGCTAAAAATGCTTTGAGGCCAGGGACGAAGGGCTTGCCTTGGAAGGCTTCACGAATGTGGTTGACGGCATCTTGCGTTTGTTCCGCTTCCTCAATTCGTCCTTCCTGGAACAAAGACCAGACCTTAGCTGCCAAGTCTGAGGTGACATTGGTCGTCGCCGAGACACAGCCGACTCCACCAACTTTAAGAACAGCAAGTAAAAATCGTTCAGTGCCGGCGAAGAGTTTGAGTTGAGGGAAGCGGTTGAGAGTCTCTTTCATATGGTTGAAGTCGCCGCTTGAATCTTTCATTCCGACGACTGTTGAAGGAAATCGGGAAAGTAACTCTTCGATGAGCTCGAATGAGAAATCCACCTGAGCTTGTCGCGGAAAGTGATAGAGGTAGATCTTTAAGGCGTCGCTTGAGACTTGCTCGATCACTTGGGTGAAGAAGTTTAGCAATCCGGAGTCACTGACTCCCTTGTAGTAAAAGGGCGGTAAGAGGAGGATTCCTCCTACATTTAGAGAGACCGCGTGGCGCGTCAGTTCTACTGTTTCTGGAATCGAACAACAGCCAGTTCCCACCATGAGGCAATGAGGAGAAATGCCGCCGTCGACGATCGACTCTAAAATTTCTTTTCGCTCTCGAGTGGAAAACGAATTGGCCTCACCCGTGGTCCCAAGGATGGCAAGTCCATCACAACCTTGATTCAATAAATTTTGATTGTGACGAACGGTGAGCTCGGGATCCGGGGAGAGATCTTCTTTAAGGGGCGTGAGTGACGCGGCGAAGACGCCGTTGGGGAGGGGGGGATTAGATTCCATAACATTCAGCTTTCAACGCTCACCATTAACGTTCAACACTCAACGTTCATTGATTTATAACTTCAAAATCTCCACAAAATACGCGCCACGCATCTTCCCGTTTTTGCCTTCGAGCCAAGTTTGAAGGTGCTGAGGGCCCGCTTTGAGTTCCATGGTGAAGGATACGGAACGAGCATCGGGTTCGGTTTCGATGGAGAGGACTTCATTGTCGACTTGAAGCATGGCATTTACCGCTTCGATATCTTTGTCGATGTGTCGAGGCCAACGTCTCAGGGTGATTTTGTACTTGCCTTTAGATTTAACGTCGACGCTCCAATACCCATTGAGTGCCGGTCCGCTGCGGATGTGATTTTGGTGCCAGGGGACACCTTTATTGTTGGTATGCCAATCGTGGCAGGTTAACTGAACGGGATTTTCGGCCTTGCTTCCAATCGCAATTCTGACTTCGTGCTTAAAACTGGGTTCTAAGCTTTTCCACCAAGCTTCGTAACTGGCTTTGAGCTTCTCGACGACTTGAGGATGATCCGAGGCGATGTTTTTAGTTTGGCCGGGATCTTTTTGAATGTCGTAAAGCTCTTTTCCATTGATCAAGCGATACTGTTGAGTCATGACCGCTGACTTGCGCCATTTTTGGGGATGCTCAACGCGTTGAGAATGGACTAAGAGAGTTCGTTCTGGCCACGCTTTACCGGCTTCCGGACTCGAGAGTAAGGAGGCGATGCTTTTTCCGTCGATGGGATTCACCTTCGGGGTTTCAACTCCACAGAGTTCACTCAAGGTGGGGAGCATGTCGATATGCGCGGTGAGTTGGTTCACATCTCGGCCCTTGTTCATACCACCTGCGGGCCAATAGAAAAAGCAGGGAACGCGATGGCCACCGTCGTATTCCGATCCTTTAGTTCCTCTCATTCCGGAATTGAAGCCGGTCCAAGCCTTAGCATTTTTTGCTTTTCGCCTCGGAGCTTTCCGAGGTGCTCCTCGAGCCGTTCCGTTGTCGGTCGTGAAGATGAGGAGAGTCTCATTTTCGAGGCCTTCCTTTTTGAGCATCTTGCGCAGTTTCCCCAAGTTCTCATCGATGTTGGTGATCATTCCGAGGAATTTGGCTTGAGTCGGTTCGACGCCTTTTTCTTCGTAGGGTTTCGAGTATTTCTCAGCTACGAGGAAGGGACCGTGAGGTGCGTTAGTACTTAAGTAAGTAAATGTTTTATCCCCCTTCTTATTGGCATTTCGAATGAAATTCATCGCATTCGAGAACCACACATCGGTGCAATAACCGAATGTCTTTTCAGGTACTCCATCACGGAAGTAAATGTCATCGAAGTAATCGTTATCGAAGTAGTCAGGGGTTTGTCCCACTCCACCGCCACCATGATAGAAAGCAGTGTCAAAGCCTTGATCTTGGGGACGCAGTGGGGCGTTGTCTCCTAAGTGCCACTTACCGAACATGCCCGTTTTGTATTGGCCCTTCTTCAGGGCTTCGGGAATCGTCACTTCTTCCGTTCGCATCATCGAACGTCCCATGATCGTGTGCCAAACCCCAGTCCGAGTTGAATAACGCCCTGACATCAAGGCTGATCGTGTGGGACTACAGGTGGGATCCACGTGATAGTTCGTCAAGCGCACAGATTCTTTCCAGAGTTGATCCAAATGTGGAGTCTGGATCATGGTATTACCGTGAGCTCCAATATCACCGTAGCCTTGGTCATCGGTGATGATCATGATGATATGTTTGGGAGTAGCGGCCGTTAAGAGGCTCGTCCCGAAGGCGAGGAAGAAGATGAGTGAGAGTAGTAGGGTTTTTAGTTTCATGTTTTGAATTGTGTTTGATATTTAAAGATCCATTGACTTGCCAAACCGGTTCACGTGGTGGCTGTGATTTTTTATCAAGCTTCGTTAGAGCCGGATTTCAAAATAGTAGAATTACTGTCTTAACTAGCCCGAAGCGCTAGCGAGGGGCCAGCTTAAATAAGAATGGGCCCCTCGCTAACGCTTCGGGCTAGTTAAGTTGGAAGTCTTAAAAATTGTTAGCCTCCGGGTGAGCTGACTACTTTGTTGTTACTTCGCATTCTCTTCGCAAGGACATTTGCAGTTGTTTTCTCCCAGGTAGATCCCTGACTTGATCAAGGCGCTCGCATCAGCGAATTCCCAGACATCACCATTTTCATGAACGACTCTGAAGCGAGTGGAGGTGGGCTTCTTAGCCGTTTTCTCGTAGCCTTTGAGCGGCTTCCCATCTTTGTCTAATTTTTTGATCGACCACAGAAGGCCGCGAGTGACCAAATCTAAGTACACTTTTTCCTTCATTGCTTCGTTGTAGTGACCGATCGTCGTCCCGAAGGTTCGAGCCTTATTGAACTCATTTTTCCAAATACAAACTTGCTTGGTCTTTTCTTCGTTTCCTTCTTTGAAGCCGAGTCCGAGAGCGGTTGCGCTCTTAATAATTTTGGTGTGATAAAGCTCACCCTTAGGTGTTTTCCATCGCTTCGGAAAGCCCTTCATGATCGGATCTTTCGTCTCTAAGTTTTTAACGATGAATGGAAAGTGAGGGCCGTGACGACGAGATTCGACGCCGACTAGGTTATCCCAAGCTTTGGATTTCGTATTTCGGAACGTGTGCATGGCACAGTGGATCATGACTGAACCCAAACCTTTGTCGGTGTGAGCTTTGACAATCTTTTCAATCTGCTTGGCATCCGAATAACTGGCGAAGCATTCGTTGTGAACGATGACGTCGAAGCCGTCGGCCCAGGTGTCTTTCTTATAGACATCGGGGAGAGCTCCCCGCTTGGGGTTTTCGAGGACGATCGTCCATTCGATGTTGATGCGTTTGCCGATCCCTTCGCTCAGGATCTTTTTCTGGTTTTTGTAATCGTGGTACCCACCGCCGGTGATCATTAGGGCTTTGATGGTCGGGGGCCCTTTCTTCCGAGGGTCTTTCTTCGGAGGATCTTCGGCGAAGTTGGCTTGAGTGAGGCTGAAAAGGAAGCCGATTGCGAGGACGATTTGAAGTCTATTCATCAATTCTTTTCCTGTTCTTCGAAGCTCTCTTAGAGGGAGTAAATAAGTGTTTCATCTGTGTGTAAGGGATCCGCGTTAAAGTCTTGAGAAGCAAATCATTATAAACGAATTCAGAGTTGAAATTTCAGCCTCGAATACAAGATATCGATAATTTTTTTTAATTCCGAGTTCTGGGTGGGGATTGAAGTTTGACATCTCAGAATCAGCTAGGAAGATCGTAGTGGGTCGTGATAATAATTTCACAAATTTTCTATCTCTCTATCCCGATAGAGATTCAGGTTTAGATCTAGATAGAAATCCAGCTATTAATCTGCTTAATCAACAATCAGTTTTTGTTAAACCCGGGTCATCTTTTGAAGGGATGCAGCAAACTCTTCATATGATGGTTTAAGCCCTAGGGTAGGAAATATAGGGAGGTAAAAACACGATGAAAATGCGTTCAAGGCTGTGGGTAATGGGGGGCTTTCTCCTTTTGGGCATGGCTCAGGTCGCTTGGGCGACTCCAGATACCATCGATGATTTTAATGATGCGACTCTCCAAGGTTGGGAGATCGGCCGTGCGGATGCACGAACTCCATTAGTCATCGAAGATGGAGGGCGGAGTGGTGAAGCCGGTGATCACGCTTTAGGAATTATCAGTACCGGTACAGGGGGAGTCGCGAGTCGACTCGCCGTTTACAACGAAGATCAATGGACGGGTAATTTCATTGAAGCGAATCTTCAGTCGGTTCGAGTCGACCTGAAAAACACGGGGGAGACTACTGTGGTCATCCGCTTAGGCTTTGACGGTCCCGGTGGAAGATTTGTCACCTCTGATTCTATCGAGCTTGCAGCTGGAAGTGACTGGCAATCGGCTCTCTTTAGCATCAAACCTGATGATTTAGTGGCCGACGGTGGAACGAATGTTGTAGCGACATTGGAGAATGTGGGTCAATTCAGAATCCACCACGCTCCTACGCCTGTTTTCAGAGCTCCTCGTTCAGTTGCTTCGTTATCAATTGATAATGTTCAGGCTCTGGAGCCCGTTGTCGTTGGAGTTCCTTCCCTCAGTTTCTGGGGAGGAAGCTTACTCATCGCAGCTCTTTTCGCTAGTGCTATTTTGGTCTTACAATCCAAAAGAAAGCTTTCTACGAGTGCGTGAGGAGCACATGAGGAGCTAAAGTTGTAGTCAACCATTTTGGCTTCCCTCTATAGTTTTAAAATAGGCGCTTGAAACTTTCATGTAAATGAGTAGTTTCAAGCGCCTACTTTTATATAAAAATCCAATGGCTCAAATTGAAGTAAAAAACCTCAGCAAGAACTTTAGAGTGTTCGACCGCCGGGAAGGCGTACGCGGTGCCTTCATCGATTTGTTTAATCGTAAGTACCGAACAGTCGAGGCGGTGAAGGAGGTGTCTTTTTCGATTGAGCCGGGAGAACGCGTGGGGTATTTAGGGCCAAATGGAGCAGGCAAATCGACGACCCTAAAAATGTTGACGGGAATCCTGGTGCCTTCGGGAGGGACGGTCGAGGTCGGCGGCTTAGATCCTCACATCGATCGTGAAAAAAGTCTGAGAAGAATTGGAGCCATCTTTGGTCAACGATCTCAGCTATGGTGGGATTTAGCAGCGATCGAATCGTTTCGCCTTTTGGCTAGTATTTACGGCTTGTCTCAAGATCAGCTTCGAGATCGAATGGAAGAATTCGAGCCCGTATTGAAGCTCTCCGATTTTTTGAGAATCCCCGTTAGGAAACTCTCCCTCGGGCAAAAGATGCGGTGCGAACTCGCCGCCAGCATGTTGCATTCACCGGGAGTGGTGTTCCTCGATGAGCCCACCATCGGCTTAGATCTCGTCGCTAAAGAAAACATTCGCAGTTTCCTTCTTGAGGAAAATAAAAATCGGGGAACGACTCTCATATTAACCACTCACGACCTTTCGGATATCGAAGAACTCTGCGAGCGAGTCATCGTCATCGACCACGGAAAACTTCTTTATGATGGCTCCTTGGAAGCCCTCAAAGAGCAAGTGGGGGGAGGAGGATCTCTGGTCTTCAAAGGATTGAGTGCGAGCCAAAAAGAGACCGAAGAAACTGGGGATGAGGCATCGAACAAACTTCAAATTCTCGAAGAGATCTGTCAGGACTTACCTCTTTCTTGGGCCGAAGATCAAGATGCCTTCCGGGCAACTTTCATTCGAGGTAAGGTGAAACGGGCTGAGTTGATCCGAAGAGTTCTAAATCGATTCGAAGTCTTAGATATCTCTTTTGAGGAGGCGAGTATCGAGGACGTCATTCGAAAGATCTACGATGATGGTATCGGGAGGTCTTGGTGACAGTCCAAGCTGAATCTCTTCAAAGCCGGCTTCTCGTTCCGATTTTTGCCTTCGCGCGATTGACCTTTACCGACAAATTGGCTTACCGAGTGCGCTATGTGATCGGCGTGATCAACTACACGATCTATATGAGCGTGCAGTATTTTTTATGGCAGGCCGTGTTCGCCAGCTCGACTGAAGGTGGAAGCACGATGAAGGGCTTCACTTTTGAAGCCTTGATCACTTATTTTGCGATCGGTTGGATCGTCCGGGTTTCTTATTATAACAACTTAGATGAAGATCTCGCCGAACGGGTTAACCGAGGGGACATCGCCTCCGACTTGTTACGCCCGATGCCTTTGTTAGGAGTTTACTACGGGAAGGCCTTAGGAGAATCTTCATTTCGAATTCTATTTATGGCACTCCCCACTGCTTGTGTCTTGTTCCCTCTCTTTTCAGTGAGTAGCCCCAAATGGCCTAGCGGGATTGAATGGTGGCTTCACGCGGGTTCTTTTGTTCTATCGATCATTTTTGCCTTCCATATTTTCTTTTTCATCAATTTTATCGTCGGGACGATTGCTGTTTACTTTGAACGTCTGTTAGGAGTAATTTGGGCTAAGTTTGTCGTCCTTCAGTTTTTGTCGGGCTTACTCGTTCCCTTCGATTTTTTTCCTTCTTGGGCTCGCGGAATTTTAGAATTCTTACCCTTTCGAGCCATCGTCTATTCGCCGGCGATGATTTATCTTGGCAAAGGAGGGGAAGGCATTCCATTGAAAGAATTGGGTCTGCAAGCCTTCTGGACTGTGTTTCTCTTAGCTTTCTCCGTCTTTTTTTGGAGACGTGCCCGTCGTCGCTTGGTGGTGTTAGGAGGATGAGATGAAGGCCTTACTTTCACCCCACTACGTTTGGCGGCATCTGAGATTAGGTTGGCTCTTTTTCCTTCAGATGATTAAGGCGCGTTTGGAGTATCGTGCGGATTTCATCATTGAATGCCTCGTGGCGATGCTCCGTCAAGCTTCAGGGCTGATGGTGGTGGCTGTTATTTTTTCAAACATTCCTGCCCTCAAAAGCTGGAGTCGTGAGGAAGTTTTTTTCGTCTACGGTTTTGCGATGACCGCCCAAGCCTTGTTCGAGTCTTTCGCGGATGCTTTCTATCGTTTTTCTAGGCGATATATCATGGGAGGAGAATTTGATCGCATTCTACTTCGCCCTCTTAATCCGCTTTGGCAAATCCTACTTGAAAACTTTAACTTTGAATTTCTACCCGATTTCATACTCGGTGTTCTGATCTTATGTATCAGTGGTTATTCCCTGCCTCAGCCTCCTGGCGCTTCGGAACTCCTCTGTCTCTTCATTCAACTACCGAGTGCGATTTTAGTCTTGGCAGGAGTGTTTCTCTCTCTCGCCTCAGCGAGCTTTTGGCTTGAGGATCGTATGGGTTTATTGCCACCCTTTTATAATTTGCTCGAATTCGGTCGATATCCGATCACCATTTATAATCCTACGATTCGTTTTTTGCTGACTTGGATCCTCCCCTATGGATTCGTTGCTTTCTATCCGGCTTCCGGCCTCTTGGGGCATGACGAGTATCGAGCCTTTTTCTGGTCGACTCCGATAGCAGGAATGATATCTATGCTCATTGGGGTATCGTTCTTTAAATTAGGAATCAAGCATTATCGTTCCACCGGAACGTAGTCGTGAGGTGGATTTCTTATAATCACAATTAAAACTATTGTCATTGTTCCTGGTCGAGGTAAACTACCCGTAGTGGGTACCCTTCCTGTAATGAATCCAGCCGGATTTATGCTTCAATATTCTTTCGCAATCATTTGATCCTTCGACTCTTATTTTTGGATGAGGCCTTTCTATGCATTCCAACGATGAATATGACATACCTTTAGATGAACTAAAGGAACTCTACGATGCTGCTGATCAGATTTGGGAGCAAGCTTGTTGGAATTGGATGGACCCCGACGATTTGTTTTCGGTTTCACTACCGGATTCTGGAATTAAAGAACTCGGCTACGGTTCTTATTTGCCCAAATATGGGGATAAGGCTCCAGGGATACTTGTTTTTTTGGGAGATCGAGGGCTCAACAGTTATGAACGATTGTGCGAGGAAAAAACCTACAACGATCGCCTGGAAGGATTGGTCTACCAACGTTCATTACATTTAACTTTTGAAAACTATCGAGATCTTACTACCAAAGATCGCAGAGCGATCAAATCGATTGGTAAAAAATACAGTGGAAAGCATTCCTGGCCTCAATTCAGAAGTTACCTTCCTGGTTATATGCCTTGGGAATTGAGTTTGAGCGAAGTCCGCTATTTTACTCAATTTTTAACGCGTGCGTATCACTATGCCCTCGATCGTTATTATCGCCCGAAGGAATTTAGCCCACCGGATGATAAAAAGCGATGGATTCTTCACGCTGAACGGAAAAAGGATAAACCTTGGAAGTATGATTGGCGAGAGCTGACATTTCCTCAGTGGAAGGATGTCGATCCTTTAGATTTCGATGAACTTCAACTCTATCGGTTGAAGAAAGCATTCCGTAAACAAAACAAAGAATGGGAATTTGGAATCTTCACTATCGATAATTTAATGGATGCCGGCGAGCTTCGCCCGGTCGTGGTTCAACAAGCGATGACTGCTGACCGCGAAACGGCTGCGATGTATGATTCTTATATTTTTATGTGTTCTCAACGTGGTGAACAACTCGTTCCGGCTTTGATCCAAGCTATAGAAAACGCTCAGCACCTTCCCAATTGTTTTGTCGTGAGTGACGAACACTTGGCTCAGCAACTGCGTCCAATCTTAAAGAAATTGGGAGTAGGAATTCGTTGTGCTTCTGATTTACATGCTTTGGAGTTCGCTCGGCAAAGCTTCGAAAAAATAATGGAAGAGACCCGGGAAGCGAGAGAGCAGGAAAAGGAATAGTCGTCGTCTCGCTCAAAGTAGTCCCCTCACCCCGTGAGCCGGGAAGGCATTCTGATTTAACCTTCAAATCGCGAATAATTCTTCTCTTTGGATGAACTTCAATTCGTTACTTCTAAATTCAATTTAACTAACCCTGCGAGGTTGTGATTTTTTTAAGACCTCCAACTTAACTAGCCCGAAGCGCTAGCGAGGGGCCAGCTTAAATAAGAATGGGCCCCTCGCTAGCGCTTCGGGCTAGTTAAGGCAGTATTTCTACTTGATTGGAAACCGACACTAACTAAGCTTGATAAAAAATCACAGCCTCGGAGCGTGATCAACGGTAATCCGTTGGCCTGGTATTTCTCTCCGAATTAGCTTTCCTATTGTTTTAAATTTTAGTTGCCTACGTTCCGGCTCATGGGGTGAGCCGACTACATTGGGCGGGACGACCACTATGTCGTTTGAATGTCCCGCCGATTAAAGACCCAAGCTCCCACCAATCCTGATACGATTCCGATCGAGGCGAGTACCGTAATATCGCCTAACGGGAAGGTTTCAGATTGCAGAGTGATCAATGGGCGGTAATACGTCAATAGACTAAACGGCTTGACGATCGCTGCGGGCTCCCAGTACTCGGCGATGAAATTGATCATAAATGAAGACACCACTAAGGTCATCACCGCTCCGATAGCACGACCTCGTCGTTCGCTTAAACTTGAAATAAGTATGCCGAGGCCACAGATGGAGAAGTAGATCGCATAGGCATTAGTAAAAGCGATCATGAGAATTTTAGGGGGAGGGGGATCGGCCTTGGCTAATGACAAGCCAATTAAATGCCCGACGACTCCACAGCTCAAAACGATGAGTCCTGAAGCCGAACAAATAATAAAGTGAGTGAAGAAAACTTGAACCCTTTTGACGGGCAGACCTAAGAGTAGATCTATGGTTCCTCGATCGATTTCTCCAGACGGTAACTGGGAGGCTAAGGTGACCTGATGCCCAAACACGATCATCAATACGACGGGATGAACCCAGGGGATAGCTAAGAGAAGTCCCGTTCCCATGTTCTCAGTGATCGGAACACCGAGGAGAGCTCCCATCATCTTACGGACAAAGGGGAGCTTCACCATCATATTGAAGATCTCAGAGTTCATCTCGGGAATGACGAACGAGATCAAAATCTCTACCACTAAAAGTAAGACGGCGAAGCCTAGGGTGACTAACGCGCAATCCCGAATCGATTTTTGAATTAAACCTTGGTTGATCATCACGAATTTAGGTGAAGAGAGTCGAGGGGTTGTAAGTCAGCGATAGTAAGAATGAAAGAGAGTTTCCAAGTTGGGGGGTGAGATCGATACATCATCGGGATTTTGTTGGTGAATCCAACTCATGATTTCAGGACTTGTCTCTCCCTTGAGGGTGAGTTTCCAGTGGAGATCTTGTTGTTCGAGAAGGTCGAGTTCTTCGGGGAGAGTGTTCTGAAATTTGGGTTGGGTATGTCTCCAGTGGAGGTGGATTTCTCGGAGTGCTTTTTTTCTGAGTTCGGCGAGAGTCGTATCGATCACTAAGTTACCTTCCTTTAGGATCGTGATGCGATCGCATAAGTTTTCAATTTCGCTCAAGGTGTGGCTTGAAAAGAAAACCGTTCCTCCCTCATCGGCAAAGTTGAGAAGAATTTCTCGCAATCGATCCTGAACGATGGGGTCTAAACCCGATGTCGGTTCGTCTAAGATCAACAGGCGAGGTTGAGTGGCTAAGGCGAGGATGAGCCCCAGCTTTTGACGTGTACCCAAAGACATCTCCCGTACTTTGATATCGGGATTCAGGTTCAATTGTTCGGCCAGTTCTAATCCCGGAGCGAGAATATCTTTTCGGCGAATCTTGCTGACGAGGTTGAGAGCGATGCGGGGGGTCCATCGGCGATAAATTCTTAAATCGCCGGGGACATAAGCCACCTCGATTTTGATTTCACTCGAATGACTCCAACAGTTGAGGCCAAAAATCTTGGCTCGCCCGGAGGTGGGCTTTAACAATCCTAAAAGTAAACGGATCGTTGTGGTTTTCCCGGCTCCGTTCGGGCCTAAGAAGCCCAAGATCTTCCCTTCCTCAACTTGGAGGTTGAGGTTATTCAGAGCCCGCGTTTGGCGGTAGGATTTACTGAGATTTTCAATCTCGATAAGGTTCATAAAGCTCTTTGCTGGAGTTAAGTATTTGAGGGGGAGTCATTCAACATTTTGGAAAGACTCGGGAGGATTTTAACTAGGACTAAGTAGCTTGAAAGGGCTAAAAGCATTAAAAAGCCGAATCCAGCCACGATGTTGGTGAGTAAGCCATTTTTGAGTTCTCCCATGACCTTTTTACTTGAGGTCAACCACCACAACACGCCACCGGCTAGAGGAGCGGCGACGACGGTGATCGCTTGAGCGAAGACGACGGCAGGTAGGGCTGAAACGTCTTTTAATATAAGAGCCAAGGCGATGATCATTCCAAAAAGGAGGATGGCGGTTGCAAATATTCGGGGCCACTTGTCGGTATTGTTCACGCCGAGTTTAAATCCATCGGCGAGTAAGAAACCTCCGATGAGAGAGTTCACAAGGTAAGAAGAGTAAGCGGCGCAAAAAAGACCGATACAGAACAAAGTTTCTCCGATTGGGCCGAATAGCGAATTGAGTTGTTGGGCGACATCGCTCACTTTTTTGAGATCTTTTCCGCCTAAGGCCGTGGCTGCCGTGGCGAGGAGCATAAGCGTGATGAGGGCTGAAACTACAGAGCCGACTCGGGCATCCAAGAGACCATCTTTTAGATTTTCTCTCTTCCAACCTTTTTGTCGTACCAAGTAGGCTTGGTTGTAGGCGACGCCGGTAATAAACGTAGTTCCTATCCAACCCAATACCGGAACCCAATCCACTTCACTTCCTTCAGAACTTTGAGGGAGGCTGGGGATGAGGCCCATGATCATCTGTCCCACATCGGGAGGGGCGAAGAACAAATTAATAAAGAAGGCACCCAACATCAAAGCGACGAAGACTACCATGATACGTTCTAACCATCGGTAGAGATCTTTAAACGCAAATAGAAAGGCGATCGCCAAGAGATTGGCTCCGATCACAATTCCGATGGTAGCCTTGGAAGCCCAGGTCGTACCTTCGGGGAGTAATTGAGTCGCGGCAGCGTGAACTCCTAGGTTATTTCCAAACTGGTACGCTCCTGAAATACAAAAAATGGCTACCCCGATCACCATCGCAAGCCAACGAAGATTTTGTTTCTCTAATAGCTGGGCCGGGGTGAGATCCTGAGCGACTCCTAATTTGGCACCGAGAGTCATGTAGGTCATCATCAGAATAACAGCGACGACTAAGACCCATAGAAGTTCAAATCCATAAGCGGAGCCCACCTTGGAGCTGGTTAAGATGCTCCCAGGACCGATGATCACACAAGCCGTAATCAGGCCGGGGCCGAGACGTTTATAGAGTGGGCGAGATGGAGGAGGTGTGTCGGTCATGAGATTTAAGTTCTGTGTTCTTTATAGAGTATTGAGGCTCAAGGAACGGGAATAGAATTTTCAAATTAAACCATTTTGGGGCGCGGATTGATCTATAAATCGAATTTGGCTACAGCTAAACCTCCTGTAGGGGCAGGGCCCAGCAATGGCTGACGCCAGGATAGGGCCTGCCCGATTCTTGAAACGCCGTAAAATTTTGAATGATCACATTTGCTTGGGAGGCGGGCGCCCGCAAGGGACGCCCCTACAGGATCGGTTCAGAAATTAGATCATGGTAAGGAAACGCATTCACTACTGGTTCTTGGGAAACTCGATCTGAACATCCGTCGTTCTCGTCCCCCAAATTTTGACTTTCTGTTCAACCTCTCCTAATTTCGGATGCCAGGCTTTTAAGAGGTAGGTTCCGGCTGGAACGTCCTTAATTTTGAACTTCCCGTGTTGATCCGTTACTGCAAACAGATGGTGGTCAAAGACGGAAACATACTCCTGTTCGAAGGGATGGAGGTCACAACTCAATATCATGTGGAGTTCGCACTCTTCAAATTGAATGTCGTATTGGTTACTACCCTTGGGAGGGACCACGATATTGAATTTCTGGTTCTTTCTAGAAGTTAATCTGATGTTGTGGATCGTATTCGAATTATTGATGGCGACTAATGTTTGATTCTTTCTTAAATTTGTTATCCGGTGATGGGGAGGCTTAGAAGGATATTCGATTTCAATAACGGGTAATTTCGTATGTCGGGGGGGAGCAATCGAGATTTTTTTATTCTTGTTTGTCGATTCTAACCAAACGAGTGCTTTCTCAAGTTCGTTAGAAGAATTCACCAGCACAGCAGGTTGATGGACTTTCTTCAGGGAGAGTAGAAACTTAAATGTGATCCGACCCTCTATATTCCCCGGTCGAAAATAAAATTGAATGAAGGTGTACCCCCCAATGAATACGACCACTAAGGAAAGTAAGAGTAAGAGTTGGAAGATTCGCTTTGGTTTTTTCACCGTTACTGGTTTAGCTGGCTTTTATTTTACGGATATAGCTTTTAAGGAATTTGAGGTGAGTCGTCCCTTTTCCTAATTGCCCTACAGTGATCAGTACATTTCCGATTCTGGCGATACGCTTCGACATCTCCTTACTGTCGATCGCCGGATATCCTGCTTGTTCGGCCTCTTGATACTTATCTTTTATTTGTTCGCTCTCATATTTTTCTTTCCAAAAAGCCTCACAAGATTCTTTGTCTTTGAAGACAAAAACTCGAACGGTGACGCTCTTAAAAACATCATCAGCTTTACGATAAGTAAAATCCGCCGTTTGGGTGACTCCCATGGGTGTCATTGTTGTTTTGATGGTTTCAAGGGTCTTCTTCAGTAACTCTGTTTCCATTTCCTTGGGTACAGTAGGATTTGAAATATCATCGAGGACGAGCCCTACAGGCCCATTCCAATTGCCTTCGAATTGACTTGAGGGAATTTTGAGTTTAGAGACTTTCCCAGTGAAGCTTACGGTATTGCCATTGTTGCTGCTATCACCGGAGTTTTTTGAACAACCCAAAAAAGCGACACTCATTAAGACGGCTAAAAGAAGGCTGGTATTAATAGGACGTCTTAGGGGGTTACAAAGAAGATACATGATTGGGTTCTTTCTCATCGGAGGAAGGGATTTCACTTTAGAGTTCGCTTAAAGCCTGTTGGGTGACTTTCTTGATAAACTGAGTCTTTCCCTGCGTATACTTCACACGATCCGAATTGGGAGTCAATGCTAAAGTTTGTTTGAGCTCGGCGTATTCTTGGGCTAAGTGGGGATGCTGGATCAGGTAGTCACGGAAGTGAAGCCGATCCCAGTGAGATTTGAATTCTTTTTCGACCATGTGGATATGGTGGGTTCTCGTTTGATTTTTTGGATCTCGTTTAATAAACCAAGCGTACCATGGAGGCCCATCATCGCCGTGAGTCGGTCGCCAAAAGTAATCGTAGTCGAGTGCTTCTAAAAGCGGAACGATCTCCGATTTCACCCGCTCTAAATCGGTCACTTCCACCAAAATATCGATGACGGGTTTTGCCATGAGGCCGGGGACTGCAGTGCTTCCGAAATGTTCAATCCTCTTGTAGAGAGTCTTGGGTAATAAACTTTGGAGATGCTGTTTTTCTTGGATAAACAATTCGGGCCAGTTCGGATCGTAATCGACGACTACTATGGGCTCCGCAATGAGTTTTTGAATTCGAGCTTTGAGTTCGGGATCAGGATTCACGTTCAATTACAGGCTCCAAATGATCTAAGCGATATACGTGTTCTTCAACTTCTTCTTGCCGGGCATTCGAAAAATTCTTTTCTTTACCGATGAATTCAAAACCACATCGCTCTAGGACCTTCATGGAGGCCCCATTATCGTGAACGACGTGAGCGTAAATCGGCCGAGTCGGTTGTAGGGATAAAAACATTTTAAGCGCTTGAGTCGCTATTCCTTTTCCCCAGAATGGTCGATCGATCCAGTAGCCGATTTCGGTTTGTCCTTCCATTTGGAAGCTTAAGATATTCCCTGCGATCTGCTGACCAAAAAGGATCGTTTGAATGAAGACTGTATCTGAATTCCGAATCCGTGCCCAATGCGTGTCAAAAGCATTTCTGTCTCTGGGATCTTTTGAGGTGAACGCGACCTGGTGGCGAGCGATGGGGTCTTTCTGGTGTTCAAAGAAGATTGGCAAGTCCGAATCTTCGACATCCCTCAAAGTGATTTCCGCTTTTCTATTTTCCCCCATCCGTGTAACTCTCTTATTTCCTCTTCTTATTCCAGCTTCCGAAGGGAACTACACCACAGCGTTTCGTCCAGGCTTCGTATTCTTGGACGAGTTCTTTAACCAAATCCGGTTTGTCTTTGGCTAAATTGTGCATCTCCGTTCGATCGGCTGCCATATCGTAGAGCTCCCAGGGGCGTCGATGCTTGGCGACGAGTTTCCATTTTCCTTTACGAACGGCTCGATTTCCTTCGTGCTCCCAAAAGATGGCTTGTTGGCGTTTTAGTTTTTCACTTTTGAAAATCGAGTTTAATGAAACGCCTTCCAAGGGAGTGATTTTGGTGCCCTCGATTTCAGTGGGGTAAGCTGCCTTGGCGATGTCGACACAAGTGGCTTGAATGTCGATTAGATGACTCGGCACGTGGGCCCAGCGATTTTTCCCTTGAATTCCTTTTGGCCAATGAGCGATGAGAGGAGTCGCGATACCTCCTTCGTGAACCCAGTGTTTGTATTCACGGAAGGGCGTGTTCGAAACATTCGCCCAATTGCGATCGTAGGCTAAGTAAGTATCTTCAGGACCGGGGAGCACATCTTTTCCCGTACGAACGACTCGGCCATCCCGCGTTTGCATGGGGGGCCAAATCTTAGGCTGTAAAACATCGGGCCCCCAAGGTTTGTATTTAACACCAGGCTTCATTGGAGCCCAACCCAAGCTTTCAGCGCAACCGCCATTATCTTGAAGGAAGAAGATCAGAGTGTTATCAAAAACCTTTTGCTTCTTGAGTTCTTCGACGATATTTCCGATGCCCTGATCCATACGATCGACCATGGCAGCGTAAACTTCCATCATCATCGCTTCACGTTTTTTGTTTTTTACTTTCGCCCATTTACCTACGAGGGGAGCGACGTCCCAATTCTCTTTGAGGAGACCTAATTGTTTGAGTTTCTTAACTCTCGCCTGGTGCGTGGCGACGTAACCGCCATCGTACTTTCCTTTATACTTCTTAATATCTTCGGGCAAAGCGTGCATCGGCCAGTGAGCGGCGGTGTGAGAGACGTAGAGAAAGAACGGTTTCGTTGAGTGATCCTTGTAATGATCTTTGATGTAACGAATCGCGTTATCGTTGATCGCGTCGGTATAGTAGAAAGTTTTAGGATTGTATTCTTTGTCGTTGACCGGGGTGATGTAAGTATTATCTCGACAGAGCGTGGTCGGATCATAGAAGGATCCCGCTCCGATGATCGTTCCGTAAAAACGATCGAAGCCGCGCTGAAGGGGCCAAGTGTGCTTAGGCCCTTGAGGACCCGTATGGCGAGTGACGTGCCACTTACCACTCATATAGGTACGATAGCCAGCAGGACGTAAAACCTCGGCGATCGTTTGGGAGCTCTTGTTGAGGTTCCCTCGGTAGGATGGAAGTTTGTAATCCCCAGTCATATGGCCGACTCCCGCTTGGTGGGGGTAGAGCCCTGTCAATAAGGATGCGCGAGTGGGGCAGCAACGACCCATGTTATAAAACTGTGAAAAGCGAAGCCCATTCTTGGCCAAGCCATCCAAGACTGGCGTTTGAATTTCTCCACCGTAGCAACCGATGTCACTGAAACCCATGTCATCCGACATGATGAGAATAATGTTGGGGCGTTCGGAGGCCTTCCCTTGAGAAATGCTTATGAAGCCTACGAGAACGAGAAAGCTCATTACGGTACATGCGCGTTGAATGGACATAGTCTTTCTTCTTCTTTGGATGACAGTTTATTTTTTCTTCTTATTCGCTTCGCGAAGACGTCGAATTTCGCTGGGGGTTTCCACGTGACAACGTTGAGCCCAATCGAGATAGGCTTTCGCCATCTTTTCGACTAAGTCTTTCTTTTCGGAGGCTAAATTTTGCGTTTCACTTCGATCCTTCTCAATATTGTAGAGCTCCCAGGGATTTTTTTCACCCCGAGCGACTAATTTCCACTTCCCATCCCGCACGGCTCGATTTCCGTGGTGCTCCCAAAAGAGTGGTTTCTTGCGAGAGAGAGCTTGTTTTTTAAACGTTGGGACAAGACTCAGCCCTTCTAAGGCTTGGATCTTATTTTCCTGGTAAGTTTTAGGATAAGTCGAGTTCGAGGCTTCAAGAAACGTCGGCATCAAATCGATGATATGGCTGATATCGTGTCTCCATTCGTTCTTTGCTTGGATTCCCTTCGGCCAATGAACGATGAGTGGGGTGGAGATGCCGCCTTCATGGGTGTCGTGTTTGAAGTAACGAAAAGGAGTGTTGCTGGCATTCGCCCAACCTCCGCCGTAAGAAGTAAAAGACTTCCTTTTGCCCTCGTCTTTGATGTCAGCGGTCCTCCCATTGGTAAAGCCGTAGAGGCTGTACTCGGCACAGCCTCCGTTATCAGCTAAGAAGACGATCATCGTATTTTCAAGCTTATTCTGTTTTTCCAAGGCTTGAATGATTTTACCGATGCCTTGATCCATCGAATCGATCATAGCCGCGTAGATCGCCATTCGGTGAGCCATGAATCTTTTGATGTTCTTCTGAGTCACTCCTTTGATCTTGGTGACGTGACCGGGGAGTTCTTGCTCGGCTAATTTCTCCCAATCTGGTACCCAGTGGGGGCGTTTCGACATCTTCCAAGCATCAGTTGCTAAACCCATTTTTTGGAGTCGTTCAAAGCGTTCTTTTCTTAAGACATCCCACCCATTGTCGTAGCGACCTTTGTATTTTTCGATGTCTTTATCTTTGGCGTGAAGCGGCCAGTGTGGAGCGGTGTAGGAGACATAGAGGAAAAAAGGATTGGAAGCTACTTTCTTATCTTCAGCGTGCTCGGAGATAAATTTAGCGGCTTCAATACTGATCGCATCGGTGTAATAGTAACTGGGATTTTTTTTCGCTTCTTCCGTGATATCTTCGTTATCTCGCGTCAAGGTATTAGGGGTGAAGAACGATCCTGCTCCGGCGATCGTTCCGTAATAACGGTCGAAGCCTCGTTGGAGAGGCCAGTTGAATTTGTCTTTGAGTTGGTTGGCGCGACGAACATTCGTGAGGTGCCATTTTCCCGACATGTACGTCGAGTAACCGTTCACTTTCAAGGCTTCAGCCATGGTGACACACTGACGATTGATATTTCCGCGATAACCAGGAATACCCCAATCAGGTTCCATTCCGCCCATGCCGGCTTGATGGGCGTAGAGTCCCGTTAAGAGGGAGGCTCTGGTGGGACAGCAGCGTGCGCCATTATAAAACTGTGAATAGCGAAGCCCGTTTTTTGCTAAGCGATCTAGGTTCGGAGTTTCGATTTCTCCTCCGTAACAACCAATGTCGGAATAGCCCATGTCATCCGCCATGATGAGGATGATGTTGGGGCGTTCGTTTTGAGGTGAGGCTGTTGAAGTACTCACTCCCAAACTGAAAGCGAAAAGGAGAAGAGTGCAGAGATGAAATCCTAGTTTTTTCAAGGAAGAGATCATGGATCAACTATTGAAGGGGCTAAATGAACGGGAACATAAAAATCAGTTTTGAACTGACGCAGATAAAAATCGTATCAAGGAGGGATAGGGGAGTTCTACCGATTAATTGTTAAACAGTTCGCTGTAGCCAAATTTTCAAGAATTTGAATGATTTCTGACCTTAAAAAGTTGAGTCCCAATTGAAGAAAGTCTGCAAGAAAATAGGGGCAAGAATATATATGCCAGTCAATATTCTTATCTTCTTGCCCCCCAGTTTCTTGCCTAAATTAGTATTTAGGAAGGGCTTTGAAAATCAGAGTATATTTAGACAAACATTTTCACTTCTTTCTTCGTTAAAAAAATCGAAAAAGTGAGGGGATTACTTGGCTGCTGAGGTATCTCAGGAAGATTCGGGCGAAAAGAAACTGAGCATGAAATTACTATGTTATGCCAATTTGTACGAGAATCGAAAATGGACTCCATCTATGAGATTAAGGTTGCTTTATAGCTTTGCTCTCTACTGCCGCTTAATTTTTTTTCAAGGCAAATTGAACTTAAGAATATAGGCAAGAAAATAGGGGCAAGAAAATGATTGCCAGTCGAACCTCTTATGTTCTTGCCCCCATTTTCTTGCCTAAATTAGTATTCAGGAAGGGTTTTGAAAATCAGAATGTGTATAGACCATCATTTTCACTACATTCTTCTATATAAAAATAGAGGCCGTGGGGACGTTGCTTCCATGCTGAAACTTCTGGGTAAGATTCGAGTTAATAGAGACTGGGCATGAACTTACTCTATTTAAGTCAATTTGAATGAGGATTGAAGATGGACTTGATCAATGAGGTTGGGGCAACTTTATAGCTTTTCACATTGTTGCCATTTAATTTTATTTCAAAGCAAACTGAACTTAAGAATCTGGGCAAGAAGATAGGGGCAAGAAAATGATTGCCAGTCGAACCTCTTATGTTCTTGCCCCCCATTTTCTTGCCTAAATTAGTATTCAGGAAGGGATTTGAAAATCAGAGTATATTTAGACATCCATTTTCACTTTTTTCTTCTTTTAAAAAATTGAGGAAGTGAGAACGTTGCTTGCATGCCGAAGCATTTCGAAAAGCTTCGAGCGAAAAGAAACTGAGCATGGAATTACTATATTTAAACCAATTTGAATGAGAATCGATAATTGACCTCAAAGATGAGATTAAGACAGTTTTATAGTTTTGCTCAGTTCTGCAGTTTGATTTTTTTTCAAGGCAAACTGAACTTAAGAATATAGGCAAGAAGATAGGGGCAAGAAAATGTTCGTGATATCTGTTTATTAACTTATTACGAATATTCTTGATTGCTTTAATAGCCTCAAATCAGCGTAGATGGGGGCCAGTATAAACAAGTCGAGGTTCTCTATATTCTGCTATTAAAGATTAATTACAAACATCCGGGCAATTCGGAATTCTTCGACAGAACACACCTTGCTCGGGGGCAGCCCCATCTAAATAGAGGAATGTTAATTGATAGACGACATCGGAGATGTCGACCGTTTGATCGCCGTTGAGGTTCAAGAGTGCTAAGTTTCCACCTTCAGCTAAATTCCCATCGGAACAGGGAAGGCTTGTATCTCGCCCCAAGACTTTTAGTAAGAGAGTAATCGAATCACCAAGGTCGATAAAGCCATCTTGATTGGCATCGCCCGGTTTTTGAAATCCTCCTTCAGTGGTGCCATCCGATTCGCTTATACCGGGAGAGCCGTGCAGATGGAGACTCGACTTCCAACTGTCGGGATCACTTCGGTCTGAGCACTCCGTTAGGAGATCGATAAGAACGAGAGAAGATCCCTCTCCATCCGTGGTGGGATCCCACTCATCGTCATAGGTGAAGTTACAGATGGTAACGCCTCTTCGATTCTTAAGAATGAGCTCTTCGCCGCCATTGCTTAGGCTACCTTGGTATTCCCCCGCGACGTACAGGTCAGGATCGGGGTAGCGATCTTGAAAGGCTTCTAAATCTTTCACCACAAGAACGACTTCACCAGGGTTTAAATCCATATCCGGATCATCATCCTGTTTTGGAAATTCAAAGGAGATGCCTCCTTCAATCTTCATCTGCGAGAGATTGAGAGGATGGTCACCGGTATTTTCCAGTTCCAAAAATTCAAAGTCACCCTTAGTAAAAGCGCTACCCGCAGCGGGAGCTAAGGGGTGATACATGATTTCAGTGATTTGGAGGTCACCGGAATTGACGGTGTATGTCACTTCATTGAGAGCACTCCAATCACCACCCGATCGAGCCCGTGCTTTTAATGGGGTGGATCGAGTGATGAAGAATCCGTCTCCTTCTTCTCCCGCTAAGAGAGCGGTGAGGCGGGGTTCCATGAGGAAATCAGAACTGCCGGAAGAAGTGTTTAATCCATGAATGGCTAAGACGTTTTTTCCTGTTCGTAACAAGGTTCTGGGATTCGGATGCGTGAAGGTGGCTAGCACAAGATTGACAGCCTGGCCATCGGAATGACTATTTCTGGCGCTCGAACTCCAGCTCAAGGCATCGGGTTCGTTCTCGGCTGCGATTTCTTCCCCATTGAGGTAGGCGACGTATCCATCGTCGAAGCGGAATCGCAATTGAAGTTCAACGACGCTTCCTGGGTCGTCGAGATCGAATTCGTATCGGAGATAAACCGAAGGATGCACATTATTCATCTCAGATTCGATGTCGAGATCGATGTGATCATCGTAGGTGGTTTGTTCATCGTAACCCACTCCGCTTCCCGCCGGGGATCTTAGCCACCCATTGGGAGTGAAGTTGACTTCAATCCAATCTAAGCCGAGTTGGCCATCGTTTGGAACATGAACAAAGACTTCGTTCGTTGACCCGATGAGTGTTTGCTGGTTGCTTAGAGAATCTAAAGCGATGGCGGTGTCGGAGATCCCTCCACCGACTAAACGAGGATCTGAACCATCGAAGGTGTAGTAGATCGTTCCCTCGGCCGTTGTCATATGGATTTGTGAGTTATGGACGAGTTCGCTACCCGTTTGATTGAATTGGGGAGCTTCGAGAGAGGGATAGAATCCGGCTGCTTTGTACTGATTGAGAACGGTCTCCGATCGGGAGGCTAGGACTCCATTCACGTAAGAATCTCGCGCGGAAGCCCAAGAGGCGGGAGTGCGATATCCCCAACGTGCGGCTTCGGCGATGAAGGCTCGTTCGACTTGATCACAGCGAAGGAGTAGCCTTGCTCGCATCGATTCTGTTGTTAATGCACCGCCATTAAAGAAGTGTCGGTGGATGCGATCACCCAATAGCGTGAGATACTCCGAATGGCCCTGGGCAAAAAGCATGCTGAAGATACTTCCGGGGCCGTCTCCGGCTTGTCGGCCGGGAGCGCCTCTTCCCGTTCGGTTTCCTGCACTACGAGTAAAGCCATCGGCATCGTTTAAATAAAACTTAAATCCACTTCCGGGTGCTACGGGACCTGCACAACGGTACTCGTCTTCTGAATTTCCGAACATCCACATCAACATGTAGTCAACGTAGTGGGCGACATCCAAATAGGGAGACACCGCTACATAATTAGCTCGTAGGTTTTTAATATTTTGCCAAGCGGAACCATCGCCATCGTAAACCGACCCGGGATCGGCCCAGCCCCCTACATTCCAGTTTCCGTTGATGGCTTCGTAGTCATCTTTTTTACCTCCGAGGTACTCGGCTTGCATGGAAGCGTTCCAGCGCTCTCTCAGATGGTACTGGCCCCAGTATGTTCCGTTGATGTAAAGGTGGACGAACCTTCCATGGGGATTCAAGTTCCCCATGTCGAGCATGGTGTCGTCGGTCAATCGATTCGACATATAAAATCCGCGAGCCACCATGTCGTGGGAACCTCCGCGGAGTTCGAGTTGATCGAAGGTGTCTACCGCTGGCACTCCATTTTCATGCCCATCAAAGAGAGGGAATTTGAATTTTCGAGCTCCGTGAATACCGCGGAAATAGAGCCTGAAATTTTTCTTAGCGAAGTTGGTGAACGCGCCTCCGAAGTAGCGGATTCCCGCTCCGTCTTGGTGGTCGGCGCCTGTATTCGGATCGATCCACTCAATGGAGCCCGTAACTTCAGTGGTGTTTCTAACGGCGGTTTCAGTCACTAAAGAGATCGTGGGTAAATCGGAAAGACCATCAAGGATTTGCGGACTGTATTGAGGGTTTTGGGTGATGGCCGTATCCATCACTGGGGAGTCGATGACATCATCTAGAAAGATATAGGTTTGTGTATCGATGTTGGTAGGAATGTATCCATCCAGGTAAGCCCTCGCCCGCACGACCGTCGTTTCAGAGATTTGAATCGGACCGTCATAGGTAAATCCGCTAGTTAAAGTAGGCTCTGTTTCATCGAGCGTATAACGGATAACACTTCCATCGGTCAAAGACGAAATAGTGAGATCGAAGGCCTCTGTGTAAAAGCCTCGATCGGGCATAAAGCTGGTGTCTTTAACGAAACCTAAGCTTCGAATCCCGTTTTCGGAGCCGGGCGTCGAAGGCTGTAAGTAACCGATATCTCCATTCGCATCACGGCCGTAAGAGACACTATCTTTTTGTTGAGGATAAACAAGTTCTTGGGGGTGATCGACGGGATACTGATCGATGATCGTGGTTCCGTCGACGTCGATCAGTCCCAAGTACTCGCCTGATTTTTCGAGTTGGAAGTGGGTGTGAAGTTCGCCCGCTGGATCGCTGAGATCTTTTCCAGATGCGAAGATGACGAGAAAGCCCTCTGCAGGAATAGAAACATTGGGGATGACCCACTGGCCTGTAAGGTCTGAATTGTCGGTGAGCCGATAGCCATCAATATTGAGGCTGAAAGGGTTGGGATTGTAGAGTTCGATCCAATCGTTGCGATCTCCCTCGGCATCGTGAAGGGATCCTCCGGCAGCTTCAAATTCGCTGATTTGAGGATGAAAGGTAGGGGCATCTACTCCGACGGTAACGGTAGCTTCATTCGTTCCCGATTCATTGGTGGCCGTCAGAGTGTAAGTAGTTTGAACTTCTGGGCTGACGACGATCGAACCTTCGTCCTCATCGATAGAACCGATGCCCGGAGTGATTGTGATGGTGTCGAAGTTTCGAACTTTCCAACTGAGGGTCGCTTCAGTAGGTAGATTGGGATCACCGGATTTCGTGATGTTTCCCGTATCGGTTGTAAATCGATCGATGACGGGATGCGGAGCAGCGTAGGCTTCGAGTTCAGCCAATTGAGGATTGTAGGCCGCGTTGCTTCGATTGATGACTCGAATGAAGCGACCTTTAAATGTTCCGTCAGGATCTAAGTTCGCTCGAAGAGTATCGCGACCACCATCGCCCGAATTAGAACCATCGGTTCGAATGTCTGCCGACCAGTTGACGGCACCGGTCTGTCCGTTGTTATCTTCAAAAATGGAGACTCGGTAATTAGAAAGACGATCCGGGCAACAACCTGTTCTATTGATGAGAATAACTCGATCGAGGGAGTACTCTTGACCTAAATCGACTTCGTAATAAAAGCCAATCGTTCCTGAAGAAGCCAGGGGATGGGATTGGTTGTTCAAGATCCCGTCGGTGAGATGTTCAGGGATTTGCCCTCCCCAAGTCGCAGCTGATGCGAAGACTTCTTTGCCGAGAGCGAGGTTCACATCTTCTTGAGCCCAGCTAGGAGAATTAAGACCCCATCCCAAGCAGAGGCTGGCAATTAAGATAAGAGAAGATGGACTAATTTTACGTAAGTGCGGCAATTGAATAAATCCCAACCTCGTAGATCAAGCTGTGACTCAGTTAGAGCTACTCGATCTCGGTTCTTTTCGGAGTGAAATTATAGGTTAATTCTGTTTATGATCTAAACCCTGATACAAGCTTTAATTATAAATGAATCTTTAAAGAGAGCCGGATATAAAATTGAGAAATTGTCGTTTAATAGTGGAGTTGAAATTGAAATCGATCCCGGCACCCTAAATCTACATAAATAACTGTTCTAAGGATACTTAATGACCGTACAAGAACTGGTAGAATTGCTGCGAGAGAGAATCGCTGACGGATCCCTCAATCCTCATGCCATCGTCGTTCGTCCCTTCTGTTTTTGTGACGAAGAATCGGGATTCGTCGAGGCTCAACACCTCGATGAAGTGATTCGTGAATGGAAGTCAGCTCCGGAGGTTTCTCAAGGACAACGAGTTTATCAATTTGGAAATAGTCAGCCGGGTGAACGGGCGGAGAAGACGGTGAAGTTGGGTTGATGGTCGGATTTCGTTTATAAGGAGGAGTCGAACACATTTTTTTCAGAGTTCAGCGGAGGCAAAATTGAGTTTTAAAATTAAAAGTAACGAGGAGAACAGATTCGAGATCATCCTCGAGGGCGAACCATTTTTCATTCAAAGTTTGCCGATGGCTCCTCAAGCCATTGAAGAAGATTTGTTGTCAGGTGCATGGCTGATTCTTATCTTTGCGGTTTGGAGTAAATACGATATAGAAGCGATTGAGATCGCCATCCGAGGTGTTAAAAAATACAAAGGTAAGTTGAATCTCGGTATTCGTCCTTTTCATGACGTTGAGGAAATGACGGGGTGGCTCCCGCTCACTCTCAATAAAGAAAGTGACCTAAATGAGAAAGTTACATTTACAGAGGGGGAGGATTTGCCGTTTCCGAAATATGCGGGAAGAACTCCTTATTGGTTGACAATGGAAGGGAGGAAGTTGAAGAGTCTTTTGCCGGGAGTGTTGTCGGAAGAAGATCTTGAGAACCATTTGAGTCGTTCATTTAAGTAAATAGACGCTTCTATTGGAGCTTCAATTTTTTCTTAAATTTATTTCAGAGTAAAAATTAGCATAAGAATATAGGCAAAAAAATAGGGGCAAGAAAATGTTTGCTTGTCGAGCTTCTTCTTATCTTCTTGCCCCCCATTTTCTTGTCTGAAATAATGTCGAGGACACATTTTGAAGATTCAGAAATGTATGGGCGTCCATTTGTGCATCTTTCCTGGTTAAAACTATAGTGGGCGTGTTGCTCGAATTCCTAAGCTATTCGGGGAGAATAGTTAGGCTTTAATGTTCATGAACGGCAATAAAGAGGTTTATTAGAAGAATGGGTAGAGTTCGGTGTTCTGAGCATGGTCTTTCTGAGCTTATATTTGTTTGCGAGCATATTCGAAATGCGATTCCAGCGGATGATTCATCCATTTGTGTCGAAGTGATCGAAGGGGTAGGTGATGAGTTAGATTTGTGGCATTATTTCTGTCAATCTTGTGCCGATGAATTTGGATATAAAGATGGTTTACGGGTAGATCGGCTACCCGATGAATACATGCATTCAAATAAGGGAGCCTGTCGGGAATGTTTCAATTCTTGGAGAAACAAATGAAACGGCTCTTCCTGGTGCAATTTGAAAACCTCAAAGATGCGCTCCCTTCTCTCAGAAGGTTAAGTCTCTAATTCTCAATTAGAAGGATCCTCAAGCTTTAATTGATGTGTAAACTCCTGTGCTGGGGTTTAAATTTATTTCAGAGCAAAATGAGCATAAGAATATAGGCAAGAAAATAGGGGCAAGAAAATGTTTGCTTGTCGAGCGTCTTCTTATCTTCTTGCCCCCATTTTCTTGCTTGAGATTATTTCGAGGAAAGATTTTGAAGATTAAGGATATTACATATGCATACATTTTCGATTGTTTTTCGTTTTATAAATAGATGAAGAGAGAGAGTTGTTCGAATTCCGAAATTTCTCGGGAAGGTTGGAGCTAAAGAAGACTGAGCATGGGATTGCCATACTTAAGCCAATTTAAATGGGGCTTTGAAATTGAATAGCTGGAGGATGTGGATTGCCGATTTATAGCGTTACTCAGTTCAGTCGTTTAAATTTATTTCACAGCAAACTGAACTCAAGAAATTGCGCAAGAAAATAGGGGCAAGAAAATGTTTGCTTGTCGAGCTTCTTCTTATCTTCTTGCCCCCATTTTCTTGTCTGAAATAATGGGGCGGGAAGAATTTGAAGATTCAGGATATTATTAGACAAACATTTTCTACTTTTCCATGAAACAATTTAACAACCTCAAAGATGCGCTCTCTTCTCCCCTAAAGGTAAGGTCCTTAAATCTCTATCAAGAAGATCTTCATGCATTAATTGATGCTTTACCTCAGTTTGAACGATTAAGAGAGCTAACACTCAATGGGATTGATCTTCCGTCTTTACCTTCGGAGATTCTGGAGCTTAAGAATTTAAAGAAACTCTACATACTCAATTCTCCACTTGAAGAGCTTCCCTCTGATTTTAAAAACTTGAGTTCATTGGAAGCTCTCGCCGTCCGACAAGGTGATTTAAGAGAAATTCCTGATTTGATTGGTCAGCTGAAGAATTTGAGGAAGTTGAATTTATGGAGTAATAAGATTAAGCGAATCCCTGCTTGTCTTTCTTCTTTGCCAAAGCTAAAGGAGTTAGTTTTGGGACTCAATCAACTCCCATATCTCCCGGCGGATAGGGGATGGGAGCAACTTGAATTTCTTGATATTCGGCTTAATGAACTCCGACAAATTCCAGATGCATTTATGGTCATTCCTCATTTGAGAGGACTTTATTTAAATGGGAATCAAATTTCTGAGGCTCAGCAAAAAGAAATCGAAATGAGTTATCGAAAATCTTACGTTGTTCTTTGAATTAAGTTCAAAGAGTGAGTTGGTGGCCTCGAATTAAGATTTAAGGAATTCATCTAATCGAAGGGTGGAGGTGTAGCCATCCTTCCCTCGCCGAATTAAGCCTAAGCTGTGGAGGGTGAATTGGGCTCTTTCGAATTCTAATTTGTCGGTATCACTGAAGGCTTCGTAGGCGGGGAGTACTTTCATATGCTGGTAGTAGTCGAGGATCTTGGAGATGAGGTTTTCGATTTCTGGGCTTAATGTTGAGAGTTGGCGATTTTGAATGTACCTTTTTTCGTTGAGGAATAAAGCGGGCAAGAGGATTAAGGACAATAGAATCATCGCAAATCCAGCCCCTTTGGCCGTTTTATAGCTAAATGGCCGATGGCTTCGATAATAGGGGATCCCGTAATCGCGAATCGGAGTAGCGAAGGTGGGTGATTCTTTGCTGAACTTACGACTGATGAGTAGAAGTAAGCCGAAAGTCAGAATTGTTATTATGAACGAAATAAAATGTGAGCTAAGTCCCAAGACGTCCATAAGGCGTGGAGTGACGAATTGAAGGGTGAAGCCGAAAACCCAAGCGTAACAACAAAGTGAAAGCATCGTTCCGTAGAAGAGGAACTTCTTTCGGTCTTCGTTGGTTTGGTGAATGAGTTGTTGGAGTTTTCGGGTGACGGGTGACAAGGGGAGGATTGAGATCGATTGAGAGGATTGAAACGATTTCTAAAGTTAATAGTTAAAGTATCAGGCGGTTGAATGCAATTCTATGGGAAACCGTTAGTTGGATGTTATCAATTTTGCATATTGAAGGGTAAGTGCTGAATTAAATGAAGGATAGTCGGGAGTTAGGATTTAGTGTCGCCCTTACAGGGCTCGGTCGTATCTCATTATTCAACCCAGGGCGACGCTTCGCTCTGTCCTGGGCTATGAAGTGGCGGGCTTTCAGCCCTTGGCGGATTGGAATAGCAGGTATCGATTTGAATATTTGAGCGATGGATCGCAGTATGATGTAAGAACCCTCGTTAACACTTCGGGCTTGAAATGAGGCTTATTTCAAGCCCGAAGTGTTAACGAGGGTCGGCAGCCAGGTACATAAATAAATACGATTGAGTTTAGAAGAGAGATTTTGCGATAAATAGGCTTTCACAGAGAATGGTATTTTTAAATGAGTTTTAGAATTAGAACGAATAAAAGCAGTAATTATTGAAATGGATAGGAAGCCGATATTAAAAACCAACGGTGGTAGGAAATTTGAAGCTGTTGATTCTGAGGGGATTTATCTTTTAGAAGGGGAAACCTCTAAAACTATTTGGAATGCTCGGGTGGATGGGCATCCGAAGGTAAAGCATCGTATGGCGATTCCGGAAGAACATTGGCTGAGCGCCTCTCCCTCAGAAACCCTTTTCGGATGCATTCGCGATGATTTAGAGGAGTTCGGTCCCGCATATGTTAGGTCTGTTTTCGATGATCATGTTCCGTGGTCTCCGGATCTGATATTGGGGTATTTCATTGCAAGAAATAGCATCATTGAAGTTCCTTGGAAAAAGTTTCAACAAACCTGGGATGAATTTCTATGGTACGAAGATGAGTTCCCAATTTTGATGCCATTAAAGGAACCTACTGATATTGCATTGATGTTCGGACCCCACGACCAAGTGTGGAAGATTCAGAGGTAGGGTTTTATTGCCGCCCTTACAGGGCTCATTCGCATCTCATATTTAAACCCAGGGCGACGCTTCGCTCTGCCCTGGGCTAGGTTATGGCGGGCTTTCAGCCCTTGGTGGTGGGGAATTTTAAAATGGATTCGTAATTTTTTCCCCTCGCTAGCGCTTCGGGCTAGTTAATGTTTCGATCTTCAAACGGGCTGGATAAGAAGAGGGAATTTAGAAGAATGAAACCCGAAGCATCAATAATGTTTGGATACGAGCTCGTATTAACTCTCGCTAGCGCTTCGGGCTTGAAATTTTGTTAACTAGCCCGAAGCGCTAGCGAGGGGTGGGAAGAGTGATGATTTAAATAGGTTGATCACGGAGTAATATAAGTCCCCGCTGAACCCTGAAGATTTCCGTCGGCGTCCAACCATGAATCTAGGATGACTCCGTTGGTGGGGTCGGCTAACTTTTCGAGAAGCGTCGCGCCTAAGGGACCCGACATGTTGGGATCTAAGGCACCGTCTCTTAGGTTGGGACCGACACCCGGATTAAGAAGCGGGTGATTGTTCGAACCATTCGAAACACCGCTGGATTCGACCAATCGATCTAAGTCGAAACGGACGGTTGATTGGAAGGTCGCTTGGTCGAAGCGATCTTGAGGTGACAATGGATTCGGCAAGTTACAACCGACTCGATTATCGTTGTCGTCCAAGGGATTCACCGCACAACCGTTTTCATCTACTAAGAACAATCCCGTTCCTAAGCCCGCCGCCATGTGAACGAAGAATGGCGAATTCAACTGGTTACCGGGATTCGCTCCGATATGAGTTTGGAGTAAAGTGAAATCCAAGTTGCCATAGTTGTCATTCTCTAAGGCATCACGGAAGGTGTTGTACTCTGTTCCCCAATTTGCGATGGCATCGGTCGTCAAGTGACAAGAAACACAGTAACGAGGTCCTTCAAAGTCGGTGTCCACTTTTCCTCGAATACTGTGAGGCATCAAAGCGTTATGACTCAACGAAGGATGCGTGTTTCTTGGAGCCGTGTCATTACTTCCTTGCTGATTACGGTCACTGAAGGTGAATCGCTTCGAGAAGACTCCATTTCGGTCGCGATACTCGAAGAACGTTTCGGTATTGGCTGCGATCGGTGAAATCTTGTTGTGAGCGTCGATCCCCAATTGGAAGGGGACTGGAGACTGATAAACGAAATCAGCATTCGCTTGGCGGAAGACGATACGTTCACCGGTGATGTTACTGAAGTTGTTCCCGTTGTTGTATTCCCCACCCAAGTGACAACCGATACAACTGTTCGTCCAAGAGGCGTGGCAAGAGACGCAACTCATATTGTCGGAGTGACTGAATCCAGCAGTCACGCCACCCGCTTGTTGAGGGCCTAAACCCGTATTGGGATCTCCATCCGCACGCCCCATGGCGTACGATGCTTTTTCGTTGTAAACCGCTTCGTTAGTAAAGGGATTCACTTTACCGTTGTTGACCACCACATCGCGAGTTTGCGAAATGTAGTGTTCTTTCCCGGTTAAACGACTCTTGAGGATATAGTTTCCATTTGTGTCAACTCGAACATGTCGTAGGGGATTTCCCTCAGAGTCGGTAGCCACCGTCGTGATCTGCCCGTCGTAGGTTCTTCCTGTCGTCGTCGAGGCGTAAGAAGAAATCGTTCCGTGACAGCTTTCACACTTGATCGCCACGCCTTGTTCTTGGCGGCTGTAGATGTTGTTGTCGTTTTGATTACCGACTTCACCACCGTGGAGATCGTGACTACCGTGACAGTCGATACAACCCATACCCGCTTCGTAGTGAACGTCAGGAGGAGTATCGTCTCGGCCATCGCCATCGTAATCTTCCGTTAAGATATATTGATGAGGGTTACGGCCGTTAAAGGTTTGATTGTTGACTACGGGGTCAAACAAACGGGTATCTAAAGCAGTGTTTTGATAAGTGACAGGATTGGTGGGGTACTGAACTCTTCTTCTGAGATCTTGATTCTGATCTAAGCGAATTCCCCAAAACTGCATGACTGTACGGTTCGATCCCTGGTGACAACCCGCACAAGTGTAATCATCCATTCCCTGAACGGTTTCACCCGTGGTCAGAGTGGTGGCGACACTCGTAATCAAGTGACGTTTAACGTGGGGACGTTCCGGAGCCCGAATGTCATCCGGATCCAAGGGTTCAAACTTATTGATATTGGGGTCCGTACTCGTACTTCGGCCATCCAAAGCGTAGCGCATGTGACACGCCGTACAACCCGATGATCTAAAGTCTCCGTAACGATTGTTGGCACCCGCAGAACCTAAGTGACAATCTCCACAAGTGAACGCGATTTGTTCGTGGTAAAGATTGGCCAAAGGTGAGTTGGCGTTAACGGTTCCATCCGCGTTTTGGCCGGCGGGTAAATTCGGTGAATCGTATGCAGGATTGTTAAAGATATCATTCGGACCCGTGGCGCCTCTCACACTGAAGACGGGGAACTCTATAAGTTCACCTACCGCACCGATATTCGTAGCTGAAAAAGTGAATGAAGAATTAACGACTGCGCGGAAGGCTAAATCAGCGGCGGTATCTTGGAACAGGTTTCGGTTCGCTGTGATGTGGTTCTCCACTCCGATCGCGTACATCGCACCTGAAAGCACGCCGGCTTCGGTTGCTAACAAACTCTTCGAAACGCTGTCACAGTGTGAATTATGACACCCACCACAAGACTTCCCTTGAGTGACCACTCTCAAATCACCGGGGTTGATGAACTGAAGGTAATCGAGAGCGGTATAAAGTTTACCGTTGTGATTGTAGTCGGGGAATTTATCGATACCGGTTAAGGTCAATCGATTGAAATAAGCGTGGGCGTTTGTCGCTTGCCGGTTCTCATCCCCAATTTCGGGCGGTGGAGGAACGTGAGCGAGTTCGGCAGTCGTGGCGTTGGGATCTCCACCATGACAAGTCGTACACTTCAAAGTAGCAGCTCCGGCAAAGGGGTGAGGATTCTCGATCCCCCCTCCCAAATAATCATCGTGAGATGATTGGTTGTGGCAGTTCATACAAGATTCTGCCGTGCTCGAGTTCGCAAAAACGATCCCCGAGCTCGATGAAGATGATGATCCGCCGGATCCTCCGCAACCGTTGAGCAAGAGGAGTGCCAGACTTAAACTGAATGCAGTGAAGTGTACTTGATATTGACTCATTGCGATATTTCCCTCTAAAGGCCGAGATCTATTGCTGCAATAAATTCGCCTGAGAGGCTCGAATGATTTAATTCCTGAAGAGGCTTAAACTTAATTTTTTGAATCCCATTCCAATGCCAGGTAATTTCTCCCTAGGTGAGGTTTATTTGCTCACTACCATTTAAATGTTAGGGCTAAATCCATAGCGAAAAAGGCGTCCTCATCGGTGAAGGTCATCTGACCTCCGCCACTGAACATCCATGACTTTGAGATGAGCCACTGACCTCTCAACTGAACATCGGTCACATAAAGATCTTCCGTTTCTTCAGTAAAGAAGGTCTCTCCTCCCAAAGAGAAACTGGTGTACCTCACCGCAATCGATGGTTGAAGAAATAGAGAGTGCTTCACAACGGGAACGTGAGCTGAGATCCTAACTCCAGCTCCACGATCCCCGATACCCTCCAAGCTAAAGAGTGATATGGTGTAGCTTCCGTCTTCAAAATAAGGGAGGCCGCGATGGTTCAAGCTGATTAACCAGCGAACACCATCTTCGTACTCACTGTCGATGAATCCGATCTCTTCGGACAATCTCCAATTTTTACTCAATTGATGATCAGCGCCGATCCAGATTCTTAAAAATTCATCGGTGAGTACTTCTAAGTCATCAAAGTCTTCATGACGAAGAAGGGTGCGCTCGGCTTCAGTATCGGGGCGTTCGAAGCGATCCCAGCCCCCTCTGAGAGTAAAACTGTCATTGACAGGATAGCTCGCTAAAACATCCCAACGAGTTAATCGAGGTCCGTTTCTGACTTCCGTATTTCCTATATCGAGATCGAGCTCAGCCGTACTGAAGACATCCAATTTTCCCCAACGTATTTTGGAGTCATTGAGAAGAGCTAAACGATCGGCCTGTCCTTCATACAAACTAAAAAGAAGTCCTGTAGTGGAAGAGAAATGGTTCTCATCGGGAGAGGATCCTTGGTAGTAAGTGATGTAAGGAGCGACCGAAGGTTCATCCGCTGTCGGATCTAAGGTTCTTCGATCGGGCTTAAACCCGACGACTCCACCGACTCTCCATTGATCATCGATAACCTTTTCCCCCTGAGCGCCGTCGATAAATCCGATCGAGGGAAGCTCTCTGGGAATGAAACGACCGAAGACGACTCGACTGTGATCGTCGAAGCGTCTTGAAAAGGCAAAGCGGTAAAGTTCGAAGCGGAGCTCTTCGTGATCGTGAAGATGGTTAAAACCGTCGCCTCCACGAAAACCGAGGTCTCCCGACCATTCCAAGGTCCAAGGAGTCGATTCGATGCGTTCTAAGCTTCCCGAGGATCTCACTCGAGTGCTCGAGATCTCTCGATTTCCTTCTAATGGACCGCCAAATAAATGCAGCACCGTGATCCGGCCGTGAAAGATATTTCGTGCATCGGTTGAAACTCGTGCTTCTTCAGTTCCAGGTCGAACCAAAAGAGGGATGAAGGTTTCATCGGGACTGTTTTGATCTTTAAGAGTAGGTGAACGCTCTCCTTCTGGAGGAACGTACTTGTCGGATTTGGTGTATGACAAGACGTAACGTTTTCCCTTCTCTGGGAACTTGGGATTGTTCTTAGAGAGAAACCGTAGGAAGGCTGTTCGCTGAGTCACTTCTTCGATCTTAACTCTCGCGACCCGATCACCGTCTTGGATCACCCAAGCTGATGTATTCGCTTTGAGGCCTTGATCGCTTCCCAAATCTACGTAAACCCCGTAGGACGTTTCGTAGAGAACTCCACACTCTGCTTCTTCCGAATACCCGAATGAAGGAATGAATAAACTGAACCACATGAACAGAACAACGATTGAAATCGTTCGTGCTTCCAAGCTCAGGGTCTGGGGGTGAGGTCGGTTAAGACTTATCATCTTCACTTACCTCATCTCCATCCGTAGATGGTGTGACACTGAGTACAGTCGGTGGAGAAGCCGTTGGCTACGTGATTGGGAGCGTTGATGTAGTCGGTTTGGTGGCAATCAAAACAATCGGTGTTCAAACCGGCGAATCGCCCACCAGCGTGACAGCTGAAGCAATCGACTCCAGCGTGACCTCCCACGAGGGGGAATTGATCATGGCGGAATCCGGGGGTGTTCCAGCCGGATGAGTTATGACAACGCTCGCAGTTGGCCGTCCAACCGTTGATGCTGTGATTGGGGAATGCTTGAAAAGCATCCTGACGGTGACAGGAATGACAAGCCGTGGGGGCTCCTCGATATTCACCGATGGTCGCTCGTTCATGGCAACTTTCACAGGGCGTGATGGCATGAACTCCCATCAAGGGCATACGAGTGGTGGCATGTTCTTGAATTAAACCCGTCGGTTCCCAGTGGTCTTGGTTGTGACAACTCTCACAATCCAAACCGAGAGTGCTTTTATGAGGATCGTAATGACAACCCCCGCAACCTCGTTTGACGTAAGCCGTCACCGGACCTCGATCGTTATGGCAGCGTAAACAAGCCGCTTCTTCATGAGCGCCAACGAGTTCAAATCCCGTTTCGGTATGGTGATCGAAATCTAACTTGTCTTTGAGTTCATTCCACTTGCCTGGGGTGTGACAGACGCTACAGTCACCGGGGAAAGTATCGTGAGGGACCATGGGGCCCCAACGTTGACTCCAGCCCTGTCGTGGAACCAGAGTCTCGCAGTGAACTAAGATCAGGGTCGAGCTGAATAAAAGGATCACCGAACACACCTTCGCAAAGAGAGTGCGTTTGTAGTGTTTCCCTTGAAATTCTGGGAAGGCTGGAGAGTGATTACTGTTTGCGGAATTCATGGCAATCTCCGCATTCTCTTCCGAGAGGCTTGTACTGAATGACCGAGCCTTTCGGAGGGGTTTTCACTTCTAAGTGGCAGCGGGAACACTCGACTTCCCGGTGAGTTCCCTCTAAAGGGAATCGGGTGTCGGTGTCGTGATTAAAGTTGAGCGCTGCCCATAAATTGAAGGAGTTGTGGCACGTACTACAACTCTTCTCACCTCGGTCTTTAAATTGCCCTCGATGGACATCCGTGTGACAACCATCACAATTTCGGGGTGTTCCACGGTATCGTCTCAGAGTACGAACTTTTCCATTTTTATTATCGACGACTTCGATATGACAAGACTCGCAGGAAGCCATCGCATGGGCGCCCTTCAAGGCGTAACGAGCGATAGCAGTGTGATTGAACTTTCGAATCTCAAATGAATGAGCTTTCGCGGTGTGACACGAGTTACAGTCTCCCGATTCGATGACAAACTTAAATTGCTGCCCATGGGGATTTTCATGACACGACTTACACTCGCGACTGGTGCCCTTAAATTGACGGATTCCAGTTTTGGAATCTAACAGGTGGCAATTCGTACAGGCGACCGCTTCGTGAGGGCCGCTGAGATCGAAGGTCCTCGAGTGAGCTTCGTGAGTGAACGTAGTCGGACGGAAGTCTGTTTGGGTATGACAGGTTCTACAAGCATCGTGGCGCCCTTTAAATTGCCCCTGGTGTGCATCTTGATGGCAGCCCTGACAAGAATCTTGGCTTCGGTTGTAGTCGGGATCGTGAGGATTCTGGTAACGCTTTGAGCTTTCCAATTCTCGTGGATGGCAAGAAGCGCATTCCACTTGAGTATGAGGATGGCTCAATGAAAATCCCGTCAACGCGTGATTATCTCGACTCATCTGGTCGACTGCACTCGACCACGTGGGTGAGTTTCCATCGTGGCACTGAGCACAGTTATCGGAGAAGAGAGCTCGGTGCGGGTTCTGGTGACAATCTTGACAGTTCGCTCCCTTGACACGATCGAAGGGGAAGGGAGCCGGGCGATGGGGAGTGTTGGGCTCGGGAAGATTGTGACAGTGTTTACAGTCGAGCTTCGCGTGGCCTCCCTTGAGCGGGAAGTGCGCATCGTGATCGAAGTTCTCAGTGGGGTGGAAACTCTTTTGACCGTGACAGGAGGCACAATCTTGAGAAAATCCTCCCGAGTGAACATCGGAGTGACAGTGTTTACACTGCTGGGTCATCCCTAAGAAGGTTTTAGCTCTCGGTTTGTTGGGAAAGCCCTCAAGTGTGAATTGCTTTTGTAGCTTCTTCGTGTGACATGCTTCACACGCTAAATTTTCGTGAGCTTCATTCAAGTGGAATTCGACGTGAGGATGCTTGAAGGCCCGAGAAGTTTGAGCTCCCCAAGCGACTTCATTGATCAAATTGAACTCGCGGCTTTGGTGTTCTGAGTGACAAGTCTGACAATCCGACTGACCTTGTCGCTTTAAATAGGCGTGATAACCCGTGTCTGTTAAGTACTGAGACTGAATCTCGGTATGACAGCTCAGGCAGTTCTTCTCAAATTTGTTTTGAGGGCCGTGACAAGTCTGACAACCTTCGATCGATTCCATCTCATTGAGATGCGCGTGAGCTTGGGAGAGCTCGCCCGGCATCGGAGAGTAAAACGTTAAGGCGGCTACGATGGCGAAGATCAAGAGCACGCCGATAATGATGGGGGTCTTAGGGTTATAAATCATATCAGTCGTCCTCCTCACCATAACTTTCCGAAGAAGAGGGCGACTACGATGTGGAAGGCGATAGCTGCGAACAGAACCACGGCCATCCACTGATGAAAGAAACGCCAGGCATTCATGAGCTTTTTAAGTTCACGGTAGCGATGGAGCCACTGACGTTCTCGGCAGAATTTTTTGGCGACGACCTTTAATCGCAATCCAGACTCTTTGGCTTGAGCCTTGGGATCGATCGTCGAGCAGATCTTTTCGTAGTCTCGGTGACTCTCTCGATTTCCGAGGACGATTCCCGTCAAGGCATAGTAGAGCCAAAACCAGTCTTTTAGCTTTGAATGCTTTTGTTCGAGTTTTAAAAGATCTGGAGCGACATAGTGAGCTAAGAGTTCGCCTCGATAGAGCTTTAATCTTCGTTGAACATCCAAAAGGTCCAGATCTTTCCCTTCGATCGATCGGGGGAGCTGACGCAAGATATAGCGCCCGACAACTCCTGAGATCACGACGATCAACATCGAGGATATGGCTAAGAGTCCTAATGCACTCCTCGGAATAAACGAGGCGTGGAAGAGAGCCACTGCGGGACCGAGGAAGCCCGTAAAAATGTGAAAGTTCATCCAGGATTGGAGCGATCCCCACTTTCGAGGGGAGAGGATGTGTTTGCGAAGAACGTAGGTCATACTCACGAGCATGATGCCCGTACCGAGAATTCCGAGTCCTAAACCTAGTTGACTCGAAGGTCGCAAGGCTTCGTGTAAGTAATGGAGGGGACGCTGGTGGATCGCGGTGGTGTAGTAACTCCAACCGATCGTCAAGAGCAGAGCTAATCCCGCGAACGCGAAGGCTCCCAAGGCTCGATAGATCCAACGAGTCGTGAGGACGGTTTCGTAAACTTGACTCGTAAGGTTGAGCTCGTTCTCAATCTCTCCATCGAGTTCACGTTTGAGTTCTAAGGCACGGTTTGAGGGCTGAGAACGTTTCCATTTTCGCTTTCGGAAACCGGGCTCGAGTCCTGGTGTTGAGCTTGGATCGAGCGAATCTTCGACAAACTCGCCATCCGTGATTTGGCCGAGTTCGATATCGTCAGGCAAAATGACGATAAGGTTATCATCGTCAGCGAATTTATCTTCAGAATCTGGGTCGTTCTGTTGATAGATCTCCTTCGAAGTCATCGAACTTCCTCCACGAGTGAATCTTGTTCGGACGTGGTTTCTTCTTCGAATTCCTCGTGGCTTGAGCCGGATCCCATTTGAATCCCAATTTGGTCTAAGAGGGGATAGGGGGGCTCACCACCTGCACAGACAAAAACGTAGTTATTTTGAAGGTATTGCTGTCGCTCGACTCCGTCTTCAGTCACATTTAAGAGCACTTGTCGATCTTCGATCTCGAGGACTTCCGATTGGAATAAGACTTCGATATGTCCCGTGTCTATGGCGGATTGAAGTTTTTCTTCATTCCGTTTTTTAAGTCTGAAGAACTTATCACGGCGGTAAGAAAGGGTGACTCGGTTGTTGTTTTGGCGAGCTAAAGCGAACGCTGCTTCGACGGCTGAATCACCACCGCCGACGATGAGGAGATCTTCATCTTGGTAAGTCGAAGCATCGACCAGTTGGTAGAGAACTTTTTCGGCATCCTCACCGGGCACGTTGAGGCGTCGAGGAGTTCCTCGTCGACCTAAAGCCAAAATGGCTCGTTTCGCTTCCATACTGCCGGCTGAAGTGTGGCAAGTTAGCGTGGAGTTCTCCGTGTTTTTTTCGATGTTGAGGAGTTTGATTCCAGTGGCCAATTTCAGATTGTAGGTCGACTGAACTTCCTCTAAGAACTCGATTAGTTCCTCTTTAAAAAACTCTTCTCTTTGGACTTCACCGTAAAGAGGTAAAGTCATGGGGCCGGTGAGGGTCAGTTTTCGACGAGGGTACTTTCGAATTGTTCCACCGAGATCTTCTTGATCGATCGTCTTATAAGTTAAGCCTAATTCGAGGCAGCGTAAGCTGGCTGCGAAACCTGCTGGTCCCGCTCCCACGATAAAGACATCTACTGAGCCTTCAGCATTTTTTTCATCTTTGAGTTCTTGAGCGATCGCATCGACGACACGGATACCTTGCTCGATGGCTAAGCGAATTAAGGCGAAGCCACCTAACTCTCCGGCGATGTAAACACCCGGAACTGAAGTTTCTAATGTGGGGGTAAGCTGGGGGAGGTCACTTCGACCCGAGGTGTCGCCCAAGCCGATTTCGATCGCCTGAACGGGGCAAACATCCTGACAGATTCCGTGACCGATACAACGCGACCCGTGGATGACTTTAGCCACCCCGTCGACGAGTCCGAGCACACCATCTTCAGGGCAAGCTTCGATGCAAGTACCACAACCGATACAAGCTTGGATGTCAATTTGGGGATGTTGGGCGAGAGGTTGGCTCGTACCATCTTCACGAGCCGAAGCGAGTTCAGAGTTTAGCTTCGCTTTCTGAACGCGTTCGATCTTGCTCTGCCAATTGTTGAGGATCAACAGAATGACAGCTAAGAGCATAAAGATGCCAAGGACGATCAGCCAATTCATGAATCTCTATCGTTCCACACAGAATGTTCGCTCTGCTCATTAGAGACTTAAAATCCCTTTTGAGCTCTATCCTCTCAAAGACCAGTCCGGTAAGACTGCAAGAGTCTTACCGAGTCCTAAGTCCTTATAAAACGATCCATTCATCTCGGGCACTCACCCCCATTTCTTCCTGATCAGGTAGAAATGGGAGGTTCTGATCCCCACACCTAAATTTACGATTCCCTCGATTCAGGCAGAGGATCTTTCCACAATTGCTGATCTGATTTTTAATCACTTACTTTTTGGCTTCGAAGCTTGATTCAAGCAGGCTGAATGCCTCACCTTCGAATCTCGGAACCCCGGTGTGCGATTTTCTGCACGTTCAAAGAATGGGGCCGCTTCTTTGTATTTACCTTGTTCTTCTAAATCATGACCCTGTTGGTAATCGACTTCGGATTCCAAGAGGGGAATTCTTTTATTGACGTCTCGGAAAACCTTAACTCGCTGGGAGATTTGTTGAGCTAGAGCTAAAGCTTGTTTAAATTTCCCTTGGCGTTGAGATTCTAAAAGCTTTTCGTAAGCTGATTGAATCTCCTTTCCCAGTTCAGAAATGCGTTGGGCTCGACGCTGAGCGTCGGGGTGAGACGAGTAAAGGTGCAAGACTTCTTCGTACTTAAAAAGAGCTTTGAAGAGATGCTTTTCCCGTTCCAATCGAAGTCCTTCATTGAAGATCTTATGAACTCGTTGCGCGCGTTTTCTTCTCTGGGCGGCATCTTTAAAAGGAGTGACTAAGGAGAGGCACTCATCGAAGAGGGCCTCAGCTCGGGCGAGCTTTCCTGTCGTTTCGGCCTGGCGGGCTCGATCGTAGAGATCGGAGGCTGCTTCGGTGGTGGCGTCGATTTTGCGAATACGTTGAGTGATATCACGGTACTCGGGTTGAATTTTTTGACACTCTAAAAAGATCTTCTTAGATCGTTCGAGATGCCCTTCCTCTTGAAGCCTGCAGGCGAGTTTGTAACGATCCTCAAAATCTGACGACTGAACGAGAGTGTCTCGGGCTTCATCTAAGCGCCTTTTGACATCCTTGTAGTTGTTAGTGATCGAAAGACACTCTTCGAAGAGGATACGGGCTCGGTCGTGATCGCCCCGGTTTTGGGCTTTAACTCCTCGATTGTAAAGGAGGGCTGCTCGAGCGAAGGCATCTTCAACTTCTTTCTTCCTCTTGGTGACGTCTCTGAAGTTGGGAATCAATTCGTCACAAATTCGGAACTGTTCTCGAGCGATGCGAAGGTCGTGCTCTTGCTGAGCTCGACAAGCCGTTTGGTAGGCTCTCCGTGCCGTTCGCAGAGCTACTTCTAACTTTTCAGCGCGATCTTTGGCATCCCGAAAGTCTGGATGGAAACCGGCGACCTCACGAAAGCCATTGAGTGCTTCTTCAAATTGACCTGCCTTTTCGAGGTTTTGAGCGTCGATATAAACCTCTTGGGCCAAGTTGTCTTTGACAGTGGTCAAAAGGCTTAGATCCTCTTTCTGAGCTTGGGTGAGTTCAGAAGCATGAGCGAATCGTTGGTAGGCAGTCTTCCAGTCCCCGGCTTGATAGGCTTTATTCCCTTCGACGATTAAGACTTTAGCGCGGCTTTCCTGCTGAGCTTGTTTGAGCTTTTGGGCTAAGCCGGGAAGTTTGGGATGGAGCCCGATGGCTTTACGGTAGAGTTGGGTGGCTTGTTTCCAATCTTGAGCCGTGAAGAGAGCATCGGCTTGAGTCGCTATCTGAGCTCCCAATTGACGACGGGCGTTCGTGAGTTCTCGCTTCGCATTGGGATGATAGGGATTCTTATTATTTGCCGAGGCAAACAAACGAACGGCGAGTTGGTATTCGTCTCGTTCTAAGGCTTCGAGACCCTTTTGAAATTCTTCTTCAGCCGTCTCTTCCCGATTCTTCTTTTCGTTCTTAGCGGCTTCAATCGCTTGGCGAGCCCTCTGGTGTGTCGGGAGGATGGCTAAGGTTTCTTCAAACTCGGCGATAGCGTGAAACGGATTTCCCTGCCCGAGAAGTTTTTGACCCTCTTGGAAGTGAAGGTTGGCTCGACGGTCGAGGAGTTGTTGAAGTCGCTGAGAAACGCTGGGATCGTTGGGCTTAATCGTTCCCGCTTCTTTGTAGTGACGTTCAGCTTGCTGCCAGTTCTTAGATTGGGAAGCTAAGTCACCTCGTTTCAATTCCAACTTGAAACGAGCTTTGTTGATCTTCTGTTCAACGCCGAGAAGGTTTGGGTCTTTACCCGTAGCGGCGTGATACTCATCGATAGCGAGTTCGAAGTCTCCGCGTAAAAAGTGGGAGTCTCCTTGAATCATGTGGGATTCCGCCGTCTTACAACCCGTAAGTACGGTGGTAATGATGCCCATTAACAAAAAGCTGCCAGCTAAGAATCTCATCTTCTCTCCTCGGATCCTTCTCAAAAGGTGAAAGTTTCACAGAAGAAGTATCTAGCAGGAGGAGCAGTTTCGCCGGTATTTCGTCGGGGATTTATTCTTAAAGGTTGTTTTTTTAATGAAGGGTAAAAAATCGCGCTTTTTTTTGACAACAGATCTATAAAGTCCGACGAACATCCGTAAATTATTCGAGGATTTCCGGTACAATCTTCGGATTGAAAAGAAGTCAATGTTCATTCCAAAAAGGGAATTATGGGAGAGTCCAAATTCGTTTTGGCTTCTCGATTGCCCCGGAAGCGATATTTCTATAGAGAAGGAACGAAGAGAACCCTTCCCCCGTCCGACGAGGAAAACAGGAACCCATCATGCGCTATACGATTATCACTTTTTCTCATCTTTTGATGGTCACATTATTGCCGTCAGTGCTGACTACTGCTGATGAAGCCTTAAACATTGCAAACCCAAAGGTGCATGCCTATGCGAATCCCAAGGAAGGTCGAAAAGGGTATTCTCTCGCATCAGAAAAAGTGAACGAGTTTAGGCTCTACGATTTTTATTCCAGGCAAGCCAATTATTACTGGGGTAAAAAAGATGCTCCTCCCTTACTTCCCGCCTACCCGGGTCTCGATGCGGGGATGCACGGCCACTGGGGTAAGTACAGCCAAAACAACCATCGAGATGGCCGCTTGAACGATCAGGATATGGGCTCGATTGTGGCGACTCGATTTCAGGATAAAAAAGAGATCATCCATAAGGCTGTCAGTTTGAAATTGGGTGATTCGAACGAACTCTCAGCTTGCTATGATCCCTGGACTCTCACTTATCGCTTGGTTTGGAGTGACGGATTCGTGAAATTTGATCCCTTTCGCTGGGGTGTCAGCCGAGGAGTGCGTCCCGAGGGTAACATTCTTTGGCGACATTCAGGGAAGTGGAGGAAAGATCAAAACCCGATGAGTCGCTCTTTAGATGGCTTAGATTACCACGGTTATTACCGTCACGGCTCTCGAGTGATCTTTGCTTATGAATATGAGAGCTTGAAAATCCTCGAACATCCCTGGGCGCAAAAAGAATCGGATGGGCTCTTAGTTTTTACTCGAACGATTCAGTATCAAAAAAATGCTCGCTCCGAAGCCAAAAATCCTTCCATTCCCTTAGCTGAAGTTCCCGAAGATTTTAAATCGATCATCGTGAGGAAAGAGATCAAGGGAAAGCATATTTATCAATGGTTTCACATCGAGCAAGAGGGTTTTACTCAATTCATCGGAATTCGTGCTGGAACCGATGAATCCGTCAAGATCGTCCGTGAAGACCGCAGCCTTAAAATTCAATTCGGTGATGACTCTCGAGAAGGCTTGTTCAAGGTCTACCACTTTCGGACTCCATTACCGTCTATCGAAGGTAAGAAAAAGGTCATCGCGGGATTCGAAGAACATTCCATCGAGTCTTTGAAGAAATGGGTGAGAGGAGGCCCGAGTCAGTGGCCGCAAAAATTAGTTTTAAAAGGTCAACGAGCAAAAGCTAATGATTCTGAAGCTCCTTATGTCGTCGATCGCCTTCCGGTTCCGTTTGAGAATCCCTTTAAATCCGTCATGCTTCTCAGTGGGATCGATTTCTTTTCGAATGGAAAAGCTCTCGTCTGTACCTTGATGGGAGATGTCTGGGTCGTCAGTGGAATTGACGATGATTTAAAGAGAGTGACTTGGAAGCGCTACGCCGCCGGACTCTATCAACCCTTTGGGATCGATATCATCGATGACAAGGTCTACATCCTCGCGAAAGACATGCTTCACATCCTTCACGATTACAATGGGGATGACGAAGTTGACTTCCATGAAAACTACGCGAACGATTGGGTGGAGACTCGCGGCCACACTCACGTGTTCGGTTTAGACCGTGATAACAAGGGGAACTTTTACTTTCCCTCTTACGATGTTTTCTACAAGCTTCCCCCCGATGGTTCAGGAGTGCAATTGATGGCAAAGGGCTTTCGTAATTGCATGGGTTTGGCCGTGAGTCCTGAAGGAATGGTCCTCGCTTCTAATCAAGAAGGTACGTGGACCCCTGCTTCGGGAATTCTCGAAGTGACGCAGGATGCTCACTACGGTCACAAACGAAAGAATGAGCCGATCTCTCCCGCGATGTGTTACATCCCACGCGGAGTCGATAACTCCACGGGGGGCATGGCTTTCGTTGACAGTGATCGGTGGGGGCCTCTCGGAAAATCCCTGATTGGCTTGTCCTACGGTTATGGCAGTCACTATTTGATTCTTCTCGACAAAACAGTTTCCCCTACGCAAGGTGCGGTTGTCCCACTTCAAGGAGAATTCAGGGCGGGAGTTCACCGGGGACGCATCAACCCTAAGGATGGTCAGTTCTATACAGTGGGTTGTGATGGTTGGGGAAACTACGCATTAGATGATGGGTCGTTAGATCGAGTTCGGTATACCGGGAAAGACATATACATACCCTCCGGATTTAAAGTTCACCGCAATGGTGTCCGTATCGATTTTCGCTTCGAACTGGACTCCGAAGCCGCTCAAAACGCAGGTAATTACTTCGCCCAACAATGGGATTACGTTTATTCCCAACAGTACGGCTCTCCTGAGTACTCGGTGAAGCAACCCGAAAAACTGGGTCACGATCGTCTCAAGGTTCGACGTGTTCAAGTTTTGAATTCGGGAAAATCTATCTTTGTGGAGATGCCTTACCTCCTGCCCAGTCTTCAACTTCACATTCAAATGAAATTGAAAACCAAATCAGGGAAAGCCTTTGAAACGGAGATCTACCCCTCACCGATGGCTTTAGGAAAACGATTTTCTTTCAAAGGAGCCCATCCTCCCGTTGTTCACAAGCCGGAGCAGTTTAAATTGAGAATGCGAGAGAGGAAGCAAGCCCCGGATAAATTCAACGACCCTAAACTTAAGCCCGATCGTAAATACGTGATTAAAACGATGAGTGGTTTGAGGTACGACAAAACGACTCTCTTTGCCAAGCCAGGTGAAGTTTTACAAATTGAACTCATCAATGAAGACGGCATGCCTCACAATTGGGTTCTCGTCCAGCCGGGAGCTTACGAAAAGGTGGGACTTCAGTCGTTTAAGATGCTAAACGACCCCAAGGCTTTCGATAAGAGTTATGTTCCTGATGGAAACGATGTGATCGCTCACACTCGGGTGGTCTTTCCCGAAAGTCGACAAACCATCAAGTTTCGAATTCCTAAAGTTGAGGGGCGCTATCCGTTCCTTTGCACTTTTCCCGGTCATTGGCAGTCGATGGTGGGGCAGCTCTTGGTGAGTTCAAAAGAGATTTCCCTGGCCGATTTAGAAGCAGGGAATGAGCCTAAGAACACATTGGAGAAACAGCTTCTCAAAGAAGATCCCAAAAAGCTTGCTCAAGATGCTCGTTCAAAGGGAGACGGTCAACGAGGGAAAGCTTTGTTCGAAGATAAAAAAGTGTCTTGCTCAACCTGTCACGCCCCGAAGGAAGGACCTCGCTTGGGCCCTGAGCTCGCATTAAAAGAAGAACCTCGAACGGATGAATTCTGGGTCGATTCGATCTTAAAGCCCTCTAAAGAGTTTAAGAAAGGCTACGAACCGATTGTGATTTTAACGAACCAAGGGGTGATGAGATCGGGATTCAAAGTTTCAGAAGATGGGGGCTCCTTATCGTTTAAAGACCCTCAAGAGGGGGGGGAAACGATCAAGTTTTCGAAATCAGATCTCCTTAAGATCATGCCCGGAAAGTCTTCTTTGATGCCCGAAGGGCTGGTGAACCAATTAGCGGATCGCCAACAGTTTTTGGATCTGGTAAAATACGTGTTGGATTTGAAGGGGTCGTGAGTGCCATTTGGCTAACCTAAAGCTTAATAAGGAATTTCTCTAAATTCTAATTTTTTGGGCTTCCGATCCAAACTCTTATGAGTTCGGTTACAACAGAATAAATTTTAAATTCGTGAAAACTTTAGCTTACTACTTAACTTTGATTCTGGTTCTAGTGCTCTTCCCTTCGTTGAGCGATGGCGAGGAGCGCGTCGATTTCGCTACTCAGATCAAACCCCTTCTTTCGGATCGTTGCTTCGTTTGCCACGGGCCTGATGAGCAAGAACGAAAAGGGGATTTACGCCTCGATCTCAAAGAAGATGCTCTCGAAGTTATCGTTCCGGGTAAACCTCAGGAGAGTCTCTTTTTCAAAAGGATTGCGCATGAGGATCCGGAGGAACGTATGCCTCCTATGGATTCAAAGCGACAATTGAGCGCAGAGGAAATCCAGCTCATCAAACGTTGGATTCAACAAGGAGCCGAGTGGTCCGATCATTGGGCCTTTAATTCAATTAAGGCTCCGGAGATTCCCAAGATTAAAAATCAGGCCTGGATCAAGGATCCTCTCGATGCTTTCATCGGCCTCCAACACGAAAAGAACGGTTTCCAGCCAGCACCAGAAACCAGTAAGGAGTACTGGATTCGCCGCGTGACCTTCGACCTTACCGGCTTACCTCCCAGCCTAGAAGAAATCGATGCCTTTCTTGCGGATAAGAGTGATAAAGCTTACGAAAAGGTTGTCGACCGCTTATTAGCTTCAAAGCGCTACGGTGAGCGCATGACATCCGATTGGTTGGATGTCGCACGTTACAGTGATACCTTTGGCTATCAAGTTGATCGTGATCGTTACGTCTGGCCGTGGCGGGATTATGTGCTCAGCGCGTTCAATAAGAATTTGCCCTTCGATCAATTTATCAAAGAGCAATTGGCGGGGGATCTCATTCCGAATGCTGACGATAATCAAATCCTAGCGACTACTTTTAACCGTTTACACCCTCAAAAAGTTGAAGGGGGGAGTGTCCCCGAAGAATTTCGAGTGGAGTACGTCGCTGATCGAGTTGAAACATTCTCTACGGCGTTTCTCGGATTGGCGATGGGCTGTGCTCGATGCCACGATCATAAGTACGATCCGATCTCTCAAAAAGAGTACTACCAGCTTTTCGCTTACTTTAATACGATCGATGAAGCAGGCCTTTACTCCTACTTCACTAACTCAACCCCCACCCCTACTTTGCGGTTGAAGAGCGATGCTCAGAAGAAGCAGATTGCTTCGATTGAAAAGGAAATTCAATCCACAACGGATCAAGTACAAAAACGAACAACGACGAGCACCAAAGAATTTCAAGCTTGGCTTGAAGCTCAACGAAAAGAGTACAAACCTGAAGTTCAAGGGCAAATTTTTCATCTCGATTTCGAAAAGAAGCCGGGGGGGAAAAATCAATCCGTTCCTGGAGTTCAAGGAAAAGCTGCCAAGCTAACGGGTGATGATGGTATTCAAACCAAGGTCGGCAATTTCAATCGCAACCAACCCTTCTCGATTGGAATTTGGATCCAAACTCCCGATGTGAAAGAGCGGGCTGTCGTCTTACACCGTTCTCGAGCTTGGACCGACTCCGCTAGCCGCGGCTACCAACTCTTGATCGAAGAGGGACGATTGAGTTTCTCTTTGATTCATTTCTGGCCTGGCAATGCCATTCGAGTGGCCACGAAAGAAAAGCTGACCCCCAAAAAATGGTATCACGTTACCCTCACTTACGATGGTTCGAGTCGAGCTTCCGGATTGAAAATATTCCTCGATGGAAAACTCCCTCCCCTTAGGATCGTTCGCGATCATCTCTACAAGAACATCACCGGTAGTGGAGGAAATCACATCCGACTCGGAGAACGCTTTCGAGATAAGGGATTCAAGGATGGCCTCGTCGATGAATTAAAAGTTTTCGATCGCCAGTTGAGCGCTCTTGAAGTTAAAAATCTATTCGACGAAAAGAGCTTGAAAACTCTTTTAAGTAAGGACCACCAGAAGCTCAGTTCAGAAGATAAAAAGTTTTTGTTAGAGCTTTACTTGTTCCGTGTCGATCCTGGATACCAAAAACTTATCAAAGATCTCTATGAACGTCGTTCACGTCGGAGTAAAGCGGTTGACGGCTTACAAGAGATCATGGTGATGGAAGAGATGAAGGAAAAGCGAGATACCTTTGTTCTTAACCGTGGAGCTTACGATCAACCTCAAGCTAAGGTCGAATCTGAAGTTCCCAGCTTGTTTAAAGACCTGGTCAATAAAGCGCCTAAAAACCGTTTAGAATTAGCTGAGTGGCTGACGGATCCCCAGCATCCCTTAACCGCTAGAGTCACAGTCAATCGTTTCTGGCAAATGATGTTTGGGGAAGGATTGGTGAGAACTCCTGAGGATTTCGGAAGTCAAGGACTGCCTCCCACCCATCCACAACTGTTAGATCACCTTTCTATAGAGTTCATCCGAAACGGTTGGAATGTGAAAGCTCTTCTCAAGCGAATGGCTTTAAGTGCTACTTACCGCCAGAGTTCTCGGGTGACACCCAAGCTTTTAGAGAAAGATCCCGAAAATCTATGGTTAGCCCGGTCACCCAGTCATCGCTGGCAGGCAGAGATGATTCGGGATAATGTTTTGGCGACCTCTGGTTTATTAGTCGAGAAATTAGGTGGAAAGCCCGCCCGTCCCTACGAGGTCGCAGTATCGTTTAAACCGGTCGGGAAAGACCGGGGTGAAGGGCTTTATCGACGAAGTGTCTACACTTACTGGAAACGTACCGCTCCCGCGCCGACGATGAGAACTTTGGATGCCTCAAAAAGAGATGTCTGCCGAGTCAAAAGAGAACGAACCAGTTCTCCTCTACAAGCCTTCGTCCTCCTCAACGATCCCCAAGTGGTGGAGGCTTCTCGGGCTCTGGGGGAAAAGCTCATCCAGAAACACGGTGAAAAAAACGAAGCCGCTTTGATTGAACTCTTCCGCCTCTTAACTAGCCGGAAGCCGAAAGCGTCTGAGATTAAAATTCTTCAAACCTTGTACGAAGGGCAGTTGAAGGGATTTCAAGCAGATCCTAAGTCACGCGACCAATATTTAAACGTCGGAGAGAAAAAAGCTCCCAAGGGCATTTCTCTCGACCGATTAGCGGCTTTAGCCACCGTGGCAAACATGCTCTACAGTTTTGATGAGAGCGTCACGAAGCGTTGAGCCTTTTTATTGAAGAACAATCAAAAGAGATCTTAAAGAGTCAATAATGATGAATTCGCAAGCGAATCGTTGTACCGGATACGATGCCCTAAGCCAACTGAGCCGAAGACGTTTTTTGGAAACCTTCGGTATGGGTTTGGGGGGAGTTGCTTTTTCTCAACTCTTCAATCAGGCTTCAGCTTCAGAAGGTGGGATCCTGAATCAGGTCCATCATCGACCTAAAGCGAAGCGAGTGATCTTTCTCTGTCAATCGGGAGGGCCATCGCATCTCGATCTTTTCGATCACAAACCTCTGCTTAAAGAAAAGCACGGGACGGAACTGCCCGATTCCATTCGTAAAGGGCAAAGACTCACGGCGATGAGTGGAAACCAAGCGAGTCTTCCCCTCGCCGGTTCTCCCTTTAAGTTCGAGCAACGAGGTCAAAGTGGAGCTTGGATCAGCGAAATTTTGCCCCACACAGCTAAAGTTGTCGATCAACTTTGCTTTGTGAAATCGCTTTATACCGAGGCGATCAATCACGGACCTGCGGTGACTTACATTCAAACCGGTTCTCAGTTTCCCGGAAGACCCAGTATGGGGGCTTGGCTCAGTTACGGTTTAGGCTCTGAAAATAAAGACCTTCCCGGCTTCGTCGTGCTCGTGACGAAAAATAAGGGGGGGCAGCCCTTGGTCTCTCGATTCTGGGGAAGTGGATTTTTACCCTCTCGTTTTCAGGGGGTTCGGTTCCGATCTGGAAAAGATCCCGTCTTATATCTGAGTAATCCGAGTGGGGTTTCGGGTCAGAGTCGCCGCGAGATGTTAGATGCTTTGAAAGCTCTTCATGATCTTCAATTGGAAAACGGAGCTGATCCTCTGATCGAAACCCGCATCGCCCAATATGAATTGGCCTACCGAATGCAAATGTCGATTCCGGAAGTTACCAATTTGTCGGACGAACCGGATTCCATTTATGATCTTTACGGAAAAGACGCCCGCAATCCGGGAACTTATGCAGCGAACTGTCTTTTAGCTCGTCGTCTCGCCGAGCGAGGAGTGCGCTTCATTCAGCTTTACCACCAAGGTTGGGATCAACACGGCGGTTTGATGGGAGGCATCAAAAATCAATGTCGAGAGACCGATCAAGCTTCTGCTGCTTTAATTCAGGATCTCTCCCAGAGAGGTCTCTTAGAGGATACTCTCGTTATTTGGGGCGGGGAATTTGGCCGAACAAATTACAGTCAAGGTAAATTAAACGGCAATAATTTTGGTCGAGACCACCATCCTCGTTGCTTCACTATGTGGATGGCCGGTGGGGGCATCCAGCCGGGTACATCTTACGGACAAACCGATGCCTTCGGTTATAACGTCGCTGAAAACCCTGTTCACCTTCATGATTTCCAGGCCACGATCTTACATCTGTTAGGAATTGATCACGAGCGCCTGACCTTCAAATACCAAGGGCGTCACTTCCGCTTGACGGATGTTCACGGTAAAGTGATCAAGCCTATATTAGCCTGATAGAAGCACTTCGGATTGATTGAATGCGTATTCCTCCATCCCTCTCGATGGAGGCAGTGGAATTATTTTGAAATTATTTACCCACCAACTCGCCATCAGCGTCATTCAGGTAGCACTTAGTTCATATCGAAGCAAAACCAGAATCGATCTGGAACCTTTTTGAAAGTGGATTTGTTTCATGCCTACAAACGATGCTCTCCTCCTCGAACGCTGGGTTCAAAAACGAGATGCCGAAGCTTTTAAACTTTTGGTGGATCGCTATTCCAGTCAGGTTTACTCCACAGCTCTAAGAATTCTCCGTACCCGTGATCAAGCTGAAGATGTGACTCAAGATTGTTTCTTGAAGCTTGCCCAGATGGGGAACAATCAGCTTCTCTCTTTACCCGCATGGCTCCATCGAGTGACTACGAATCGAGCGATTAGTATTTTGAGGTCCGAGTCTCGTCGTCGTCGCTACGAAGCAGAAGGGTTGACTCCTGAAAAGCCCATCAAAGAGGCGGAATGGGTGGAGATCGAAGAGTGGGTCGATGAAGCGATCGAAGCACTCCCCGATAAACAACGAGTTCCTTTGGTCGAACATTTTTTCTACGGACGAACTCAAAAGTCGATCGCGGAAGACTTGGGAATTTCCCGGGAATCCGTCGGTTATCGATTAAAGAATGGCATCGAAAGTATTCGAGGATTCTTGAGACAAAGAGGTGTGAAGACGACCGCGAGTGTTCTATTAGCAGGATTTACAGCTCTTAAAGCTTCGGCCTCGGTGATCGTGCCCACAGCATTGACAGCAACACTTTCGAAGATCGCATTGTCTGGAGTCACAACTCCTATGACCTCATCTGGGGGCTCTCAAGGCATGGCTTCGATGAAATCTTCAACGGCTTCAGGGATGGGAGGATCTATGAAAACGATGGTCGCTACAGTCGTGAGTTTAGTTCTCATCGGCGGGGGTTACTTACTTTTCAATAGTTTAAACGCTTCTTCAAATACTGAAGATTCGAATGTTGAACCCACGAAGGTCGCCAGTAAAACTCAAGAACCAGAGAAAGTTCCTGAGAAAATCCCAGAGGCTGTTTCAGAAAAGGTCGAAGAGAAAACTCCAGAGGCTCCTCCGCCCCAAGAGCCTAAAACGATCTCGATCATCGGTAAGGTCGTAGGGAGTGACACTCTTCCTGAGGATGGGGTAGAAGTGATGTTGAGGAGGTTTCCTCCCGGTTTTAAGAACGGTCCAGTTCTCGATCAGGATTATTTCCGCGGAGATCTCTTTTCTCCTGAAAGATTAATAACAGTCTTAACGGATGAAGAGGGTAGGTTCGAATTTAAGATCATTCCTCCCGAAGAGTATTTTCCTGAACCGGAGGAAAGTACTGAGAAAAGTACTAAAGAATCAGGGGCTTACTACAATGCGAAGCAAGGGGAGCAAGTGATTTTAATCGCTTCGAGCGAAGTCTCCGTTTCAAGTCCTAAATACATCGATCTCGAGAATGAAGAGGCGCGAACTCAAGTTGAGCTTCGCTTGAGCTCTGCTCATACTGTAGAGGGGCGAGTGATTTCCAGTGAAGGTAAGCCGGTCAGCGATGCTGTTGTCTCTGCTCATCATGTTTATAACAAAGAAGGTTACGCTGGCTCCTCAAGTCTGGCCACAACCGATGAGAAGGGGCGATTCGTAATGTCCATAGAGCCTAAAGCTACCACAGCAACTTTTAGGGTCGATTCGAAATCCCACGGGCAAGAGTTTTTCGCGAAGGTCTCATTGGAATCTGAAAGTCTTGAATTTAAATTCCGAAGAAGGGGAACTTTATCAGGAGAAATCACCTGGACGAGCGAGGAACCCGCCAAGGGAATGGTCGTGGTGGCGTCTGCGACCGTTCCTGAACCTGAGGTTTTGATGACGTACTCGGGGTGGCGAGTTCAACAAAAGTTTCTCGCGGAGGTTAAAAGTGATGGAAGCTATCTGATAGAGAGCCTCCAGCCCGGATTTACCTATCGAGTCTACGTTATCGATCCCAGTCTTGGGAAACGAAAATCCTTCTTGCACCCCTTGAGTCACGTTTACAAAAACTCTTTCAAGATCGAAGAAGGTACGGATGCGACTTGGAATCACAGTATCGCGAAACTGATCAAGCTCACTGGGAAAGTTGTCACGAGTGACAAAGGCACTCCCGTGGCGCGTGCGAATATTTCGGTTAGCAAAGATGGGAAAAAGCTCAATGACCTCTTCGGAGAGTGTGATCAAGATGGGAACTATTCCGTCATGATCAATACAGGCCCGGGAAAATACCGAGTCACGGCCACTCCCTCGCGGTACTACAATAATGTCGCTGACTTGATTTCAGAACGATTCGGGCGAGATATTACTTTTAGTGACGGTGAACACGTCGAAGCCGAATTGCAGGTTTTTGAACCGATCGTTTTGCCATTCAAGCTTCTCGATGCGAATCGAAAACCCGTAGACAGTATCCGATTCAAAATCTCAGCTGAACTCCCCAACGGAAAGCGATTTGGTTATTCTTCCTCGGACAAGGCCGAAGGTGGGAACAAAGAGTTTATGTTTCACTTCCCGATTAAGACTTTCCAAATTGAGCTGACTCCATTCAAGGGAGGGCCGGGAGTTAAGCTTGAAGAAATGACGGCTGAAATTGGGCAGGTCTTTCCTGTCAGAGAAGTGGTCTTTCCTCCGGCGGCGGATGTTTCGGGAGTTGCACTCGATTCAGAGGGCAATGTTAAAAAACAAGTGCCGATTATGATCGAGGGTAAGTATGAAGATGGTGAAAGCGTTCGTGTCTATTTAAGAACCGATGACGAAGGTCGTTTTTCGAAACCATCTCAGTTTAAAATGGGCTCCTTGACCTTGACGATCACAGACCGTAAGTCGAAAGAGAAATGGACGTCCCAGTTACTGTCGACTGCTGTTGGACAAGTTTTGAATGTGGGGGAAGTGCGGTTGAAGTGAGGGGGCGAAAATCTTTTGATCTTTCGCTAAAACTTCAAGTGTAGTCCTCACTCACTGAGGTTCGGATTTTCTAATATTTCCAACTTTAACTAGCCCGAAGCGCTAGTGAGTGGTCAGATCAATTAGACTGGACCCCTCGCTAGCGCTTCGGGCTAGTTAATATCGCATTTCAATCTCGGTTGGAAGCTTGATTATTCAGAACTTAATCAAGATTCGCCGCCTCTTTGGGTGGCGAGCTCTCCTGGTACAGCTCAGTTATTTTAGAGTTATAGTTACCCCTCGCTCAGTAATGATGGTCGCTCCGCTCCATCGTGCAAGTAAGCCTTCGGCTTACGCACTCCCTAAAGATTCGGGCTTCCCTGGCGTAATCGCATTTGGGATTCAGTGAGTGTTCAATAGTTCGATGTTGAAAGTTGAACGTTCACCTGATCCCGTCGCTTACGCTCCGGGCTTACTAAGATGTTGAGTGTTGAATGTTTAGCCATTCGACCTGATCACTTTAATCCCTCAGTTCACTCCATCCGTATGGCTCACTTTTCCGGATCCACCTTGAAGTTAACCGTTGTCGTTTTAAAAGCTTCGATTTTAACTTCTCCTAATACTCGTTTTATCTTCTCTCCAACGGGCTTTAAAGATGCGAAGCCTGAACCAGGGCCGACCTCCGTTGTCTTTCCCGTGGTGAATTCTTGAGATTCTAAAATGAGTCGGTACTCTCCGGGAGTCAAAGAGTTGTGGTTAAAGGTACCATCGTCTTCCCTGACCCCGGATTGGCCTTCGGGTGAAGGGACTCCTCGCTCAATTTGAGTTCCATCTAATTGCTCGTAGACGATGCGATGGAAAATGGAATCCGCCTTCTCCGATTGTGTCTTAAGGCCCTCGATTTTTCCTTCCAATCGACCACCGGGGAGGAGCTTCATCGTCTTTTCAACGTGTTCCCCTTGCTCGACGACGACCTTGCTGCTCGTTTCGGGATCTCTCTGACCGAAGGGATGACCTAAGCTTACGTGGTATTCCCCTTCCTTTAAGCCATTGAGATAGACTTGACCATCGGCATTGGTGGGTTTGAGCTTGGGAATGATCCGAAGTCCAAATTTGTGATTGAAGTTGTTGGCTCGGACTAATACCCCTTCTAAGGGTTGCCCATCTTCGGATGAGACGACGGTCACTGTGACGGCAGCTCCGGGTTGCAATTGGATCCTCAGTTCCTTTTCTTCGCCTACTGTCAAGTTGATGTCTTCTGCGTAGTACACGTAGCCATCGGCGATGACGAGAAGCTCTTGAGGCCCTGAATTTAAGCCGTCGTAAATAAAACGACCTAATGGATCTTGAATTCTCAACCTTCCTTTAGAACCCATACGGGGATCTTTCATTCGACTCGTTTTATAGAGCTCTTTTCTCGCATTCACATCGACCACTTCGATGGTGAAGTCTTGGATAGGAGTTTGAGTTCCCTCTTCCACGACTTGTCCTAAAATCGCTGAAAACCGTTCTAATGAAAGTTCGATTTCCGATTCCCCTGAGGACACTTCTTCTACAAAGGTAGGTTTGTACCCAGAGGCTCTCGCTAATATGGAATAAGTTCCCTCTGGAATATTATGAATTTCAAAAGAGCCTGAGCTACTCGATCGACTTCTCGCAATCCCTTTTATCAAGTGTTGCCTCATCTTGTTGTGGAAGTAGGTGTCTTGGGCGGAGATTTCTTTCGCTAATGCTGTAGGAATAATGATGACCTCAGCGTCGAGAATGGGAGTCTGGTCTTGGTCGACAACTTGACCCCTCAAGGACCAACCGGGATTCAAGACGACATCGAGTTCCTGCGAAGAGCTGGGGTCGACTTCGATTGTTTTTGGGGCGAATCCCAGTGCGCTTATTCTCAGCGTCAACACCTCTCCCGGCTGATCATTCAGAGTAAAGCGCCCTTCATGATTGGAATAACTGTAAGGATGAGAGGGAGCAAAAAGTTGGTTGATCGAGGCTTGAGCCTCCCCGTTACTCGCCAGTTGAACGCTTTCGATCTTGGCTCCATCGATGGCGACGCCGGCTTCATTCCTAACGCGACCTTTGATAGCGAGCCCTCGAGTTAAAGTCAATTCTACTTCTGGCCAATCCTGTCCGAGAGGGGGAAAGGTGCTGATATTGATTTCAGTCGGAGCGAACTGGGATTTTTGGGCGACGAGATAAACGCTTCTCTTATTGGCGTAATAACGAGCGTTTTCGGGGGGAGAGATCGAAAAGAATCCTTCTTCGTCAGAACGGGCCATCAAGCTTTGAAGAGGATTGTTGTAAGAGACTTCGCCTTTTTCATTCTTAATTTTGTAATGAAGGGTAGCAAAGCTCAAACCCTCGCCCTCGGAGTCGACCACTCTTCCGTTGAGTTGCTTTTGGGCCTGAAGTTGAAAATCTACCTTCGTAGCTTCCGTTATTGTGAAGAGGAATAATTTTTTCCGCCCCTTTGTGTAATTCGGATGGTTTGTGCGAACTTCAAGTTCTCCTCGATGGCTGAAGCGTTCGTCGATGCCCGAGATTTCGAAGCTTCCATCCTCATTCGAGATCGTTTCCTTTACGGGGGTAAATCCTAGTTTGACAGTTGCTCCGGCGATTGGAGCTTGAGTTTTTCGATCTCGAAGAGTTCCACGAATCGTCCTTCCTTTTTTAAGAGTCAGTGTGAGTTCGGTTTTCTCAGCTTTGACTTTCATGCCGTGGATGGGAATGAAATCTTGATGCTCAGCATAAATCTCGAAGGAGCCTTTCGGGATTCCCTCAAGTATGAATTGACCTTTTTCATCACTTGATACTTCGATGAGAGCCTCGGGGATAAATTGGCTAATCGTATTTCCCGCTTGAACATTACGGGTCGAAGTGGGGATCCAAACCCGAGTATCGGGGAGGGTTTGCCCTTTTTCGTCGACGACGATACCTCGAAGGGTCAGAGTGGGTTCTAGCTGGAGTTCCCCTAAATCCAGTGAACGGTCTTCGAGAGTCACTGGCAGCTTGAGTTGGTGAGAGGAATGATGACGGATTTCTAAATCCCAAATTCCACTGGGGACTCCTTTAAATGAAAAGCTGCCATCAGCCTGACTTTTACCCGTGCGCTCATTGACGCTCGTCAAAGGATCTCTTCCCACTCGTTGGTCAAAAAACTGGTGGACTTCCCTCTGACGGGCAGGAATGAGATGGAGGTCTGCGTTAGCAAGGTTCTTGCCGGAGGGATCGAGAAGGCGACCATGAATTTCCAAACCTTGATTCAAGACGATTTGAAGTTCTTTGCCATTTGCGGGTGTTTCCCAGTTCACTTGGGTTTCGTATTCTGGATGAGAAATAACGAGATCATAGTGACCCGGCTCTAACCAAGAAATCTCAAACTTTCCTTTGTCGTTAGAGCTGACTAAGAGACTTTCGGTGGCTATATAACCCTTTTCCCAACGTTGGATGGCGCTCAGTAAATGCTCTTGGGGTGAAGTGACCCTCTCTAATACCGGCCTCCAATTGATTTTGACATCACGAACCGGGCTGCCATCAGATTGAACGACCTTTCCTCGAATGGAGTTTCCCGCTGACAGAATAAGGTCTTGATCTAGAGGTTGATCGGTAAACTTTAAATCGATTTCAGTATGAGGGCGGTGTTGAGGTTCGAGGACGATCAAGCGATAAGTGGAGGGCTTCAAGTTATTAAAAGAGTAAGAACCGCTGGGGTCACTTTCCGTTTGTGGAGCTTCTTTTAAGATTTGAATAAATTGAGCTCTGAGAGCATCTCCCTCTTTTTTTACGGTTTGCGCATTTGCCCACGCAGGAAGTCGTTCTAGGGCTTCACGTGCATTCCACTTTTGAGTTTCGATGGCCCAAAGTTGGGCGTTGGGGATCGGGTTTTGATCGGTATCGAGGACTCGGCCTCGAATCGATGGTTTCGAGCCCGTGAGATCATCATCTTGAGTTCTGATCTTAAGATCAGAAGGCTGGGGTTTTGATGTTTCAACTTTTGAGGATGATGAGGATGGCTCACTCAAGCTCAATTTTTTTGCTGAACCTTCGAGGGGCGAAGAGTTCAATGCGGAATCTGAACCATTAGGATCAGGATCTTTTTCGAGTAAGAAGAAGGTGGTTGTTCCTACAATAAGAGCGGAGAGAGCGACGATCGTAGCTAATTTTTTAGTACTCATGAGAAGGCCTCCCATTTGAAGTGACGACAGAGCGGTGGTGCTACTGGTGGCCGCGATACCGGCACTTGTCACTGTAGACAATTGAATAGTGGGAGACAGCATTTGGCTCACTTCGATAGAACTCAGGACTTGGTTCACAAAATCAGCAGGGGGCTGAAGTGCTTCGGTGGGAATAAATCCGGCACCTAATAAGTGAGAATCTTTTCCTTGAAGCTTCTGTCGAGCTTTTTCGATTCTCTTTCTCATCGCCCGTTCACTGATATTCAAAACCTTCGCCAATTCGGTGGTTGAAAGACCAGCGAGATACTTGAGTTCCAGGGTTATACGATCTTCCTCCGGTAGGGAGGAGAGGAGCTCACGGATGACTTCAGGATCTTTTTGAGATTCAGAGGTACTATCGGTCAGGCGTTTCGCGTATTCCAATTCTCTCTCTTGTTGACGTTTGAGAGAGCGGCGCCAACGACTGATCCGACCGACGACTTTCCATGAAAGAAAACCACTGGGGGATTTGACTTGATCCGGTTGTGGAGGATCTAAGAACAATTGAAGAAAGACATCTTGGGAGATGTCCGATGCATCATCTTCATTCCCGGTGAGTTTGAGAGCCAATCTCCACACCTGACGGTAGTGTTCCGCGACCAACTTCTTAAAGCGTCGCCGGTTAGGTTTTCGTAGGTAATGGAAAAACGGGTCTCGGGGCATGGCTTTAAGAAGTTGGGGGTCCTCGATTGGAGAAATCTCTCTAATTCTGAAGTACGTTGCTGTCTATTTTAAGACTGTAGGGAAGAACCCGCCCAAAGAATTTGCGGAACCAGAAAATGAAAAAAAGTTGTCGGCTCAGCCCCTGAGCCGGTTTGGCAGGTTAGATGGGGTGAATTTAGTCGAAGGGCGCTTCAATTATCCCTCGCTAAAGCTTCGGGCTTGGAGGGCGAGGCGCGCTTTCAAGGCGACAACAGCGGGAATGGTTTTCACGCCAATCGCCACTAAGTCCTTATTGAAATTACCCTCCTATCAAGCCCGAAGCTTTAGCGAGGGATAATAAAGAATTCGAGATCAATTTAGAAGGTTAGGAAGGCCGCAAACGGAGTTTGCGGACTACGTTAACTCCCTAATCACTTCCCCGCCCGTTTGTGATAATTGCTTGAAGCGGCCGCCGTGGAAGTAGGTTAGCTTGTTGTCATCTAAGCCGAGTAAATGAAGAAGGGTCACGTGGAGGTCCCTTAAGGGATGGACGACTTCGACGGCTTTAGCTCCCGTCTCATCAGTGGCTCCGATGACTTCGCCTTTGGGAACGCCGCCACCAGCAAACAGAATATTCATAGCTTGAGGGTTGTGATCGCGACCCACTTTTTTACCACCACGAATTCCGTTGTCGGGGGAGCGTCCAAATTCTCCGCCTGCGAAAACTAAAGTCTCTTCGAGTAAGTTTCGTTGTTTTAAGTCGAGGATCAAAGCGGTCAGAGGTTGGTCCAAAGCATCGATACGTTGCTTGTGTGCTTTTGCAATGTAATCGTGGGAATCCCAACCACCGGAGAAAATCTGAACGTATCGAACTCCTTTTTCGATCAACCTGCGAGCTAAGAGGCATTTTCGAGCCAAGTCATCGGTTTGGGGATTTCCGACTCCATAGAGCTCTAAGGTTTCGGGTTTCTCCGATTTTAAATCGATGATGCCCGGTACTTCCGTTTGCATCCTGAAGGCGAGTTCATAACTGTGGAGTCTGGACAATAAATCTTGATGCTCAGGTCTCTTTTTTTGGTGCTCTTTCTCTAATTCCTGAAGAAGGTCTAAATTGGCCGTTTGTTGCTTCGGGGTGATATGAGCGGGTGGCTTCAGATTCAGAATGGCCGAACCTTTGGGTCGCAAGGGCGTCGCCTGATAGTGAGCGGGTAAAAAACCATTCGACCAATTAGCGGAACCGCCTTGAGGGTAATAGACCTCCGGTAAGACGACGAAACCGGGTAGGTTTTCGTTGAGACTTCCTAAGCCGTAATTGACCCACGATCCGATCGCGGGATCTCCACCGAAGCGATTTCCCGTATTGAAGTGATAGCAAGCCGTGGGATGGTTGACCGACTCCGCCACACATCCTTTGTAAACGCAGAGCTCATCCGCAACTTTGGGAAGGTTTTTAAAAAGAGTGTTCATCTGAAGTCCACTCTTTCCGGCGCGTTGAAATTCGAAGGGGCTCTGAACGAAATAACGCTTACCACTTTCCATCGCACTTTTAAACTTACTCTTGCGTTGGAATTCTTTTAGATGCAGTTCTTTTAATTTCGGCTTGGGATCGAAGGTGTCGATATGGCTGGGGCCTCCTTCGAGGAATATTTGAATGCAAGCCTTGGCTTGACTTGAGTGATGCCCCTTCTTGGCTTGAAGGGGATTAGAGATGGAGGGAGTCGATGCATTTTTATTCTCGGCTTTTTTATCTTCAGCCAAGAGGGCATTCAAGGCCACTGTACCCAAGGACGCTCCCAGTCCGTAGATCCATTCTCTTCTTGAGACACTCATTCTGTTGATTCCTTGATTCATCGATCGATTTGGAAAATAAGTTCAGTAAACGTACATGAATTCACTCGAATTCATTAAGACGAGAGCTAATTCGGCTAAGGCTCGAATTTCGGGCTTACAATCCGAAGGCTGGAGGTCGGGAACAAATTTTTCTAATGCTAAAAACTCACGCCATTTGAAAAGTACACCGGTCTCTTCGGCGATCATGCTCCGTTCCACCGAGGTCTCAATCGTAATCGGCTTCGGCTTGGTTTGGCGTTGAATCGTTAATACTTTAGTGAGGTATTGATTCGTGATCTTTAATTCTCGACTGTTAGGGGCTCTATTCAAGATGACCGAATAGAGGGTATTAATTTGATCTTCCGCATTTGGAGTTTCCAATGACTTGAAAATGTCGTTAGCAATTTTTAACGCGCGAGAACGTAAGAAATCCCCGTTTAACAATTCGAGTGCTTGGGGGGCGATCGTCGTTTCATCTCTTCGTTCGCAGGAGAGGTCGGGACCAGGACGATTGAAGACTTCAAGCATAGGATCGCTTAAACCACGATACTTGAAGGCGTAGATCGTTCTTCTATTCCTTTGGGCCGGTAGATCCGAAGGTCGGTAAGAAGGAGCGATTCCTCCCATAACGTGACGCGGCTGTAAAGCGACTTCCCAATGGATCGAAGGGAAGATTCCGGGGCCACCCATCTCCTTAGAGAGTTCGTTCGAGGTGTAGAGTGCGTGGTCTCGGATTTCTTCAGCGGAGAGCCGGCGAGGAGTATAACGTGCGAGTAGACGGTTGGCCGGATCGATGGTTTGAAGCTTTTCAGGTTGGGGATGAACGCTACTTCGTTTAAACGCTCGACTGGTGAGGATCAGCCGTTGAAGCTTTTTGATCGACCATTCATTTTGTACGAACCAGCGAGCGAGATAATCTAAGAGTTCAGGGTGACTGGGCTTCCCTCCGGTTTTACCGAAGTTATTTGGTGAGAGCGCTAAGCCTCGGCCGAAATGCCATTGCCATACTCGATTGACGATCACGCGAGCGGTCAGTGGATTTTTTTCGGATGCGATCCAATTCGCTAATGCCAACCTTCGTTCCTTTTGGGTTGCGGGAAGAGTTTTCGATTTCAACTTAGAGAGATTGAGTACGCTTAAAACTCCAGGTTGAACTTTCTTGGTGGGGCGCTCGAGATTTCCACCCTCTAAGATCGAAATGGGTTGAGGCTTTTGAGTTTTCACGGCGTGAGTGAGAGGTTCGAATCGCTTGAGGGCTATGGTTCGATATTTTTGGAGCCTAGCCCTCACTCGGCTGAAGGCATTGTCTCCTTGAAGTTGAGTGATGGCCTCAACATTTTTCCCGTTGAGAATACGAGCTGTGCGATCCGTTCGTCCTTCGCGTTCACGAATATTTTCTGAACCTAAAAATCCTGCCTTAGCTTCTGCGAATTGAGTTGAAGCGAAGGCGGCCTGAAATCGGTAATAATCGATCGTGGGGATCGGATCAAATTTATGATCGTGACATTTCGCACAGCGTAAGGGTTGAGCTAAAAAGGTCTCTCCCACTAAATTCGTGACATCGTCGAGCCACAATTGTCGGGTGACCGCTTTGACGGACATCGCGGTTTGTTCCCAGGGGCCCATTCTTAAAAATCCCGTGGCGATCAAATTCTCTTGAGAGCGAGGTTTCAATTCATCGCCAGCAATTTGTTCCACAATAAATTGGTTAAAGGGTTTGTCCTTTTGGAATGAGCGGATGACGTAATCGCGGTATCGCCAAGCGTGGGGGCGTTCCCAGTCGTTCGAAAAGCCCGCGGTGTCTGCGTAACGCACCACGTCTAACCAGTGTTGAGCCATCCGTTCGCCGTAATGGGGCGAAGCGAGTAATCGATCAACCGCGTTGAGATAATTATTTTCTGAAGGATTTTCGAGGAAGGCTTGAACTTCTTCCACTCGTGGTCCTAAACCCGTCAAGGTGAAGTGAAGCCTTCGAACCAAATCCTGGGGAGAAGCTTGAGGGGCTCCGGTTAATTTTTTCGCTCGGAGCTGAGTGTCGATAAAGACATCGATGGGGTTTTGGTTTTCTGAAAGAAGAAGTTCAGTTTCCTTAAGATCGCGGTAAGCCCATAAGTCTTCTTCTTTATAGTAGCGTTGGGTCCAATCTGGGCTGAGTCCTCCGGTAGTGGGAACTTGAATCCCGGCTCCTTGAGGGACGATACTCTTCTTGATCCAATCAAAGCGTGGAGTCTCGGGCCAAGGGGCTCCCTTTTGGATCCATTTTTTAAATTGAGCTACCTGATGATCGTTGAGCCGATCGTTTTTCTTGGGTGGCATTTCCAAGTCGGGATCTTGCCAGGTGATCGCTTTGAATAGGAGGCTTTCTTGTGGTTTTCCCCGAACAAGTATTGGTTCTCCGGATTCACCTCCCTTTAATAGGCTCTTCAGGGTACGGAGATCGAGTTCGCCTTTTTTCTTGTTCTCACCATGACAGGGAAAACAACGTGATTGGAGTAGGGGATAGATTTCGTGAACAAATAAGACCTCTGATTCTTTGACATTCTCTTCGGCAAAGGATGCTGACGGAGAGATCAGGCTGATTAAGAGAATCAGTGAGGAAATTAAGATATTTTTAAACTTCATTTATCCACATATGGGCGGTAGGCATGAACGTGATTTTGAGGCATCCTTAACTAATGAATTTATTATCTCGCATCCGGGATAGAGAGACAACACCGATATGGGAGTAGAGATCTTTTTGTACTCTCCCCTCGCTAGCGCTTCGGGCTAGTTAAACAATGCCATTAAAAATAGTCTAAAATGTCTAAATTAACTAGCCCGAAGCGCTAGCGAGGGGCTGACCCAGTAAAACTCTGCTTAACCCGGAATCCTCGAAAGAATCTCTTCCAAAATCACCTCCGGAGCAATTTGCGTGCAAATTGGAGCTTTCCCCTCAGGTAGTTCCGGCTCGTAAGGGCAAGTCGCCGTTCGGTAATTACCCAATTGAGAGTAGCAAAACTGAAGGGGGCAATCTCCCTGGACTAATGGAATGGCAGGACTTCTTTTCTCTTGATCGGGGTCGATCACGAAGTCGGGACGAATAATCGTAAAGAGAGTGATCGTGGGAACACCGAGCACCATAGCGAGGTTGGTGATGAGTCCATCGGTTCCTAATACCAAAGACGATCGATGTAAGACCGCTATCAATTCTTTAAAGGTGGTCTTTTGAGTTAAGTTCAATACGTTATTGGGAAGCTCGATATCGACTGAGTCTTGTCCCAGAAGAATGATTAATGAGTGGGGGCGTGCTTGAGAGGTTTTCAGAATCACCTGATCCCAATGGGGGTATTTTTTAAGTGGAGTGAGCGCTGAAATTGAAATCGAGATGATGTCAGAGGGTTCGTTCAGCGAAGAAGTTTTAGTGTCCAGGAGGCGGATTTCTTCCTGGGGAATTTCGAGGGGGAATTTCGCCGGTTGAGTACTCTGTGTATATCCTAAAGCTTGGCTTAAATACTCTCTCCAAAAATAAAGGTGGGGAACTTCGTTGTAATAACTTTTAAGGCCTCGATCGTCTAAGGTGTGGAGATATAGCTTTTCGGTCTGAAGGAGTGCTCGGGCTTGAGAGATGCCGAGAGGGATGATGGCATCAAAGGAAGCGTAATCGATCTCTTCGTTCTCGACATAGATCTTTTGAAGGGTAGGAGAGTTTGAAAGAAGATCTTTTTTAGCCTGAGACGTTTGGAGATGGATTTCAAATCCGCAACTCTTCGCGTCTTCAAAGGCGGCTAACTTAAAGAGGCTGCTCCCTAAGCCCGAGCCACAGATGGGCTTGAGTTGAGGCCATGAATCGATACAGAGAACTTTTTTCATCGACCCTGAACTCAAGGTTTTTGTTTCCAGATGGAGGCGAGGCTCCAGCATTTAAAATCGAGAACCTTGGCTGAGGCGCCCTTTTGGTAGAATTTCCAAGTCGCCTTCTGGGGATCGGGGAAGATGCGATCGGTGATGACGCGAGAGTATCCATCGGTAAAAACTTCTACGACGGAGGTGTCGATGAAGATGTGAAGATCGATCGTTCCGTCGCGTAGCTTCACGGGAGCGGCGTGACGACCGGCAAAATTTTTATGAAAGCTAGAATCCCCAGATTGAGTTCGATCCACGAAGACTTCAGATTTTTCTTTATCGAATCCGATGATCGTTTTTTGATTTTTACCACTGAAGAACTCAAAGCCACATTCTGTGGCGTCCCCAGGGGCTAGGGTTACCAATACTTCCAATGTAGAATGATCAGGAATTTTCCTCGCAATGACTTGTTGAACCTGATCGATCTTCAGGTTTTTTAAATGGAGCTCATCTTGTCTCAATCGGGCGAGCTCTTTTACGGGACGCTGAATCATCCTTAGCTTTCCATCGACTTCACGAAGGCTTAACGTTCTTGGAATCGACTGCGCGCTTCTCCAGGGGGATGTTGGAACTAAGTGAGTTTCCCAGTTGTTGAGCCAACCGATCCAGATCCGTCGACCATCACTTTTAGGAATGTCGGAAAAAGAAACTGGGGCGTAAAAATCTCTTCCGTAGTCGACCCATTGAAATTCCGTCGGAGGGTGATCGGGGGTAAATGTCTTTCCATCGAATTGGCCGATGAAATATTCGCCACCAGATCCACCCGCAACGGAGCCGTTCCCCATATCGGCTTCTAAGACCCAGCGCGTCTCTCCCGATTTGCCTTCGATAGGAAGTTCAAAGAGATCGGGACACTCCCAGTTTGCCTTTTCTTTAACTCCGGCGGGCCCGAAGTCACTCAAGTGTTCCCAATCTTTCAAATTTTTAGATCCATAGATCTTGATGACTTTTTCGATGGCGAGGGCGACGATCATGACCCACTGATCCGTCGGCTCATGCCAAAAAACTTTGGGATCTCGGAAATCAGCATTTTGAATATCGAGAACGGGATTCCCCAAATACTTTGTCCAATTGCGCCCATTATCGAGACTGTAGGCCAAGCTTTGGTGTTGGTTTCCTTTTTGGTGTCCCGTGTAGATCGCCACGATCGGGATTTTGCCATCCTTGCCGAATCCAGAGGTGTTCTTAGCATCGACAACGCTACAACCCGAAAAGATCATCACACCGTTTTCTTCGTAGAGAGCGACGGGTAAGTGTTCCCAATGAACGAGGTCTCGACTGACGGCGTGACCCCAGCTCATGTGTCCCCAACGATTTCCGAAGGGATTGTACTGGTAGAACAAATGGTATTCGCCGTCGTGGTAGACCAATCCATTGGGATCGTTCATCCAATTGACTTCGGGTGTGAAGTGGAATTGAGGCCGGTACTTTTCTTTGTAGTAATTAGGATCCTTTCTGTATTCCTCTAAGAGCACGGTGTTTTTTGCTTTCGGTGGGGTGTCCGTTTGGATGATGTGGTCGATGTTGATATGTCCCCAGCCCCCGGTGACCTTATCAAAGATTTCCAATTGGGCTTGTTGACCTTCAAAGGATCGAACATCCCAGCTTTTCCAATCTAAAGTTTCGTCGTCGCTTCCAGTGGCGGCCATCGCCGTTTTATCTTTCACTATCAACCGCATTCCAGTGAGGCCGCTGTGGCGCCCACCCCCGATCAGGAAAGCTAAATGAGATCTTTCGATGGTGAAAGGCTTGGAGATCATGCTTCCTTGAGTTTTATCTCCTTCTAAGAAGGAATTCACCAAACCTTTTCCTTGGAAACCCGAAACTGGATGTTGATTCGCGAGAGTTCCTTGGGCTGGTCCTGATCCGAAGGCTGTTCCTTGAACTTCCCATTTTTCGGAATAATTCGACCCCTCGAAGTCTTCGATCACCAAGTCTGTACGTTCCATTTTTGGTAAAGCAGTGCACGATAAACTGAGGGTGGCGAGACTCGCTAAAAAGATATTGCGGAGAATGAATGGCATTGAATGTTCCTTCAATGAGCTGAGCACTGTGAACTAAGAGCATGGATAGAATTTTTTATAAGCCGAATCATCATAATCCGGCCGAGCCGGAATTCAAGGGCGTGAAGGTGTCTGGGGTGAGGTTGTGAAATTTTTTTAACCGATGGATTTAAAACTTCCCCTTACCTTCCGAGCAGCAAAATTAACTAGCCCGGAGCGTAAGCGACGGGATTCAGCAAAAGTGTTCTGCCGATGGAGGTTGAGTACCCTAACTATCTTTAAGAGGAAGCCAATAGATGGGGTTCATGAAAACGCATCCCGTCGCTAACGCTCCGGGCTAGTTAATGAATGGCTCTGAGGGAATGTTCCGATATTCCCTTGTGGATGAAGTATCGACGTTTTTAAAAGCCGAAGCATTGGAATTTGTATACGAAGTTTACAAGAGATCTCTATCTAGAGTGAGATAAACCCTAGCTTTGTCAGGATACCTTTCATCCTCTATTCTCAAATTGAGGGTCTATGTGAACTTTTGAGCCTTTTGTTGTCTATCAACTGAGGCGAATAGAGTCACTTGAATATTTAAACCTAAGGTTAAATAGATGATGGATAGTCGACTACGTCTTCTGAGTTTTGTTGCCTGCGTTCTCTTAGGCGTATTGGGAATCAGTGTCTATGTGACGATGACGGCTGAGAATAAATCTAAAGAATCGGTTGCCTCGGGAGATACCCAAGAAGTGAAGCAGTTGATCGATCGGGATGCTCCTAAGAATAGGAGAGGGCCTTCGAAAAACTCATCTTCGGAACTTGAACTTTCAGAGTCTCAACCCAAAACCAGTCTACTCTCAACGACAAAGGGGATTCGCGATGGTTCAGGAAGAAGCCTCTTTCGACGCATGCATCATAAATATCGCCGACAAAGGAGTGAGTTGAATCCTTGTAGTATCGGTGAAAATCAAGAAGAGAAAGAAATCCAACGAGCAGTTAAAACCGCCAATGAGATTATCGATCTTCACTTACTTGAAGAGCGATCAGAATCTCCTCTGAATGAGGATTGATAGAACTCCCGGTTTTACGTTCACTCTTTTCAAATCTGGACATCTTAATGAAGAATAAACTGCGAACGGTTGCAACTTCATGGCCACTTAGAGGGTGCAGCCGGTTTTCCACTCTCGATCGACGGCTCGGAGTTAACTTGCTCGAGCTCGTCATCGGCTTCGCCATCCTAAGCACTTTGATCTTAGGAGTCGCGGCGTCAGTAGGGAGCAGCCAAAATACTGCTTTAGCCAATGAATACTCCCAAACGGCGCGCGAGATCGCTGAAAATGAGATCGAGCGCATTCGTTCATTGCCGTTTTCAGAAGCGGTGAATAAGAATTTGGAACGGGACTCCTTTGGACTCTTCGGGCCCTACGGTTCTACGCAGCTTTATTACACCTATTACATCTTAGATGAGCTTCCCGGTTATTCCTACTGCCTCACATACTTTTACCTCAATGAAAGCATCAACGATGTCGCGGGTGAAAGTATCGACATCAATGGGGATGGTGACTTTACTGATACGTTAACCCCTTCAGATGCTTACAGAGTGCTTCCAGTACGAGTCTATGTACGTTGGGAACCGCGGCCGGGAGAAACTCACTCCTACAGTCAAAAAGCGATCATCAGCCCGAAGGAAAATTTCACGAGGAGTGAGGGATGAAAATGTTGATCGACCCTTCACTTCATAAAAGTGAATTAGATAATCGAATGTTAAACAGCCGTAGACAAGACGGCCTGAGTCTCCTGGAGTTGGTGATCACCTTGGGCTTGATCCTCGTGTTGTCGAGTTCACTCACGATGGCATTGTTGAGTACTCAAGGTCTAAGTCGAGATATCTTCGCCAATACGCAGGGATTGGGAGAGGTTGAACGAGTGATCGAACGCGTGGCTGATCGATTGAACTCGGGTACTCAGTTGATTGCCGTCAGTGAAACATCGCTTCTATTTCAAGATCTTACGGATCCAATGGGCGACGGAACTTTCGCCGATGATGACGGTAATCTCATTTGGGGCGCTTCGGGTAATGAAGGCTGGGCTTACGAATATGTGTGGATCACTGTCGGTAATTTCGATGAATCCCTGCAAGGATTAGACCTCAATTCGGATGGGGATCTGACGGATGTCTTTGCTCAAGGAGATCTCTCGTTTCGAGTTCTCAATGAATTTGGAGCCGTTCAGCAAAATATCGCACTGACCGGTGGTGGGAAGATCTTTAGGGACGATGGAGATCAACTTCCGGCACTCTTCACCCTGATCAATAACTCGACGATAGAAATTCAACTTTCGATGCCCATTATCGAAGTCCAAAAGGGTCAATCTTACTCTCAACTTTTTCAGGCAACAAAAAGGATCGTTTTTCGATGACCGACATTCAGTTTCAACAACGATCCAGAATTGACGATCTGCCTTCTAAGAAATCTTCTTGTCAGCGGCAAGAAGGGATGGGTTTGGTCTTTGTTTTTGTCGTCAGTATCGTTTTAGCTGGATTGGCGGCATTTACAATATCGGTCACCTTCAGTGCCTCGAAAACAAGGGAGGGATGGGCGAACATGAGCCAAAGTGGATTGGCTTGTGAATCGGTAGCAGAACTCTTTCGAAACGATCTCGTTAGTGATTACCAAAACTCTGGACTCACTCCCGCAAATTGGTTGGATGAGGTACGGAACGGAGTTCGTTATCCGTCGACGGCTCCCGTGACTTATCTCGGTTTTCCTGGGATCGAAGTGGTGGTGAAGCGAGTTTCAGAATCGGGGAGTGGATCCCTCTGGGTAGATATCGATGCTTCGACAACTTCAAGCTCTAATGCTAATCCACAAGGAGTCGAACAGCGGATCAAGATTGGATCGAGTCACTTCTTAGACTTTGCCGTATTGTCGAAAGACTCTAGTTGTCTCTTTTGTCATTTGAATGTTCAAGGAGACATCGGGAACTTAAGCGACTTTAATCCCGGCTGGGGGTCGAGAAACTCAGGTCGGACTTCTTCAATTGATGGTGACATTTATACTTCGGGTGAAGCTATCGAAGGTCGAGGCCATCTGACGGGAACGGTCAATGGAACGGATGTCACCGGTGATATTTACGAGGACTACGTCGGTGAGAAGTTACCTGCCGATGAAAATGCCAATGGTGAAATTGATTTTCCTACGATCCATCCCGTAATCGCGGCTCAAAATGCGAAGGGAAAACTCTGGGCGGGGGATTCTTCAAACAGTAATGCTGATGGCTCCGGGATTTGGGTTACCCCTCTTTTAGGATCTTGGGATAGGAGTTCTGCATCCTCTCTCACGAGTGCTCCTTCAGATCAAACGGGTACCACGTGGAAGCCAGCAGATCACTCGGTCTTAGGCTCTACAATCGAAGGAAACGTGACGCTCGTAGGAACGGATTCCCATCCGATCCAAATCTCTGGAGATGTTTTTATCTCTGGGGATGTCGTGATCAAAGGGAAGGTGTCGGGTCAAGGATCCATTTATGCTGGACGGAATGTTTATATCGCTGGAGATATCCTCTATTCGGATGGCCCCTCGGCCATGACCAACGATTCCGATGCCGTCACCGCTTTAGCTCAAAATAAAGATGAGTTTAGAATCGCAGCTCGTTCCAATGTCATCCTTGGTGATTGGACTTATCGAGAAGATGATGACTCGCTACAGAAAATGCGCGAGCGACAAACTCAAACTTATATTACTTCAACTTTGAATTTAAACGATGAGCGATATTTCCTTGCAAGCGATGGAGGAATCTCTTCTTCTGAGCTCACTCTCATCGACGGGAAGTATTACGATGACCAAGGGAACGAGATTCCAGATACTCAAGTCATAACGATTTCAGATTCCGATGAATTGACTTGGGCTGAAGCCGCCGGGGAAGACGAGGATGATGTTCGATTCGATTCTGATTTAGAAGTTTCCGTCAAACCCGACAATTACGATTCCGTTATCGCGCCCGCTCAAGTTCAATCGGATGGAACTCTCCATCGTTGGCTCAATCAAGAAGACTTCAGAGAAATTTTGGGGACGAGCACTTACAAGGATATGCTCTATCGCTATCCGACGACGGATAACGATGATGTGAATTCTTTTGAGCTCGGGAGACACGGTCGTTATCTCGATCTCCTCCCCGAAGATACCGCTTACTACGACAGAGACTACTACGGTGAACGGGGTCTCGGGCAGTACATCAAAAAGACCGATGAATATGTTTATATCGTTGAAACGGGCTCCAAAGAGTGGCCGACTCACATCACGCGAGTTGACGCCTTTCTTTACGGAAATCAAAGAGTGGTGGGAGTGACTCCCCAAGTGGATGGTCTCGTCATCAATGGCGGGGTGGCCGCAAAGAACATCGAAATCTTAGCTCCTGGTCGAGGGAATTTACTCCATTGGTTCACGCCAGCGGATTATGGTAATCGCATCGTTCGGCGCCAAATGTCCTTCCGAGACGAATCGACTCCTGGATTACACGGAGACCTGATGAATGGCTTTTTCCTCAACTATGACTATCGCTTGAGAAACGGGGGAAAAGGACTCGAACTGATGAAAGATTCCACCGGTGATCGTATGTTTTTTATAAGAGTTAAAGGGTAGTAGGCACACGCTGTGTGCCGTTTTTAAAGAACCATTTCTGCTTTACTTTGGTTGAAGTCCTTTAGAGCCAACTCAACGTTTCTTCCCCTCGCTAGCGCTTCGGGCTAGTTAATGGGGTTTCGCTCAATATTCACGACCTCACTTCGTACCGTTCTCAGCTGATTCTACCTTCTTACGTTTTTTCAACTGCTTATTCATCCACTCCTCAAACTCCTCATATGAAACCACCGAATAGGTGGTGGTCATATCATTATGACCCTTGCCGCATAGCTGGCTACACGCAAATTCACCTGAAATAGATTCTAAGGGAGTTGTACTCTCCATGGGAATCTTGAAGCCTGGAATCGCATCGTGTTTACCGTGAATTGGAGTTTCGATTGTAGCGTGAATGAGATCTAAAGAAGTGAGTGTTGTCTCCAGTTTCGCATTCGTAGGTACAACAAATTCGTACGCAATGATATCGTCCTTACTCCAATGATCGTTGGGATCTAAGCCGATTTCATTTTCCTCAGTGATCAAAGCCCCAGACGTGCTACCAAAGAAGCCATCATTTCCGGGGTAGTGAAAAATCCACTTAAATTGTTTGCCATAGATGTCCACTTTGAGTGGAGATTGAGTGTATCTATGGGAATTTGTTTTTCTATTTTGAAAATAATAATCAGTAAAAAGGTAAATCCCAAGAGCGATGATGATCAAGCCCAAGGACAAGACTAATTTTTTCATGTTCAGGAAATAATCGTTTGGGTTAGCTATTAAGGGCTCTAATATTTTTCAGGATTGTAAAGTCTCGCCCAACAGAGCGGGACGAGTGATTAGGTGGAGATCGTTTAAAACCAGCGTAATGATTTGAATGCTACCCTGCCTCATACGGAATCGAATCTTTATCTTCACCCTCTCGTCCTTCATGCCAAATGGAATCTTGAAAATCATGATGCCCCAAGCGTGTTGTTCCTCTTTCGATAATGGCTAAGAGGGTCCACCAATCTCTTTGAGCTAAGGCTCGGGTCGAAAGCCAAAAACCAGGTAAGCCGTGGCTCTTGATCATCCCGTACTGATCCTCTTCAATCGATTGGAATTTTCCCTCCACGAATCGATTCCAGTGTAATTTGGGTGCTTGGTAATCTTCCAGAACGATGTATTCCTTCACTCCGTATTCTTCGAATAGAGCCTTCCTCTTTTCGTATTCCTCCAATTCACCGGGATTGAATACATCGATAATGAAGTTCGGAGGGCCTATAAATCCCTTTGCTGTGGCTTCACACTGTTTCAAAACGCCGTAATTGATTTGCGCTACCAGGCCGGGTGTGATCCGTTGTTCACCTAAAATCACAGGGGCGTGAACACAAACATAAATACCGGGAGTGAGCAAGCGATATCGATTCACACACAAACTGATGTCCGTTAGAAGGGCGGACTGCCCTAGGGATAGTTCTGGCATGAGATTCTCGTTCGATTTTGAAGGAAGGTTTTAATTCACGACACCCATTGAAACTTGATTGTAACAATCGAGGGTGAGTTCTCATTTCAAAGTTCGAAATGCTTTCTAATTTGAATCTTGCTCGATTACCATATCGTAGCCGAATTTGTAAAAATTTGGCAAGGAGGCGTAATTCGCCAAACCTCTAGGAGCAGGGCCTGTCCCTCCTCGATTCTAAGAATCGCCAATTGAATTTTGAAATCAGCAAAGCCTAAAGCACGTTTTAAATAATGAACACCCTTTTAATTCAAACTCTCCGTTTAGGTCTCATTTGCTTTCTCTTGCAATTACCGGGGCTCGCCTTAGCCCAAGAGAGCTTTCCCGAAGAGATCCAAAAAATTCACTACGAAGCCTCTATCGACAAAACTCAACAACCCGCCTTGTTTTATAAGCCCGAAGGCAATGGTCCCTTTCCTCTCTTAGTCATTCTTCATTCCTGGAGCGGAAATTGGTTGCAAACTTCAAATATCCCTCTGATGAAGCACGCGATTGAGAAGAAATGGATCATGGTTCATCCCGATTTTCGCGGCGCGAACCGTAATCCCAAAGCGGGGGGATCCAAATATGCCGTCCAAGATGTTATCGACAGTGTGAAGTATGCTAAAACTCAAGCTCCTGTTGATTCATCGAAGGTTTACTTGGTGGGAGTTTCTGGTGGAGGGCATATGGCACTTCAGATGGCTGGATTGGCTCCGGATCTTTGGTCTCGAGTCTCTGCTTGGGTTCCCATTTCGGATATGACTCGGTGGTATCACGAAACAAAAAAAGCAGGGATAAAGTACACCAAAGAAATCGTAGCCTGTTGCGGGGGAATCCCTGGAGCGAGCGAGGCGGTCGATAGGGAATACCGTTATCGTTCTCCTCTCACTCATTTAAAAGCAGCTAAAGGAATTCCCATCGACATTCAAGCCGGGATAACCGATGGGCATACGGGGAGTGTTCCCATTCGACACACGCTTTTAGCCTTCAACGAACTCGCTGAAGATAAAGATCGATTAAGCCTCAAGTTGATCGAAGAGTTTACTGAGATACCGAAAGTTCCAATATCACTCTTGAAGCCTGATTTACCCAGTGACGATTACGGCTACGGAAAAAAGAAACCTCTTTTTAGAAGAGAATCAGGAAATGTGCGAGTCACCATTTTTGATGGAGGGCATGAAATCCTTCACGCTGCGGCTTTGGAATGGCTCTCGCGTTCTTCAAAAGAATCTAAACCTAAAAAGAGTTCGCCTAAATCTACTTGGACTCAATGGCGAGGTCCTCAGGGATCCGGTTTTTCTCCCACTGCGAATCCTCCAGTCACTTGGAGTGAAAATAAAAATATTCGTTGGAAAACACCCATTCCAGGTCGAGGGCATTCTTCGCCCGTCATTTGGGATAACTTATTATTCATTACAACCGCAGTTCCCCACGGTCCTCAACTTCCACCCGTGCCGGTGACAGCTCCCGGGGCTCACGATAATGTAGATGTCACTCAGCGCCATCAATTTAGAGTCTTGGCTTTAAATCGGGATACTGGAGACAGCGTGTGGAATAAACAAGTTCATGAAACTCTTCCTCACGAGGGGGGGCATTACACCGGAAGTTTGGCTTCGGGTTCGCCCGTTGTGGATAAGGATCGGGTGTATGCCTTTTTTGGATCCCATGGCTTGTACGCGTTGAATCATAAGGGGGATTTGGTATGGAAACGAAATTTGGGGAAGCAACATTCTAAGCACGCTCACGGGGAAGGGAGTTCTCCGGCACTTAAAGATGGGCTCATTGTTGTCAACTGGGATCATGAAGGTCAGTCGTTTGTTGAAGCGATGCACTCTCACAACGGAAAAACGAAGTGGAAAAAGCCGAGAGATGAGCCCACTTCGTGGTCTTCGCCGATCATTATTGAATACCAAGGAAAGAAGCAAGTTGTAGTCAACGGTACAAATAAAGTCCGAGGTTACGATTTTGATAACGGAGATGTTTTGTGGAGTTGCGGAGGACTTTCTGCGAATGTGGTCGCAACGCCGATTTTTAATAAGGGGGTGATTTATTCGGGAAGTAGTTACAACATTCGAGCTTTTTTAGCGATCAAGCTCGATGGTGCTAAGGGGGATATCACAACGAGTCCTAATGTGCTTTGGCGAAGATCACAACGTACGCCGTATGTTCCATCGCCACTGTTATATGGTGACGCTCTTTATTTTATGAGGCATTACCAGGCTGTTTTATGTCGAGTAAATACGGATACCGGTCTAGAGCCCACTGGGCCGTTTAGACTGAGGGGGGTTAGGAACATTTATGCTTCGCCGGTAGGCGCTTCGGGAAGAATTTATATTACGGATACTGAAGGAAAGACAATTGTTTTGACTGCGGGGCCAAGTCCTCAGACCTTAGCGTTAAATCACTTGGATGATAGTTTTAGTGCTTCGGCTGCGATAATTGATAATGAGATGTTTTTGCGGGGATTGAGGTTTGTTTATTGTATTGCGGAGGAGTGAGGAGGAAAATTTTAAGGTCTGATGGGATTAAGGGCTTTATATGATTTCAAAGAATCAAAGAGGTTATTGAGCGTTTTTAGAATCACTCGGCGGGCTTATCGCCCGAGGCGAGGAACCAGCGTTCCGACGCAGGTTCCTCCCTCACCTCCTTACCGGACCCATCCTGCCTGATAGGGAAGGTTTCAGGCTGTCTTCAATGATGCTGTTAACTTTCAATATTAGTAAGGGAAAGAAGGAAGAAACTTACGTGGGTTTTTGAAATCCACCTTGCCTGGCCAAGGTGGAAGAGAAAAGTTTGACAAAATTGGGGATGCTTCAATTTACTCAACAACTCTGAAAGGCACTACCGAATCTATAACATGATTAGAAGATTAATTGCTCATGTTAAATTTGCTTAGGCGTATATTTGGTCTTTTAGCAATAGCCTGCTTTGTCGCTATATTAGCAAGCCCGTTCATGGGGCTAATTGGTAAAGTTATAGGTATGATTGCTGTGTTAATTTTGATCATTATGGCTTTAATAATAGGAATTGTTTCATTTTTTAAAAAATCAGGTCCGTTTATTGTTTTCGAATCGAATTTAGGAGAATTAAATTTAAAGTCCACTACATTAGTTATTAGTGATTTACTGGATTATTCAGAAAATCAGTCCATTGTAGTGATTGAAGGGACTTACGAGGTAACCGCAAAATTTAAAAAATATCAAGATGATGATTTAGTTAATGAACTTGATCAGCTAACAATTGTTCTTAGGGGACAAGAACAGGAAAAAAAGGGTTCGATTATGAGCGGTTATGCAAGGAGCGGTGAGCTTTTAATTGGGGATTCCAAATTTTTTGGAAAACTAAACAAAGACGACTTACACAAACTATTTCAAAAACAAAAGAAGCAATTTAAGGCAAACTCAACATTTGTTGCCTTTTTACAAGATGAGGCAAATTTAAATCGGGCTTTAATTTCAACCTTCCCCTATGGTGCGGGGGAATATCAATTTAGACTTATTGAAAGTGACGTTGGTGTAATTGGGCTTGAATTTAAGATGGTCGCAGATGAATATTGGGATTAGAAATAATTTGGGGCCGAAATTTTTAGTACGTGTTTGAGGTTCGCGATCTCAAAATTATTTACAAAAATTCCCACCTTGCCCGGGCAAGGTGAAGATGATGAACTTAGTAATTGTTATGACTGTCATTGAAGAGCGAGGAATGTTGAGTCAGCAATTAATGGAGAATACTGATAAGAATAGCGGGTCCAATAACTTTGTTAGTAGTCTGGGGAGGACTCTTTTCTTAACTTGTGGTTTCTCTACCGCATTCGTAGCTTCATGGGTTTTGGCCGATTATTTCTTTATTAATTACAAGGCCTATTACGGATATGTTTGCATCGCTATTTTTCTAGCCAATGCCATTCTGATTCTTACAGCATTTATTTTTACCAATCGGAGATTCCCAAAATTCAATACGATTTACATTTCTATAATTTCTTTCCTTTTAGCACTTTTCATTTCAGCGATTACGATTTTATTAATTGGCCCTGCGATACACTTTCATTTTGGTGGTAAATTGTAAGGCTCTCTCAGTCTATTTTTTCACCTTGCCCGGGCAAGGTGGTTTCAAAATTAGGGATAGTCTCAGTTGAGTGTGAAGGCTGCTCCCCCGAGGGAGATTAAACTGTGCTTTTTCAGTGACAGTTTGAGGAGGGGCATTTTCATCCCTTATGAGGCAGGATGGGATCGCTAAGGAGGTGCGGGAGGAAACTGCGGCGTGTCGCTGGTTCCTCGCATCCGGGCGTCAAGCCCGCAGGGTGGTTTTGAAATTCAATTACCAGCCCCGCGATTCAAATGCCGCAATCCGCCCAATTTTAAAATTCACTTAGAATTAATTAAGATTAGTAACGCCCTTACAGGGCTCAGCGTCATCGCGTCCTTAACCCAGGGCGACGCTTCGCTCTGCCCTGGGCTATGATATTGCGGGCTTTCAGCCCTTGGTGGGA
>JANQLS010000183.1 GCA_028280485.1 Planctomycetota bacterium
AATCCTAAAAGTTTCTAAGAACTTACGTTTACGGTCGTGAAATATTAGTCCGTAACTGCGTCAGAAACCTAATCTTGCAAACCTCTAACCTCTCACCCCCGAAAATTTCGTAAGAATATAAAAGTCAATCGCTTACGAGCTTGAGAGAGGTTGGAATCTCAAAAAAACAACGATTTATCGTAGGCAAGAAGAAGTGGATCTGTATCTTTACCGTCTTCATTTAGCCTTCGATTGGAGAATTTATGAGACTTGCTGAAAACTCTCACGTGGAAAAACAACACAGTCACCATAAAACAAATTGGCCCACCATCCTCTTTTTGGTCCTTTCCCCGATTGGTGCGGCAGCCGGACTCTATTACTGGATTGCCTCTGGAGCCTTCAACTGGTGGACCATCATTCTTTCGGTAGTCATGGCTTATGCCACTGGCCTAGGAATCACCGCTGGATATCACCGGCTCTATTCCCACAAAGCCTTTGAAGCAACCGGACCTGTCCGTTGGCTCTTGGTTCTCTTCGGCGGAGCCAGCTTTGAAGGATCCTGCTGGGAATGGTCGCTCGATCATCGCGATCATCATCGACACATCGATGGAGATATGGATCCCTACAATATCAATAAAGGATTTTGGTACGCTCATATCCTCTGGCTCTTCAAAAAAGACCCAACTAAAAAGGAGCGACAAAAAGGTCCCGATCTTTGGAAAGATCCTTTAATCCGCTTCCAACACCGTTTCTATATTCCATTAGCCATCACTTTTACCTTCTTACTTCCGATGGGAATCGCCGCATTGTGGGGAGATTGGTTTGGTGGGCTATTTGTCGCAGGTCTTCTTCGCTTAGTACTGAACCAACACTTCACCTTTGCGATCAATTCCGTTTGCCACGTGTTCGGCAAGCAAACTTATTCCGATTCCCACAGTGCTCGTGACAACTGGTTTACTGCTCTCTTTACTTACGGAGAGGGCTACCACAACTACCACCATGAGTTCCCCAGTGACTATCGAAATGGAATTCGATTTTTTGATTGGGACCCTACCAAGTGGCTCATTCGCGGTCTAAGCTTCATGGGATTGGCTAAAAATCTCAGACGAGTCGACGCCGAAACCATCCTTCTCAAAAAACAAGAAATGCGCGAAAAGCACCTGGCCCAAAAGTTAGAACGCGCACCCGGCTTAACCGATCAAGCCGAAAAGCTTTTGCAAGCCACCCGAGACAAACTCAACAACGCAAAAGTCGAGCTTCAAGTACTCCGTAAGCAATACCACAAAGTCTTAAAAGAGCATCAAAACCGGTCTGAAGAAAACGTTAGAGAATTACGTAAACGCCTAGCCCTCGCCATTCGAGAATTAAAACAAACGATGGCTCGCTGGGAAGAACAAGCCAGCCAGGTTTATCAAATGGTGGCCGCACACGCGTAGTTCGAAAAACGCCTCAAAATAAAAAAAAGCTCCTGAGCAAGTTTTCACTTACTCAGGAGCTTTTTTTTGGGCATCCCTAAATACCAACCTAAAGCACTATTCCACGCGATGGCTTAAGGACTCAGTTCCCGATGCTTCTAACTGAGCGAGGCCACTCGAAGTGAGCTTGACCCCTTGGTCGATTCGCTCCACCAGACCTTGACGAACTAATCTTTGGATGGCGTTATCTAATCGGCGTTGGGACCATCCAAAGCGCTTCCTAAGAATTTCTAATTGAACCGCAACTTCATCTTGAAGATGCAAAAGGATCAATTGACTCCTAAACCGAGTACGAAGATTCTTTCGAACCCAGATTCGAGCGAACAATCCTTGCTGAGGCGCGAAGAGGAAAGCTAAAACGAAAACCCCTCCTGCAGCTGCTGCCATCGACCCTGCCATCGAACAATTTTTCCACCAACCGATGAAAAAACCGATGGTGGATGAAAGAATACCAAAGCCAACCGAAAGTAGGATCATCGTCCAAAGTCGATGTGTAAATAAATACGCCGCGGCTGGAGGCACAACTAACATCGCTACGACTAAAATCGCACCCACCGATTCAAATGAACCCACGACCGTTATGGAAACCTGACTCATCAATAAATAATGAATCAACGTTGGACTGATTCCTAACGATGCCGCCAAGGCGGGATCGAAGCTCGTGACCTTAAGCTCTTTGTAGAGAGTTCCGATGAGCAAAATATTTAGTGCAAGGATAGGCCCGCATACATAATAGGCCTTCGGACCGATATCCACTCCTCCGATGACGATACGATCGAGATGCGAAAGTAAGATCTCCCCGAAGATAATACAATCGGGATCCAAATCGATCTTCCCCGCGAAGTAACTCACTAAAATAACTCCGATAGAAAACAAGGCGGGGAAGACGACCCCGATGGACGCATCTTCTTTTAATCGTCGAGTTCTATTGAGGATCCCCACTAAAAATACGGTGAGAACCCCGACGGCTGCCGCACCAAAAATCATCAAGAGAGGTGCGCGATCACCAGAGATTAAAAATGCGATGGCGATTCCCGGCAATACAGCATGACTGATCGCATCACCGAGCATCGCGACTTTTCTAAGAACGAGAAAAACTCCCAGTAAGGCACAGCTGGTTGCAACCAGGGCACCCACGATCAACACGGTCCAATGAGAAGGCTCTAAACCCCACATATCACACTCCTCCCGTGGCTTTTGATTCAGCTTTGGAGGAACTGCCGCGACGAGCAGGAATGGGTTGCCCATGAGGATCAAATTTGGGGTAACCCAAGAGTTCTTCAAACTCAGCTAAGGCTTCATCGCTTAGGGCATGCTCCATCGCTTCAGCGTCGCGATGGACATGATCAGGTGGTAAATCGAGTCTTCTCGCTAAATAGAGTTCCCAGATTCGATGCTTCCGAACGATGCGTTCGGCTTCTTCCAGACCTTTCTCGGTGAGCTTCATCGCTTTTTCGGTAACTAGAAGCAAACCACCATGCTCCAATGGGCGAGCGATCTTTTTTATTTTGATTCCACTTTGACCCCTTACTCCCATCAGATTTGAGAGGCTAGGCCAACGCGACCAGTCATTTCTCTTTTCTACCCAACCGTAAATATCTTTGAGTAAATTTTCTTCTCGAATGCGCCTTCTAAAGGACGCGCTTTGCAACCAAGACCAAAGGATTCCTCTCTGAGGTGCAAAGAGGATTGAAATGATCAATACCGAGCTTGAAACTAAAACGATAGTCGGCCCTGTGGGGATTCTATGAAATTGCTCAGATACAAAAGTACCCGCGACCGAAGATAGGCCTCCGATTAATCCCGCTAAGAGGAGCATCCATGAAAATCGATCGGTCCACTGACGAGCACATGCCGCCGGAGTAATCAAAGAAGCGATGATCAAAATCACTCCCACGGTTTGGAGACCGATGACAACAGTAATCACTAAGAGACAAGTGACAAGAATTTCGAGTGCGGCCATGGGATAGCCTAAACTTTTACCGTACTCACGATCAAAGCAGAGCAATTTGAGTTCTTTATAAAAAAGAAAAATTGTTCCCAAGATGATGACACCCGCTATGACGAAAATCCAAACGTCTCTTTCCATCAGAGTTGCGGCTTGACCATAGAGGATATGACTGAGCCCACTTTGATTTCCGGATTGATGATTTTTTTCGATCCAAGTGAGTAAGACGACTCCCACCCCGAAGAAGACGGAGAGAACAATTCCGATGGCTGAATCTTCTTTGATGCGAGTACCTCGAACGACTCCTAAAACGAAGAGAGAGCCTAAAACGCCGGTAAAAATAGCTCCAATCAGAAAGCTGTAAGTATCTTTAGTGCCCATCCAAAGAAAGGCGAGGCAGACTCCAGGCAATGAAGCATGCGCGAGTGCGTCACCTAATAAACTTTGTTTTCTAAGCAAGGCGAAACATCCCAATACTCCTCCAACAACCCCGAGCAAGGTTGTTCCAAGTAAGACATTTTGGAAGGTGTAGGAGATGGCGAGATACATCAGTCGATGAGCTTAGTTTCGTTTATCAGGCTGCTTTGAAAGCAAAGCCTCTGCGGCTTGCGTCAACGCCGTGAGTCGACCGCCGTAAGTTTTATTCAGATTTTCATCGGTAAAGGTGGTACTGACAGGTCCCGAAGCGACAAGCCTTAAGTTGAGAAGAACGACATGATCAAAGTAATCGTTAACGGTTTGTAAATCGTGATGCACCGCGATGACGGTGCGGCCTTCTTCGCGAAGTTGTTTTAAGAGCTCGATCACTGCCTTCTCAGTTTTTACGTCCACCCCAGCGAAGGGCTCATCCATCAAGTAAAGTCGTGCATCTTGAGCGAGGGCGCGAGCAAGAAAAACTCGCTGTTGTTGCCCCCCGGAAAGTTGACTGATTTGACGATGAGCCAGGTGCGCTACTCCCAATTTATCTAAACAAGCGAGAGCTTGTTCCTTGTGGGATCGACGAGGAAGGCGAAACCAACCTAATCTCCCATAAAGCCCCATGGTGACGACGTCGAGAGCAGTGGTAGGAAAATCCCAATCAACGGTTTCTCTTTGAGGCACGTAGCCTACCCAAGAACGTTTCTTTGAATACTCTTCGCCAAAGATCTTGACCCAACCCGTGAGAGGTTGAATCAATCCTAAAACAGCTTTAAGTAATGTGCTCTTACCCGCGCCATTGGGTCCTACGATCGCAACTAAGCTTCCTTCGGGAATTTCTAAATCGACATCCCACAAGACGGGTTGAGTCCCGTACGCCGCAGTCAAGTCATGGACTTCGATCGCAGGGGGATGATTTTCTGATTTTGGAAGTTCTTGATTTGAAGGATCCATAGAGGGCTGAGAAAGAATGGGTGCTGGTTTCAAGGAAATGCCTCTATTTTAGCATCATGGAAACAACGGAACTTGGTTTATTTGAGCGAAGAAACGAGAGCATTAACATTATGCTTCATCATCCCCACATAAGTTCCCCCGGGAGAGCCTTCAGCTCCCATCGAGTCACTGTAGAGCTCTCCGCCAATCTTCACTTCGTGACCTTCCTTTCGACAGCTTTCGATGACGGCCTCGACTGTTCTTTTAGGGACACTCGTTTCGACGAAGATGGCTTTAATCTTGCGCTCGACGATGGTCTTCACGATGCGTTCGATGTCTTTGACCCCAGCCTGGGTGATCGTACTGATTCCTTGAAGTGCCATAACTTCGATCGAGTACTTCTTGCCGAAGTAGCCGAAAGCATCATGAGCCGTGATGAGGATTCTTTGTTCTTGGGGGATCTTTTGAATTTCGGTTTGAACCCAGACATCTAATTCTTTGTAAGTTGATTTCAGCTCTTGGCCTCGCTTTTCGTAGTGATCACTATTGTCGGGATCGACCTTTTTGAGGGTGTTCACCACTTGAGGGATCAATTCGATCCAAAGGGAAATATCAAACCAAACGTGGGGGTCGGGATTTCCTTCGTATTCAGGAGGAGCATACAGCTTTTCAATGGGGAGAGTTTCAGCCAAAGCCACCACGTTGCGCGTGTGGGAGAGCTTCTTCAAGACCTCCCCCATCTTTCCTTCAAGGTGGTGCCCGTTGTAAAAAATGACTTGAGCGCGAGTGAGAGCTGAGAGGTCTTTTTCGGTCACACTGAACAGATGGGGATCGACTCCAGCTCCCATCAGGGTGGTGACCTTGAGTTTGCCATCGACGATTTCGTTGACCATATCGCCAATCATATTTGTGGTGCAGACAATTTCAGAAGGACCACTCGCTTGCCCTCCACCACCAGGCTGACACGACAAAGATGACACAAACAGAACCAGACCGATGACCCCGACAAACAAGGTCTTGGTTAAATTTAATGAGTAACGATTAGTTAAAAACTGAAGCTTCAATTCGATCTCCTTCGTGAATAACTCGCAATCCCTCAACAGCCCCTCAACAATCCCCCCGCCACAACTTTGACTAATCAAAATTATATTTCAGCCCAATCAAAAAACAACCCCCAATCCCTTACCAGGTAACCCTCCTCCCCCTACCAGGTAACCCCAAACCCCCAACCCAGGGTTCATTCATTCCACAAAACCACCTTATGTCATCAAGCTCAAAGATTCGTCGCAATCAAATACATGAATTGCACTTAGGACATCTGTCCGAAGATGAGCCGATTTCCCTCTTTCCCGAACCCTGGGTCGAAGATTTAGGATCTCAATAGAGTCGAGGGAAATCAACCCTGGGTTGGGGATGGAGGAGGTTAACCTCTTTTTATATAGTGATTTAAAATTTTTGGCCTGGGGGGTATATTACCGGCCCAGGGTTGGCTGAAATCGAGACCAGGGCAAATGATTTCAGGGCGCGAGTCGAGGGAGGAGGACCCGCCTGATGGTTGGAGTCTTAGCGACTCGATGAGGGCAATGAAGGATCGTTAAAGGCCATTCAACGTGTCAGAAAACCAAATGAATCCCATCACACCAAACTTACCTGAAGGAACCCAGGGTTCAGGGTTTTGGGGGAATATTGACAGGTTATTAAGAACGCGTCGGGGTAAACAGGTCATTGTTAGTCTGGTGTTGATTACTTTTTTGGTGCTGGGGATTTCTTATCTGAATAAGACCCGCAAAGGGAGGTCAGCTTTAATTCGGTGGATGCCTCAGGTGGCCGAGCTTCAAGAGGGGAAGAACATCTTTCTAGACCCTCCTGAAGGCTACACTTTCCCCCACCCACCCTTCGCGGCGATCAACCTGTATCCTTATCCCAGCCTACCCAACCAGGTCGCAGCGGCCTTATGGTTCCTCCTCAGAACTGCTGCCTTCTTGTTCTCCCTATGGATGATCTTTTCGATCGTTTCCGAACGGGGCTCCCCCTTCACTCCGCTGGCGATGGTGTTCGTTTTCATTCTCTGTTTGCGAACGGCCGAAAGTGATCTCCAACACGGTAATATCAATTTACTCATCCTCTTTTGGTGCACCCTCGCCTTCTGGGCCTTCAAGAAAGAAAAAGATGTCCTCGCGGGAATCGCCTTGGCGGTTGGAATTTCGCTCAAAATCACCCCCGCCCTCATCCTGGTTTACTTCCTCTACAAGCGGGCCTGGAAAACTTGCTCCTGGGGAATTGTCGGCTTGATCCTGTGTAACATTATCATTCCAATGCTCTTCTTCGGCCCCGCTAAAACCTGGGAGTACTCCTTCAGTTGGTACAAGGGCATGGTTGAACCTCACATGATCCAAGGGAAGATTGATGAATCCTTCATCAACCAGTCGATCCAAGGGGTCATGGTTCGTTTTTTATCAGAACCGAGTGGAAGGAACTTAGAAAACTTAGACTACGCATTCAGTGTATTCAGTTTATCCCACGAGCAAGCCCGCTTGATCATTCGCGGGGTTATGCTCACCCTGATCGGTATCTTGGCCTTCACTTGCAGAGCCAAAACAAAATCCAAAGATAACTTCTTCCTCGCCGTCGAATACAGCATCGTGCTTCTGACCATGCTCTACTTCAATGAACGAAGTTGGAAACATCACTTCGTTTTAGCTGCGTTCCCTTATGCAATATGGGTCTACATTCTTCAAAGAAACTGGGAATCGACAAAACACTTTATCTCTACCAAAATTTGGCTGGGTTTTTTAATTCTATCGGGAGCGATGGTCCTCTTTTCATCCGAAGATGCTTTAGGCGCCATCATGACGGTAGCAACCTTCAATCGTGAACTCGGAGACCGCCTCGGAGAAATTATCTCCGATCACTTCGAGTTTTATGGAGGCATGTTTTTCTCTTCGTTTATCCTGTACGTAGGACTGATTTACTTAGCTTGGAAATCACAAAGAGAAAACCTCCCGAACCTGAATCAGGCTCTAAAACCTGAAAAGACCTAAACTGACCCAAACATTGCAATGAGCACGGAATCGCAGCCCTTACTCTCAGTCATCATTCCTATCTATAATGAAGAAGCCACCCTTGAAGAAATCGTACGTCGCACCTTAGCGGTAGATATCGACAAGGAAATCATTCTCGTCGATGACGGATCCACCGATGGCACTCACGATATCCTTAAAAAGATTGAGGGCACGGTCAGTAAAGTCATCTACCACGAGCGCAATCAAGGTAAAGGAGCAGCGGTTCGAACTGGCATTCAAAACGCTACCGGTAAGCTGCTCATCATTCAAGATGCCGACTTAGAGTACGACCCCAATGAATTCCCCGCCTTGATTCAACCCATCTTAGATGGCGTTGCCGATGTGGTGTACGGTTCAAGATTCGTCGGCCACCTCCCTCATCGAGTACATCTCTACTGGCACCGGATAGGAAACGGCCTCCTCACCCTTCTTTCCAACATGGCAACCAATATCAATCTCACGGACATGGAAACGTGTTACAAAGTCTTCCGCACTGAGATTGCTAAGAAGCTCGACATTCAAGAAAACAGTTTCGGCATGGAACCTGAGATCACTGCCAAAGTATCTCGCATGCAATGTCGAATTTATGAAATTGGAATTTCGTACCGTGGTCGCGGCTACGATGAAGGAAAGAAAATCGGCTTAAAAGATGCCTTCCGCGCCCTCTACTGTATTATTAAATATAACTTTTTTACGGCGACGCCAGAGAGGTTTGAGATTCCGGAGGAATCCAAATAATCCCCTCAAACACAATATTATTTAATCTAATCATATAGTTTTATTTTTCTTATTCTATACACAGATTCAACCCATCTACATTAAACTCTCAGTCTAAATTCCACTCAACACATCAACTTCAATGGTATTTTATAACCTAAGAAGTTCGCATCACTTAATTGACTCAATTGCTAATAAGGGGAAAACAATATGCTCCAAGATAAAATACAATTCAATCGCGAAACTGGATCCTCCGTCGTCGTACTCATCATCATTGTATTATTAGTTGCTAGCCTCGGAGGCTATTTCTTCTTTTCAAATCAAAACATGAGTCCTCAAGGAAACATTGCAGACTGTAAAACCAACCTAGATAAACTCATTCGCCACACTATGATTTATTACGATACGAGTGGCACCCGATCTGCTCCATTCTTTCCTGATGACCCCACTAAAACATTTCAAACCCTTTTGGATTTTTCAGGTGACCGATTTTCACCCTCAATCTTGGTTTGCCCCTTGTCTAAAAATACCCCGGCAACTGGAGCCAAACCAAAAATCGAACCAGATAATTGTAGCTATGAAATGGTTCCCTGGAATCCAGACCTCTCTGGATTTGGAGGAATGGTTTATTTTGACAAAGTCCCTCATCCCGATGGCACGCGCTGTGTCGTAAACTCTGATACCTCCGTACAGGTTTTAAAAGAAGAAGACTTTCAACGATTATTTAAGGAGGCAAAAATTGATTCAGCCAAACCAAGGAGAGGGCCCATCACATTAGAAGAGTTAGAGGCGAATCCCCAATTAATTGAAGAATCTCTCGGAATAGGTAGTTCCTCGACAGCGGAACTTAATGATGATAAATAGAAATGCATCAACGGGGAAATTGAAATTAGAGTACATGCGCTACTATTTACACTCCCGATTGCTGACCCTCGTTGACACTTCGGGCTTGAAATGGATTCACTTCGGGTCGGGCTGGGTTTGACCTACCAATACTTCCGCGACGTCTAAGACTTTGACTTCTTCGTCTTTTCCTTCAGCGGCGACGCCGTCTTTCATCATAATGAGACAGAAGGGGCAGGAAACAGCTACTTGCTCGGCACCGGTATTTAAAGCTTCTTGAACGCGGGCTTTTCCGGTTCGTTCTTCGGGAGCATCGTCGAACCACATTCTTCCACCACCGCCTCCGCAACACAATGTATTCTCAGAGTGATTCTCCATCTCAACGCGAGCGGAGGGTGAATTGGCAACGGAATCTAAAAGTTCGCGTGGAGCTTCTGTCTCACCCTGAACTCGGGCTAAGTAACAAGGGTCGTGAAAAGTCACTTTGCCTTGAAGTTCGGCATCGGATGGGACTTGAAGCTTCCCGGCTTCAATCAGTTCTTGTAAGTAAGCTGTGTGATGAACGACTTCGTAGTGACCGTCGAACTGAGGGTAGTCTTGCCTGAAACTGTTGAGGCAATGAGGGCAATGCGTGACAATCTTTTTAACGTTGTGAGAGTTTAAGGTCTCGACGTTTTCCATCGCCAATTCTTGAAACAAGAACTCTTCACCCATTCGCCGAGCCGATTCACCGGTGCATTTTTCTCTTTCCCCCAAAACTGCGAAACTGACTCCTGCATGAGCGAGCAACTTCACAATACTTTGAGCCACCTTACGCAATCTTCGATCATAAGCAGCAGCACAACCCACCCAGTAAAGAACATCAAAATCAGGATTACTTTCAACGGTGGGAACATCTAATCCTTCGGCCCACTCAAAGCGATCTCCCACCGGGAGGCCCCAAGGATTTCCTGAACGTTGCATCTTTTGTAAGGCCTGCGCTGGAGCCCCTCTAAGCTCAGCCTCACCGATCAAATTTCTTCTCATGTCGGTGATATAGCCTAAGGGGTTGACTCCCAAAGGACAGACAAAGACACAAGCATTACAGGTGGTACAGGACCAAAGAGTTTCAGCTTGAATCGTATCGACGTGAAGGCTTGAAGCGCTCTCTAACACTTCATCTAAATCTTTTTCTAAAAACTTTGCTCTTCGGGTTACCCGATCTACTTCTTCGGCATGAAGCTTGATATCTTGCACAACATCGCGAGGCGAAAGCGGCTTCCCAGCCAAGTGAGCCGGGCAAGCATCCTCACAACGACCGCAAGAAACACAAGCATCCAATTGGAGCAAGCGTTGCCAACTCCAATCTTGAAGACGAGCAACGCCCATTTGCCCAGTCTCTTCAATCTCTTCGATGGAGATGGGTTGTAGTACCCCCATTTCTTTAGGCACCATCAACCAGTTTAATGAGCCAGCGAAAACATGAAGAAGTCGCGTGAAAGGCATCACCGCAATCGCGCTCAAGGATATAAAAGCATGAAACCACCAAAGCCCTCGATGCAAACCATCGATTTGGTCCGGCCGAATCCCCATCCATTCGATCAGGTGAGCGAAAGCTAATCCCACATAGGAGAATCCCGGTTGAGGGGTAGCTTCTCGAATAATTCTAGCTCCCTCGATGAAGTAACCCGTAACCCCGATAACGGCAAACGTGAGAAGGACAAGCCAATCGAGATCTTTACGTTCGATGTTACCCGGTTCGAATGCGCGTCGATAAGCAAAGAGCAAGCATCCAGCGATAAAGGCTAAACCAAATGTATCGAGGACGACTTCATAGACGGCGTAGTAAATACCGTAATGAAAAACAGGCTGAGTATTGGGGAGGCCTTGCAAGTCTTGAAGGATATGTTCGACCGCAACCAGAATCGTTCCGATGAACAAAACCACGAAACCGCTGAATAAGAGGACGTGCGCTAAACTAGGCAGCCCTCGCCCCAATAAGACTTTTTGAGTGAGAACTTCGCAACAAAACCGGTTTAATCCTTGTTGCCAATCAATTTTTAATCCCGGTTGCCCCAAACGCCAAATCCGAACCCTTCTAATGATTCCCCAGGCGAAAATTAACATCGCCAAAGTGGCTAAGCCATAAAAAGTCGCTTTATGGGAAGGGGGGATGTTTCCAAAAATCTCTCGTGAGAGAAGTTGAGCCTCTGATGCTAGGGGTTCGACTTGAGACAAGATCATCCGGTGAAAGTTCCTTAGGTTTGAGTGGCTTTCACTTTATCGAGAAGCTCGGGAACTAATTTGTAAACGTCTCCCACGATGCCGTAATCGGAAACTTCAAAGATAGGTGCTTCGGCGTCTTTATTGATTGCGACGATGACTTTTGAATTCTTCATACCTGCAAGGTGTTGCACTGCACCGGAGAGCCCTAAAGCAATATACAATTCAGGAGCTACCACTTTTCCCGTTTGTCCCACTTGAAGTTCATTGGGAGTAATTCCGGCATCCACTAAGGCTCTTGAACTTCCTGCAGCAGCTTCTAAGGCATCGGCTAAGGCACCCACATGTCCTTCAAAATCTTCAGTAGTCTTAAAGGCTCGTCCTCCTGAGACGACGATTTTCGCCTCGGTTAAATCGGGGCGAGCACTCGCCTTCGTTTCTACACCGTGGTATTCCACGCGATCAGGGAGGGAAGCTTCATCGACTTCGACAGTTGAAGTCCCGGCCTCAACTCCTTCGGCGGGCTCAAATGCCGAAGCACGTACGGTCAAGAATTTGGGATCTGATAAAAGTCGGCATTTCGCAGTGACAGACCCAGCGTAGAGGGGGCGTTCTAAGATGAGATCACCATCCTTAACTTCACAGCCGATCACATCACTCGCCATGGCTCCCCCCACAATGCCGCAAGCGCGTGAGAGCACATCTTTTGAGTAAGTTGAGGAAGCTGCGATGATCGTATCGAACTGATTCTTCTCGATGACCTGAGCGATGACCTTGGCATGTACATCGGCGATAGGCTGTTCCAGCTTCGGCGAATCAGCGACCAAAGTTGGAGCTAATCCACTGGCTTCACTGGCGACATCACCTACGTTGTTACCGAGTACTAATATTTGAAAAGTGCCTTCACACTCCACCGAAATTCGATAGCCCAAACCGAATGCAGATAAACTAGCGGCTTTCAGGGACTGATCATCGTGTTCAGCGAGGATTAATACATTCTTACTCAAGGGACGTTCTTTCTGAAAATTCTTTGGACCAAATTCTGACGAACTTGGCTACACATTGTGAATTTAGCTACAGGAATGCTTCCGTCAGAGAACTTTGGCCTCATCCCTAAGGAGAGTTAAAAGCTCATCTACCGTTTCAACCTTTTTACAGGAGCGAATGGAGCTAGGAGCTTCTACCGAGATAATCTCAATCTTCGGTTCGATTTCAATTCCAAGATCCGTGAGAGGAATCGAATCTATCGGCTTCTTCTTAGCTTTCATAATATTTGGAAGCGAAGCGTAACGAGGTTCGTTCAAACGTAGGTCTGCCGTAATCACTGCTGGTAGATTGAGGCTTAGTTTTTCGATTCCGAGGTCCGTTTCTCTTTCAACATTGGCCTTACTGTCGGCCAGTTCTATCTTGGAAATGAACGTAGCTTGTGGCCAATCAAGTTGAGCGGCTAAGAATTGCCCAGCTTGATTCGAATCGTCGTCCACGGCTTGTTTTCCCATGAGAACTAAGTCGGGAGCTTCTTTTTCGACAATGACTTTTAGAACTTTGGATACATTCCAAGGATCGAGAAGCTCATCGGTTGAAACGTGAATAGCACGATCAGCCCCCATCGCTAAACCTGCGCGTAACTCTTTTTCGTATTCATCGTTTCCGATTCCCACAGTGATGACTTCTACTTCATCGCTCGCTCCTTCTTGAATTCTCAATGCTTCTTCTAAAGCGATTGCATCAAAGGGATTGATGATGAACGGAAGTGTATTGGTTTGAACGCCGGTTCCGTCGGAGCTTACTTTAATTTTTTGATCGGTGTCGGGAACTCGCTTGGTAGGTACGAGAATCTTCATCTTCTGTTCCGATAAATGGTTGTTGAAGGGCCAAAAGCACGATAAAGATCGTGATCATCGCAAATAAGAACTCAGTCTACTGACTTCTGTTTACGAACTCTGACCTTCGATTTGGCCGTAGTATCTTCCATACATATCGGCACATCGGGCCTTCACCTCGACCCGGTCTCGAAGTTCTGGTAATTCGAAATAACGATCGGCTTCAATTTCAGAAATGTTGTACTCCGTTTCTCCTCGAGTGATCAAATCTGACATGATCGTTCCGATCGCCGGGCTTTGGACGATGCCGTGTCCCGAAAAGCCTGCGCAGTGATACAAACCTTCAACATCCGGTAACTTTCCGCAAAAAGGTTTACCGTCAGGAGTGAAGGTCATGATTCCCGAAGTGATTGTCATCGGCGTACGTTCGTTGATCCACGGGAACCTTTGTTGAGCTTGGTGAATCAATAAGGCAACGTTGTAGTTATCCCGAGCTGCCTTCATCAAAGACATATCGAAGTCATGGGGTAAGTCTTCAATGTTGTACTCATCGGGCTCAGCCTCGTACATACCTACGATGAGCCCTCCACTTTCGGGGCGTGAATAAATTCGGTGATGACGATTGCGGACAGCGGGGGATCGTTTCCCAACATGAACCTTATCAGTCGGGCGAGTGGTGAGATAATAGTGACCGATAGCCGCAGTGGGCAATGAAGTACCACTCAAGTCAGCTAAGTAGTAAGACCATGGCCCTGTGGAGTTGACAATAAAATCGGCGCGAAATTCCCCTTGAGCCGTTTGTACTCCAACGCCCTTCCCGCCTTCGACGAGAATTTTTTCTACCCGACAGTTCGTGATGTATTGAACACCTTCAGCTCTTCCGGCTTTGACATAGGCTTGAACGAGTTCGGCGGGTTGGATATGCCCATCGGTCGGGCAGAAACAGGCATCGATAATGTCATCGACTTTCATATAGGGCAAGCGCTCTTGAAGCTTGTCGATTTCAAGATCAACGATAGGGAAGCGAATGGATCGGCCCATGTCTACGAGCCGCCGAATTTCTTGAGAGCGTTCTTCGGTCTCAGCAATCCGAATGGAGCCCGTTTGAACGAAGATCTCTAATCCCGTTTGCTTTTCCAAATCATAGACAACTTGCAAACCATCCATGAGCATTTTGGTGGCCGCTTTTGTCCCCCGTAGTTGCCCTAATAATCCCGCGGCGCGACCTGAGGATCCATTGCCTAATTGCTGTCTCTCTATTACAAGAACTGACAGCCCTCGTTTCTTTAGTTGCCACGCCGTACTTAAACCAGCAACTCCCCCGCCGATGATGATGACATCGGCTCCTCGAACAGGGCTTTGATCAGCACTTGTCATAAATCTCTCATTCAGATTTAAGCAATGGTTTAGAACTGTCTAAGGTTTTAGCTTCTCGCTGTTCTGAACCTTGAATCTCTTCATTTCCTAAAGTTTTGATGGCTTCAGCCACCAACGATTTCATTTTAAGTAAAACCTTTGGATGCTCACTAGAAACATCGTCTTTTTCTTTTAAATCCTTCTTTAAATTGACCAACTTTGCGGGCCTTAGTTTTTTGCGTACGGTTTTGGACGTCGTCCAGTTAGGAAAGGTTCTTTCCAAAGGCAAGTGATACTTCCAATCTCCCCAACGAACCGCCTGAAGCTGACGGCGACGGTAGTAAAAGAAAGACTCATGCGGGGATTTTTCCGATTCTTTCCCGAGAAGTTGGCTTCGAATATCTTTACCGTCAATTTTCACTTCAGGAAGCTTGGCTCCTGCTAAAGCACAGAACGTAGGATAAAAATCCATGGTGGTCGTCATACTGTTACAAACAGTCCCTTGAGGAATTTTCCCGGGCCAACGAGCAATCATCGGTACTCTCATACCACCTTCCCAAGTACTTCCCTTAGCTCCGAACAGGGGCTGATTCGATCCCCCATTGCGGCCATTCGAACCATTGTCTGAAGTAAAGATCACCAGGGTGTTTTCATCCAAATCTAAGCGTTTGAGGGAAGCCATGATCTTACCGGTTGAATCATCGATTTCTTCAACCGTGTCGCCGTATCTCCCGTTCGCACTCTTTCCATGAAATTTTTCTGAAGCGAAAAGTGGGAGATGAGGGAAGGTGTGTGGTAAATAAATGAAAAACGGTTTGTCTTTATTCTTCTCAATGAACTGCACCACTTCCTGGGTGTAGCGTCCGGTGAGTGTTCTTTGATCGACGGGTTGATCGATGACTGCCTCTTGTTTCACCAAGGGCAACGGGGGATCACCTCTTCTTTTAGATGCCATGTCATTTGAATAGGGGATACCAAAGTAATAATCAAACCCGTGACGAGTGGGTAAATGGTCGGGTTGGTCACCGAGATGCCATTTACCGATACAGGCAGTAGCGTAGCCTTTCGTTTTTAAAGCTTCTGCGATCGTGACTTCTTTAGGATTCAATCCTCTTCGACTGCGGGGAATCAAGACCCAATGACCGGTATAATCTTCATGCATGCTCACGCGTCGAGCATAACAACCGGTCATCAAACTCGCCCTCGAGGGAGTACAAACCGGACTCGAAGAATAAAAGCTCGTGAAGCGAATCCCTTCTTTTGCCAATTTATCTATGTGCGGAGTACGGTTTTTCTTTGAACCGTAAGCTCCTAAATCACCATAGCCGAGATCATCGCAAAAGATGAGAATGATATTGGGACGACTGATGCGTTCGGTCCCATTTCCAGCATTGAGGTTGAGTGGAGCGGGGCTTTCAGCGAAAAGGCTTGCTGACAATAAACAAAACGTGAGGAGAAAATTAATGCGCATACTGTTACCGTTGTTGAATCTCTGATTGAAACTTATTTTTTCTTCTTTGAGGATGGCTTTTTCACCCAGCCCTGCCAACCCGCTTTTTTTAGAACTTCTTCTATACTGACTTTCTGCCCGTTTCTACGCTTACTTTCATCGGCTGCCTCCATGAACGCGTAGATCTCTAACGATTCGCGTTCTGAAACGGGAGCTTTGCCCGTCTTAAAGAACTTGGCAATTTCTACTAAAAGAGGGCGATAGCCTTGGTAGGGCCCGATGGCTTGAATTCCCTTCGTTCCGAAAGCAGTGCCCCCGTAGGAACCCTTTCCGTTTCGAATACCTCTAAATGTTCCTACTTTGCCATCATCCCAAACTCCAACCACGAGTTCCGTTCCTGAGTTTTGAGTTCGACTCACGGTCTTACACCCCACTCCCATCACGGTGAACAAAGTTTCTACTCCGTGGATACCATACCAAAAGAGATCGGGATGCGTTTTTTCTAAACTGCAGGGTGAGTAGGCATCACAACCAGTCACCTTACCGATCGATCCATTACGAACGGCTTGAGCGCTGGCCATGTATCTCAAGGAAGATGAGGTGAACATGGGAATTTTGGCCTCGCGGGCTTCACGATACATGGTGACCGCATCTTCAAGTGAAGCCGAAACGGGTTTGTCCACAAAAACGGGCTTCTTAGCCTTGATAACTTTTCTCAGTTGCTTGAGGTGAGGTCGGCCATCGTTGGTCTCTAACAAGACGCCGTCAACTTGACTTAACAACTCATCGATAGAGGAAGCGATCTTCACTCCGTACTGCTGGATTTCTTTAGTATAACGTGGGATCCGACTCGCGCTCGAATGGATATCCGCACTCCCGTGAGGGTAAGCCACGACAACCTTAAAGCCTTGAAGATCTTTTTTAGCTTTGGGGTCATTAAGAATTTTTGTAAAGGCAATCGAGTGTGACGTATCTAAGCCGATGATTCCTAACTTAAAGGCTTTTTGTTTCTCATCTGCAGTTAGATTGCCCGCAAAACAAAACAGGAACATTCCGACGAGAACAAGCCCGAGCGCATTGAAATGATTCTTAAAAGACATAAAAAAAGCTCCGAAGCTCATACCGAGAAAAAAGGATTTCAGAAAACCCTATTCTCTCTAGATCCAGGCTTCGGAGCAAGAGGAAGACCTTTAGCTAAGGTCTAAAATGCATTAATTAGTTCCTGTTGATTAAACAGGAACTAAGTCGAGTTGGGATCAACTCGGCCGCAAACCTTGGCTCGTAGAGCCTGTGTTTAGCGGAGTGCAGACAATTCGAAGA
>JANQLS010000188.1 GCA_028280485.1 Planctomycetota bacterium
GTCGTCGTCGTCGTCGTCGTCGTCCTCTTCGTCGTCGTCGTCGAGCCTCGTCGACGTCCTCGTCGTCGTCGTCGTCGTCGTCGTCGTCGTCATCGTCGTCGTCTGCGTCGTCGTCTGCGTCATCATCACTGTCGTCGTCCCCTTCGTCTTCACCTTCCGACTTGTCATCATCAGACGAGGACTTCTTCTCGAAGTCTTCGATGACCAAGAAGAGGAACTTATTTATTTGCTTTTTCACATAGAGGTATTCTTTTTCGATCGTCAGGCCTTTCAACTTGGGGAGCTCTTTGTCGATCGTCGCTAAGGCCTTAATTAATCTTGCCTTATCGCTTTTCTTCGTCGACCTTTTTAGCTTTTTGGTCAGCTTGGTCAGGTCTTCTCCAGCATCCGCCTCAGTTAAAAGATTTTTCATAATATCTTTTTCTGAGCGGTCTTTGACAATTCTGAGACCTTTCTTGAGTAAGGTACTAGCTTTGGAGAAAAGTCGGTTTTTGAGAGCTGTAAGACCATCTTTGTAAAGTGTTCCGGCTTCAGCATCTAAGAACTTGATCTCCCCTTTGTAAATGGGGGTATCCGGAAACTCCAGCGCGCTCGTTCGCCAAAAGGGAATGAGTTCTGCTGCCTTTAGATCTGCTTGAAAAAGGAAGACAAGCAGGGAAAAAGGGGTGATAAATGCTACAAGGTTCGATTTTTTTACGCGCATGGCTAGATTCCCTCGGGAAGAGATTCGTGGAACCGGATTTAAAAGCAGTACCCAATTTAAAGGTAAAGGCCTGTAAAAGAATGTTTTTTGAACTATTATGCATGGTTCGCCCATCCCCGACTCTCGTTAGAGATCCCGTATTTCAGTTCTCTTCAGTTTCATCCTCATCATGTCCATCGACAAGGCAGGTCTTGAATGACTCTGCCAAAAAGGATTCCCAAAAATAATGGGCTGAATAAGTAGGCTGGAATAGGGGCACAACCTTTGCAGTTCTCTTAGTTATACATTAAACCCAACAGAACTCTGAGGTTCTTCAAAAATAACGGACTTATGACTCATTTGACAAATTCCTACATTCTCATTTCTCCTTCAAAACTCGGTTTTCAGCGAGATTTGAGCACTTCTGACAGTTTTGCCTCCGAACGAGCGAGCCATTCGATGAAAACACATCCAACAAAGCCCGTGGCCTCTTCTAACCCTACTAAGAGATCTCGCTTGGGCAGTTTCAGCCTGATGGGGATCAGTTTGGTGATGATCTTCTCCTGTTTGGCGACGCCCACTTTCGGGGACATCGTCGAACTCCTGGACAATAACAAGAAGGTAGAAGGAAACGTCATCGACTTGGGGGGAAACTCCATCGCCGTGATCCAGTCTCACGGAAGACGGAAGATCCACAAGGGAGATATCCTTCGAGTTGTTTATAGTCTCGACAAGAAGCCTCAAGAAGCTCGTACGACGGATCTTGTCATCCGTACAAATGGGCAGGATCTAGAAGGAAAAGCTCGCTATACCAAAGACTCTCTCTTTTTAAGAGTTGAGATGGAAAATGGTAATGTCGTCTCGGTACCTGCTAATGAAGTGGCCAAGGTGATTTACAGCGGACAAAATGAAGATGAATTCAATCCGAGTCTTCTCTATACCCAAAAAACTGAAGATCTCATCACTCAAGAATTTAAAAAGCTCAATCACGCTGAACTTCTCATTCGTGAAGGGGCGGTCCGTCGTTTAAAAGCGATTGGATATTTCGCAGTCGAAAAAGTTAAAGAACGTATCTACGAAATCGAGGATCAACTTTCTCCTATCAATCGCGAAACTAAAGAGCAGCGAGCCTTGTTGGAGGAGAAAGCCTTACTCCAAGAGATCTACCTCACTCAAGTCATCCGGGCGAAGGTACCCCACAAGATCGAAAAGGAAAAGCCGAGCATCTATAAGATCATTCTCGACGGAGACTCTCGCGAGAAAAGCAAGCTGATGGATTGGCTCTTCACCGCTTTTCCAAAAGAATCCGTCCCCTTGGCGCGAGTCCTCCTCGATGACTCGAAGCAAGATACGATCTTACGCGCTCGAATCATCGGTTTCTTTCAGGGCCTTCAATTGAATTTAGAGCTCTTGGATGCTTACCGACAAAGTACGGGAAAGATTCAACTCGCCTTGAGCATCGCGCTAGGAAAAAATCGTATTTTAGTGGGTGTCCCCACCTTGATCGAGGCTCTCTCTTTTGAAGATGCCATCGTGAGAAAGCTCGCCTTCGAAAACCTCAAAGAGATGACCGGGATCGACAATGGCTACCATCCTCATGATCTCCCCTCAACTCGTCGACATGCGATTAACAAGTGGAGAGCTTGGTGGCAAACTCACAAAGATACGGTTCTCCAACAAGCCGAGGCGATCCTGAGTGGAAAGCGGGTCGATACACCGCAAAGAAAAGAAGCTCGTGAACTTTGGCTCAAAGCCAACGAGGTGATGGACAGTGATCAGTTGAAGTTGTCGGAATCATTCTTGAAGCAAGCGATCCTCCGTGACCCCACGTTTATCAATGCCCACGTTCAGTTAGCTTTCCTCTATTACTCTAGCCTCAATCGGCCCGAGGAAGCGAAAAAGATTTTAAATAGCCTGGTGACGAAGCCCTTGCCGGGAGTCCACCGTGAAAGCTTGACTTGGGTTCACTACCACTTAGGCAAAATTGCTGAACAAGAAAAGAATGACATTTTAGCCCAAAAATCTTACGAGCGGGCCTTTGCTCGAGACGCTTCGTTCTTTAGAGCAGCGATCGCATTGGCGGATGTCAATTACCGTTTAGCGACTCGTGATCGAAAGCTGACGATCGTAGAACGTAAAGACCGCCTCACAGAAGTGATCGAGTACTACAACATGGCATCGAAGATTATCGATGAGCATCAAGATGGTCTCGAGCTTCTGTACCAAGAAAACTTACCCTTGGACGGGGGAGAGTACTTTGATCTTCGAGCCCATAACTCAAGAGTGAATAGTGTGAAGAGCTCGATGCGAGTAGCGAAAGCTAAGGCGCACCTCGGCATTGCCCGAGTGCAGGCTCTTTTAGCTCAACGTCGAAAGGCGATGGAAACGCTCACCTTGGGGATCGATATCCTCGGGAAAGATAAACACCAACAAGCCAAACAAATGAAAGTTGAATTGAGAAATTACTTAGCCCTTCTCTTTGAGGGACAAGGGAATTTCAACGCAGCTTTCGCAGAATACAAAAAGGTTATTCGCGATTTAGACTCAACGAATCAAGTCGCTCAACGCGGTTTGAGAAGAACTCAGCGCCAGATTACCCGAAGAGACACGAATTTCAGTCGTCCCTATCGAAATTAATCTAGGCCCAAATCCGAATTGCAGAACTCGATTCCACAAAAAAAGCGCCACCCGTCGGGTGGCGCTTTTTTTGTGAGTTGTCTTCGAGATGGATCTATTCGGAATCTTTGACATCTTCGATTGGATTTACCGTTGAGGTCGCTTCGCTTCCTTCTCCTCTGAATTCAACGTGAACGAGATAGTACTCTGAAAGCTTCTCTTCATTGAGAAAGGATCTTTGAAGAACTTCCCCGACACCCGGAGCGAAATAATGGTCTGTCACGGCTTCATCGTAGAGTCCCTCAGGAGTCGGGGTACGAATGGTATTTCTGATTAAAATACAATCGGAGTAAACCACGCCTTCCGTCGGTTCTACTATTTGACCAATTGAAATCAATTCCCAACGATGGAGGACATCTTTAAACCACTGATCCCGGCGAGGGAATTCTTCTTCGACTGAAGATAAGCCTACCGGGATGGTGTACACGGCTTTATCTACAATTCGAATCCAGTTCTCTTCCGATCTTTCCCAAATTTCAGTTTGACGCTCAAGATTTTGAGTGCGTTCAACTTTGACTTTGTTATCCGGGGTTCGTTCCACAATTTCAAAGCGGCGACGTTCGTTCGTACCCCGAAGTTCGTATTCCCAGCTCTGGACCTTATCGATCGGGAAGAAGTCTTGTTCTAAAGAGAGAACTTTTAAGTAGACGTCTCGTTGTTCATCGGGAATCACGCCACCGAATTCTTGAAACTTATTAAACGCGGCCAAAGCTTTTCCGTACTCCTTTTCCTTGAGATGGAGTTGGGCATGAAGTTGTTGAACTTCTTGGGAAGACTCGGGGGAAAATCCCGAGGTGTCTAAAGTCTTTAAATCTTCGAGAACCTTTTTAGCGGGGGCGGTTTCTCCCAGTTCATAGTAGGCTTGCGCGATATGAACGTAGAGGCCTGCATCACTTGAGAAGAGGCGAGATTCAACGATCCTTCTCGCCTGGAGCCAATATTGAAGGGCAGCCTCCCAGTCACCGGCGGTGCGACTTTGTTCTGCTTCGCTTTTTAAGATGGTAACGAGGGCCTGGTCATCTTCCTTAGTGGGTTTGCGGAGACGTTCTAAGTTCTCTAATCCCAGTTTTTGGTCCCCTTGTTCAATATACGCATGACCGAGGATTCGTCGGACTTCATCGGTTCGGGCGTGTTGAGGGATCTCTTTTAATAGCTCGAAGGCATCTCCTGAGCGGTTTTCATGCCAGAGACTCACTCCATGAGCTAAATTGAGATTCATAAATGAAGTTCCTTCGGGGAGCTTTTCGAATTCAGTCAAGGCTTCCTTCCACTCGGAGTGGTGATAGTGGAGCCAGCCTTTGAGGAAGCGAAAAGAATCTCTTCTGAGTTGAGAGATTTCATTTACGGATAGTTTTTGGATTTTTTGGAGGGCTTCTTCGTGATTTCCAGCCAAGACCAATTTTTGAATATCACTGAAGCCTTGAATGCGGGGGAAGCGAACCAGTGCCACTCGGTAAGAGTCTATCTTTAATTGAAGTCGAGCTGATTGAGATGAACTGGTAGAGAGTTCGATCGCCTGCGTCAACTGTTCGATACCTCGTTGAAGATCGATCAGACGACGAGTGTTGAGGGCGGTTTCTGCTTCTTCCTCAAGCGATTGAATCCAAGAGGCTTTTAAATAAGTCAGTTGTTCGGTGAAGTCGGATTCTTCGGGCCAGGTCTCTTGAGATGTAATGAGAAGAGTTCTTGCTGCTTCAAAATCTCCTTCGGCTTGAAGGTTGGCAGCTGCCGTCAAGGCTGCTTGAATGGCTCTTTGGACATTTCGCTCTTCGATTTCAAAGCGCTTGTTTTGAGATCGTTCTTCAGTTCCATCGTAGGGAGAACCGTTTTGAACGTGTTCTTCGACTGCTTGCAGGAAGAATTCAACTTCATCTTCTGAAAGACGATCGAGGATGTTGGAGACGTGATTGTAGAGGAGCTTATATTCTCTATTTGAATCTTGCTCGATGAGCTTTTTATAAATAGCGAGTGATTCTTCGGGGACCTGATCGGAAGTTTCGATCGCTTCGAGGGTGAGAGCTCGAACCAGTTGATGCTCGGGGCGATCGGGATTGAGAAGTGAACAGGCTTCCGACTGACGAAGGCTGGCGTCGTAGCCTTGCTGAATGAGTTGGCAGTAAGCCTCCCAGGCTAAAATATCGTAATTTTCTCCGATGGCTCGCGAATGTTGAAGTTCGAGCAGAGCGTCTTGGGTCGCTTCGACCAACTGTGAAGATCGGAGTTCGGGATCGTGGTTTCCGAGCGCGAGTTCGATCCTCGAGCGAGCGAGGACGTAGAGACCCCGTTGAGTGTTTTCGGGGGATAGGCGATGCGTTTCTAAGCTTTGGATCAAATCGGTGATCGCCTCTTCGAAGCGTTCGAGGTTAAATCTTGAGATTCCTCTCTCGAGCACCCCCAGTTCGAAATTGGGCTTTTCCCCGACGAGACCATCGAAGAAGGACTCCGCTTCATCCCAGTGCTCCAATCGAGCTGCTTCTAAGCCGGTTTTGTACTGACGAGCTTGGTCCTCGGTCAGAGCCTGGCAACCACTGATGAGCAGCAGCAAAAGGGTCCAAACTGGGGTTTTATTAAGGAATTTAAAGTTCATAGGGCTTTTTTCCTTCGGTCCGTAGCCGAATCCTCGATCGAGGTGAGTTCACTGCCGGGAAAAATCTTGTTTGTCGCCCTTTTCAGGGCTTTCCACGGCTTGCTTTCAATCGGGGCGTTTCTATAATGCTTTGCTGAAGTTCCTACTTAGGAGACCTCATGGATACTCTCCTGGACAAGCTTATGGATAAAGGTCCATCCTCTTATCGGAGTAGATTCTCCAGGGCGTTTGCTTTTTCTTCTTAGGACTCTATTCCAGCCTGAATTCACCGGTTTCTTCGGCTTCAAGCTCTGATAACAGTTGGATCTGGCAACATTATCAGTGCATGCTTTGAAGCAGGACCAAAGGACCAGGCTAAATTTCAGGGCCAACTATCGGAGCTCGAGGTAGGGGCTCATTCGGCTTCAGTTTCGATTTCTCACTCGGAACTGAATCACATCTGTGAACTTTAAACGAACCAAGGGAATGCCGTGAAAATTCACGAATACCAAGCGAAGGAGCTTTTAGAGCGCTTCAACGTGCCAATTTTGAAGGGAGCACCGGCTCTGTCAGTGGACGAAGCCGTCGAAAAAGCTCGCGAAATCGGGGGCGACCGCTGGGTCGTCAAGGCCCAAATTCACGCCGGTGGCCGAGGTAAGGGAGGCGGCGTCAAAGTCGTCGACGGTGAAGATGGTGTGCGAGAGGCCGCAAGCCAAATCTTGGGAATGAACTTGGTCACTCCTCAAACCGGTCCCGAAGGCAAAGAAGTTCGTCGTCTTTTGATCGAAGAAGCTTGTAGCATCGAGAACGAATACTACGTGGGGATCGTCATCGACCGTTCATGCGGGCTTCCCGTCTTGATGGCCTCGGCCGAGGGTGGGGTAGAGATCGAAGAAGTCGCCGCAGAATCACCCGAAAAGATTTTTAAAGAGTCCTTCGATCCCGATCGAGGTCTCCATGGTTACCAGGGGCGGATCTTGGCTAAGAAGTTGGGCTTTGAGGGAAAGATGATCGCTCGCGTGGCTTCCTTTATGGTGAAGTTAGCTCGATCGTTTGTTGATACCGATGCCTCCCTCGCCGAGATCAATCCCATGGTTTCGACGACTGACGGTCAAATTTTAGCCTTGGATGCTAAATTCAATTTCGATTCCAACGCTCTCTATCGTCAGAAACAAATCGTCGAGTACCGCGATATTCACGAAGAAGATCAAGCGGAACTACGTGCTTCTGAATTTGACCTCAGTTATATCAGTCTCGATGGCAACATCGGCTGTATGGTCAACGGAGCGGGACTGGCGATGGCTACATTAGATATCATCAAGCACTTCGGTGCATCTCCCGCTAACTTCCTCGATGTGGGAGGAGGGGCAACCGCTGAAAAAGTCACCGAAGCCTTCAAGATTATCCTCGATAGCCCCAAGGTCGAAGCGATCTTAGTGAACATCTTCGGAGGGATCATGAAGTGTGACGTGATCGCCGAGGGCATCGTCGAAGGAGCCAAGCAGGTTGAACTTAAAGTTCCCTTGGTCGTTCGACTCGAAGGAACCAACGTCGAACAAGGGAAGCAGATTTTAAAAGACTCAGGTCTTCCCATCATCGCGGCTGAAAGTCTTTCCCACGCGGCTGAACAAGCCGTCGCTGCAACCCAAGCCTAAAGAATAGAATTAAGAAAGCTTTGATCCATGAGTATTTTGGTCAATAAAGATACCCGCGTCATCTGCCAAGGATTGACGGGAAAGACCGGTCAATTCCATACTCGACAAGCGGTGGAATACGGCACGAATATGGTGGGGGGAGTCACTCCGGGAAAAGGTGGAAGTGATGTCGATGGCATCCCTATCTTTGATTCGGTCAGTGAGGCAGTCGCTGAGACGCAAGCAAACGCTACCGTGATTTATGTTCCCCCTCCTTTTGCTGCCGATGCCATTTTGGAAGCGGCTGCGGCTGGAATCGAACTCATCGTTTGCATCACCGAAGGCATCCCTGCGATCGATATGGTGAAAGCCATGGCGATCCTCAAAGCGGATTTCCCGAACTCTCGAGTCGTCGGTCCCAACTGCCCGGGTGTGATCACTCCCGGTGAATGCAAGATTGGGATCATGCCCGGTTACATCCACAAGCCCGGGAAAATCGGCATCGTCAGTCGAAGTGGAACTTTAACTTACGAAGCCGTCTGGCAGACCACTCAGTTAGATCTCGGTCAGTCGACTTGTTTAGGGATCGGTGGCGATCCCATCATCGGAACTGACTTTATCGATGCCTTGAGGCTCTTCCAAGACGATCCCCAAACGGAAGGCATCGTGATGATCGGGGAGATCGGTGGAACTTCGGAAGAGGAAGCCGCTGAGTTCATCCAATCGAATGTCACGAAACCCGTCGTCGGATTCATCGCCGGTCAAGCTGCTCCCAAAGGGAAGCGGATGGGGCATGCCGGAGCGATCATTTCCGGAGGGAAAGGAACTGCGGCCGAAAAGATGAAGGCCCTCGAAGCAGCGAACGTTGCGATCATTCCCACTCCCGACAAAATCGGCGAAGTGATGGTGGCGAGCATGAGCTGAGGTCGACGGTTCGTAGCCCAAACTGAATTTACAAAAAAAAGGAATCCGATTAAGAATCGGATTCCTTTTTTTGTTTTTGTGATCTTCTAAACGAATCGATTATTTCTTTTTTTTCTTCTTCGATTTTTTCTTCTTTGTCGATTTCTTTGAACTCGACTCTGATTTTTTTTGCGCGGATTTTTTGGAACTTGATTTTCCAGCGCCTGATTTTCCAGTGCCCGATTTTGATCGCTTCTGTTTGTTTTTGGGGGGAGGAGTCTTCGTGTAATCTAAGGAAGAATGAAGTGGAGGAGTTTCGCCCTCGGCAATCATTTCACTCATTTTACTGAGAAGAGCCGTTCGCGATGTATTAGCACAATTGTAAACTAAAAAGTGCATCACTCTTAAGACTTCGATGGGCATCTCCGGGATGCTCAAAGAGATATCTCTAGCGATGGGATTGCATTCAGTTAGGGCTTCGAGGAATGCTTTTTCTTCTCGAGTGATATTCGCCCTGACGATGTCTTTGGGGTCTTGGTTTTTTTTGGCGACCTTATCTTTGTAGGTGTAGCCTTGATAGGGATAGGGGAGTTTTTCATCGAGGAGGTATTCGATGCTGACGCCCAAGTATTTGGCGATCCTCCAGAGGATATGGGCTCGAGGGGCATTGATGCCAGCTTCGATTTTGGAGAGCGCACTCGGAGTGATGTTGCTCGCTTGAGCTAATTCAAGCTGAGAGACATTATCGTCGTGACGCATATTTAATATTTTTCTACCGGGATGCATAAGTAACCCAAGCCTTTATGAACTCTTTATTGTTTTACATTGAAGGATAGATCTTGCAGTCTAACCCTGAAAAACAGGAAAAAGAGGATTTAGTTTGTGCGGTATTGAATCCTTCAAATACTTCTTTAACTCATGCTAACCGTTCAATCTCAATATGCCAGTTTCAGATTTTTACTATAGGAAAAAAATTGTTGTTTTTAAAAATATTTTCCATATTGAAGAATTCGCTAGATGGAGTTCAATTCTTTGATCTTCAGATTCCAGTGCCCTTCGTACCTCAAAGCGATTAAAATTGGCGGATTGAATCCAGCATCACTTTGTGTGTACTTGTTAACTATAATTTTGCAGTGAAGCAAAAATTTCACTGATTCGCGATGACTCAAAATAATTCAGAATCTCTCATTCAGATCGGTCAGAGGCTTCTTCAGGCTTCTCATATTCGGATCACCAGTCACCAAAATGGCGATGGTGATTCCGTTGGCTCGTCGATCGCCTTGGCCTTGGCCCTCAAAGCTCAGGGGAAGTCCGTTCGAGTTGTTCTCGCTGACTACCCGAGTAAATACGAGTTTTTAAATCGGGAGATCGACCTCGTCGTTCCCCAGGATGAAGGCGGTTTGGATCGAGCACTCGATGGAGCTGAATTAGGAATTCTCCTCGACGCTTCCCAAACCAGTCGAGTGGGAGATTTAGAATCTGCTTTTTTCGCAAAAAAATTTCCGGTCCTCTGTATCGATCACCATTTAGGTGAGCCGAGTCCCGATTTCGAACTGACCCACGTCGATTCCTCCAAGCCCTCTACGGGTAGTTTAATTCTAAACTTGCTCGATCACATGGGAATTGAACTCGACATCTCCATCGCGCGAGCCTTGTTTGTGGCGATCGCTACCGATACGGGTTGGTTTCGATTTTCGAATACGGATTCGGAAGTTCTTCAGGATGCTTCGCGCTTGCTTCGATTCGATCTTCAGCCCGATCGTCTTTACCAAATGATTTATGAGCAGCTCTCTCTCGCTCGGACTCGTTTGCAGGGCGACGTGATCCATAAGATGGAAGCAGAATTTGATGGACGCTTCATCTGGAGCTATGTGGATCTTGGGATGCTAGAATCGAGTGGTATCCGTCGTGATGAATTTGAGGGATTGATCGATGCTTTGAGATCGGTTGAGGGGGCAGAGGTCGCGGCTTTGGTCACTCAATTAGATTCCCTGAAATGGAAGGTGAGCTTTCGGTCCCAGGGAGCGGTCAATGTGCAAGAAATCGCTTCCCGATTAGGAGGTGGGGGGCACGCCAAAGCTGCCGGGGGAGGATTGGCGGGTACCTTTGAAGAAGCTCGTCAGAAACTTCTGAGTGAAGTTCAGGCTCAACTAGATAAAGACCTGTAGTTCACAAGAATTCTAATCCATACTTTGATGATGGAGCCGCACATCCGATAATGGATGTTTCTGCTGGGGAATTCCATCAAGGGGCGTTTATCTCAGGATTTTATTAGCTTCTTCGCCTTGAGAATGACCGAAATAGAGTGTTTTTCGGACGACATCCTAGGGCGTTTCAACCTGCTGATGACAACTGTACTGAGAAGCGGACTCTTTGCCGATAAAGAAGGAGTCTAGGTCTGTTAGCAGACATTCCAAATTTCTATTATTCGGTCCATACTTAGTGGAGACCTTCGATGTTTGATACTCTCAAAAAAACGATGTTAGCCAGCTTGGGAGCAGTTGCGTTCAACAAAGACCGTTTGAAATCTTTGATCGAAGACCTCGTCGCTCGGGGTGAGATTTCCCGTGAACAAGGGGCAACACTCTTCGACACTTTGATTTCGAGGGGCCAAGCCGAGAGCGAAGAAATTTCAGCTAAGCTCTGTTCCGAAGTTCAATCCTTGAAAGACTATTTGCCAGTTCAACGCAAAGATTTTCAGGCTCTCGAAGCTCGCGTGAAAGCGATCGAAGCATTCGTGGGCTTAGAAAACAATGAGTCTGAAACCTCTGATTCAGATTCGGATGCGCCCGAAGAGTTTCCAGGTGAAGCTCTGCCTCCACGTGAAGAATGAGTAGAATCGTTCGTTAAATTTAGGTTGTTATAAATCGTTTAAACCATGGCCATACCTATGTTCAAATCTCTGAGAACATTGCGTTCGATCCCCAGAATAAAGGACATCACCTTTGTTCTGGCTCGGCATGGTTTTCATCAGGTTGCAGCTTACCTTCACGCGCCGTTTTCGACTCGCATTCGACAGCTCTTCAGTAAAGACTCTACCCCGGAGATTATTCATGAGCCCGAGCGCTTACGCTTGCTATTGGAAGATCTCGGACCGACGTTTATCAAGTTTGGTCAGCTTCTGAGTACTCGACCCGACCTCTTGCCCGCACCCTACATCGAAGAGTTAGAGAAGTTACAAGATCGCGTTCACCCCAGCCCCTTGGATGAAATTGTAGAAATCGTCTCTCAGGATTTGGGGAAAGATCTTAAAGCGTTGTTTCGTTCCTTCGATGAGAAACCTCTCGCTTCTGCTTCGATCGGTCAAGTTCATCGGGCGGTAACTCATCTCGGGGAAGAAGTTGTCGTTAAAGTTCGAAAGAAAGGTTTGCAGAAGACGGTTGAGCAAGATCTTCAAGTTTTGAAACTCTTGGTCGATGTCATCGAAGAGTGGCCGTACTTCAAGCTCCACGACCTCAAAGGATTCTTAAATCAATTCGAACGTTCGATTCGAGGTGAGTTAGATTTTACTCACGAACTCTACAATATTCGGAAGATGCGGGAACTGCTGAGCCCCCAGGATCCGGTGAAAATTCCTCGAGTCTACGATGATTACAGTTCGAAGCGAGTCCTGACGATGGAGTTTCTTCCCGGGAAGAAACTGTCAGAAATCACGGACAGCGATCTTTCGGGGGGGAGAGGTGAAGTTCTCGCCAAGCGCCTCGCTGGAGCAGTGATTCGTCAGATCTTTGAAGACGGTGTGTTCCACGCGGATCTCCATCCCGGAAATATTCTGATGATGCCCGATGGCAAAGTCGGCTTGATCGACTTCGGAAGCATCGGTAAGTGTACGCCGGGGATGATGGATGACCTTTTACTCTTGATTTACTACCTCATCCGTCGAGATTTTCCTCATATTGCAAGGCTTGTTCTAAAAGTCGGGAGGCTGCAAAAGGATGTCGATGTGCAAGAACTCACTTACGACATCATGGATACCCTCGATCCTTACTACGGGCTTTCGATTCAAGATATCGAGTTGACGGGAGTCTTCAATTCGTTCTTTACGATCAGTATGAGGCACCAGATCACTTTACCTCCTCAGTACGTCCTCTTGGCCCGAACTTTGGTCAGCTTGGAAGGAGTCGTGAGTTCCTTAGCACCCGATTTAGAAATTCTCGCTCACTTGGAGCCGGCTCTCGTTCGGGTGGTGCGTTCACGTTGGGCTCCTTCGCGAATCTTTAAGGATGTAGAAAGCTCCCTTGCTGAACTCTTTAGAAGCTTAAAATCAGCTCCTCTCCATCTCTCAGAAATATTAAAACGGGCGGCTGAAGGTCACCTCAAAATTGATACGACTCTTCGCAATACCGAAACCCTAGAGAAGCGATTAGAATTTATAGGGCATCGCGTGCCCTTGGCGATTTTGATCGCCTCCACCATCATCGGAAGTGCGATGCTCCTTCAGGGGGATCACATCGGAACGCTACAAACCTTTTTAGGTTGTTTTGGTTTTGTGGCATCGATGCTTTTGGCGTTTTGGATGATGATGAAGAATTGAGCTACATTAAGCTTTTTGCGGTTGTCTTCGCCCTGTAGCGCCACCCCTTGTGGGTGGCCTTCCGTAAAATGAGATGGGATTCTTTAAGCTGGTAACGGTATTTAGGAGAAGGCCTGGGACAAGCCCAGGCGCTACAGAAGGGTGAGCCGTAAGAATGTCGAAGGAAGTGAATGTGATCTCAACCGAGCTCCTAAATCTCATCAACAATGTCCCCAACTGGAATGCCGCCGAAGCCCAAGTCACTGAACTCACCGGCGGTCTCACCAATCAAATCTATTTAGTCGAGATCAATTCTAAAAAATACGTATTAAGACGGCTGAGCTCGAACACAGATCATTTAGGTATCGATCGGGATTGTGAAGCTGAGGCCACTCAAATTGCCGCTGATTTGGGTATCGGCCCTCATGTTTATTACTTCTCCAAAGAGCAAGGGATCCTTGTTGTTGATTTCGTCGAATCACAACCTTTAAAGGAAGAAGATTTTTTAGTTCCTGAACGATTAGAAAGAATTGTTCAAACGATCAAGAAGTATCACTCGGGTCCCTCGATCCCGGCTTCCTTTTGTCCCTTTAAAACTGTTCGAGCCTATCATGATTTAGCTTTAGAGAACGGCGTCAAACTTCCACCTGAAGTCGAACCAGCATTAGCCTTAGCGCTGAAGATGGATTCCGAGCTGAGTTCGGTAAGGACCTGCTGTCCTTGTCACAACGATTTACTCGCCGGCAATTTCCTCGACGACGGGCAATCGATATGGGTGATCGATTGGGAGTACGCCGGCATGGGGGATCCCTTTTTTGATTTGGGGAATTTCAGCGTGAATCAAAAGTTAAACGCTGAGGATAAACGACGCCTACTGACATTATATTTTGGTGAATACCGAGAGAGTGACTCTACCCACTTAGAATACATGACACTTGCTTCTGATCTCAGGGAGGCCTTTTGGGGATTTTTACAATCCGGAGTTTCTGAGATGGATATCGATTATTACGGTTATGGTAAAGAACACTTAGATCGGTTCTTAGCCAATAGTAGTCGGCTCACCCCGTGAGCCGGAACTGAATCTTGATTATGCCTGAATTCTTTATAAGATTTTCAGGCATTCGATAGTTAATCTTTAATTCTTGTTCTTCTTTAATAAATTTAAGACTTCATTGCTGTAAGTTGCAATATTCCAGATTCTTGGAGTTAAGTCTGGATCCGCCCCGTTCTCGATTAAGAGCTTAATGATCCCCATATCACGTTTAGCAACTGCAATATATAAAGGAGTGCGCCCTGTTGTTTGTCCCTTTACATTGATTTTTGCTCCCATTTCGATGAGGTGCTTCGTTATTTCTGTTCCTTTAGATTGTACGGCAAAATGAAGTGGGGTGAATTTTTGATAAGATTTACTAGACTCCTGATTGACATCAGCTCCCAGCTCAACGAGAAGCTTCACTGTTTTTAAGTTTTTATCCCCATTAGGACTCATGCCATGATTCAGGCTTCGAATGGCGTGAGAGAGTGGAGGGAGTCCGAGGGGTGAGAGTTGATTCAATTCAGATAAGTCAGGATAATTTTTTATTTTTTGTAGTATGCCATGAGCGCAATAAGCCCAAAGCGGGATTTTATGGCCATATTTTTCATACCAAGTAATTGCTTTAGCTCGATAGTTAATCACGCGATGGAAATGATGGTTTATTCTTTTATCATTCAATCCAGTCACTCTTGGTCTGGCTCCTCTGCTCATTAGGAGTTCACAAATTTCAATTTCTCCTCTTGAGATTATTTTTTCGAGAGCTTCATCTAGATAGTCCTGGTTTTTAGGAATTAATTTTTGATCAGTTAAAGCTAAGACCGCTTCTTTATTACCTCTACGAGCAGCCAGCATAAGTGCCGTAGATGGATTGCCAGTTTTTGTTCTCTTTAGGATATCAGCTCCATTCTCAATCAAAATTTTGCAGATATTCGGATGATTAAGTTTCGCTGCGTGATGTAAAGGGGTAAAGCGTTGATTGGAAATTTGATCTTCCTGATTTACCTCGGCCCCATTATCGATAAAATCAATTACCCAATCCGCTCGCCCAGTCTCAACAGCAGCTATAAGTGAATGAGCTTTTGTTGCTTTCGATTGAAGTAATCGAAGGAGCTTTAAATCTTGTTTGTCGTTGGAATACAGCCTTCGAGAAACCATTTGAACTGGGCTTAATCCATATTTATTTGGCTCGGAAGGATTGGCTCCATATTTTAAAAGTAAATCGCAAGCTTCAAAGAATTTGCGAATAGCTGCATAATGAAGTAAGGAAAGTTGAGTGTCGGGCTCGGTAAGATTGGGATCTCCACCATTTTCTAAGTAAGAAGCTAACTTTTTTAGATCTAATTTAGACTTCCTCATGATTATAATTTTATAGGTTTGAAACGGGGTAAGAATTTCTTGCTTTCGATTGGGTTGAAGACGTTTTTGAGGTTGTTTGTTTTTTGTAATCGATAGTTTCTCTAAAGTCCTTTGACGTTGGCCCTGTTCTATAGACTTTTGAGCTAATTGAGAAATTTCTTTACTGCTTTTATTTGTTACATCTATCCATGATATCGTTAAGGATTGCTTTTTAAGCTTTCCAACTCTAATCAGTATTTTTTTACCGGATAGCGTTTCATTAAGCAGGGTTGCGTAGGGGATTAAATTCTTCAAGCGAACGAACTGTTCTTCAAAGAGAGTTTCAATGTGATCCTCAAAACCCATCTTGCTTTTATTTTTTACTGGAGTTTTTAAGGGGACTTTGAATTGCCGCAATTCGTGATTGATAATTTTATAATTAAATAGGGTTTTTGAAGAGAAAAAGAGCCCGAATCCATTGTCCCGAGCCAGCTTTATATCCCCGAATCTGCAATAGGCTTCAAATGCTTGTCTCGGATCTTTGAACTTTTCGATTAAATTCCCAGGAATGCTATTTAGCTTTTTCTCAGAAAAGCTAAAGAAATGATCTTGGTAGTTCTCACGACTCCCATTTCGTTTCGGTAGTTCTTGGTCATGCCAGATTGGAGTGGCATTATTTGGGGGATTAAGGCTTCTTTCTTTATTCTTATTTAAGGTCTGATCAGTAATACATGAATTTAATAAAATAATAAATGTACTGATTAGGACGATGAATCTAACCTTGAAAATTGGGTTGTAGGGAACCGTCATTTGCCCGTTCATTAATTAGCGCCCTATGAGTTAAAAAAAATTTATGAGGAAGAACAGAAGAGCCTCTTATTTCCGTTCTGCGGGGGTGAATGATAGATCGTGGAGATCAGGATGGAGGATCTGTATAGTAGGTTCAATAAATTTCTTTTCTCAAGGAAGGATTAATCAAATCAGGCCGAGAGCTTGCGAAGCTGTGCCTGTATTTAAATCATGACTAAAATTTATTTCATCGAGTATAGATCTCACCTTCCTGGGGACACTCCCCTCGCTAGCGCTTCGGGCTAGTTAAAACAGGAGCACAACTCAAAAAACATTCCAATCACAAAAAACCAAGGGCTGTAAGCCCGTCACTTTATAGCCCGGGGCAGAGCGAAGCGTCGCCCTGGGTCGCTTGGGGGTAGAGATCGTTTTAAATGCTATTTCGGAAGGTGGAGTTGAATCTCAGTTCAGGCTGAAACAAAATTCATAACAAAGATGTAAGCACCAACATTAATAAGGCCGGAGCGTAAGCGACGGGACAATGCTAATGTATTTCGTGGGTGGGAATTAAATGCCTGAGTTATCCCTTAGGGCGTGCCGTTAGGGATTCCTCGCGATGACGTATCCCGTCGCTTACGCTCCGGGCTTACTAATGTATTTCAAAAAAAGTATCAGCCTCGGAGCGAGCCTACTACTAATCCTGAAAATCCAACTCTTGCTCTAAGATCTCTTCTTCAGATTTTCTACCGACGCGTTCGCGGTGAGTGTGAATCAAAAGTTTTAAGATGTCGCTGAAGCGAGGATCTTGGCGAAGCATTTTTAGATCTTTGTCTTTTTGAAGATGCTCGAGATTGTTGTATCCCAATTGGACGGCCGTCTTCAGAGCGACAAAGGCGGGCTCGATGGCTTCGAGCAACGCGAGGCTACAGGCTAAATTATAATGAAAGACGGGCTCTTCAGGTTTGATCTTCACCAACTTTTCATCGATGGCTAAGCCCTCTTGGAATCGACCTAAACGAGTGTAGAGATTCCCTACCTCGAGAAGTACTGATACATCATCCGGATTATGCTCAAGGCTGGAGGTATAGAGATTGAGCTCAAACTCCAAGCCTAATGACTCTTGGATGTGTTGATCAAAGCTTAAGTTTTTCCAGGTCCAATTGCGTAGCGCGTTCATGATAGAGATGCAGTCTTTTGAGAGTAACTTTTTGGGAACTAGGAGCAGTGTTTTCGTTGAATGTCAGTTCGACCTAATTCCTGGTTAACGAAGACTAACACCGATTTTCAAAGGCATACAAATTGCCCCTCGTCAAGCTGAAGAAAATGTACTCTGGATGGACGTCAGAAGAGAATTATCAGGTAAATTATCAATCGATTATCCGAGTAGACCCTTCTTTATCAAAAATCTTGTCGAGATCGCCCCATACGACATTTGACACTGTCCGACTCGGGCTCTATGATCCAGGATTGATTTTATGTGCCTACGTCTTATGGATAGGCCACCTGTTCACCCATTTTGTGACTCTAAATTAATTCATGTGCGCTTCACCCGTCTTTAAAGCCAATCCTGATTATCTCCAGGCCACTCCATCTCTCGATGGAGATACCGATCCAAAGAAGAGGGTCTACTTCGAGGTCTTTGGTTGTCAGATGAATAAGCTCGATGCCGAGCTGATGGTGGGGACGCTCATGGAGAATGGTTACTCCCTCACCGAAAACATCGATGAAGCGGGAGTGGCGCTCTACGTCACCTGCAGCGTGAGGCAACAAGCTGAGAATCGGGTCATCTCCAAAATCGGTAGCCTCAAGAAACGTAAAAAAGAAGATCCCAATTTCCTCATCGGGCTCTTGGGCTGTATGGCCCAAAACCAACCCGAAGAGACGCAAAAGAAAAACCCTCACATCGATGTGATCTGTGGGACCGCCGAGTTTTTACGTCTACCCGAGATTCTAGATCAAGCCCGGTCGGAAGGTCCTCAGATGGCGATCGACCTCAAAAAGAATCTCACCTATCAAAGAACGCAAAACTTAGGGCCGAAGAATTTCCAAGCGTTTATCTCCGTGATGCGTGGCTGTGACATGGTGTGCTCTTTTTGCATCGTGCCTAAAACTCGCGGGAAAGAAATCAGTAAGCCCGTTACCGAGATCGTCGATGAAGCTAAGGCTCTCGCCGACTGTGGGGTAAGAGAGATCACTCTCTTGGGTCAAACCGTGAATTCTTATGGGAAGTGCTTGGCTCCAGGAAGAAAGATTGGGCTTCAACATCTCCTTCACGAACTCAATAAAATTAACGGCTTAGATCGAATTCGCTTCATCACTTCGCACCCTAGTTTCATGAACGACGATTTGATCGATGCGATGGCCGATTTAGAAAAGGTCTGTGAGTACCTTCACCTTCCTGTTCAGTCGGGAGACGACGAGCAACTCAAAGCCATGCGGCGAGGTTACACGGTTGACCATTACCGAAAAGTGATCGACAAGTGTCGTCAACGCATTCCCAATTTCCGTTTAGCTACCGATTTCATCGTTGGCTTCCCGGGTGAAACCGATGCTGCCTTCGAGCGAACTTGCGATTTGCTCCATGAAATGCAGTACCAAAACTCCTTTACTTTTAAATACTCTCCTCGCCCTGACACGGCTGCCTTCGACCTCGAAGACGACGTTCCCGAACCGGTGAAGCAAGAACGTAATCAGCGCTTGCTCGAAATTCAAAAAGAGATCAGCACCAAGATGTACGCCGAAAGTGTTGGGAGCATCGATAAAGTGCTGATCGAAGGCCCCAGCCAAAAAGATCCTAAACGCTACACCGGACGCAACACCGCTCACCAAATCGTCGTCTTTGATGCACCGGAGAGAGCTGAAGTTGCCGAAGGTTTAGTCGGTAAGATTCTTCCCATTCAGATCGAGGCCTCAACGAACTTAACTCTCTTTGGTCGCCTGTTAGATACGGAAGAAAAAGAGAAGACAGTAGAAGCTTGTTCGGATCACGAGGATGCATCCCAGGGAGGATTGATTTCTCCCGAGTCGATTCAAAGAATCGATATTTAAGCCTTTTCGAATTCTAATTCTTTTTATCTTAAGCTCATTCGTGCCTAAGCTCCCTCCACCCCAGCCTGAATTCATGGCTTTAGCCATCCGATTAGCCCAACGGGGTATCGAGAAAGTCTCGCCCAATCCGCCGGTGGGTGCCGTGATCGTTTTGAGGGGGCAAATCCTCGGTCAAGGCTGGCATAAAAAAGTGGGGGGGCCTCACGCGGAAGTTGAAGCCATTCGTTCAGCTATCAGAGCGGGTCACCAAAACAAACTCAAGAAAGCGGATATCTACGTCTCGTTAGAACCTTGCGGACATCAGGGAAGAACGCCTCCTTGTAGCGCTGCGATCATTCAGGAGTCGTTTCGCCGTGTCATCTATTCTGTTCCTGATCCCAATCCTGAGACTCGAGGTAAAGGACCTCGGGCGATGCGAAAAAAAGGAATCGAGGTCATTAGTAACTTTCTTCGGACTGAAGGCGAAGAACTTCTCGCCCCTTACTTGTTCTTCCATCGGGAAGGAAGACCTTGGGTTCTATCTAAATGGGCGATGTCTCTCGATGGCAAGATTTCAACTCGTACCGGAGATTCGAAGTGGATTTCAAACGAGCGCTCACGCAAATTCGTTCAGTCTTTGAGAAGAAGAGTGGATGCCATATTGGTGGGAACGGAGACTTACGCCAAAGATGATCCTCTTTTACTTCCACGACCTCCCCGAGGTCGTTTTCCGCTTCGGGTGATCTTGGATCGACAAGGTCGACTGAGCCGAAAATTGCAGATTTTTTCCGATGCACGCGGTCCCCGCATATATGTCACCGCCAAGGAGGCGAGTGCGGCTCGAGTTCGTTGGATGGAACAACAGGGACTGGAAGTCTGGAAACTTTCAGCCAAAGAGCAGAGATTTAATCTTGGCCCACTTTTGAAGAGATTGGGGAAGCGAGGTATCACTCAGATTCTGGTTGAGGGAGGAGCTGAGATCCACGGAGCGCTTCTCGATCGAGGTCTCGTGAATGAGGTGGCTGCGTTCATCGCTCCCAAAATCATTGGTGGAGAGGCTGCGCCGAGCCCTGTCGGCGGTAATGGAGTCTTAAAAATGGCCCAGGTTCATTCCCTCAAGTCTTTAAATATCAAGAGGTTCGGGGAAGATGTGCTCGTTCACGGGCGGCTTTGATTTGCTCTCGGGAAAAAGTTGTAAGGGCTTCATTTGGAGAACGTCTTCATCGTTCAACACCTCCGAATCGGAGGCTTCTTTCCTAAAGACTCCATCCCGAAAACACCCGGCAAATTCGGATTTGGAAGCTCAAATTCCTGTCTCAATTTGATTCGTTTCGAGGTGGAATTCCCCTTTCATGGGGAATCCGATGGGCTTTATAGAATCCCTCCCCTTTTTTAGTTTATTTTTCGGAAAAATTAGGAATTATAGGGGGTTCATCGAAGCTTATGGGGGGCGGAATTCCTCCATGAATTCGTTTACAAGTTAGGTCACAAGTATAGAGTCCTCAAAACTCTATAAATCATTTCATATTCCTTCGTTTCCAATGAAAAGGTCATGATCGAAGTAAAAAATATCACCAAGACTTACGGTGCGACCGTCGCGGTGAACGACGTCTCATTCTCGGCCGATAAGGGCGAGATCGTTGGCTTCCTCGGTCCCAATGGTGCTGGGAAGTCGACCACGATCAAAATCTTGACTTGCTACATCGTCGCCGACTCGGGAAACGTCTCCGTTGCCGGGCACGATGTTCTTGAAGATTCACTTGGCGTTCGTCAAGTGGTGGGATACCTGCCCGAAACGACGGCCGTGTATCTCGACATGCGAGTCATCGATTATTTGAACTTTGTCGCTCGCGCTCGACAAATTGCGGGTGGACAAAGGAAAGCAGCGATCGATCGCGTCATTCAGCTCACCGGGATTGAGAGAATGCTCAAAAAGGATATCGGGCATCTCTCCAAAGGATACAAGCAGAGAGTGGGCATTGCCCAAGCTCTCATTCACGATCCCCAGGTTCTCATCCTCGACGAACCTACCAGTGGTCTCGACCCCCATCAGATCATCGAGATTCGAAAACTCATTCAAGATCTGGGACAAGAGAAGCTCGTTCTGTTCAGCTCTCATATCCTCCAAGAGATCTCCGCCATCTGCACTCGCTTGATGGTGATCTGTGATGGTCGGCTCGTCGCCAACGGAAGTCCCGAAGAACTCGTTCAACAAGCCGGTGGGGGACGAGCTTTTAAGGTGCAGTGTCAAGGTAGTGACGATCTCAGTGCCCGGCTTCAAGATCTCTCCGGAGTGAGCGAAGTACGTGAATTAGGTCGCGTAGGTGACTTCAATGAAATCGAAGTCGTCAGCGCAACCGGGCAAGACCTCGGGCCTGATATCTTTGATCTCGCCAACAATGCAGGTTTCCGCCTCGGCCGTATCGAAGAAAAATCGAACACCCTGGAAGAGGTTTACCTCTCGTTGACCGCTCAAGCGATGAAAGCATCCTGAGTTTTTTGTTTATGCTTTCATTCGGCGCGCTGAGCTTTTCCTTTCAATCCATCAAGAAAATTTAAATTACGATAGAACCATGTCTAACTTTTGGACCGTCTACAGACGCGAGTTTTCGGCTTACTTCAATTCGCCGATCGCTTACGTTGTGATCGTCGCCTTTTTGCTGGTGATGTCGTTCGTCTTCTTTCTGTTTATGAACTTCTTCTCCAACCCGAATCCTTCGTTTAGACCGTTCTTTGAGAACCTCTTTTCGTTTGGATTCTTTTGTTTGGTCTTTATACCCGCCCTGACCATGCGGCTATGGGCTGAGGAGAAAAAGCAGGGATCGATCGAACTTCTACTGACCTTTCCACTCAATACCTCTCAGGTGGTCTTGGCGAAATTTTTTGCCTGTTACACCGTGGTCGTTGTGGCTGTTTTAGCCACCTTGAGTGTGCCGATATCCATTTCTTACGTGCTCCCTCTCGACTGGGGGGTGGTTTTCACGAACTACGTAGGAATCCTGGCGATCGCGGCCGTGATCGTCTCCTTGGGTGGGTTCACTTCGGCATTGACTGAGAATCAAATGGTCGGGTTTATCCTCGCCGTCATCGGAAGTGGAATTTTAACGTTCATCGGCTTTCCGCGAACGGTTGATTTCCTCAACAAGTTTCACTTGGGTGATTTTATGGCCGAACTCGGAACCTACACCCACTATCAAAATTTCGGAAAAGGTCTCATCGATGTCGTGGATTTGATCTACGTCATCAGTATGACAACCCTCTTTTTGATCTTAAATAGCTTCGTCGTCGAGAGTCGTAAGTATTGACCTCGGTATCAAGCTGTTGGAAATAGAGTTTTGAATGGTTCTCGAATCGGTTCGAGCATTCGAAACTTCTTCATGAATATCAATGAACTAACCCTCAAGGGTGAATGCGTTATGGCAGATAGCAAAGATTTCAGATTCAAGTTTTGGACTCTGAATTTAGTCTTCATCGGAGTTCTGATCACCATCGTGGTCGTCCTCGCCTTGATGTCGAAGAAGATCAATCTGAAGAAAGATTTTACTGAAGATCAGATTTTCACCATCTCGGATGGATTTACGAACATCCTCGGTAACTTGAAGGCTCTTGAAGAGCCCGTGTTTGTGAACTACTACACCAGTGAAAAAATGCCCGCTCAGTTGGGAGACTTGAGGCAAAAGACTCAGGATCTCTTCGAAGAGATTTCGGCATTGAGTGGTGGCTTGGTCGAATACAAGATTATCTACCCCGAGAAAGAAGCAGCTAAAGACGCTGAGACCAAAGTTGCTAAATACCGGGAGAAGATGGAAGCTTTAAAGGCTTGGGAACAACAGGCGGAAGCGAATCGGGGTAAGAAACCTGATCGACCTAAAGAGCCTAAGCAACAGCCAACCACCATCCAAGACTTTATGCGCATGCAACAAGGCATGCAAAAGACCGATGAAGAGATCGCCGGGGATCGTCAGAAAAAAGCTGACGCCATGGCCAAGGGTTCAGGTCGTCCTGCGGATGAGCATTATTACGAAATGCTTCAAAAAGATTTCATGTACGAGGCTACGGATGATTTGCAGGTCCAAGGGATCGGTAAGATTCCCTTCACGGAGAAGCAAGGAAGTGAAGTCATCGATTCGGCCTTTTACTCGACGATCCACGTTAAGTATTTAGATAAAGACGCCGAGGTCATCGGTGGTCACTTCTTTATCGAAAATCTCGAATTGGAATTGGCTACTCGAATTCTCAAGTTAACGGCGCCCATCAAGCCGAAGGTGGCTTTCTTCGATGGTCGTCCCCCGGCGGCGCCTACACCTCCTGCGAATCCTCTTCAAGGGCCTCCACCTCAACGTTCTGATTATCAAAGTGTGATCGGAGCCTTGGGTGAACTCTTCGATGTCCGTCAGACCAAACTCGAAGAGGGCGATTCCATTTCGGATTTACAAAAATCCCTGTTAGAAGAGGCGAAGAAAGCTCGCGAAGAAGATAAGACTAAGGTCGCTGGGCTTCGTTCCGTTGAAGATGAAGCGAAGATCTCGTGTTTGATTGTCGCCCAACCTGACAACTTGGAAGAGCGTCAAGTTTTTGAGATCTCCAAAGCCATCTCAGAAGGTATTCCTACCGTCTTTTTGGTCTCCAGACATTCGGTCGATGTCAGTCAGGGACAGCAGGGTGGAATGATGAAAGGTTATCCCATCTCGTTTTTGAATCCTGGCCTGGATGATTATTTCCGCAGTTTGGGAGTTGGGATCTTCTCTGAGCTGCTCGCGAGTAACCAATGTGTCGGTTTGCCCGTGATCCAACAATTCCAGGGAAAATACATCATGGTGGAAGCTCCCGCCGCTTCTTGTTTACTCGCCCGAGTCGACGAAGGGGTGGTGAATACCGATGCCGCTTTGATGAACCGAATCCAACATTTAGTTTTTCCTTCAACGAACGGTCTGTCCATCGATGAGAAGAAAATTGAAGAGCTCGGAATCAAGGTGGAGTCCCTCGCTTGGACTCACAAGCACACCTGGGCGAAACAAGTTTCACCCTTCAATCAAACTCCCTTCGGTCAACCTCAACCCACCTCCCTCATGAGTGAGCAACGGGATTTCTTTCAACGTAAAGATCCTGATCGTTATGGGGATGATTTCATCGAAAAACGAAACTTGGCCGTGCAGTTGACCGGAAAGATTCCCTTCTTCTTCCAAAATAAGAAAGTCCCTGCTTGGAAGAAAAAAGAAGAACCTACCCCCGGTGGCCCCGGTGGAATCAATCCTCACGGTGGATTCCCGGGTGGATTGCCTCCTGGACTAGTTCCACCTGGAAGGGGAGGACCAGCGGGTCAACCTCAAGAAGCGGGTGAACCGGGTAACACTGAAGCCCAAAATTCGGCTCAGGGTAACAATACTCCTCCGGCTCCAAATCAAGCCAATAAAGCTGTAACGAACGAGTCGGCATCGGCTCCTCCCAAGCCCCAGGAGAATTCACCTCAACCGGTAGTCCCCGCTGGACCGGGCACGGATCCCGTGAAGCCCGATGGTTCTTCGACGACTACGGAAAATAAAAGTGGGCCTGAAACGGAGATTCAAGCTGGTGGTCCGGGAACCGATGCTCAGTTAACTCCTCCTCAACCCAAAAAAGAAAATAAGCCCGCACCGCAACCCACTCAGGATGAAGTGGCTTCCGTCACCGTTTCTGACCGTTGTAACGTGGTGATCTTTAACTCGGTGGATGCCCTGAAGGATAGTTTTCACTTAGGGCAACGAGGACAAAATCCCGCATATCAACCCAACTTGATGTTCTTCAAGAACGCGATCGAAACCTTTGCTTTAGGTGAAGATCTTTTGAGCATCAGAAGAAAAACTCTCACTCAACGAAACTTTAATCCCGGTACGACCAGCAAGAAACAAAACACAATTCAGACTGTGAATTTTCTCTTGTTGCCTGGGATTATTGGTGCTTTTGGTTTAGCGATCTTCATTTCACGAAGAGTTCAAGCCAGTAATTACGAACGTCAAATTCAACGTCAATCCAAATAATTCTAACGATCAACTATGAACACTAAATCACTTATAGCTGCTGTCGTGGTCCTCGTGATCCTAGTCATCGTTTATGTCTCCACGACCGGAGACCGAGAAGACAGCCAATCGGATCAAGCGACTTCCTCTTTCGAAAGTTTCAAGAGCTTAGATGAGAAAGCCGTCGATAGGATTACGGTAGAACGAGACGATGTTAAAGTGGAGCTGGTGAGAACTGAGGCTGGTGACAACCCGAAATGGGAGTTGAAATCGAGCTTCGGTTATCCCGCAGATCCGGAACGCATCGATCGACTTTACGAAGAACTCGAAAAAATTGAAGACGGTGAAAAGGTCGGCTCAAAGGCGGCTTCGCATTCGAGGTTCGAGGTCGACGCCGAATCTGGAGCCAAGATATCCTTCTTCGTGGGTGCTGAACAGAAGGCCGCCATTACTTTAGGCAAGCGGGCCAACTCTCGAACTTTAGATAGTTATTCGTTCGTTCGGTTCGGAGATGACGCCGAAGTTTACAAGGTTGACGGTGAAGCTCGAAGTTACATCGGGGCTGGCGGAGATAAGTTAGAGAAAGATTACACCCTGTTGAAGGAACTCTATGAGATTCCTGAGAGCAATAAGGTGATCTCGGCTCAATTGACCTACCCCGATAAGACAATCATGATCAACCGAGTCGATCGGGAGAAGGTCATCGAAGAGCCCAAAGATCCCAATAAAGAAGAGACCACTGAAGAAGGCAAAATTGCCGTCGAAGAGCCGTCGAAGGAAAAGAAAACCGAGAAGGTTGAAGAATTCCACGTCACTTCAGGGGCCGAGACCTTCAAGGTTGAAAAAGATAAAGAATGGGATGCCAAGAGTTATCTCAACAATCACAAGTCTCTTCGCGTCAAAGAAGCTGTGGAGCCTAAAAGTTTTGCTGAATACGGTCTCGATAAACCTCAGCTTAAAGTGACCCTCACTTCGGTGAGTTCAGGGGGTGATATTCTGGCCACGAAAGTTCTCTTTGGAAATGCGATCAAAGATGACAAGGGCGAAGACACCGGTTACTACGTCGCTTTAGAGGGGCAAACTCCTGCTCGCATTTACTCGATCGAAAAATATACGATCACTTCCTGGAAGAAGGAAGTCGCTGACTTCAAACCGAAGCCTCCTGAGCCTGAGAAAAAAGAAGACAATCCTGCCATCATTCCCGATGGTGGTAAGGAAGGTGCTAACACTTCTTCTGATGCTCATGAAGGTCACAGTCATGAAGGACAGGTCACGGCAAGCCATATTTTAATTCCCTATAAGGGAGCAGATTCTGCTGCCGCAGATGTCACCCGCACCAAAGAAGAAGCAAAAAAAGAGGCCGAACGCATTCTGGCTGAAGTTAAAAAAGAGGGATCGGATTTCGCCAAGTTCGCGAAAGATCACTCTAGTTGCTCGAGTGCTTCTGACGGTGGAAACCTCGGTTCTTTCAGCTACGGTCAAATGGTGAAGCCCTTCAGTGAGGCGGCTTTTGAAATAAAGCCGGGCGATATCTCTGAGATTGTGGAGACCGGTTTTGGTTTTCATATCATTAAGCGAACGAAGTAACGCTATTGCTAAATATTGAAAAAGCCCCGTGTTCCTTCGGAACACGCGGCTTTTTTTTATTTCATTGACGATTAATTGACCCTGAAGGTACATCTCCCATAGGACCTACGTTCGAATCAAAATGCCTGTCTCTATATAAATAGTTAGGACTAATTCATCGTGGATATTTACTCTCATTCTATATTCAAAAATTCGGTGATATTCTTCGCTCTATTGGTACTTGGTTGCTCTTCCGAAACCGCTGAACAGAACGGGTGGGTTGAGAGAGAGCTTTCTACTCAGCCAACGGATGAAAAGCCAACGGAAGCAGCAGCATTGAATTTTCTCGCTTCAAGAGAAAAGCAGCGAGACCAGCTTACTGCCGAAATTGATTTACTGATGGAACAATTGATCTCTGAACTTAAAAACTGTGAGACGGTTCATTATTACGTGATACCTGGTTCCATCGACTCAGTAATTTACGGTATCGATAAGAGCTCAACTGACAATCCGATCATTTATCCCCATAGTTATGAAAAATTAAAAACGATTGCGGTTAATCATTTCCATCAAATCCAGGAAGTTCTAAATCAACATATCCGGCAGGGACCTGAACTCAAAAGAGCTGCAGCCACTTATATGATGATCAGAAGTGGGAAGAATCTTCTTAAACATCATCCTTACTATTCAGAGTCGAGGTTTTGCGGGACTTTTTGGAGGTGTTTATAAGGTGATGCCGTTTTCTTGAAGTTTTTAATATTTATCTTTATCTCAAAAACGCCGAAGTCGACCAATTTAGACTTCGCCTCCAAGAAAGAATCTCTTCGCATCTCTCTTTGAATTTTGAAGGATTAATTTTTATCAAATCCTTGAGATGGAGTTCGAAGCTCCGAGGGGCGTATTCTTCGAATAGCACGCTGTGGATCCATTGATTCGAGGGTCTTTTGAGTTTTTTGAAGAGTTGGGCCGTTTCTCCTCGAACGTTCCAGCGTATTAATATGATGGAGGCTGTTAAGGAGAGATTCTTAAAAATCTCCTCATCGATATCGATAAGATCCTCAGAGCTAATTTTATCAATTGAATCTGATTTTTCAGGTGCATGATTTGATGAGTGCGCAACTGTTGATAGTAATTCAATCTTCTGCTTTGACGGCTGCTTCTTCAGGTGTGAAAGGTAGTCTGAGAACACGATGGAAAGTAATTTCTTATCATTAATAAAGGTACTAGAAATCTTGACCACCAGCTCATCGGCCCACTCTTCTCGAAGATTTATTAGAAACTGAAAGAATTCTTCTTTAGCCGGTGGTGTGGATTCTCCGGATAACCACCTTTGAACGATTTTTTCAATATATGGGCGATATTTTGGGGATGGTATATCGAGCAAAATATTGAAGAGTTTGAAGCCTATATTATTTTTATTTGAGACGGCTGTTTCAACTAAGAACGGGATGATCTCTTTGGGGGCGTAATATGAAAATGGGTGAGGGAAGGGTGAATGAAAGTAATTATGTTCATCGTATTCCGATGTGCGGTTTGATTCGTTTTTTGTTTCGTCATAACTGTAAGAAACAATATAGATGGGATCTGATAGAGTTAAATCGATCCAAATCATGTTGGGGTCTACAATGTTTTTCTTCAGAATTTCTAAGCTTCTTTTATCTCCCCGTTTGGCGAGGGCAATCGTTGCAAATAGCGCTATATGAGGATCCTTGTTTGCAGATGAAAGCTCAGTAAGTTTCGTCTTTAGTTCCTCAATATTATGGTGAGTTGCGGCCAGCGATTCTGCGGTGATGTCAGAAATGAAATCTGTAGATTCTAAGTTTTTTAAAATCAATTCGATTGAGCGGTCGTCGTTGAGCTGGGAGATACACCAAGCAAGATGGTGAAGGCTCCATTCGAGATCCGGGCTTTCAGTTTTTTCTGGTAGTGCTTCTTGGATTTTGTTCCAAAGTGAATGTAGGCCTTCTGAATGATTTTTTAGGTCAGAGGCTTTCATTGCAATTAAATAAGAGGTGATTCGATGAACTTCATCGTAGTCCCCAGCTCGAAGTTTCTTCTCGATTCGCTTCACAAGTGCACCAGCTACCTTAGGTGATGTTAACTTTCTGACTGGAAGCAAAAAATCATATCTGTAGTTATCTTCTAAATTGAGTAAATAAACCCATGCTCTTTGGGCTACGTTGGCTTCGGTGCTATAAATCAGTGCTAAGGCAAGTCCCTCCCTTAGATAGAGGCAGGAATCTTTGTCGAGTTTGTGAACTAACTTATTACTTAATGAAAAATCTCTTGCCGCGATGATTGCGGCTCGAGCCCGTAAATAATCATTCTTTGAATCGACTAACTCAAGGGCATGATAGGCAACGGATTTTCCCAGAAGTTCTAATCGAAACAAACCTCTGTGCTGATCGCCAATTTTTTTTGACCGTAATAATTTTAAGGCGGTGGATTCAGAGAAATAGGAAGAATCTAATTTGGGTCTTGAGTTTTCAGAGGTAAGCCTTTTGATCCAATCCAGTAGATCCTCATCTTTGTCAATCAATGAGGGGAATATGGTTATCGACTCTCTATTTGTTTTCGCGTCCATCTCGATTGCAACCACTGCAAATCCAAGCGGAACGATTCCTTTAGAGTCGACCGAAAAAATAAAGCGATGATCACTGGTGAAAATTGAAAATGTCTCATTAGAAGGCTGGTAGAAATCCAATGCTGCTATTTCTACTACTTGAGAGAATAGGGAGCTGTTCCCAGATACGAATCCTTTTGAATCCAAAACCAATAGGTTCAATTGGTACCAATCGGGAATGGAGGAGTATCGATTTCCTGGTTCGATATCGATATCTTCAAGGCTATGGAAAAGAGTAAAGAAGCTGCTTCCATCAACACCTTGGGTTGGAATGAGAGTAAATTCACAAGAATTAGGTAGTGGTTGATCCATCTGGATTTCCACTAACTCCCGAAGGGTATTCGCTAAATTAATATATTTCTTATCCGCGACCTCTGACTCTAATGCCTCTGCTTGAGTGATCTCCTCTCTGAGCTTGGTGATCTTTTCCCACTTTTGTGGAATCACAAACAGCTCCATTCGATGCTTCCAAAGGGTGAAGCCCGAGACGGCTATAGTGATGAATGCGAGGCTAAGAATGAGGTAGAGTTTCTTTGTATGTTTCATTCGTTTGGGAGCTAAGGGGTAGACCAATTCGACGCTCGTCCCCAAGAAAGAATCTCTTCGCATCTCTCTTTAAACTTAGTGGGATTGAGTTCTATTAACTGTTTTAAATAAGGTTCGAAAGATTTTGGGGAATATTGCTCAAACAGCTCACTTTGAATCCAATTGTTAGTTGGTTGCTTGATTTTTTTAAAGAGTTTGCCCGTTTCTCCCTCAACGCCCCAACGACATAAGATGAGTGAAGCAGCTAACGGAATGTTATTAAAAACTTCTTCATAGATAACGATGGGGCTGTCTACGTTGAGTTGAGCATTAAGTTTTAAAGGTGAGGTTCCTGAGTGAGAGGGGTGTGCGAGCTTTAAAAGGTAATCGACCATCATCGGAGTCGGTTTGTGCCATGGAAATAACAGGTAATCCATTAATACGATTGCAATGAGGTTCGGGTTAGCACTATCTGAATTTAAAATGTTGAGTACTTGTTGGTTCGCCCACTCAGCGCGCCGTCCGATGAGGAAATCGATGAATCCTTCCCTGATGTTGGGAGTCGATTGTTGCGATAGCCGTAATCGGATTTGCTTTTCAATAATTTGGCGGGTTTTTGAGGATGGGATATCGGTTATTATCTCGATAAATTCCATCTCTAAGTCCTTTACGTTTGAAAGTGCGGATTGGACTATGAATGAGAGAATTTCTTTTGGGACATTAATTGAAAAGGGATGAGGGGGGGATCGAACGGTTAAATCAAACTCCAAATTATTTGGAATGAGCACGTCTTCATTTTCATATTGAGTATATTCAAAATAGTATTGTTCAGAGACTGACAAATCTATCCAAATCAATTGGGGGTCGACGAGGTTTTTTTTAAGGAGATCGATACTTTCTTGATCTCCACGAAGGGCAAGGGCATTTGTTGCAAGAAATCCCAAGTAAGAATCCTCTTCTGCTCTGGAGATCTTGCTTAGTCTTGAAATGAGCTTCTGATGGTCATGTTGGCTGTTGGTGAGGGCTTCGAGTGTAATATCGGAGACAATAGTGCTGGAATCTAAATTTTTGAGAATGATCTTAAGAGAGTGGTCGTCATTTTGATGGCCTAGACACCACGCGAGGGCATTTCTCAATGCTTTATAGCTATAAACATCTACAACTCGATCCCAAAGTTCATGAAGAGATTTTATATGAGGAGTTAAATCGGAGTGGTTCATCGCAAGTAAATAAGGGACGAGATGAGAAATCTCATTTCTTTCGATGAGCTTGTTTTTTATTTTTCTAAGAATAGCACCAGCAACTTCAGGAGATGCTAATTTCCTGATGGGTAGATTTATCCAAAAGACCTCATCAATATTCATATCCAGAGCATAGACCAATGCTTTTTGAGCCACTTCCTCATCTTCGCTGTGAACTAAAGCCAATGAAAGGGCCTCTTTTAAATACTGGCAAGGATCAGCCTCAAGCTTGCTAACTAATTTTTTAGCTGAAGAAGGATCGCTGGCGGCGATGACTGATGCTCGCGCCCTCAGAAAATCATCATTAGACTCTGTCAGTTTGAAGGCGTGGTGAGCGACGGATTTTCCTAACAGCTCTAAGCGGAACAGTCCCCTATGTTGGTCCCCGATCGTTCGAGATTCTAAAAATCTGAGGGCAGCGTTTTCGGAGAAGAATGACGAGTCGAGAATGTATTCAGCTTGATTGGACTTTGCATCTGCAATCCATAATTTAATGTCTTCGTTGTTTTCAATATACTGAGGGATTAACTGGGTTAATTTACCCTTTAATTTGTCCTCAAATTTTAGGTTTGCAAATCCAAGGGGAACGGCACCTTCGGAGTCGATTGAAAAACTAAGAAAATCATCATTTGTGATGACTTCAAAAAAATGTTTCTTCGGGCTGTAGACCGTCCACGTACTACTGTTGGTCAATTGAAAGTTGAATGGTTTTCCAAGGATGATTCCATTTGAATTAAAGACGATTACATTACCTTGGTCCCAGTGGGGGGGATGTTGATAAGTAGGCCCTTTCGTTTTAGATGGTTCGAAATGCCTGCTTTCATTGCTATACAATAAACAGAATAAATTTTTTTGATCTATCCCTCTAAATGGAACTAACGAAATTTTACAGTCTTGGGGTAGTTCAGGTTTTTTTTGAAGTTGAACCAATTCGTAAATTTCTTTAGCTAAGATCTCGCTATTTTCAATCCGAAGTTCGATTTCCTTTAGATTCTCCTCGCTCACTTCTTCTCGTAGCTTACATATCTTTTCCCATTTTTGAGGAATGACAAACAATTCAATTCGGTGTTGCCAAAGAGTGAATCCCGAGATAGCAACAGTGATGAGCGCAAGGCTAAGAATGAGGTAGAGTTTCTTTTTATGTTTCATTCGTTTGGGAGCTAAGGGGTAGACCAATTCAACACTCGTCTCCAAGAAAGAATATATTCGCAGCCAGATTTAAAATTAGAAGGATTGGATTTTATTAACTCTTCCAAATGAGGTTCGAAAGATTTCGGCGAAAAATAAATTAGGAGATCATTGTAGATCCATTGCTTCTTTTGTTCTTTGATTCTGTTAAATAACTTGACCGTCTCACCATGAATGTTCCAACGAGCTAAGATTAACGAGGCCGCTAAGGGGGGATTTTCTGCGACCATATCCTCAGTAATTAGAGTGCCTATTGCTAGGGCTTGTTGATTTTTTTCTGAAGAGCTTGGTTCTTGTTCACTGGATTGAGCGATTTCTGAGACAAAATTCACTTTTTCTTTGGAGGGCTTGTACTCGTTGTTATGAAGGAAATCACAAAGGGCTATAGTTAAGATTTTCTTATTTGAGGCATTTGATTTTAATATTTTTAGCAATTGCTCATCTGCCCATTCTTCTCGGTGAGCGAGGAGGAACTCAACTAAATTTTCGTCAACTTCAAGCGTAGATTGACTATCAAGCCAAAGGTTGATTTTGTCTTCAATAAATTGACGGGTTTTGGATGATTGAACATCCAGTAAAAGATAATACAGCCTTTTCCCCAAGTTGTTTTTATTAGAAAAGGCTGATTCAATTAAAAAGGGTATAAGCTCATCTGGAGTGTAAAAAGATAGGGGATGGGCTGTAGTTAAGAAGTACTCCTCAAAGGCAAATCGATACTTTCCCCTCTTCGATCTCATTATCATCCAGTCTTTTTCACTGGGTGAAAAATAAAATGAGTCTGAGATCTTCAAATCGATCCAGGTCGACTTGGGATCCACGAGTTTTTTTTGAAGTGTTTCTATGCTCGGTCGATCCCCCCGATTCGCTAAAGCTATTGTGGCAAGAATCGCTTTGTATGGATTCTTTTTATTTATGGAAATTTCATATAGAGTTGGATGTAAAACTTGAATACTGTGTTGAGTCGCGGCTAAGGCCTCTAAGGTGAATTTAGAAATAACTCCATTTTCATTGAGGTTCTTTAAGGTCAGGGAGAGGGAGTTTTTATCATTTAAATGAGCGATGATCCAAGAGAGAGCATTTTTAAGATCTCTCGATATTTTGATGTTTGGGAGTTGTTCCCAAAGTGAATGAAGAGATTCCGAATGTAAGTTTTTATTGGATGGCTTCATTCTGATCAGGTAGCCGTAAAGCCAGCTAATATTGTGGTAATCGTTATTTATTACCTTTCTTTTAATCCTTTCGATAATCGCTTGAGTGACTTCGGTTGAAGCCAACACTTTCATTGGCAAGGTCGGTTGATATTTCTGGTCTTTATCCAGCCCCAGGGTATGTATCCAAGCTCTCCTTGCGACATCAAGATCTTTACTCCGGACCAAAGTTTGGGCTAGAGCATCTTTTAAGATTAGACAAGGATCATGATCAAGCTTTTGGATCAGTTTTTTTGCTAGGGACGGGTTGCGAGCTGCGATGAGTGAGGCTCTTGCTCTTAGGTGATCATTATTTGACTGGCTCAATTTGATGGCATGATGAGCGTGGGATGGCCCTAAGAGTTCTAATTGAAAAAGTGCTCTATGTTGATCGCCGATGGCTTTTGATTTTAATAGGTGTAAAGCTGTATTTATGGATAGGGGAGAAGGCTGAATTATCCGTTTGAGTCGTTCAGGGGTAACATCTTCTGTCCAATGGTAAGGTAGTTGAACATCATCAATATAATGGGGGAGTAATCTCTTTGTTTCCTGCTTGGAGATAGGGTCTATTACAGTCTCAATTTCTCCAAATCCAATTGGAGTTATTCCCTTTGAATCTAATGCGAAGTATAAAAATCTACCCAAGGATAAGACTGTAGCTTTAACATTCGAGGGGTGGTGAATGTACCAAAATCCCAATTCATTTAAAATCTCAGTCCTAAACGGCGATCCTGTATTGAATCCTTTCGAGTTTAAAACATATATTTCTAACGGTTCAGATAGAGGATTAAAAGAATAGAGGATTTCTCCGCCGCCAGCTGAATAATCTTGGCCGTAAAATAAGCAGTGATAACTTTGATAATCTAAGCCTTTTATTGGAGCTAAGGTAAAGGTACACGTTTTTGGTAGATTTTGAATGTCATGGAGTTGAGCAAACTCATAGATGGATTTTGCTAAGCTTGTTGCATTATCACTTAATGTCGGAAGATTCTTTTTTTTCGATTCATCTAACTCCGCTTTTAGCTTAAGAATTTCTTTCCACTTCTTTGGAATAACAAACAATTCGATCCGATTCTCCCAGAGGGTGAATCCTAGGATTGCTATTGTCAGGATTGTTAGGCTTAAAACTACATAGAGTTTATTTTTATGTTTCATTCGCAAAGTTGAAAGACCAAAGTATTCGCCTTATGCGGTATTTCCTATTCGAATTCATTTTTAGAAATTTAGGTTAACGGTTCTTTCCTCTTATCATGCCCGAAGCTTTAGCGAGGGATCGTCAAAAGTCATAAATAGCCTTACTAAACAATAATATCCTCAACCACCCGCCCATAAACATCCGTCAGTCGAAAATCACGACCGGCGTAGTGATAGGTCAAGCGTTCGTGATCGAGGCCCAGTAAGTGTAAGATCGTGGCGTGAAGATCGTGCATGTGTACTTTGTCTTGAACGGCGTAGTAGCCGTACTCATCGGTTTCACCGTAAGCCAGACCACCTTGTACGCCACCTCCGGCCATCCACATGGTGAAGCCTTGGGGGTTGTGATCGCGCCCATCTTTACCTTGAACGATGGGGGTACGACCAAATTCTCCTCCCCAGAGGATCAGCGTTTCATCGAGCATTCCCCGTTCTTTAAGGTCTTGCAGTAAACCCGCGATGGGCTTGTCGGTCGCCTTTGAATTTCTTTCGTGCCCTTTATAAAGCCCGCCGTGTTGATCCCAAACGTTTCCTGTAGAGAGTTCTATGAAGCGAACTCCAGCTTCAGCGAGCCGGCGAGCTTGAAGGCACATGCGGCCAAAGTCTTGGGTCGTTTTATCTTCTAAGCCGTAAAGATTTTTGATGTGCTCGGGCTCTTTTGAAAGATCGAGAATTTCAGGGGCGACGCCCTGCATGCGGTAAGCTAGTTCGTAGGCTTCGATCGCTCCTTCGATGCTCGCATCTTTTCCTCGCCTTTGAAGGTGATTACGATTCAACTCCTGAATGAGATCCAGGTGATCGCGTTGATCTCTACGGCTGAGGGAGCTCGAAAGGTTTTTGATGTTCCCCGATCCTAATTTTCCATTGGCGCCGATGGGAGTTGCCTGCGTGTGTGGAGGGAGGAAGGCACTGCCGTAATTTCGGGGGCCGCCGTGGCCGGTGCTGGGACCTAAAATTACAAATGCGGGTAAACTGTTATTCTCACTTCCCAGGCCATAATTGATCCAAGAGCCCATACTGGGACGAACTAAGTTGTCGGACCCCGTGTGCACCATGCTGACCGCTTGTCCGTGTGATTGTCCTCGGGAATGAAGCGATCGAATCACGCAGAGATCGTCGATGTGTTTCGCAGTGTGGGGAAGAAGTTCGCTGACCCACAAACCTGATTTTCCGTGGCGTTTGAACGACCAGGGGCTTTTTAACAGTTTGGGCTTTGCGTCGATATTTTTGGCGGCTTGAAAAGGTAAGGTCTTCCCGTCGTCTTTTTGCAATTGGGGTTTGTAATCGAAGGTATCGACTTGACTGGGCCCGCCGTGCATAAAGAGGAAGATTACTCGTTTGGCTTTCGGGGCGTGGTGCAGGTTCTTCCCAATGGATTTTGAATTGGCTAAACCCTGCTGGGCGAGAAGGTGAGTTAAGGCTAAGTACCCGAAGCCACAGCTCGCTGACTTCAGCAAGCTTCTTCGGCTGAAGCCAGGAGACGCTGGAGGAGAATCTGGGTGAATAGAACTCTGACGAACCATTTTCAATCGAGCATCCTAAATTCTGTTGAAGCCATCAACGCGTGAATGAATCGAGACCAATTTTTACTTCTCATCGACGTCGTTCCAAGAAAGTTTTCGGCTCTCCTTAATTCTTGAGGACTCGGATTTCGTCCGAAGACCGAGAGGTAGGCGTATAAAATACTCGCTGTATTTGGCGCGAACTTCTTAGAGAAACGATGGGCACAATCGATGACAAAAGGATCATTCATGAGAAGCAAGGCTTGAGCGGGGACGTTGGTTTTCGGGCGTTTCCCGGCCGACATGTCGGGGTCGGCAAAATCGAAAACCGTCATGAAGTCGGGGATGGCCCCTCGAACAACAGGTTGATAGATGCTGCGCTTAAACTGAAAGCTGGGGTCTAGTTTTCCGCTCCACGACCCATTGTTGTTATCGACCGCTAATTGCTTAAAAGTTTTAACGGGTTCCTTGCTAGGAGTGAGGTCTAATTGCCCACTTAATAAGAGCATCGAATCTCGAATGGATTCTGCGGTTAAAACTTTACGATGAGCTCGCCACAGAAATCGATTCTCGGGGTCGATGACCTGGGCTTTAGATTGGCCATGCGAAGAGAGGCGATACGCTTTGCTTTTCACGATGCGTCGAATTAAATTTTTTGTAGACCAAGCGCCCGCCATAAATTCTTGGGCTAAGTGGTCCAAGAGGTCAGGGTGTGAAGGAGGCGTACCCAACTTGCCAAAGTTATCAACGGTACGAACGATTCCTTCACCCATCAGATGTTGCCAGATGCGATTGACGTAGACTCTCGCCGTAAGGGGATGGTCCTTACGGGTGAGCCACTGGGCAAATTCACTTCTGCCGGACTTCTCTGTTTGAGGGAGAAGTGCGCTTTGGTCATCGGAGGATAAGACTTTGATGAATCCTCTCGGAATTCTTTTTCCTCGGTTGTGGGACTCGCCCCGAATGCGCACTTGGCAATCTTCGATGGCTTTCGCTTCAACGATTGCTAAGGCTTTAGGAAGGGCTTTCGGGGCATTTTTTTCGAGTTTCTTAAGTTGAGCTTCCATCCCCTGAAGCTCTTTTTGAAGGTTTGTAAGTTTGACTTGGTTCGGTTTTGGCTTCTTCTCTGAGATGAGTTTTTTCTTCGATTCCGATTTACTCTTAGTCAGTAATTTGACTGGGATCAACTGAACGGCATCGACGATGACGAAGCCCACCGTATTTTCGGTCGAGATTTTGATGGAACCTTTTTGGCCTTTTCTAAATTGAAACTCTCCCACGGGTTCAAAGAGTTGATCATACTTGGGGAGAGGCACTTGATTCAGGTGAGTTTTGTGAATGCCATCAGCATGGGTGATCGTGACAGGAACATTATTCGCTCGGCTCGAGCCGTTTGTGTAAGAAATGCGAATTTCATAACGACCTGCTTCTGGGATTTTAGGAATGAAAGTTACGGACTTTTCCCCTTTTGCTTTTCGGTCATCGTGAATATAGCCTTTGCCCACATAACGGGGGGTGAGTGTCGAGGATTTCCAATTTCCAACCTTTTTCGCTGCTTGATCATCGACGATGATGCCTAAGTAGTTCTTTGGAGTTTTACTTTTTAATGTAGCAATCGAATCCTTCAGTTTTTTGATTTGGTTCTTAAAGGATTGAGTTTGTTTTTGATATGTAGCAAATTCAGTTTTGCGTTGCTCACTGACGGGCAAATCGGCTCGAACCCAATCGCTCACGTATTTGATGATTTCTCCCTTAAGAGTCTCAGAACTCTTAAAGATTCCCGCGAGGGCGTAATAATCTTGAGTGGGGATGGGATCGAATTTGTGGTCGTGACAACGAGCACAGCCGAGGGAGAGCCCCATGAAGACTTTGCCGATAGTGTCGAGTTGTTCATCCACTACATCCATGGTGAGCTTTTCTTTATCTCTCTCGGAGAGCATTTTTGCTCCCAACATGAGAAAACCCGTGGCGATGATTCCAGTTGCGTGACTTTCCGTAGGGTTCGTGTCCTCAGAATAAATTAAATCTCCAGCGATTTGTTCCTGAATGAAGGCATCGATGGGTTTATCTGAATTAAAGGCGTGAATGACATAGTCACGGTATCTCCACGCGTTGTAGAAGGTCGCATTGAAATCCGATCCATTCGTGTCGGCGTAGCGCGCCAAGTCTAACCATTTTCTTCCCCAGTGTTCACCGAATCGAGGTGAGGCTAAAAGGGTTTCAGCGGTGGTCTGGATGGCTTCGGTGGGAGACTTCGAATAATGGTTTTCGAATTCTTGAATTTGGTCGGGCGAGGGAGGGAGGCCGATCAGATCGAAGTAAAGCCGACGAACCAAAGTGGTTGAACTCGCATCTCCATTGGGTTTCAGATTTTGGTCTTCGAGTCGTTTTAATATAAATCGATCGATCGAAGTGAGAGGCCAGTTTGAATCCGTTGTGCTTGGCGGCTCCGTTTTTTGAATTTTAGTATAGGGCCACTGCTTTCGAGCTTTCTCAATATCGATTCTCGAAGGGAGTCCTGGATTTGATTTTCCCTGACGGGGATCAACAGCGCCTTCTTGCACCCAGCGTTCAAGAATCTTGATTTCGTGGGGAGGGAGTTTCCCATCGGGCGGCATTTTTAAATTCGCATCGGAATAGCGGATCGCTTTGATTGCCAGAGAACTTTCGGCAGCCCCAGGCAGGATGGCTTGTCCACTATCGCCTCCCTGGACCCAACCCCTTTTCGTATCTAAATAGAGGTTCCCCTTGGCTTTCTTTTTTAACGATTCTTCAGCCGAAACACTGTGGCAAGAGTAGCAACGTTTCACCAGGATGGGGCGAACTTGCTTTTCAAAGAATTCAACCTTTTTGGGATTGAGATTCGATTGATCATCGGCTTCGAGGTGCTCGCTAATAAGGAGAGTGAGCACGAATAATGAAATTAGAGATTGGAGGCTGAAGATAGATTTTGTCATTGGGGACTCGGGATTATTAATTCTCCTAATGATAATTCTAAATGGTTGGGAATACTATAGTTTATGTGAAGATGCCAGTGGGGTCGAAGTCTGATTTATACTCCTGTATCGAATCTGTTTCGCTGATCCCTCGCTAAAGCTTCGGGCTTGATGGGCGTGTTCCCTTGCTGAATGTATTAGTAAATGAGCTTTTCGTCATTCAATTGGATTTAGATGGGCTTCAGCATTCTACCTGAATGACGTTTCGCCATCCAAGCCCGAAGCTTTAGCGAGGGATCAAAAAGCACGCATGACTTCAATTGGTATTTATCGCTTAAATAAACAAAAAAAGTCCCCCCAAATGAAATTCATTCGGGGGGACTTTTTTACTAATTCTGTGAGCCTTTTAGAAGGACAAGAGATCTTAAAATCGGGCTTTTGGAACAAGCTTTTTAATCTTGTCTTTAGGGGACTTCGTCATGTCCCAGGCGACGAGCCATTCGGCCCCAGTTCTTTTGAATCCGAGAAGGCCGATGAGGCGTTGTTCTAAATCTGGAAGGTGAGCGGCACCGTAGAAAATACCAATTTTACGTTTTCCCTTTTTAAGACTCTTTTCTAACACTTCGATGGCGACCTTGTTTCGCTCGGTTAAAAGCACAGATCCCTTTTCGCCTTCTAAAAGTTCGTTCGCCGAATCGATATCTTGAAGCTGCTTCGCCATGACTTTTTTGAGTTCTAAGGACTTATCCTTCTTTAAGAAGATTCTGATCAAATCGAACAGGGTGATTTGAGCGGAGGTCTTTCCTTGAGCCTGACGAGCGGCTTCTTGTTTCATGCTCTTCATCATCATCGCCAAGAGTGACTCGCCCCGTTCTTTTGACTTTTTGAAGAACGTTTCGGGGTCCATGTCCGCGTGTACAAAATTCTTGGGTGAGTAATCGACCTCTTCCAGCTGGAATGCAAGGGCCATGCTACGCTTCATCCAAAGCTGTATGCCGCTGACGCCACTGGTTGCACGTGCTTTTTTCTTTCCCGGTGGGGGGGGCGGTTCCCCGTCGCTCACCAATTCGTAGAGTAAGGCATCGTACTTCTTGAACTTCTCATTCAAGATTTTGTAGTAACTCTTCTCCCCGATGTGGACGACTCCGATGAGGTCACAGATCGTACCGTCAGGCCTTTCGTAGCGAACAATAGATGTCTGGAGCTGTGAGTTATCACCATCGACGACATGCCTTAAGAAGTGACGACCCGGGGGGCGCTTCGAAAGGGATTTTTTCTCTTTAAGCTTCGAGGTCTTTTCGGTGCTGAGGCCGGGGCTTACCAAAAGAGTGTGGATGGTTAAAGCCATGAGGGCGAAGCTGAGTGTGAGACGAATGATCTTCATGTTTTTCCTCTGAGTTCTCAGGGACCGAAATCGTTGATGTTCTTTCAGTGTTTTCTAATCAACAAACAAATTAGTTCCTGTTGCAACAGGAACTAAGCCGAGTTGGTATCAACTCGGCCGCGAACATAGGCTCTACGAGCCTACGTTTAGCGGAGTGAAAGCAAATCATAGATTTGCTGGAACGGTTGAAGCGAGCTCCGAAGGAGCTTGTTTCAACAAAAACAAATTAGTTCCTGTTGAATCAACAAGGACTAATTGAGGGTCAATCTTCAAGGGGGGTTTGATCGACAACCTCTAAATCGTAGCCATCGAAGATAAAATCTTCGGTCGGCTTAGGATGGTTCGTTAAGAGACGAATTTTTCCGAGACCGAGATCCTTTAGAATTTGAATTCCCACTCCGTAGTCTCGGATATCCGTAGAGCTCGACTCTGCGTGCTGGTACGGAGAGTTATCGTTGGCCGCAGTGGAAAGCTCCGTTTTGATCCAATGTTTGAGATCGCAACCGGCATCGGCTCTAGGTAAATAGACTAAGGCTCCCGCGCCTTCTTTCGCAATTCTTGCTAATGATTTACGAATTCTTTGCGATTCACCTCCGCGAATCGAATTGAGCGCTTCGCAGGTAAAGCACGATGCATGCATTCTAACTAAGGGAGCGTCCGATTTGGCTAAATCCCCCAAAATTAATGCGAAGGGTTCTTGCTGCTCATACTTCACATCGTAAGAAATCAGCGTGAATTCTCCCTCTTGAGTGGGGAATTGGCACGTGGATTGACGCGCGACCAGTTTTTCGTGACGCCGACGGTATTTGATCAATTCTTCGATCGAAATGATCGGGCAGTCAAATTCTTTCGATATTTCGAGGAGCCGGTCTCGGCGGGCCATCTGGCCGTCGGTATCCATGATTTCGCAGAGAAGCCCCATGGGTTGGAGCCCTGCCATGCGAGCGAGGTCACACGCGGCTTCGGTGTGCCCAGCGCGGCGGAGGACGCCTCCGCCCTGCGAGATAATCGGAAACATGTGTCCGGGTCGGGCGAGGTCTTCGGGCTTACTCTGAGCCTTTGCGAGGGTCTGGACGGTCAGGGCTCGTTCCTGGGCTGAGATGCCGGTGGTGCAAGCCGTGGCGTCGACCGAAACCGTGAAGGCCGTCTTGTGGAGCGAGGTGTTGTCTTCGCAGGCGGCTTGTAGTTTCAAGCGTTCAGCGACTTCTTCCAGAATGGGCACACAGATCAATCCGCGCCCGTGAGTTGCCATAAAGTTGATCATCTCGGGGGTCACCTTGTCGGCGGCCGCGATGAAATCGCCCTCGTTTTCTCGATCCTCATCATCGACGACGATGACGACGCGCCCCTCACTGATGGCGTTGATGGCGCTTTTAATGTTGCGAAAATTGTCAGAAGACATAGTTAATTTTAGAGTGTGGTAGTTAGGTGTTTCGGGCTCAATCATAAGTCGACTCGAGGACCCAGGATCCTGTATGAAGCCTCTGATTTTAAACCCAGCTTTTAAACTCTGTTTTAGGGCTCAGATTATCGGGACGTCGAGACGAGAGAATCCCTCATCTTAAAATCGGTTGTTAAGCTCCGCAAGCTTAGAGCGGAATCCTGACTCATTTATGAAGAAAAAGCTAATATTACGAAAACTTTGGAATAAATCTTTCAGTTCTTTTCCAAGAATTACTAAGCTGACAGGATTAGAGGGGCATTACCCGCTCTAATTAGTTTATGTTGAATCTTTCTCCTTCGGAGGCAGCTTCAACCGTTCCAGCAAATCATAGATTTGCTTACTCTCCGCTAAATGTAGACTCTACGAGCCTACACAGCACTGATGGAATAAAGACCTAGAGGTCTTTATTCGCGGCCGAGTTGATCCCAACTCGGCTTAGTTCCTGTTTAATCAACAGGAACTAATTAGCTATCTCACTCATTTCAACTGAACTTACCAAAAATCAAAGCAGACTCGAGCCTCTTTTCTCATGGCGAATGTTTTTATCACCGGAGCAACTGGATTTATCGGGGGAAGCGTCCTCCGAGAGCTTCTAGATTCCGGTGACCACGTTCGTGCCCTCGTTAGGCCTGGAAGTGAATTGAACCTAAGCGATGATTGCAGAGGGGCCGAAAATCTTGAGGTCGTCGAGGGAGATCTTCTCAATTCGAGCCGTTTCCAAGAAAAGTTAGAGGGCTGCGAGATCCTCTATCATATCGCCGGTCGATACTCGCTTTGGAATCCTGACCCCTCTGAGATCTACGAAGTCAATGTCGAGGGTACTCGGCGTTTGCTGGATGCTGCTCTTGAGAGCCAGGTTCGTCGAGTGGTTCACACGACGACGGTGGGAACGTTGAGAGTGACACCCGATCTATCCTCGACGAGTGAAGCGGATTTGGTCGACTTGACGGATTTACGTGGGCACTACAAGCGATCGAAATGGCAGTCGGAACATCTCACCTTGAGCTATCAAGAGCGAGGCTTGGAAGTCGTTGTCGTTCAACCGAGTGTTCCGATTGGTGAGCGCGATATCAAACCTACTCCTACGGGAGAGATGATCCTGGAGTTTCTCAAAGGTCGAGTTCCCGCTTATACCGATACAGGATTGAATCTCGTTCCGGTTGAAGACTGCGCGAGGGGCCACCTTTTAGCCGCTCAACGAGGGAGATCGGGGGAGCGCTATATATTGGGGGGAGAAAATATTGAACTCAAAGCTCTCTACCAAATTCTTTCGGAGTTGACCGGGATCAGTCCACCGCGTTGGCGTATGCCCTGTTGGTTATTAGCACCCATCGCTGAAGTCGAAGGGGCGTGGGCGAGAAGAAGGGGGAGCATTCCGCGAGTTCCTTGGGAAGCGATCGAGATGGCGAAGTACAAGATGTTCTTCAGTAGCGAAAAGGCAAAAAAAGAACTCGGGTACACCTGGGGAGATATCCGGACGGCACTCATTCGCTCAGTTCTTTGGTTCTATAAAAATGGCTATGCCAAGCCTCTCGATGAAGGGAAGATCGACTATCTTTCCAGCCTGATTCAACCTTCCGATTTGTACTGTGATGCCTCGTCCTGATCCCCTAATCGATCGAATTTTAAATTCTATTGCTACCTGTGTTGTGGCGAAGCCCAAAGTTTGGGTCTCGATTGCGATTTTCGCTGCGATCCTTTCAGGGGTTTACGCTTTCCTTTTCCTGGAGATGGATACCGATCAAAATGATTTGGTCTCCAATGAATTAGAATACAACAAAAGATACCTGAGTTATCTGGAAGAGTTCGGTGATCAAGAGCACCTCTTCGTGGTGATCCAAACGGACGATATCGACCTCGGTAAAAAGATTGCGCGGGAAGTCTCTGATAAAATAAAACCCCTCATCGAAGCCGGCGATGTAGAAGAATGTCTCTACCGTCTCGATCTATCGGGAATTGATAAAAATTCGCTCTTACTTTTAGACCCTCAGTTAGTCGAAGCCTTAACCACTGAGGCGATCGCTCAACGGGAAGTTCTCCAGGCGCTTCTCGCGAATGATCAGGGACTCACGGGATTTATCAGTGCTATTCATAGCCTGATGAAAGTTGAGGGGGCTCCGAATGAACAAGAGGCCTCAAAATTTGAGTTAGGTTTGAATTTATTGAACCAGCTCTTAGAAGCGATGCGAGACGCGGTTAAGGGGAAAAGTCCCGGTTCCGCCCAAGGTGAAAGCTCTGAGGGCTTATCCTCACTTCTTCAAAATCCTCAATTCCAATCGCTTCTTCAGCGCGATCCCTGGAAGGATCTGATCGATCCCAATTTTCTCATTCAAGCTTCTGCCGATGGTTACTTCTTCTTCGGCGATCTCTGCTTCGTGATGATCATGCCTTCTAAAGATTACGAGACTTTGGAAGTCATCCGGGAGCCCCTTCGAAAAATCCGTGAAATTCTCGCTAGTGTTCGAACTCAATATCCCGATGTGCCCATCGGATTGACGGGACGCCCCGTCTTACAAGCCGATGAAATGATGACGACTGAAAAGGATATGACCTTGGCGTCGATCATCGCACTCGGTGCCGTTCTCCTCCTTTTTATGCTCTTTTTCAAAGCGGTGAGACGGCCGATCCTGACGGGTTGCGTGCTCTTAATCGGCTTGGGAATCACCTTCGGTCTGGTGACTTTATTCGTAGGGCATCTCAATTTACTATCGATGGTCTTCGCCGTGATGCTCGTCAGTTTAGGGACTGATTTTGGGGTTCACATCATCGCTCGTTACCAAGAAGAACTCGCTTCGGGGAAGTCGATTTACGATGCTCTCCTCGCCGCTCAAGTTCATGCGGGTAGAAGTAATCTCACCGGAGCGACAACGACGGCCGCAGCTTTTTATACGACTTTGCTGATCGATTTTAAGGGCCTCGCTGAACTCGGATTCATCGCCGGGACCGGAGTCTTGGTTTGCATGTTGGTGATGAACTTTATCTTGCCAGCAGTGGTTCTACTCGTCGATCAGCGAGCCCTTCCAAAGCAACTGGCTCCTATCAAAATGTCTTTCTTAAAGCCGGTGTGTCAAAATCCTGTCGATATTTTGGGCTTCTTTATCGCGATGATCCTGCTCGGAGTCGGAGGGCTCTGGAGTGTGCGGTTCAACTCCAATCTTTTAGAGTTACAGGCAGAGGATTTAGATTCGGTTCAGTACGAAAAGATCATCACTCAAAATGAAGGTATTAAAACCTGGTATGCTACTTATCTGGTGGACGATCTGGAGTCATTGAAAAAGTTAGTCGCTGAGCTCAAGAAACCGGAATACGCATCCGTCATCCAAAGTGTGGAAACCGTTTTTGATACCGTCCCTCTCGATCAAGAGGCTCGAAAAGCGAAGGTTGAAAACCTGGCAACGGCATTAAGAGCAGGGCAAGAAAAATTAAGCTTACAGCCCTTACCGAAGGAACTCTCGTTAGAGGATCTGAGCTTAGCTTTAGAAGATCTCTTAGATCGATTAGAGGGATATTTGAGCGGAGCCCTGAGAGCGGGGCAGAAGGAAGCTCAAGTTTTAGAGCGCCCGATCGATTTGATCGATGAACTCATGGAGGCGATGGAAGAAGAGGCTCAAGCTCAAGAGAGACTACGTCAATTTGAGAAGAACGGATTCGAATGGATTTCCGGTATCCTTTCCGGATTGACTCCCTTTTTAACTCCCACCCAAATTCAATTTGAAGATCTCGACCCTTTTCTTCGTCAAAGATTGAAATCTGAAAATTCTGGGCGATATATCGCCTACGCCTATCCGGCGAAGGATATTTGGCAAGAAGATCACATGGAGGAATTCATTCGAGTGACTGAAAGCATCGACCCCGAGGTGACAGGAGTGCCCGCTCAAGTCTTCCATTCGACTTTAGCGATGAAGCATGGATTTTTGTTGGCGGCGCTCTATTCCTTGATCGCCGTGGTGATCTTGATCGGTTTCGATTTTAAGAATGTGCTTTATACCGTGCTCGCCTTGATTCCCGTTGTGGTAGGAATGTTTATCACTTTAGAATGGATGCCTCGTGTCGGTTTGGATTTCAATTTGGCGAATTTCTTCGCGATTCCCATCATCATCGGGACTGGAATCAATGGAGGAGTTCACTTTATTCATAGGTACCGTGAACTGACGGAATCCCAGAAAGCAAACGGAGAAAAATCTTCGGTCTGGTTGAGGGCAACCCAAGTCGCGACTTCCAGCACGGGAACTTCTGTTGTGCTCAGTGAACTGATTACCGCTGTTGCCCTGGGGATGCTTCTCATCGCGCACCACAAAGGAATGGCGAGTTTAGGTGGCCTTTTGGTTTTAGGCTGTCTCTCCTGTCTCTTTGCGAGTTTATTTATTCTGCTTCCACTATTAAGCTTACTTCAAAAGTACCAAGAGTCTAAAAATGAGAATCTCTCCTAAGACCTTCACTCAACTGATTGTCATTTTGTTTGCGGTTTCTCCGTTTTCTCAGGCGGAAGATTTTATTCTGATTCAACCGGGTTATCCCGGTTCAAGTGTTGAAGCCCAACCCTTCGTAAAGAAATTTCAAAAGACTTTAGAAGTCACCGCAAAGATTAAATTAGCTCACGGTGCATATCACAATAATGAAGAAGAAGCACTTAAAGCCTTGAAGGCAAAGCCTGCGAAATTGGGAATTCTCAGTTTGGGGATGTACTTTAAGTACCAAGAAAAATTTAAGCTCACTCCCTTAGCTTGGAGTCAACCAGGGGCCAAGTTTTATCTCTTGGTTCGAGATGGAGATGTGAAGTCCCTCGAAGAGCTTAAGGGAAAGAAAATCAGTGGGACTCCCTTTTTAGAACCGGAATTTGTTAAAAGCATTTTGTTTGGTGAAAAAGATGAAAAAGGGAATCTCAAAGTATCGAATGCTCTTTATTCCAGTTGGGTGATTACCTCAGCTAAATACGCTTCGAGGGCGTTACGATTTTTAAAACGTTCGCGTAGAGATGCCGTCTTACTTTCAGAAATCGATTATCTTGGGGCTAAGAAATTGGAATTGCTTAAGGGATTTAAAGTTCTTCATTCAACTCAGGCTTATCCTTCGGCAGTCGTCGTGAGTTTCAATGAGCAGTTGGATAAAGATCAGCAGAAGCGAGTTCAAGGAGCGTTTTTTAATCTCAGTAAAGATTCCGCCGGCAAAGAACTTTTAAAAACCATGAGTTTAAAAGAATTTAGTAAGGTCGATCCCAAAATCTTAAAAGAGTTGAAAACGAAGTTTGATGCTGAAATCAAAAAAAAGAAATCAACATAAGGGTCGGCCGATGTTGAAGTGGATGATTCTTTTCTTGCTTTTTATCAGTTTTCTGCCTCTTTCGGGATGCCATATCTTTTGGGGAGAAGTTCCTGAGGGTTCAACGATACAGATTTCAAGAATCAGTGAAAGCAAACGTCAGGAATTGATTCGATGGGCTCAAGACAATTTCTCTGAACCGAGAGAATTAAAAAAAGTTTTAGATTCTTACCAGTACTACATTCAAACCTTTAGTGAACGAGATCAGTTCGAGTCTTTGTGGCGAGTGGCCAATGTCTGTTCTTGGCTTGCGGAGTACCATCCAAAAGAAGACGAACGATTAGAGTACGCAAAGAAGGGTGCCGCCCTCGCCAAGGAATGCATCAATCGAGTGCCTTCTGAACCCGGGGGGCACTATTATTACGCATTAAATTTAGGTTTGATGAGTCAATTGGAGAGTGGGGGCGTCAATCGTTTGAAGCTGATGGATCAACACGCTAAAGAGGTGGTGAAATTAGATCCCAATTTTGAATACGCCGGTGGGCACCGATTTTTAGGAATGTTTTACTTCGAAACTTTGGATTCGTTAGCTTTTTCCCAGGGTACTTTTGAGGATGCCCTGATGCATTTAGAAAAAGCTTGTGAAATTGCGCCTGAATATGGTCTCAATCAGCTTGCATTGGCTCGCTTGTTAATCGATGATGAAGACTTTGAGACCGCTCGTCACCATCTCAAGTTGGTGATCGAATCTCGACCTCCCACCGGCGAGAAGAAAGTTCATAAAGATTGGGTTCGTGAGGCTGAGTGTCTCATAGCCGAACTTCCTAATTGATGTGAGATGTTTGTCTAAAATAAACACGGGTGAATTCTAAAGCGCAAGCGCCCAATTTCTGGCGAAATTGGCAACGACAGGATTAGGTTGAATATGAAATCGATAATTTATCTTTTGATCCTTGGACTTCTAGTTCCAATCACAACGTCTTTAGGTGAAGATTCGGATTGGCCTCAGTGGCGCGGCCCTCAACGCGATGGATGGATTAAAGGTGGTCCTAAGCTCGCTGAGTCTTTTCCGCGCTCGGGCCCACCCCAGCTTTGGAGTATCGATGATATTCCCGCCAGTCGAGAAGACGGTGGTTATTCGAGCCCAGTGATCAGCAAGGGAAGGCTTTATCTCTTCTTATCTCGAAGTTTTGATGTAGAGCTCAAAGAATATACGATCGATGATAAAGTTTTACGCAAGGTCGGATGGGTAGCTAAATTCCCCAGTGCTTCTCTCATTGAGAAAATTGAAAAAGCAAGAACTGGAAGTGAGCGAAGAAGTCTCAGTGGAAGAGAACTTCGATTGTGGGTTAATAGCTGGATAGAAAAAGAGTTTCAATCGAAAGAAGATCGAAAATTTAGAGGCTTTGCCTCCAACCGTTTTTGGGATGGAAACTCTGCGATTGATATTGAAACTCTTAAGAAGTTGGGATCATTAAAGGGAAAGACCTTTAGTTCAGATAAAGAACTCGAAGCACTATTAGATGCTCAGGGTATTTCAAGGTCGGCCCAACGCAAGTTAAAAGATGGCGTGAGAACGAGCTCTCAACGCTATGAAGATGTTGTTTTATGTTTAAACGCGCATACGGGTGATCAAATTTGGAAACGCACTTGGCCAGGTGGTTCCTCATATACATCGAGCACTTTGATCATTCAGGACGGGAAATGTTTTGGGCTCTCATCTTCACAAGAAGCCTTCTGTTTAGATTTGAAAAAAGGGGACGATGTTTGGAGGACGAAAGTCGGTAATTCTCATTCTTCTCCACTGGTTCACGACGGCAAGGTTGTATTCTTTGCTGATAATTTGGTTTGTTTGAATTCGACGTCTGGAGATATTGTTTGGCGACTTAAAGAAGTTAAAGGGCGTGAAGGGTCTCCGGTACTTTGGACTCATAACGGTGAAGACCATGTGATTATCGCCAGTAAAAAGGAAATTTATTGCGTCACTCTCGAAAAAGGAGAGCTTCTTTGGAAGGAAAAAACGGGGGGGATGTCGACTCCTTCGGTTGTCGGCGATCAATTGGTCTTTTTGACTGATGATAAGAACAAGGGATTAACTTCATTTAAACTTACTAAAACTGGGGCTGAAAAACTCTGGTTTCAACCCGATATCTACGATCGCGGAGCCAGTGTCGTCGTCAAAGAGGGATATATTTACGGGGTGGGTGAAAACCAATCGGCATGCGTAAAATTAAGCGATGGATCGATCGTTTGGAAGGGGAGGCCCGGCCGGGGAAATATCTCTTCACCGATCATCGTTAAAGATAAGCTCATTTCTGTCATCGGCGGCAAAGCCTTAACAGTTCTAAAAGCCACCCCCGAGAAATATGAACTGTTAAACAAATCACGCGTTCGAGGCGCGCGATGTGTTTCCCCTTCCATCTCAGGAGGCAAACTTTATATTCGCCTTCAAAATGGTTTGAGCTGTTTTGATCTACGCGCAAAGCCGGAGATTGATTGATTTGAAACCACCTTGTCCAGGCAAGGTGGATTTAATGTGTTCCTCAACCCTCCTGCGGTCTCGGATCCACCGAAAGTTGATCCATCTCTTCACGGATTAAGTTTTGGAGGTTTCGCATTTGGGAGAGAGACTCGGCTTGGTCGAGTTGAGGGCGATAGCGGTTTTTGAGGTCTCTTAAAATTAATGTATCGACAGCGGCCTCTTTCATTTTTTTGCTGGAATAAAAAAGAGCTACAATTTCAATTCCTGCCACGAGGGTTCCGGCCAATCTGAATTTTGGGTAACCAATTCCAGCTAAGAGAGCTAAAGCTCCAATGATGGCACAAGAGGCTGTCGTGATTCTCCACAGAGTCACTTTTGATTGAGCGTACTCTTCTAATTCTTCTGAACGATTTTCAATTGATTTGATCGCCTGGTCGATGCGCACGCGCACCGAATCAGCGCTATCATCCAAAGGAAGCTCATCGGGGTCGGAGAGATAACGATCCAATTGAGGGAGGAATAATCCTAGGGCAATATTTTTATTTCTGAAGGAAGTTCCTTCAGCGTTGGAATCTGAGGGAGAATTTTGGTTGTCGTTCACGGTATTTAGGGTTTGTGCATTCGGTCAGTATTCTATGTTGATTGAATTCGCTGTTTATTCCTCAAGCTCTTCTGGAAGGTTGAGGATGAGGTGATTTAAAAACGTTCCCAAGGTACTTTCAGCCCGGGCCTTGGCTTTAGCTAAGCTGAGAAGAGTCGAAATGAGGGCTGGGTTACGAAGCAACCTCGCCAAGAGAGTGGTGATCTTGACCCTTCCCCATTTATCTGTCAATCCTATCACCTGGGGGGGCAATTCCGTATGGGCATCATCTAAAATTGAACGCGTACATAAAAGTGAACAGTCAACAGACTGGCAAGCTTCATAGGCTCCAAAGGATTCCATGTCGACTCCGAGAGCTCCACTCGCTCGGTGAGCCTCTCGCTTGGCTTCTCGGGTGGTTAGAGGGGAGTCGAGGCTGGCGAGGCCTCCGATATGAAAGGCCGAATCTGACAAAGTCGCCTTTCCCGATTGAGAGGCGATCTCGATTGGAGCTTCCTCTAAATCGATGGTTTCTTTAAAGCTCTCAGGATGAATCGAAGAAGCAATCAGGAGGTCACCACACTCTAGCTCGGGGTGAAGGCTCCCTGCGAATCCCACGACAATTAAATATTTTGTTTGGGTTTTATTGATGAGGTAGGAAGCCGCTTCTGAAGCACTTTGATTTCCCATTCCCGATTGAATGAGGACGACTTTGCGCCCCTGCAAAGTTCCTTCGAAGTAAGTGAATTGTTGATCTTGAACCGTTTGAATGGGGGGAGTGAGTAATCGTTTGACGAGTTTTAACTCATCCTGAAGAGCAACCTGAATGGCGATCGGTGGGGGAGAGTTGGATTCCAAGTTGCTCTCCTTGGTTTACCGAGCCGATAGAAACAAGTCCTGAAGAGGTTTTGACGCTTAAGCTTATTTATCGTTAGAAAAACCACTTCAAAACTTAAGCAATCATTTAATAAGCCCGGAGCGTAAGCGACGGGATCTCATCGGGTGAAGACCTTTAAGAGTCGATTTTTGGGCAATCCAATGTATCTTGTTTTAAACACAAATCGCTTGAGCACCACTTTTACCGTGTCCCGTCGCTTACGCTCCGGGCTTATTAACGGGAGTGGCAAGTCTTTGTAGCTATTGAAGTCACCTCGTTAACTAGCCCGAAGCGCTAGCGAGGGGCCTGTGCTTAAATTAATCAACCCCTCGCTAGCACTTCGGGCTAGTTAAAGGGAAGGATCAATACTCAATTGAAATAATATCGCTCAAGTACCCGAGCCCGAGAGTCTCTCTAAACGATTGGAATCTTGCGAAGAAGAGGATTTTTCCTTTCGTGAAGGAAAACCGTTCTTATAGTTTTTGCTACCAGAGTTAGAACTCGAAGATTGATTGCTCTCAACGTGGAGAGGCAAGGCAGTGTTCGGAGAGTTGGAGGCTTTGCCTTCGATCGCATTGCGATACATCGCTAATGCGAAGAGTGGAAAGTACTGCGGATACATGTGGTACCGCAGATAGAAAACTAATGGGAATCCCGTTCCGGTGAATTCTAATTCAGTCCAGGTACCATCTTCATTTTGCTGGTCGAGGAGGTATTGAATTCCGGTGAGAACTTCTTTGGAATCCTTTTCGCTGGCGGCGAGCAATCCCATAACCGCCCAAGCGGTTTGAGACGCGGTCGAAGGTCCTTTACCCCGAGTGGCGCCTTCAGCTTCGTACGATTCGCAGGATTCTCCCCAACCACCATCTTCGTTTTGGGCGCTCTTTAACCACTGAGCTCCCTTTTGAATCATCGGGTCATCGGTGGGTACACCTACTCCAACTAAGCCTTTCAGGCTCTGCCAGGTACCGTAAATGTAGTTCACTCCCCAACGGCCGTACCAGCTTCCATCGTCTTCTTGATAATTTCGAAGGTACTCAACGGCCTTCGCAATCGAGTCTTTGACTTCGGGTTCACTTTGAATGGAACTGAAACGTCCGAGGCATTCTAAGATACGACCCGTGATATCCGAGCAAGTCGGATCGAGCATCGCGTTGTGATCCGCGAAGGGGACGTGAGTTAAGATCTCGCGGTTGATGTCGACATCGAAGGCCGCCCATCCACCGTCGGAACATTGCATGCTGATAATCCACTTGAGCCCGCGGCGAACGGTTTCTTCCCCTCCTTCAATCTTGGAGAGATTGAAACGTTCCATCCCCATCAAGACGGCGGCTGAATCATCAACGTCAGGATAGAATTCATTATTGAATTGGAAGTACCAGCCGCTGGCTTCGACTCCCGGTTTTCTCAATTGCCAATCACCGGGCTGAGTCGCTTCTTTAGAAACCATCCAACGCACGGCTTTCTCTGCCATGGGATGGTCGATGGGAAGCCCTGCTTCACCTAATGCGTTCAGGGCTAATGCGGTGTCCCAAACTGGAGATAGGCAAGGTTGCAGACGAATCGAATCTCCTTCGTCGATCTCCAACTCTCTCAGCTTTTCTAAAGTGTTAGCGATATGAGGGTGATCGACATCGTAACCCAAGCTGTGAAGTGCGATGACGGAGTTCACCATCGAAGGGAAGATCGCGCCGAGTCCATCGGACTTCTCGAATCGCTCGACCATCCACTTTTCGGCTTTTTTAACAGCCAAATTACGTAGCGGCTTAACGGGAGCGTACTCGACCAGTTTTAAGATTTGATCGATCAGTAAGAAGAAGTTTTTCCAACTGAAGAGGTTGGGGTCACGAGGGATGCTTTTGAGTCTTCTTTTCTTAGGCTTTCCGTTCGTTCCATTCGTGGATACGCCGTTGGTAGTGTGCGCGTGTCCATTCAATCCATTCCCATTGGATGAAACTCCATTGAGAGTATGAGTCCCGTTTTCAGAATTCTCCGCAAAGATTTCATCGAGACGAATTCCAGGAGGAGTTCGTTTCGGTTTGCGGTCGTAGAGGATGGATAGAGGAACGAGGATGGCCCGAGACCAATAAGATATTTCGTAGATATTGAAGTAAAGGAATCGGGGAAGAAGAACGATCTCCGGAGGAATTGCGGGGCAATCTTTCCAATCGAATTGATTGAGAAAGGAGAGGTAGATCTTAGTAAAGCTATTCACCTGCTCGGCGCCACCCATTTTGAGGATGGCTTCACGAGCCTTGACCATGAGTGGATCCGTGGTTGGGATTCCGGTCAATTTGAGTGCGAAGTAAGCTTTGACTGAAGCGCTGATCTCACCGGGCCCACCGTAATAGATGTTCCAGGAGCCGTCTTCTTGTTGGCAGTCTTTAATTCGCTTGGCGAGCTTCTCGATCTTTACTCGATTTCCATCGGGATCGAGGTAGTAGAGGAAGAGAAGATAATCGGATTCTAATGTAGTATCCGCTTCAAGTTCGGCATGCCAATAGCCTAGCTCTGCCGATTCCCCATCCTTTTCGATAGGTCGGTCCAGGTGATCGGCAAAGATAAACTCCCTTAAGAAGTACTCTTTGCTAATCTCGATTCCCTTATCGAGTTGTTCTTTCTCGATTTTAGGAAGATCCTGTGGTTGGTTTGATGATCCGGAAATTGACCTGATCACTCCTACCCTCTCCTCTTGATCGATTGGGGGCTACTACTTACGAAGCGATATTTAATGTGAGTCACTCTCTTCGAGCCTCTTGCTCGATGGCCTCTTGCTCGATGGGTTGTAGCCTTGCACTTGAATTACCATCTATAGGAAACTCGAAAGATCCCTATATATAGATTAAGCCCGGCACTGGGAACAGTTTGAACGCTGTCGTAGCTTGCTGTGTCTAAAGTTATTGTCTGAATTAACTATCTGAAGTTACTCAGATTCTATTCTCAAAAAAACATTAGACCGTTTGCTGCTTGGAGCATTCCTTCCAACTGGATTTCTGCTCTCGTTCGTTAAAGCGACTGCCAAAGGAATCGCCTCTTCAATCGAGCCTTTTCAACCGAAGAGATGCCAATAGAGTTCTGCGAGCCAAATGATCAGGATCGATTTGCTCGGCCATAAGTCATTGGTAGATCTCGTTAGCAGATCCAGTTAGATTTCTGTTACCCGTTCCAGGCGAACAGTTTGCAAGACAGTTATAATATCCACAAAGCCTGATTTTGCAATCTTAAGCCACGGGGATTTTGAATTGAACCCAAGACTTCGGCAAGATCTTTAAGTGGCTATTACGTATAGCCTTACGGTGAGATTAACGGACCTCAGCGCCGTCCTCGGCATCTGCGATTATGGGACCTTTAGACGTTTGTAAGGGCTTTTGGTTGTAGGTAACCTGCCCTCCCGTCATCACTAAAGGGCACTTATCGAAGTGTTTGGTCGAAAGTTTTGACTTCGGAGAGGCTTCAATTCCCTCCACGAAAACAAGTTCTCCAAGTGAGGCTTCCGACCCTGGATCGACGGGGATGACTTTTCCATCCTTTTGATCCGTGGCTAAGACCATGCCCCGACTTTCGATTCCTCTCAATTTTGCGGGTTTGAGATTCGCTAAAATGATGACTCGTCGTCCCTGCAACTCATCGGCCGAGAGATGTTTTCTCAGCCCGGCACAGATGGTGCGCCGTTCGCCTTCTTCTCCCTCTTCCGTTTGAATGGTCAAAACCCAAAGAGCTTCGGCATCGGGATGCTCTTCGACTTTCTCAATTTTGGCGACCAAAATACTCAGTTTAGCAAAAGGGTCGACATCCTGTACGTTGCCGCCGCCTTTTTGTTTCTGCTTTTTACCCGATTTTTGCTGATCTTGTTTTTTGTCTTTCTTCTCATCTTCGAGACGAGGAAAGAGGGGATCTTTGATCGTGACCTCATAACTTCCAGTTCCGAAGGGAGCGAGTACTTGAGTCTCTGGGGGATGTCCGATCTGTTCCAGGATCGATGCCGCGGCGTTCGGCATCGCCGGAGTGAGCATGAAGGCGATGGCTCTCAATGCTTCTAGAGCGCCGTAGAGGATGCGTTGGACTTCAATTTCCGATTCTTGTTTCCAAGGAGCCTTTTCATTCAAGTAAGCGTTCGTACTTCGAATATAACTCCACAAGACTTCGATGGCTTTGTGATGTTCCCGTTGGTCGATGAGCTTGGAGTATTCTTCAAGTGTCTTTGAAGGATCTAATTCTCCATCTAAACCATCGGGGTTATCAGCCTTTCCTCCGAGTTTACTTTGAACGAGTTTCGTGACTCGAAGAATCAAGTTACCTAAATCGTTTCCGAGTTCACCTTGATATCTTTTCTTAAGATCCTCGACAGAGAACTTTCCATCCTGGCCACTTGAGAACGCGCGTAGTAAATAGAACCTCAAGACCTCAGAGCCATAGTCTTTGCACACCTCTAAAGGATCGACGACATTACCCAGTGACTTCGACATCTTGGTGCCCTGGTCATCTAAGATGAATCCGTGTACATAAACTTGTTCCGGGAGGGGAAGTCCTGCTGCGTGAAGCATGCAGGGCCAGATGACGGTGTGGAACCAAATGATGTCTTTTCCGATGACGTGCATGTCAGCGGGCCAAAACTCTTCGTAAACATCTTCCGGTTTTTTTAATGCTGAGATGTAATTAGATAGCGCATCGAACCAAACATACATGACATGACTGTCATTACCTGGTACAGGGATACCCCAATTGAAGGTCGATCTTGAGATGGAGAGATCTCGAATATCATCGTCGAGCCTCGATAAGATTTCGTTTCTTCGTTCGACAGGGAAGATGAAATTAGGATTGGCCTGAATGTGTTCTTTGATCCAATCTTGATATTTGCTCAGCCGGAAGAAATAAGATTCTTCTTTGATGGTGATTAGGCTTTTAGGATCATGATTTTCAGAACTCTCTCTTTCCTTTACCTGGGTTTCGGTTAAGTAAGATTCAGAGGAGACGCAATAGATTCCTTCATAAAAATCGAAGTAGATATCTCCTTTGGCTTCGATTGTTTCCCAAATACTTTGGGCGAGTTCGTGGTGACGAGCTTCGGAGGTTCGAATGAAGTCATCGTGGCTGAGATTCAGGGTCTCACACAGAGAATAGAAGGTTTTGGCTTTTTCATCGACAAAAGCCTGGGGGGCAACCCCAGCTGCATCCGCGGCATCTTGGATTTTTTGACCGTGTTCATCCAATCCCGTCAAAAATCGAGTTTTGAGCCCTTTTAGCTTGTACCAGCGATGGTAAAAGTCGGAGATCGCCTTTTCGTAGGCGTGTCCCAAGTGGGGTGCGCTATTGGGGTAGTCGATGGCCGTCGTGATGTAAAACTTCTCTTGTCCCATGGGGAATTCCGTAACGTACTTAATTAAAAAGGTTTGTCGGCTTTTGTGTTCAAGATCTCTTCGCCGAATTGGCCCGGGTGAATATCTTCTCTCCCGGCTATGAACTCGTTACCTTACCTTTGAAATCGAGGGGAGGAAAGAGGGAAGGTAAAAAATCGATATCTCAGCGCTCTTCTTCAATTTAGCTCTTTTTGTAAGATCCCGTAGGACTTGCTGAATAAATAGCGACAGAAATCACAAAGCCCTTTAGAATTGGGATTTGGGTTTATGAGTAAGCGCATGTTCTAACCCTATATCCTGAGCTGTTTCAGAACTGTGCCTTTTCGGATCTGTGCCTTTTCAGAGTAGGGGCCATTGAGCATGCCGAGACGTTTGAGTGGGCATTCCTACACATATCAACCTCGAGTTCATTCTTCGAGATAGCTCCCGCATTTCCTCTTCCGATTCTATCCGTGATCGCGGTCGATTCGGATTGTTAAGAGGTTATTAAGATGCTCGGGAGTTTCTTCATAATTGAAGACCAATATTTGAAGACAAAGCATGAACTTCGAGAAGCGCGCTAACCCTTAGGGAAGATTAAGAAGACTCATGTCGATTCCATCCAGGATCTCTCTTTTGTCTACAAATACAAACAAAGTCTTTCTATTCGCTTTGATGTTTTTCGCTTTAATCCTATCGACGGTAAAAGCAGACATCGTCATCACCGAACTCAACTTCAACCCACCCGGCCCTGAAGAAACTTTAGAATTCATTGAAATCTATAACACTTCTCCCGTGGTTGAAGATATCTCCGGTTATCGATTCGTCGAGGGGATCAGCTTTACTTTTCCCAAGAATACTCTGTTGCAGGGGCGATCATATTTAGTCGTCTGCGCTGATGAAGATGCGATTCAAGCTGCTTACGGTATCACCAATACCATCGGAAATTACTTAGGCCGACTCGAAAACGGTGGAGAAGAGATCGTCCTCAATGTCTTTGCCGGGGGAGAGGAAGCCAGCGTCGATTTCCGTGAACGGGGTCGTTGGGTCGTTCCTCCGGATGGAACGGGTCATACCTTATCCATTCGAAATCCTTATATGGATGCCGATGATCCTGAAAGCTGGGTTCCGAGTGCCACCTTGGGGGGAACTCCCGGGCGAGCCAATTTTCCAACCGAACCCACGATCATCGATAACACAATCATCGACACCGATGAGTTTTGGCGGTACCGCAAAGGAAACTCTGCTTTTCCCACCTCACCCGTAGATTGGAAGACTCTCGCCTACGATGACTCCAGTTGGTCTTCAGGCCGAACGGGTATCGGTTATGACGATGGAGATGATGTCACCACTCTCAACGACATGAGAAATAACTACGCATCGTTCGCCGCAAGAAAAGTCTTTAATCTTACTCAAGAAGATATCGATGGTTTCGATCAAATGACCTTTGAGGTGAACTACGACGATGGTTTTGTCGCTTACTTGAATGGTACGGAGATCGGTCGCTCTTCCAACATGGGGAACACCGGGCAAGTTCTTCCTAATACCTTCCTCGCAACTGCCGGGCGAGAAGCCGGATCCTTCGACGGTCAAAGTTTTTCCAAGAACTTGCTTCAAGAGGGTGACAATGTACTCGCAGTTCAGATTCACAACACGACCTTAAACAGTAGTGATTCGTCCTTTATTCCTAGGCTTATCAGTCGAACGGTTATCCCTCCGGACACCGTTGCCGATGCCGTTCCCATCGTGTTCAACGAAGTTTATTCTCGGACCTCGGATACCAAATGGTTTGAACTCTTCAATAAGGGCGGTTCAGAGATCAATTTGGGTGGTTACTTCTTGAGTGATGATCCCGACGATCTCGACAAGTTTGAGATCCCCGCCGACACGATGATCGCAGGTCGAGGATTTTTGATTTTTGAAGAAGGAGCTACTGGCCTCGATCTCAGTAGTACTCGGGTTCAATTATTTTTAACTCAACCTAATTTGGAGCGAGTGGTATCTGGAGTCAATGTTGGAAGCGACATCGTCGACAATCCTCACTTAGAAGATACCTCTGAGGCCCGAATCCCTGATGGAAGCCTTCAGTGGGTCAATTCTGATACGCCTACTCTTGGGGCTGCGAATGACTACGCTTTTGAAACCCGCATTGTCATCAACGAACTCCATTACAATCCGATGCCTTTCAATCCCGCTTTTGGGAATTTGGAGACGGAGTTTATCGAGCTTTACAATCGCGGAGAAGAAGCCGTCGACCTCACCGGCTTTGAGTTTGATCGTGGAGTCGACTTTGTTTTTCCCGACGGTACGACGATCGAACCGGATGAGTATCTCGTCATTGCGGGAAATGTGAACGTTCATGAAAGCGTTTATTTTATTCAGGGAATTCTCGGTCCTTGGGAAGGAACTCTATCCAACGGGGGAGAGCGAGTCCGATTGGTCGATCCTCTTGGAAACGTAGCTGATGAAGTTCGCTACGGTGAAGGTGGTAAGTGGCCGAAGTGGGCGGATGGCGGGGGAGCTTCCCTCGAACTCCTCGATCCCTTTGCAGACAACTCTTCTCCTGCAGCCTGGGCGAATAGCGATGAATCTGAGAAGTCTCAGTGGCAACAGGTGAACTATTCGGTTACCTATGCCGCTCAACAAGAGCATGAATTTCACATTCGAATGCGCGATGAGGGCATCGTTCGAATTGACTCCATTCAATTAACCCGCGGTGGTTCTACTTATATCTCGAATGGAACATTCGATTCCAATACATCCGGTTGGCGTATCGAAGGAAACCACATTCAATCACGACGGATCACTTCCGATTCCTTCGCAGGAAATGGTTGCCTCGAAGTCATCGCCACGGGTCGTGGAGATACGAGAGCCAATCGTATCGAGGATGATTTGAGTTCACTGAGTTCGGGTACCGTTCAAGTAACCATGGCCTTAAAGTGGATCCGCGGAGCGAATTTGATGCACTTTGCGGGTTATAACAATTCCATGGCTCACATTCAGCGAATTGCCATTCCCCAAGATCAGGGAACTCCGGGAGCACCCAATAGTATCAAGGTCGATAACTTGGGACCGGTCATCAGCGATGTGAAGCAAGATAAAGCAGCTCCCTTAGCAGGGCAGGCCGTTAACATCACCGCTCATATTCGCGATATCGATGGCGTCGACTCGGCCAGGATTCGTTATCGAACTGGGTCACCCAATGGGGCCTACTCCACCGTAACTATGCACGATGATGGAGCACATAACGATGGCTTCGCTGGCGATGGAATTTATGGCGGAACGATCCCCGGGAATAACAACCGAGTCAAGGTGATCTACTATATAGAAGCTACTGATGGTGAAGATGAAACCTACACCTTCCCCGTCTCCGCTCCTAGTAAAACGTTGATGTATCAACACGATGACCAACACACCTCGCCTTTGGATGTTTACCGCATCATCTTAAATGATGCCGACAACAACGAACTCAATTCCCGGCGACTACATTCGAATGAACTCTTAAATGGTTCTTTCGTCTTTGAAGACGATGAGATCTATCAAAACGTCGGGGTGCGATACCGCGGAAGTCCTTGGCAGAGGCCCGGAAATCCCCGTATGTTCCGCTTCCGATTTAATAAGGATGAACGTTTTAGGAAGCACCGAAATTACAACATCAGTCGTTACGGAGTTCGTCAAAATGAACGTACTGCGTATCACATGGTGTGGAAGAATTCTTCGGAAGACGTTACTGCACCTAAAGGGAAGACCACCAATATCAAGGTCTACCGTAATGGAAGTTTGCACTCGGTGATGGAACACATTCAGCCCATCAACGGTGATTACCTTCGACGGTGGTTCCCACAAGATTCGGATGGGATCTTGATGAAGCTCACCGGAAAACTCCTCTTCGATGACAATGGGGGATTCCGCGGGGGGTCGACCTCTTGGTGTCGATTGAGCTATCAAGGAGCCGACAAAGAACGTTACCGTTACAATTTTAACTTGAGGTCGCGAGAGTTGGAGGACGACTATCAACCCCTCTTCGATCTTTTGACGACGATGAGTAACACGCCAACTTCCCAATACGATGACGCGATCGCAGAGATCTTAGATACCGAACAATTCATGAGAGTCATCGCCGCTCGTGTCGCCCACGATGATTGGGATACGGTAGGCATCGGTAACGGGCAAAACTGCTACATGTATTACGCCTCGATCGAAGGCCGCTGGAAGCTCCTACCCTGGGATATGGATAATACCTGGAGGAATGCCAACGCCCGAACTCTCCCCAATGCCGATACGGGTACTTCACGCCTGATCGCTCGTCCGAATTATCGACGACAATATAATCGGGCAGTTCACCACATGATGAACAATCAGTGGAACTCGGCTCATATGTATCCGATTTGGGATGCCGTTCATGCGGTTGTAGGGCAAGAGACGAGTCAATCGAACCCAGGAGGCTTGAAGAGTTTCATGAACAGCCGAAGAGGTCAGATGAATGCTCTACTTCCCAGTAATGTTTCCTTTAGGATTCGTACGAACAGTGGGAATGATTTCGATGTCGATGAATCCATCGTCGAAATCGAAGGAGATGGTTGGGTGAACATCGAGACGATACTTGTCGGTACGGAGCCTCTGGATCTCTTTTGGAGAAGCAGTACGATTTGGCAAGCTCAAATCCCGGTCTTCTTCGGTGAAAATGAATTAGAGTTCACCGCTTTTGACGGTGATGGAAATGTCCTTGCCACCGATTCGATCACCGTGACTTCTTCCGTCGGTTGGCCAGAGCCCGTTCTCCAAGGCGTTGAACCCGGTGAAGGTCGAGATGGGGGCTTGGTGACTCTTTCTGGAGTCGAATTCCATGAAGGGATCAGGGTATTCTTCGGGGATGAAGAATCGCCCCTCGTGATCTTCGATGAAGAAAATGACCCGAATCAGCTTCAAGCCAGAGTTGTCGGCCCTGAAGGGGAAACTGTGGTCAGAGTCGAAAACGCTGACGGAAGGTCATCGGAGACGCTTCCTTTCACTATTCTTTCTCCACTGCCAAAATTCATCCGTGGAGACGCGAATCTCGACGGCAAAGTGGAGCTTGGCGACGCGATTAAGGTTCTGTTGAACCTCTACCGCGGTGGAGAGCTTCTCTGTGAGGATGCCGCTGATTCCGATGATAATGAAGTTATCGAGATGGCCGACGCTGTCTATATACTAGAGCATATCTATCTTGAAGGTCCCGCATTGAGTCAGCCTTACCCCGAAAAAGGGCTGGATGGTCCGAATGAAGACGGGTTGGATTGTTTGGAGGGGATTTGATTTCGCTTTCTCCACACCCGATGCGAGATGAAGGGTAAGACGCCCAGGAAGCCCGAAGCTTTAGCGAGGGATAAAGGCGTATCGTAAGAAATCCCTCGATAAATCTTCGGGCTCGGAAGGTTGGTGATTTCAATTTTGGCGAATCCT